>CAILEM010000154.1 GCA_903833215.1 uncultured Armatimonadota bacterium
CCGCCGACTACGGATCTGGTTGGTGGTTACGGTTTAGGTGTGCTTTTCGTCGGCTGCTGCGTCGGTACGATCACCGCCGACTACGGATTTGGTTGGTGACTGCGGTTCGCGAGTGCTTACGTTCTGCTGCTGCGTCGGTACGATCACCGCCGACCACGGATCTGGTTGGTGGCTACGGTTCACGTGTGCTTACGTTCGGCTGCTGCGTCGGTACGATCACCGCCGACTACGGATCTGGTTGGTGGTTACGGTTTAGGTGTGCTTGCGTTCTGCCGCTGCGTCGGTACGATAACCGCCGACTACGGATCTGGTTGGTGGCTACGGTTTAGGTGTGCTTACGTTCTGCGGCTGCGTCGGTGCGATCACCGCCAACTACGTGGTTGTGGGTAGTATTCACGGCTTGGCGATATGGCTCAGGCACGAGGCTTTACTTTCCTTTCGGAAGCGAAATCAGTTGCTCTTTCTGAGTCACGGTACTGCGCAGTAACCACTGCCCCTTGCTCAATACCCAGACGTCAATGTAGTCGTGCTGGTAGCTGACGGGGACGGCTTTGCCGGTCTTTTGGTTGAGGCCAGGGTCGGTGGTGGTTTCTCTTGACCAGATGGCGGCGACTTGATCTTTGAGGGTCATTCGCACGATTTCGGTTTTGTAGAGAGTGGTATCGCTGTGCTTCTGTTTACGGAGCTTGAGCATCACGTCGTACTCGGCACGCTTGATCGTCGTCCCTTGGGCGGTTTTGAGGGTGTAGTCGGGACTTAGGATGGATGCCAAGGTGGTGATGTCGTGGGCCATGTATGCTTTCGACCAGCGGTCGTACTGCTTCTGGATCGCTTTGCGGGCCCGTGCCTCTGAGACTTGGTTGGTTGATGGAACGGCATGAGACTTGGTGGGGCGCATCGTGGCGGCGGCTGCGTCCACTTGCGCCTGAGTTGGAATCTCTAGGGCTGTGCTCACCTCTCCCGGCTCAACAGATTCGGAAATGGGTTCAAAGTAGGAGAATTCAGTCGAGAGCACGACAGTGCCCATCACTTCGGGGAAGTGGAAGCTGACTTTACGGACTCCCGGCTTCAGATGACCGTGGAATGTCGCTGTCATCATCACCGGCAATCGTGGAAGCTGTCCGCCGTCAACGACCTTATGAATGTCGGAAGCGGTCGGGAAGTCGATCGAATCTACCAATCCGTCTGTGATCGCCAGGCCCTCCATGAATCGCTTTTTCGCGGCATCGAGTCGCGATTGAAGATCCGAGATTGGACCATCCAACAACGCGTTCATCGGCGCATCAAGGACAATTTGGGGAGTCTGGTCTAGCACAAAGGCAAGGATGTCGAAGGTTATCGACAGCTCGATCTTGCCATCGACATGCACCTTCGCCCGACCGACGGGGATGTTGGCGGGGTGAGCAGACGCAAGAATCGGCAAGCCGAAAGCTAGGCAGGCAAGCAAAAACCTCCCAAAGTTGATCCTCAACTTTGGGAGGTCCGTGCCGTAATTGCGGGGCAGGACGAGATTCAGCGCTGGAAACTCTCCCAAAGGCGCTTGATCGCGGGGGCAGGAAGGTCCATGTCCCATACGGTGAGGTCCTTCACGTCGCCGCCAAGGCGTCGCCGTCGTTCCCACGCGTCAAGAGGAAGCACGCGAACCTGGCTGCTGTCATTTTCGAGAACCGTCTTCTGCTCAGCGATCTTCACACCATTCTTGTACAGCCGAACGGATTTGCCGTCGTACGTCGCCGTGAGCATCTGCCACTTGCCGAGGTCGAATGGGACGTTCGTGTGAACATCCTTGTTGCAGATCCAGAGGCTGATTCCACCTGGGAACTTGGCAAAGTAGCGACCGGTGCCTTCCTGACCGTCGATGGACCGGCCGAATCCGGCAACCAGTGTTCGATCTTCGGGCTGCTTCTCAACCTTGCAGAACACGTTTAGAGTCCAGCTATCGGTGGCATGGATTGGAAGGTTCTTCACTCTGCTGAAGACATGTGACCGAGTGGAATCGTCGAGAGGTTCGGTGAACACAGCTCCATGCTCGGTGGCGTTCACCTTCGCATGAGTCACGTTTGCCACATGTGCGAGATCCTTGACGCCTTCGACAGTCAGGCTGTCTTGATCGATGGACGCAGTTGGATTAAGGAGCAATTGGACGGTGCGCTTATCGCTGCTCAACTTTGCCTCGCTGACCTTTGATCCCGAAGCGAACTGATAGCTGGCGACGTTTTCGGCGGTCGTTCGATTCAGCGGCTCGGAAAACTGCACCTTGGCAACTCCAAGAGCATGCGATATATTGACGGAAATGACCGATGCCGGGGTCGTGTCACGAACCTGAATCGTTGCGGTGGCAACTTCACCCGGTCGATCGTTTCCGTCAATCTGAGCGACCTTGATGGTTGTCGGATCGTTAATCACAAACGGTTCGACGTATCGCGGAGACTTCGCACTTGGCGTCGATCCGTCGGTGGTGTAGTGGATGCTGCCCGCACGCCAATACAGTGGCGGGTCGATTCGCACCGTCGTGGCGTCATGGTAGGAGCCGCCCGCTGGGGAAATACTCGGAGCACCGTTGGAAGCGTGGTCAGCGAGGTTGTCGGAGAGTGGCGAAGCAGGAATCGCATCGTCATTCTCTGTGTGAGTAGCTGATACGGCGAAGATCTTGATCTTCGAATTCGACGGCAGAGTAAGCGTCTTGGCGCCGGCAGGAACGTCCAATCCGAGCTTAAACATGTACGTATAGTCGTAGAAGGTGTTTCCGGTGGGTAGATGAGCGTGCGATGCGTACCAAGCGACTTCGCCAGACTTGACGAAGGCAGGGGTTAGCCCAATCATCTCGCCGTAGTTACCGAAATTGGGTCCAGGATCGCCTGCCCACTGGCGGTTATCCCATTGACCCATATAACCTCGCCAGCCTTCTACAACTTTCGTTACCGAATGATTGCCGATCTTGAATGTCGCAGAGGTGTCCGAATTCGCTGCAGCGATGAGATACACCCGTTTCGTGCCGTGGGGAAGTGCAATCGTCTGACCTTGTGCCAAAACTGCATTCTTCGCCTTGTCCGACTTAGGTCCGAATGCGAACTTTACGCCATCCACCGTAAGTGCAGATGGGAATTGCTCCGCAGATATTGCGCGTCTATCTGCGAATCGGCCATCCGCGGGATGCGCTGCGCTGCTGACGACGTCGGCGTTGTACTTCAGAGGAACAACCACACTTGAGGTCGGCAAAGCAGCAAGCTTTACCTGCTTCAGCGATACAGCATAAGTCTTTAGCGAGTAGCCACCGACGTCGGCAATGAGACTGCCTGCTTTCACTGTTGCGGGACCAACTGGAAGCTCTTGGCCATTAAGCTCTCGTGCTTTGACGGCTTGGGTTCCGAACTGTACTTTCACGTTGTGAGCGGCATTCCCAGTCAACTCACGAAGGCGAACGATCACCTCATCAGAGTCCTCTGCCTTTTTGAGGGCCTGGACTTCAACTTGGCTGGAACTGGTGGAAACGAGGGAGAAGCTCTTGCCCAATGGTCCGGAATGTGAAGGAACAAGGAATGCCTTGAGAGGTTGATTCAGTCGCTTGGCCTTCCAGGGCACCTGGCCCTGTCGCCAGTCTCCCGTATGAGGTGCGATCGAGTACAGGATGGTGTTTCGACCGAAGTCCTGGGTTGCCTGATCTTCGAATCCACCACGTACTCCCGGTGTGTAGATCAGCGTTAAACGAACGGTGTCGTCGTTCGGCTTGTCGGAGGCGAACTTGCAGTCGTTGAGAATGCCGGCACCATAGCTGCCGTCAGGTTTGGTGAGGTCAAACCACTGGTGCTGAGGGACCTCGTACTTCTTCGGATTGTTGTTACCACGCTTGGTGGTGCCTAACTGAAGGTCGTACGTTGCTTCCGGATTGCCACTGGTAAGTGGGAAGGAAGCCTTGAGCGCCCGTTCCTTCGTCTGCCAGTCGATGTTATTCAGGACTTCAACCTGGTCTCCATTGACGGAAAGACGAATGTCCTGAACGAACTTCGAGCCGAATCCCTTGCGCTCAACGCGAAGAGCGACACGGACTGGGCCGTTCTCGATGATCTGAATCTTGGCAGGACCGCCCACGACATCGCGAGGTGGAAGCTTGGCGTCGTCCCAATCCATATTCCACGCTGGGAACTGGCTGGGGTTCTCGTACTGAAGCTCAAGTCGAGAAGGAGCTTTGAGCATTTCCTTCTTGGCCTGTCGGTCGAAGATCGAAGAGATGTCGCCAGCCTTGTTGACGGTGACGCGGAAGCGACCGTTGTCGAGGTGATTTGCATCCACCTTGAGCGTCGCGGCAACAGCTTTCGAAGGGTGAACCACATAAGTGGCAAAGCCAGTCGAAGGCACGTCGGCAACGAAAGCGACGTGGAGGTTACTGCCTTCTCTCGAGAGAATCTGAACAGGAACGTCGATTCCAGCCGGCGACTTGGCGGCCAAGTTACCACGCGAACCTGGGATATTCAGTGTTGCCTCCACGACGTCATGCCGTGCTGTGGACAGGGGGTTGTAAACCACGAGAGAAACGCCTTTTCCTCGTGTATCCATCTGGCGGGCAACGGCGGTCACCGCATCGGTTTCTACTGCGGCGAATTGGTTTTGGGCAAGAAGGAAATCGTTCCAGCAGAACTCATATGCCTTGGGGATAGAAGTTCCCGGAAGCATGTCGTGCATTTGGGAACCGAGGACTAAATCCCAAGCCGTGTAAAGCCGTTGTGAAGGATACTGCGATCCACCAAGGAGCATCGCTGCGACCGAGGACTTTTCGGCGGCGTCAGCCAGCAACTCACTCTTTCGGTTCGACCGTTTCATGAACGCTTGCGAACTGATCGATCCAGCCGAGTGAGCAGTGAGCTCTAACTCACCCTTGTATCGAGGCATCGCCGCGATTTGGGATGGCTTGAGGTCTTTGAACATCTCATCTGCCTTGGCTGAGATGACTTTGATCGGGCCTTTGCCAGCAATGCTCTTTTCAACCCACTCAACGGCTCGGGCACGAGGTGCACCACCGGTGTCGCCGGTGCCGTAATAGTGGTAGTCCACATACGCGCCTGTTTTCTTGCCTGTGTTCTGAATTCGAGCAAGCCAACTGGAGTTTTGGCTCAGGTCTTCTGAAATGTCAGCGGAATAGGCACCTGGATCGAGGGCAGCGACGACGCTCTTTCCATCAGGACCTTCCCAAACGCCTACTTTGAACGGAATTCCCACCGCTGATCCCCAAGTCAGCTTCTGCGTGGAGAAACCTTTCACTCCGCAGTGGGCGAGGATCGAAGGCAGGGAATAGGGGAACCCAAAGCAGTCGGGCAGCATGAACTCTTGGCTGGCTACACCGAACTCTTTTTGGAAGTAGCGGTTGCCATACAGAACGTGCCGGACGAGGGACTCGCCGCTCGGGACGTTGGCATCACCTTCATCGACGGAGGAGCCGCAAGGGAACCAGCGCCCCTGCTTGATGTACGCCCTCATTCGCTCGTACTCAGCGGGGTAGTACTCCTTCATCATCTCGTATCGGCGAGAACCGCTGAAGTTGAAGACGTAATTCGGATACTTCTCCAGGAGGTTGAAGTTCCCATTCAGAGTATTTGCGAGGAATTCACGGATGACCTGGGGATATGCCCAGCGCCATTGAGTATCCAAATGAGAGTAAGGCACCACGTACAGTGTGTTGCCTTGGGAGACATCTCGTTGAGTTTGAGCTTGAGCCGTGCTGTGAGTTGCAAAGGCGGCAGCAAGTGAGAGGGATGTGGTTCCACCCCGAAGAATCCGATTAAGAGTTAGGTGAGCCATAGGCAGGTTTCGGAGACAGTCGAGTCGCTTCGACTTCTCGTGAAACTACCTGATTTTCGTGCGTTTTGGTATGGCCAAGTGAAAGGAGGATTGGAACGGTACCGGTGCCAATCCTCTCATTTAATGAGCAAGTTGAGTTCAAAACTCGCTAGTTAACGATGCCAGGAAGGCCCAAGGCTGTCCTGGGGATATTTTGAGCCGGCGATCTACTTTCCGACTTCGATGATTGAGAAGGAACCAGGCACCATAGGGCCGCGTCTTGGGCGTCCACTCGCAGAAATGCTGTCCGATGGAGGTGCGCCATATTCGGCTGCAATAAGGAAGATTTTTCCTGTTTTCTCGTCGAAGGTGAGCGTTTTTGCGCCTTGCATCGTTTTGACCGTCTGTAGGATTTCAAACGTAGTAGGGCTTGTTTCCTTGATGATCGTCAGCGTTCCGTCACCTTGAGAACTGAAAACTTCTCGGGTCTTGGGATTGAATAACGCACCGTCACATCCTGCGCCGATGGGAAGATTTCCGAGGATCTTGCCAGTGTTCGAATCCAACATCACCATCACAGCTGGTTGGCGGCAAGCGACGAAGAGCACGTGGTTCTTTACATCCAACGCAAGCCCTGCATTCGTTCCAATCTTCTCTCCCAAGCTAAAGGTGTTGGTGACTTTTAGGCTCTTGATGTCGACAACCGCAACGGCCCCTTTGTCTTCGAGGTCAACGAACAAGTGACCTTTTCCGTCCACTGCCGACTGCTCGGGCGCACCGCCAACATTGAGTGTTCCGATGATCGTTCCATCTTTGGCATTGATCACGGTGACGTTGGGTTCGCTGTGGCTGAGAATGAATACTTTGCCGCTCGCCGCATCTTCGAGGATTCCGTCGGGCCGCCCCTCTACATCAATGGTTTTGATCGGAGCTAATGTCTTGGAATCCCACATAGCGACTGGTTTGCTGGAAGCAAAACCGTGATGGCTCTTGGTATCTACCACTGCTCCGCGGGCGTTGGTTTTGGCAATGACACCCTTCTCGGCTAATGTGTCGAGGTCAAAAGCGTTTACACGGGAGTTTTGGCCACCCCTGGCGACATAAAGGGTTCGTCCGGCAGAATCGGCGTAGACGTAATCAAAGCCGCCGTCCCCGCCAACTTTGGTGACCTTGATGACATGGTACGGGCCATCTTGGGGCTGGACCTTAGGTGAACTGGCGGTGGCGGACACGACAAGTCCGGATGCAAGCGCTAGAAAGAATGGACGCATATCTGTTGTCTCCTCGGGCGTAAGATTGGACGGCCCCCGGGTTGGGGTGGGTCACGAGATTCACGTGGTGGTCTGCAGACCTAACAAAACTCTAACGTGGAAACCGTTTACGTCTTTACGATCGCTTTCCGAAGAAGTCTTCAAGTTCTCGAAAGCTGACAAGATTGTCGAGTCCCTCAAAGCTTCCTTCGTCGGCGATCTTCTTGGCGGCCCCCATAAACCCAGTCCATGCCGCTCTCGCCAGAGCCGAGCCGACACTGATTCTGCGAACTCCGAGGTCAGCAAGGTCGCCCACGGAAAGGCCCGTAAAGGAACTCATAATGGCGTTGACGGGAACGCCTTCAGCAGCACCGACGATGGCAACCAGGTTCTCGCGAGTTGCTGGACATGGTGCGAAAAGGACATCGGCACCTGCGTCAGCGTATGCCCTGAGGCGCTTGATGGACTCGTTGAGCGGATCTGGATGGCCAACCAGGAAGCACTCGGCGCGTGCGGTGAGCATGACGTTGCCTCCTGATGCGTCGATCACTTCTCGTGCCACACGTAGCCGCTCAACTGCTACTGAAGTGTCATAGAGCGGGTGGCTCGGATCTCCGGTGGCGTCTTCAAGCGAAAAACCAGAAACACCTGTTTCGATGCATCGTTGGACGCTCTCGGGCAAATCTTCGAGGCTCGTGGCATAGCCCGATTGGAAATCAGCATTGACGGGAATGCTGAGAGCATTTGAGATGTCAGCATAGTGAGCAAGCACTTCATCGCGCCGATTGCTATCACCGGAATCGGGGAGCCCTCGCGAGAAGGCAAAGCCAGAACTGGTAGTTGCGACGGCTTTGAAACCGAGGGACTGCAGAAACAGAGCACTCCCGATATCCCACGGATTGGGGATGACAAAGCATCCTTGCTCATGCAGTTGGCGAAATGCGAGTCGTTGGGAGGTGAAGTCAGGCATGGAGATTGTTCTCTTCAGATGTTATTGTGAAAGGGGCAAACCTTAACACTGGCGCGGCTAGAATACTTCCCATGTGGATTCGTGTGGTTCGCCCCTCGTTGCTCGTCGCGCTTTGTGGCCTTTTGTCTGGTTATGCAGTTGCGGATGCGCCGCTTGCTAACGCAGTCGTAATCGTGATTCGCCATGCCGAGAAGCCGCTCGAAGGCGACCTTTTGACTCCTGCCGGTGTTGCTCGCGCCAACGCCTACCCAAAGTTCTTCAAGACCTTGAAGATTGATGGCAAACCGTTCCATGTAGACCACATCTTCGCGAGCACGGATAGCAAGAAGAGCCATCGCCCTCGCTTGACTATCGAGCCAACCGCAAAGGCTCTGAATTTAGATGTGGATGTTCGCTACCCGAATAAAGAGTACGACGCACTTGTTAAGGACCTTGAAACACATCCGTACGGAAAGGGAATCATCATCTCCTGGCACCACGGAAACATCCCCAAGTTATTGGTTTCGCTGGGCGCTCCCGACACCCTGATACCAGATGGCAAATGGCCCGACCAAACCTTCGATTGGGCGGTTGCATTGAAATTCGACGCCGCCGGTAAAGTCATCCCGAAAGCGTCCAAGATCATCCACGAACACCTAATGCCTGGCGATTCAAAGTAGCGCATAGGCCCCGACCCTGGGTTGATCCGTTGCCGGATCAACCCAGGGTCATCGGTGTTGGGGGCCGATTATCCTCCCGCAATCTTGAATGACATCGGCTTGATGCCCTGAAAATCGGTCGACCCGAAATTCACGATCACTGACCTACCGGACGACCATGTCGTCTTTTGAACCGTGTGATCGGGGGTCAGGTCGGCGTGCGACACCATCTCGTCGTATCCGATCTTTCGGACCCACTCACAGACGTTTTTGTATGTCTGCAGGCTGCGATCCTTTTCTTTTGCCCACCGAGCTTTATCGAACATGAGCAAAGGCGCCGTGCCGTACAGGATGTTCAAAAGGTCGCGTTGATCCCAGACTTCAGGTGCTTTATTGGAGGCATCTCCCCAATACCATTGGGCGACGGTGCAATCGTGATACACCAACTCCCACAGGGGAATGCGATAGCGCGATCCAACTTGGTATTTCAAAAAGTCGGACGTCGGCTTCTGATAATCCATCATGAAGGTGCCCGAATCGGGGAGCCGATAGGGGCCAAGGCTCATCATGCCTTCGTAGTACTCGACAACGGGCACTGACGGGTCGATGCCGGTCTCCGTTCCCGTAACCAGCTTCATATCCTTGGAGCAGAAATCGAGCAATGCCATCTTGTACGCCCGATCTTGGCCTCGTGATAGTGGGTGAACGGGGCTGTAATCTTCCCGGAATGGACTCGCCGTTGTCGTGTCGATAAATCGAGCGAGGTACGGAATCTTTGCAAGATCCTCTGGAATCTTCTTCTTCGCGCGGGTCAACGCACGTTGGGAGTTGATGACGCCGCCTTGATACCAAGTGATCGTTCCATCGGGATGCTTGTCGGGATGAGACCAGCCCTTCATCCAATCGCCGTTGGGTTCGATAACGAGATCCTCGGGCCACCCTTCCGTCGGTTGCCAACTTAGGCTGTGGGCGGGATCCCATACATCCTGATAGATATCGTACCGACCAGGAAGATAGCCAAGATTAGCGATTGCCTTGATCTCAGACGCAGTACCACCCCGTGACCAAAGCACACGATCGAATCCCATCTCCTTCATCTCTTTACAGATGGTCAACGGCTCCATGTCCCAGTTCCAGATATTCACCGCTCCAATGAGGCGATCAACATTTGGGTTCTCAGCTTTTTTGGCTGCCAGGGTTTTGACCAAGCCAGCATCCTTGGCGTAAGCACGATATCGCTTGGCCATGGAGACAAATCCGCCTGCGTTACTGTAACTGAGTAGTAGACGGCGGTAGTAGCCGAACGCCTGATGAGACGGCTGCCACCGAGGTTGGAAGGTGAGCAAACCATCTTCCATTTTGTACAAGACATCGGCATCGTTTGGGGTCAAGAGGATGGTCATCGCCCCTTCACCGGTGGCAGGGTCGATGACACCCGACCACGGCATACAAAGGCCGTGCCCGCCATAGGTCACCATCGAGTATCCGTTGATCGTGCTTTCTTCCACCGGGAAGCGAATGCCCTCGTTCATCGGCAACACAACCCATTGACCAGGTTTGGTGACCACCGAACCTAGGAGCGTGACGTTGCTTTCCATCGGGCCTTGGCCTTGGTACAGGATGCTGGCCTCGGGTTTCTTCGGATCAACGCGGATATCGACAAGTACGTTGATGTCGTTGCTGACATCGTAGGCTTCAAAGCGCGCCGATTGTGCGTCAAGTGCCTTGAGTGATCGAGCCACGTAGCCAGTGGGCCAAGGCCGATACTTCCAGGGTTTGCCGACCTTTGGCGATGCAAGCATGGAACCATCGGACTCCACTCGAAGGCTAAGTGATGCACCTTTCAGAATTATCGGAGGTGCAACGAGCGGTTTTGCCGACCCTTTTCGAATGAGGGACGGAGACTCCAACCAGGTCTTGCCCGGTCCATTTCCGATCAGTCGAAATTGGACTGTTTGGCAGTCGCTAGGGATTACAAAAACTCGTTTCACGTACTGCCATGCTGGTTTTATTGGACCTACATTGCCATACGCCCAGTCGATCGTGTCGCCTTTCGAATTTCGAGTGACGACCGAAATGCCGCCATTGCCACCCTCGCTTTTCATCCAACCCGAGATCTCACAGATATCCCATGGAGTTGCCGCAATTGGCTCTTGTTGGACGGCCCAGTCCTTGTCTCCAGTCGAATCGACGAAGATCGCTTTCTTCGCATCATTTCGACCAGAAACAAGGGTTGCCTTCGCCGCTCCCGGATCTCGCGTCCAGATACTGGACCACCCCTCCATTTCGCGACTGAACGTCGGGTTTACCACCTGGTTGGTCCCCTGCAGAGCTTGTCGTGCAGAAAGTAGGGCCACGGCAATCAGCGTTGACACCATGACTTTTAGTTTGTATCATCCGGCCAGGTCCAATCTCTGTGAAGGAACGTTTTGTTCAGCCACTTCACGAAGTCATCGACATAGGTGTGCATGATCGGGATATCGAGGAGCGAAAGGATCGTTCCCGAGATCAGTCCTCCGACGACCGCCATTGCTAACGGTTGGTAGGCATCCAACCCCGTCTTTGGAGCGAACGCCACCGGGAGCATGACGAGCAGCGTGATACCCGCCGTCATCAAGATTGGGCGAAGCCTGTCCGGACAAGCCGTGCGAATCGCCTCATCACGGGGAACACCCTTATCCCGGTTCTTCATGATCAGGTCGATCATGAGGACCGCCGTGGTCAGATCCATGCCGGTGAGAACAATGATTCCCAGAATCGAAACCGTCGAGAACGACTGATGGGCCAAGAAGAGGGCAACAAATACGCCAGCCAACTCCAGTGGCAGCGAAGCGATCATCTGCAACGGCTGCAAGAACCCACGGAACTGCACTACCAGTACGAGATACATCATCACCAGCGACAGCATCAGCCCGCCGATGAGCCGCTTGAAGCTGTCCATCATCTGCGTCATGTCGCCGCGCATTTCGATGCCGTACCCAGGAGGGAAGTTGACGGGTCGAATACCGAGATCTTTGTTTCCACCATAGGCGTTTGAAACGAGGTTCATGACCACGTCCATGCTCGGCAGGTTGTCGGATCGATAGTAACCGGTAACACCGATAACCCGACGCAGCCCGTCGTGCTCAATGACGGTTGGGCTCGAAGTGGGAACGACATCGGCGACGGATTTGAGCGGAATCTGTTTGCCATCGGGGGCCGTAAGGCTGAGTTGCTCAAGATCCTGAGGCTGCTGACGTTGGTCGCCTTCGTACCGCACCAAGATCGTGCCTTGACGTAGGTTTGGCTGGCGATAGAACTCGTTCGTCAGACCTCCGCGCATCGAGTAGTAAGCTTGTTCGGCGATTTGGGAGGGGCTGAGTCCAACTTCTTGCGCACGTTGAGAGTTCACTTGAACCCGCAGCTCTGGGACGCCGTTGGTCCAGGTTCGGGATGGCTGGAACATCTCCGGCATCTTCTTGGCCACACCAAGAACTTCGGCACCGAGCCGATCCAACTGCTTGAGGTCGGGGCCGTAGATGTTCACGTGGACAGGTGCAGCCGCAGTTGCCATCACGTCGGAACCCATCTCTTTGATCTGTAGGCGGCGAACGCCGGGAATAGACGACAGGGCTTCCTTCTGGATGCCATCAATTACTTTGAAGATCGTGTTCTTCCGTACGTCCTTGTCACTGAACGTGAGCATCAACGCTGCGCCGTTGGTGGCTGGCATTTGATACCCAGTGAAGAAGGGTGACCAAGATTCGAACATGGATTCAGCCCCGATCTCCACGCTCGCCTTTTGGATTTCGGGATACCGCTGAATGATTTGCTCTAGCTGCTTGACCGCCTTTTCCGTTCCGGCGAACGAGGTTCCTGGCTGCATCTCTAGGAATGCCGAAGCCTGCCCGGTGTCAGCCAACGGCATCATTTCGGACCCGATGAAGTAGTAGAAGCTGAACCCGAGAATGAGTGTCGCAAGGACTCTTGTGAAGTTTGCGAAGCGGTGCTTCAATAACCAGTCAATTAGCCGCTTGTAGCCTGCTTCCATCCTTGCCAGGCTGCTTTGGAACGGATCAACAAAAAGGTAGAGAAATCTGAGGACAGGGTGCTTGCGCTCAAGGTCGCGAACATCTTCGGTTCGAAGTAGCTTCGAAGCAAGTAGCGCGGTTAGCGTGAATGAAACGAACATCGAGGCGAGAAGGCCGAAGATAAGAGGCCAAACCAGTTCGACGAACATCAGTCCGACGATTCCACCAGAGAAAATGAGCGGCAGTAGCGCTAACACGATCATCAGAGTCGAAGCGATAACTGCGACTCGAACTTCGGCAATTCCGTCGATGGTGGCTTGCTTGGGAGACTTTCCCATCCTCATGTGGCGTTCGACCGCGTGGATGTCGATGATCGAGTCGTCTACAAGGCGTCCTATGCTGAGCAGTAAGCCGATCAATGTTCCGCTGTTAAAAGTCATCCCGAAGGGGACCATAAAGAGAACAGCCATCGCGAGCGAAGTGGGCAGGGTGATCATCGCGATCAATGTCCCGCGCCATTCGCCGAGAAAGAAGAGGAGCGCGATGCCGGTGAGAATGACAGCGACCGCCAACTCATGCCACACGTTGTCAAAGAGTATTCCCACGAAATGAGCATTGTCGTAGGCAACGTGGAACTTGATCCCAGGGAACTCCGATTCCAGTTGCCCAGTGACCTTCATCACCTCTGGAACGATTTGTGCCGAACTGGCGCCCGGATTCTGAACCACGCTAGCAGAGATGGAAGGATGGACCGTCTTGGTCGTGTTGTCGAGGTAGTCGTAGCCGCTTCGTCGCTCCCAGTGGGTGTCGACTACTTTGGCGACGTCTCGAACGTACACCACACGAGTTCCGTTGGCGACATTAACGATAGGATAGTTGGCGACGTCGGCGGCGGTTGCTGCAAGCGTATGAACGCGGACGATCGTCTCACTTTTACCGTTCGTGAGGGTTCCTGCGCTGGCGCTGATGTTCGAGCGGTCGATGGCGTTTCGAACATCAAGGATCGAAATGCCGTAACCGGCGAGCTTGGTTCGATCAATGATTACCTGAAGCTGTCTTCGATAGCCTCCGAACGGGACGACTGCGTAGACATCTTGCACAGTCTTGAGGCGTTGGACGACGGTGTTGTCAGTGAACTCACGCACCTTGGTCATGTCCCAACCTTGGGCTTTGTCTCCTTCGATAGAGAGCGTCAATATCGGCAGGTTGAGTGGGTCGATTGGGATGATAAACGATGGCTTGAGGTTCGCCCCCGTCATCGGGAGATTCGACTGCACGACGTTCATCAACGATTGGATGTCCGTCTGCGCCCGCTGCATGTTCGTTCCATAGGGGAACTCGAGCGTCACAATCGACACTCCGTCTTGCGACGTGGATCGAACCGATCGAACGCCTTTGACGTTGATTAACTGCTCTTCGATTGGCTTGGAGATGTATGTTTCCATCTCGTTGGCAGCCAAGCCAGGCATCATCGTGACGACACCCACCATCGGGCTTTCTACGTAAGGGGCGAAGCGGCGAGGCATCCTAGAGATCGCCATCACTGCGAGCGCGATCATCGCGACGAAGAATGCGATGACGGCATATGGATGCTCAATGGACCACTGTGGGATGCGATTCATCGCACCTTGAGCCTTCTCTTTCACTTGGCGACCGCCTTGCCATTGAGCATGTTCATTGGGCAGGTGAAGTTGAGCTCCTTACCGGCTGGTTGGGCGGGGATGTCGACGACCACAGGCTGATTCAGGGGCAGTGCTTTCCGAATTCCGAGATCGGGGAAGATCACTTCGGTGCCACATGTTTTGTCATCACGTCGAATAAATGTGACCTTGAACGCCTTACCAGCAGGGACACTTATCGACTGAGGGCTATAACCTGCAGCGGTGATTTCCACGGTCTGGTCCACCTTCTCCGTTCCTGGAGTTGGCTCGCTCATTGGGTTGCTCAATGTCACCACAGAGCCTGAATTGAGGTCTGGAGACGGAGCGATGACGACCATTTGACCTGAGGTCACGCCGGATGCGATGGAGACCCAATCGCCTGATAGGCCGTTGAGTTTGACTTCGTGCTTGGAAACGGTGAACTGGTTATTTGTCGATGGCTCGGCAACCCAGATATAGGAGTGACCTTCGTCTGTAACGAGGGAATTGGCGGGGGCCACCGTCGCGATGTCGTCCGTGGCCGTCGATATCTCCAGGGACAGAAACTGTCCAGGAACGAATCGGTGGTCTTTGTTTTCGTAGATGGCCTCGACCAATCCTGTACGGGTCATCGCATCCACAGACGGTGCGACAGATGAGATGGCCACTTCCAGCGGCTTGCCCGAACCATCACGAAGTTTGACCTTGACTTTGGCCCGGACATGAATCCGAGCAAGGTCCGCTTCTGGCACGTTGGCCTGAAGTCGGATTGGGCTGACTTGGGCGACCTTCAGCACGCTTTGCCCTGGGGCGATGACCACGCCTGGGCTAATCAATCTGGCGGTGACCACACCGTCAACCTCAGATTTCAGTTCCGAGTAATCGCGTTGGGTTGTAGCTCCCTTCAGTCCAGCATTGGCCATCTGGAGTTCCGAAGTTGCTTGCCGAATTCGTCTGCGTGCTGACTCGGCCGAAGCTCGCGACGATGTCACATGAGCCATGTGGGCGTGATGCTCTGCCTGCATTTCGCGTTGCTTGCTCATCAGCGCCACGAGTTCAGCGGCGGATTTGCTGATGGCGGCTCGGGCGCCTTGGACCCTTGCATTGGCGGCTTCGACAGCTGATCGGGCCTGGCGCACCTTTGCGGCTGCTGATTGGCTGGAGGCTTGAGATTTCTGCAACTCGTCTCTAGAAATCGCGCCTTTATCGAAAAGCTGCTTTGACCGATTCAGTTCTTGAACCCAGTAGTCGCGATCCGCTTCGGCGGCGGTGACTTGACTTTGGGCATCCACAACCGAGGCTTGCTCCATGCGGAGGTTGGCTTCGGCGCTGAGTTCGGCTTGTTTGCCAGCCGCAACCATCGCCTTTGCCTCATCGATGGCTCCTTCTCGAATTGCTTGTTCCGATTCGGCTTGAGTAACGTCGGCCAATGCCCGCTGATATTCGCTTTGCGCGATATCGATCCCTTGTGCTGCAACTGAGGTTTGAGCCGTCTTCTCGCTTACCATTGGATCAGTGGCAGAGGTGTCGAGCCGAGCAAGGACTTGACCCTTGCTGACTTTGTTGCCGACGTAGAACGGCATCGACACGATCACTCCAGCCGCACGAGAAACGACGTCTTGTTCGACGAATCCAACTGCCTGACCAGAAAAGGTAACGGATGAGGAGAATGCTCGCCGTTCGATCTTCGCGACTTCGACTGGCAAACTTCCTTCTGGTGCCGGTGCGTTCATTTCCATGATCTGGGCTTCGAGTGGGGTCATCGCGCCCGGTCGTCGCTTGGTGTTGATCGCCCAAATCGAGATCCCGAGGGCGACTCCGAGGATAATGAGAGCACCACCCACTTGGCGGTTGAAGATGCTTCGTGCATTGAAGTGCTGTCCCGAACTTCGTACTAGTCGCACCACCACGATCAGCGCTATGAGTGCTGCACCGATGATGAGAATCAAGGTGGTGTTGGAGCCCGTCGCCTCGTCGGATCTCTCACCGGTTGCCAGCTTGATCGTAGTTTGAGCGGCACCGAGCTTACTTACGATGGTGATCTTGGCGTCATAGGCTCCGGCCATCCCGAAGACGGTTCGGGCACTGTAGGTTCCTGGTGCCGATTCTGCCTTAGCGGTGACCTCACGTTCTCCCATGGGCATTCCCGGCATCTGCGCGAAAACTCGGACAGTGGCGTCGGTAACCGGCTGACCGCTTTTGTCAGTTAAGGTGAGGATCAGTTGCGCACGTCCGACGGGCAAAATTCGTGGATCGGTACGCAGTGAAACTTTGTAAGGGCCAGCAATGCCATCTGTCGCCATGCTGAGAGTCGAGAGAATGAGGAAGAGAATGGCGGTGATTAGTTTCATGATTTGGCTCCCATCGCACGGTTGAGCTTGGCGATCGCCATGGCTTGGTCGAATTGAGCTTGGGCTAAATCCGATTTCGCTCGGATCAGGGCTTCAAGGGCATCTAGTTGCTCGACGAGAATTGCTTTGCCTGCTCGCACGCGAAGGGCAGCCACTTCGAAAGCGGCAGCAGATGCTCTTACCGCAGACTCGGATGAAGTCAGGTTTGCTTTGGCGGTTGCGATATCAAGCCAAGCCTGCCGCACGTCTCTTTCAACGGAAATGAGTGCCTGTTTCGCCGTTGCCGTGGCCTTGGCTCGCATGGATCGTGCCTGGGCCACCTGAGCATTGATGCGTCCACCATCGAAAATTGGGATGCTTAGGGTGAGCCCAGCGCTGAGTCCGCCCATGTCAGAGCGGTTCGTCGCGTCGCCCATGATCGCACCGTAGAGTTGGGGTTTTCGTTGGTCCTGAGCCGCTCGAACTTCGGAGTTCGTCGAGTTCTGTCGCGCGAGTGCCGATACGACAAGCCCGCGATTTTTCTTTGCGAGCTGAATCGAATCTTCCAGGCTCATTGTCGGTGCTTCGACGTTCAAGTCACCGCTCGGGTCGATGGGGCGGTTAAAGTCGGCGTTCATCGCGGCTTGGAGGTCAATCAGGGCTTTGGCTTCGTCATTACGGGCCGAGGTCAGCGAACGCTCAGCGTGTGAGAGTTCGGCCTGACTCCTTTGAACACTTGCCTCGATGCCTTGACCGGCGTCGAACATCGCCTTTGCCGTCTTGACGAGTTCCTGTGTTGCTGCGACCTTTGATTCCTCTGCTCGAATCATTTGGCGGGCAAGCAAAACTCTGTCATAGGCGTCGGTGACGGCGAGCGCGATATCAGCCCGGACCTCATCGAGATCCCCGACCGCGGCTTGCGATTGTCCCTTGGCCGAATCGATCATGGATCGAAGTCTTGGCGAAAACAGCGGGACCATCAGTGAGAGATTCGCATCGAGGAAACTTCCGGTTGGCACAAGCATCCAAACCGGTGGCTCAACCATTGGCGGGGACCCGTAGGCAGCCGCATTGTTACCGCTTGTTCCAAAGGCGTTGGCCGAGATCTGCGGTCCAGTGTTGGCACGAGCGACTCGTTCGCTGGCCTTCGCGCCTTCGAGGTCGGCTTTCGCAGCCGTTTGAAAAGGGCTATTGGCGAGAGCATTTCGAATGGCGGACGCCAACGTGAGTTTTTCTGGTGCTTGGGCGGAGACGGATTGGAGCAAAGCCAGAATCAGCGCGGCAGAAAGGCTGATATTCAGTTTTTGTTTGGAATGGATGGTGAGAACCTCGCAGATCGTACGATGCCAAACCCACGACGCAGGTTCGGCGAAGTCAAAATCTAGCGAGTTGGAGGCGCACGAAGGCCGTGAAGATTAGGATTCGGGGGGCGAATCCTCGGCACGGCAAGATGCTGCGGTTGTACGTTTCGGGCCGCTTCGGTGGAGCTACCAATAACCGCAGGATCATTGTGAAGGATTGCGATACTGAGAGTCGGAACAGTTGTCGAGACCGCTGTGGTCTTTTGGCTGGGCGTCGACTTGACAACGCAACTCGGAGGACACTTGCTCGCCTGTTTGATGGAATGCTTGGCCGGTGTCTTGCAACAAGCACAGCAGGTCTTCATCCCCATTGGGCACGCAACGGCGCTTTTCTGCTTTGGTGAATTCGACGGACCTATTGGGCATCCGCAAACCGCTAGCCCAAGAGAACTTTGGACCAAGAACACCACGAAGGCGATCATCACGCGAGTTGCAGATTGCATAGCTCTAACGAATCCGACACAAAACGTCATCAATACGTTCCAGAGCTATTGTGCATCACTTGATATCGGTGCCGGGAGTCGGTAATTGCGGGTCAGTGAAATCACCGACAGTTTGGAGGTTCAGGATTGCTAACTACCACCTGTGATGATGCCTCCACCCGGAGTGAAACGGAGCGTGGAGGCTACCCCACAGAGTGCTCGGAAGGCCACCGTATCGACGCCTTCTGAAGCAAGAGATTCGAGCCTCCAGACTCCACTTCGTTCCGGCTGGAGGCATCATCGCTAGGTGGTGTTCCTACCGCCGTGGATTTGGAAGCAGTTCGGGCCTCCAGACTCCACTTCGTTCCGGCTGGAGGCATCATCGCGGGGTGGTAGGCGCTGGGCGAACCTGTGCTAATCATCTCTAGGATCCAACCGTATAAAATTAGAGTCCTTCCTAGCCTCGAATCACACCTATGTCACGTCAAATGTCACGTTATCGATCGACCATGCCTCGACTTGCTGTAGCCGTCGTTGTAACCGGAATTCTCGCCGGAGCAGTTGCGACGACTTCGCACCTCGACCACAAGCAGACCCTAACCGGCAAAGCCGCGATGGGAGACTGGACTACAGATGGTCCTGGAGTTCGACGAAAAGTTACGGTTGCTGATCTACCTAAGCCGTACGCGACCCGATCTGTGGATAACGGTCCCCGACAAGTTCAGCGACCGGACGGAGCATGGCCCAAGGTGCCGGCCGGTTTCAAAGTGGAGCAGTACATCACAGGACTATACAATCCACGTGAGATTGTCACAGCACCGAACGGCGACCTGTTTATTGCCGAAAGTGAGCCGGGACGCGTGCGCGTACTGCGGGGCCGAAATGAAAAGGGTGCTCCCCAGTCAAATGCTGTCTTCGCGTCCAATCTCAAACTTCCGTTTGGCATCGCATTCTATCCAGCGGGACCAAACCCCAAGTGGGTCTATGTAGCTAACACCGATTCGGTTGTTCGCTATCCCTATAAGAACGGCGACGTTCAGGCATCGGGAACAGGAGAGGTCGTTGTCGCTCAATTGCCTGGCTACGGTCGCCTTCGGGGCGGCGGTCACTGGACACGCGATATTCGATTCCGAGCCGACGGCAAGAAGATGTACGTCTCGGTGGGATCGCTGACCAACGACCATGAGGACCCCAACGCAAAAGATGATCGACGTGCAGACATCCTCGAGTTTGATCCAGATGGCAAGAACGAGCGAATCTATGCCTCCGGCATCCGCAACGCAGTCGGACTCGCGATCCATCCCGTCACAGGTGACCTTTGGTGTTCGGTTAACGAGCGAGATGGACTCGGAGACGACCTCGTTCCCGACTACATTTCTCGAGTGAAAGAAGGCGGCTTCTACGGTTGGCCATGGTTCTACATGGGTGGCAACTACGATCCTCGACACGTTGGCGAGCATCCTGAATTGAAGTCGAAAGTTCTGACTCCAGACGTACTTGTTGGTTCTCACTACGCCTCGCTCTGCATGACGTTCTACACAGGCAAGAGCTTTCCCCGCGAATTCAAGAGCGATGGGTTCGCTGCCGAACATGGATCTTGGAATCGAGTCCGCCGCGTCGGCTACAAGGTAGTACGAGTTCCGCTCAAGAACGGAGTTCCCTCCGGTGAGTTTGAGGACTTCATGACCGGTTTCGTAACCCCTGAGGGCAACGTTTGGGGACGACCCGTTGGTGTCACCGTGGCGAAAGACGGTGCCCTCATGGTCACCGACGACGCCAGCGGGACCGTCTGGCGAATTCAGCACGAGAAGTAAGAGTGCGACCTACGGCTTTAGCCGCGGGTCTCGGAACCATTGGACGTGGGTGTCTAACATGAGGCGGTTTCGGCCGCCTCGGTGAACTGAGGCGCCTTTGAGGTTCGCGGGCACGGCGGCGATGGTAGTGGGGAAGTAGGGATCGACAGCGAGTTCTACTTCGGCTGCACTGCTCGGGAAACCGGCTTGTGGGTTCTTGGCAGCTTGAATGTCAAGCACTCCCTGCTCAGTCGTTTTGCCCCAAAGGTCATCCAGAGGGACTGGGTCGAGGATTTGGTCGAATCGCCAAAGCCAGTAGCGGGTTGTCGGAGCTCCCACATCGGTTGTGGTTGGTTGGGCAACCTGGACCGATTCGCCCATGATCGAGCCCTTGATGCTTGGGCAGGTCCATACCTCGACTGATTTTAAATAGGGCGCGAAGACGATCTCAGCCCATCCACCTCTCGGGTCGCTCGTGGGCCAGGAGTTCCATGGTTTCCATCCACCCGGGAGGGATTGTTTGAGGTCTCGCCGATCCGGAAGGCGCTGATCACTGTCGGATAGGTACATCTCAAACGCGTAGCCGACTTGCTTTAGGTTGTTGAGGCAGGTTGTCTTCTTCGCTGACTCCTTCACTTGGGCGAACACTGGAAAGAGGATTGCGGCAAGGATGGCGATGATCGCAATCACCACCAGAAGCTCAATCAAAGTGAATGCGCGCCGCATAGGGATGTCTACGAAAGGAGAAGGCGTTTGAGTCGATTCGATGAGAATTGGTTGCGCAGGATTTTACATCGGAAGCAGGACCGACTCCGATAAAATCGGTATTTTCGGGGCTATCGCATGCATTGATTATCGGCAAATTCCCACCATTCGGTATGGTTCGCCAAAGGCAATGCTCTCGAAAAAGCGAAGGCTTGCGCTGGCGACAGCGCTAGCCTGGTAATCCCAATATGGCGTTCCTATGCCAAAGGCATTGCGTCACCGGCCCTGGAGCGATCGACCTCTAGAGGTGGTTACATGAGTTACCACCGACGCGGGATGACGACCAACGCTTCCAGACGCATCCCTTTCAGGGATGACGATCCGGGTGGGGAGTCACCAGGCAAGCCCTGTCGACAGGGCATGCCTTCGCTTTATGGAGAAGATCGCCGTTGGCGAACCGGATGATTTCGATCGTTGGGGGCTTCAACTTTTCCGGACGCATACCTTTCAGGGAAGGCGGCCCCGTTGGAGAGTCACCAGGCAAGCCCCGTCGACGGGGCATGCCTTCGCTGTTTGGAGAGGATCGCCGTTGGCGAACCGGAATCTCGGTTGCTTTTGGAGCTGTGCTAATTCACCTTGTAGAGGTGTTTCAACGTCACTGGATCTAACACGACTTTCCCGTCTTTAACTGATCGGCCGAAACCGAACGCGTCGTCGTATCCCCAAACGGCGTTGGGGAGGCCGAGTTTTTGGATCGCGTCGTGGGCTGCATCGAACCAATGGGCCCGTGATTCCAATGGACAGACGGGTGGGTAGGAGCCAAATTCTCCTAAAAGAACGGGGACGTGGTTTTGGGCACCCCATCGCATTCCCGCACTGAATCTCTCCAAAAGATACTGGGCGCCATAGCGCTTTTCACCGTAGTCGCGTACCGAAGCTTGATATTCAGCGGGGAGCTTGTTGATCATTGCCTCTACTGCTTCAGGGCTTGAAGGGAATGGAATGTCACGCATCACCTTTTGCTGCTCGCCTGTCCATGTCGCACCCTGGTGGCTGAACAGGAATGGGTCGTAGCAATGGAATGAGTAGATGAGGTTCTTCGCCTCAAGGGGCTTCATGGCAAGGAGAGCATCGATGCCGTTCCATGCTGTTGACGCAACCATGATTGTGCGCTTGGGGTCGATGGCCCGAACTGCGGCAACCGTCTTGGCTTGAAGTTCGTACCAAACGTTCGCATTCTGCTGGAAAACGGGTTCGTTGACAAGTTCGAATACGGTCGATGATTCTTGACGCCCTTTGTAATGTCGAGCCAGCGCTTCCCAGAATTTCGTGAAACCGCTGTTGTCATGACCGGGGGCATCCAATTTCATCTCCCCGTTGTCATGTAGATCCCAGAGGACGGCGAGTCCCGCTTTCTCTAGCTTGTCGATCGCTTGATCGATGTAACCCAGATTAGTGGCGTCAGGCTTGCCCTCACAGTAGATGACACCAGGTGTAACGCAAAGTCGAACGAAGTGAATCCCCAGTTTCTTGAAATGCTGGAGGTCTTCATCGAGCAGGTACCCCTTGAAAGTGGCAGTGTCATCCGCCTTCACGTAACCAAACCATCGGGTGATGTTGACTCCGCGTGTGAGCTTGCTCATCAGGGCGGATGGAACTCCATTGGGCGCTTGTGCCAAGCTGCCTCCTTGAGGACCCGCCGCGGCTGTCGCCAAGGATCCTCCTACGATCACTGCCGCGCATAGAGCACGGCGATGTGCTGAACCAAAAAGTGTCATACGATGCCTCGCTGCGAAAGTGAGGTGCGGGAGCATGACGAAGCAGACCGTGCGCCGCCACGCAGTCGGCTCACCCTCTCATTCGGACTTTACCCGCTCGCGCGTTTACGCGTTAACGTTTAGCCTCTTAGACGAGTTATTCATGACTTCGTAATCCGAGTCGAACTTTCTTGTTCCGGACCCTGCGGGTGAACCGAATCTTGGCAATTACAGAGACTATTTGATGCGTAAGGTAGCCCTGGAAGGGCGAGCCTATACCAGCCACAGGTCGCCAGACCTGGGTGTGGTCAGGGACAAAGACCAGAGCCCTGTAAGGGCGACATATATCGTCGGTGGGTACCACCCGCCGACTTCGTCCAGCCAAAAAGTCCGACTGAATTGCTTGACGGCCCATGCAAAAGAGGGGTTAGCTAGGAGACATGGGGGATGGTCGGCTGCAGGGTCGCAGCATTGTGATTGTCGGTGGGACAACCGGGCTTGGGCTCTCGGCGGCACGAGCTTGCGTGGCGACAGGTGGCCGAGTGGTGTTGGTCGGGCGTAATACCGAGAGTGCCAACTCGGCACTGACCGAATTGGGTGAGAGTGCTCGAGTCGTCGTTGGAGATGCGGTCGAACCCGCAACCGCAGCCGAGGCTGTCTCTCTGGCCGTTTCCGCATTTGGGAGCCTGGACGGCCTGTACCACGTTGCGGGCGGAAGTGGTCGACGGGCAGGCGATGGCCCGTTGCATGAAATCACCGAGGACGGATGGGATTTCACCCTCGATTTGAACTTGAAGTCGCTGTTCCTTTCCAACCAAGCCGCCGTTCGCCAATTTCTCGAACAAGGATCTGGCGGAGCCATTTTGAATATGAGTTCGGTTCTTGGTGAGAGCCCATCGCCACGGTATTTCACGACCCACGCCTATTCAGCAGCGAAATCCGGCGTTTTCGGATTTACCAAGTCGATTGCAGCGTACTATGCGCCATACAACATACGTTGTAATGTGATTTGCCCAGCGCTCGTTGAGACCCCGATGTCGAAGCGTGCAATGGGCGATGATGAGATCCTTCGTTTTATCCGGACGAAGCAGCCTCTCGATGGCGGTCGAGCGGGATTGGCCGCCGACCTTGATGAGGCAGTGGTGTTCTTTCTATCGGATGCATCTCGATTCGTCACCGGGCAAATTCTGTCCGTCGACGGTGGCTGGTCAGTAAGCGAGGGACAGATTAATGATTAGGGAGCCTTATTATTTAGGATTCGATGTCGGCGGTACAAACGTAAAAGTCATCGCTATAACCGAGACCGGGGAAACTGTCAAAAAAGAACACTTCCCGACCAATGATGCGAATTCGGCAGAATGGGCGGTAGCGGTTCCCGCAAAACTTGCCGAACTGATCACAGAGCTCGGCGAACCGACGGGTGTGGGGGTGTCGTGCCCTGGCATCGCAAGCGAAGATCATCGAACGATGACTTGGATGACGGGCAGGATGGAAGAAGTGGTCGGCTTCGATTGGACTGCGCACCTAAAGCTTCCGTTCTTCGTGCCAGTCCTCAATGACGCGAAGGCGGCATTGGTTGGCGAGGCTTGGATCGGAGCAGCTAAGGGAGCCCGTAATGTCATCCTCCTCACGTTAGGAACCGGGGTTGGCGGAGCTGCAATCGTCGATGGCAAACTTCTTCATGGTGCTTGCGGAAGGGCAGGGCACTTGGGCCACATCAGCCTCGACCCCAATGGAGGGCCCGATATTTGCCGCACACCGGGAAGCCTCGAAAACCTCATTGGAGACGTCACGATTGGGCCGCGCAGTGGCGGGCGATTTAACGACACCAAGACGATGCTACAAATCGCGCGAAGTGGTGACCCCAGTGCCAAGCAGATTTGGGCGAAGTCAGTTCAGGCACTCGCTGCAGGAATTGTTTCACTTGTGAATGTGCTTGATCCCGAGGTCGTGATCTTGGGTGGGGGGATGATTTCGGCGAGGAGTGAACTCTTTGAGCCTCTCATGAAGCACATGGCGGAGATGGAGTGGCTGCCATTCGGTTCCAAAGTTCCGATTGTGCCCGCAACATTAGGTGAGTTTGCGGGCAGCATCGGTGCCGCAAGATTTGCCATGACACATGGCAAGGAGAATCCGTAAATGCTTCCTTCGGTGATGTATCTGGAAAAGTCTCGCTCAATTATCGACCGAGTCCAAGCCCAGTTGCCTGAGATTCAGCGGGCAGCCGATCTTTTTGCAGAGACCATTTTGGCTGACCGGATGGTGCATGTTTTCGCTTCCGGCCATAGTCGCATCATGGTTGAGGAGATGTGGCCACGGTACGGTTCTTTCCCAGGCTTCAATCCAATCGTCGAGCTATCTCTCACGTTTCATAATCTCGTGGTCGGAGCCAACGGCCAACGTCAGGCGATGTTCCTAGAGAACGTCAGCGGACTTGCGGATCGTATCCTGCGTAACTACGACATCGCTCTACCGGATAGCGCGCTGGTGATTTCGTCAAGCGGGTGCAATGTCGTACCGATCGAATTTGCGGAAGGGATGAAGAATCGAGGCATTCCTGTGGTCGCTATCATCACTCAGCAACATGCCGATGCAAGCACCAGCAACGATAAGCGCGGTGTGAAGCTATCCGATTTTGCACAGATTATCCTCGACACCGGTGCCCCAGCCGGTGATGCGATGGTGAAACTGGAGGGCCTGGATACCCCAGTGGCTCCTGGATCTACGGTTGGTGGTTGCTTGTTAATCAACTGCCTGAAGGCGGAAATCGCTGCCCGATTAGTAGCTGCCGGTCGGCCCCCTAAAGTTCTTACAGCCAAGTCGACGGTTGGAGCTGACCGTGCGACGCAACTCTTTGAAGCCGCCTACGATGAACATGGCCGACGACTCGCCAAGCTTTACGCAAATCTGGGTGCTACCGAATAATGCAAAAGGCCTGGAGCCCACCGATGACAGAGTTACCCAGCGCCGACGTTGTGGTGGTCGGTGCCGGTTCAGCAGGATGTATTGCGGCCCTAGCCGCCGCTCGAAAGCTTGGCCCGAATCAAGTCCTATTACTTGAGCGATATGGCTTTCTGGGCGGAACAAGCACGGCCGTGCTGGACACGTTCTATGGTTTCTATACGCCTGGCAGCGAACCCAAAAAGGTCGTCGGCGGGATACCTGATGAAGTAGTCACTGCACTTGCCCATGGCGAGGGAATAATGCTCCGTCCAAACACCTACGGTGCCGGAACTGGCGTGACTTACAATCCCGAGCTACTCAAACGAGTGTGGGACGAGATGATGGCGGGAGCCGGAGTTCGCGTGCTGAACCACGTGCTTCTCGTGGATGTGGAACGCGAACTGGATGGACGAGTTTCCGCTGCGATCCTTGCATCAAAGTCGGGGTTTCTAAGAGTTGAGGCTCCGTACTGGATTGATGCTTCCGGTGATGCCGATCTCTGCCACTTGGCAGGATTCGAATACGAGATGGCAGGAGAAATCGAGCCTGCTCAGACGTTGACGACCACTTTTCGAATGGCGAATGTCGACCTTAAGCGATTCAAACTTGAGGGCGGAAAAGCGATGATGCACGAGCGGATGAAATCCGCAGTTGGTCTTCCTCGCACCAAAGGAAGTGCCCACGACATGGTGATCGAAGGCTGTATTGCGACCGTCGCTGTACGTGTCGCCGACGTGAATGCCACCGATGTCGTTGCGTTGAGTGCAGCGGAAGCAGAAGGCAGGCGGCAGGCATTTGTCTACGAGCAGTTCTTTCGAAACCAAATCCCAGGCTACGAAAACGCTCGAATTATTGGCCTCGCAACTGGAATCGGAGTTCGGGAAACACGTCGCGTTTACGGGGAATATCGACTGACGCGGGAGGACTGTTTGACGGTGGCGAGATTTGACGACCGTGTTCTCTTGTGCGGTGCCCCGATCGAAGATCACCGAATGGGAGCGACAGGCGAAGAAGAAACCGCGTGGGCGTATGTCCCTGGAGGGTTGGCCTATGACGTCCCCTACCGATGTCTCGTTCCGAAGAAATCCCTGAATGTTTGGGTTGTCGGGCGATGCTTCAGTGCAACTCACGATGCACATGCGTCCTGCCGCTCGATGGGACAGACCATGAGCATGGGGCAGTCGGCTGGAACCGCCGCTGCGATGTGTTCTACGCAATCCACGAGCCCGGAGGATTTGGATATCGGCTGCCTGCAGGAGGAATTGAGGGCTTTGGGAGCCGTACTCGAGACCCCGGACGTCGTGAGCGACGTATCACGTTGGGGGTTGAGCTCTTGAGTTTTGTAAGAACCGTTTGTGGCGATGTGTCGCCAGACACTTTGGGTATCTGCTACGCCCATGAACATGTCGTCATTCGTGGGCCGTTTGTTGAGCAGAACTTTCCTGACTTCCTACTTGAGGACTTCGACAAGATCTGTGAAGAACTGAATCACCTTCGGTCGCTCGGGGTTGGCACGATGATTGACGCGATGCCGATAGACTCCGGACGGTCAGCGGTGGACCTTGCCACGGTTTCGAGAAGGACGGGAATGGACGTTGTAGCGCCAACAGGACTGCACTTGCGTCTTTACTATCCAACCGATCACTGGTACGACACCATTGATGAGGATTCGCTCACGCAACGCTTAATCGACGAGATTGAACGGGAGATCACCGACGACGGCGAACCCTCCGGTGTGAAAGCAGGCGTCATCAAGATTGCCGGTAGTCGCGATCAACTAACCGATCTTGAACGCAGGAACTTCCGGGCAGCGGGACGTGCTCAGGCAGTAACGGGGTGTCCCATCCTTACCCACACCGAACAGGGAACCGCTGCTCTTGAGCAGATTCAACTGTTGCGAGATGCTGGGGCCAACTTAGAGCACGTTGTGCTTTCCCATGTCGATCGAATCGCTGACGTCACCTACCACAAGGAGATCTTGAGCACGGGCGTTCGATTGGAATTTGATAGCGCGATGAGATACCCGGCGAACGCCAACGTGACCTTCGATCTGGTGATGGCACTTGCGCCAGAGTTTTCTGATTCGATCGTACTCGGGATGGATGCCGCACGATTTTCCTATTGGTCCAGCTTCGGTGGTAAGCCTGGCCTTGATTTCTTAGTGACGCAATTTGCACCCAAACTTCGGGCAGAAGGGCTGGATGAGCAACTCATCCAAAACCTGTTGGTGAATAACCCGGCCCAAGCCTACAGTTTTGATCGAAACAACGGAATGGAGAACAAGCAGTGAGTCGAATCATCGGAGCGCAAGCATTTCATTGGTCGCAGTATTACTACGACCTCAACAAGAACTATCGGGAAAACCTGGACGAGTTGTTCTCTACCATCAGCGGCGCAGGATTGAACGCATGGGAAGACTCCACTGACTCTGAGGAATATGCTGAGCAGCTTGGGCTACTGCTAAGAAAACACGATCTGAAATTGCCTTCGATTTATGCCAACAGCACCTTGCACACCGATGAGTGGGAAGAATCCATTTCATCTGTGCTTCAGCAAGCAAAGTGGGCAAAGGCGTTGGGTGCATCGATTGTGGTTTCCAATCCAAACCCGATCAGTTGGAGTGATCCTGTCGATAAGACCGATGAGCAACTTCGAACACAGGCGCACGCACTCAATGTGTTGACCAAGGAACTCGACAGCCTTGGTATGACGATGGCGTATCACACCCATGCTCCCGAAATGCGCCAGGGAGCGCGTGAGTTTCATCACATGCTCTTGGCTACCCGAGAGTCGGGAATGAAGTTCTGTCTCGACTTCCAGTGGTTGCACCGCGGAACAGGCAATAGCCAAGTCGCACTTGAGGACCTCATTGAGCTTTATGGTGACCGTGTCGTTACGACCCATATCCGGCAAACGAACAATGGGATTTGGAGCGAGTCTCTAAATGATGGGGACATCGACTATGGTCGATTGGTTTCGAAGCTCAACGTGCTCGGGTACGAGGGGCCTCTCATTATTGAGAACGCTCGTGAAGAGGGAACCACAATCGCTCCATCCATGCTTGCGGCGTACAGCGACAGCAAGATGTGGGTCGATTCGACGTTTTTGAAATGATCTTTTAGGCAGGTGACAACGATGACAGGGCCTTGGAGAATAGCTGGAATCAATTTCGATCATATGCACATGGGAGACCTTCTCCGAATGGTGCGAGAACACCCGAACGCAGAGATCGTCGGGATTGCCGATGAGCAAATGGACCGTATGCGAGGCACGATGGCCGCGCTTGAGATTCCGGAATCTTGCGCGTTCGAGGATTTCGGGCGCTGCCTTGATCTCACAACTCCCGACGTCGTGATCTTATGTCCAGCCACAGCTTCGCACGGCGAGTGGACCGAAAAAGTTGCTCCCTACGGAACTCATGTCTTTATTGAGAAGCCCTTTGCCGCGAGTTTGGCCGAAGCTGATCGCATGATCAACGCTATGGCTGCGACCGGCAAGCAGATGGTGATCAATTGGCCTTTGAGATGGTATCCGTCTCACGTCACCGCTAAGAGATTAATTGATGAGGGACTCATTGGCGAGGTCATAGAGGTCCATTACTACGACGGCAATCGTGGCCCACTACGGCACGTCATGGACAAGATCGAAGTCCCCGAAAGCGATCCGGCCGTCAAGAGCAAGGCATGGTGGTACCAAAAGGCAGCGGGCGGAGGTTCCATGCTCGACTATCTAGGCTACGGCGTGACTCTCGGCACTTGGTATATGAACGGTAGGGCCCCTAACGAAGTTACCGCCGCTGTTGACAACCCAACTGGCTTGGAAGTCGACGAACACAGCATCACCATTTGCCATTACGACACCGGACTAAGCAAGTTCGAAACGCGATGGGGTGCCTTTACCGACCCTTGGAAGATGCAGCCCCAACCAAAGTGTGGATTTGTGCTTGTAGGCACCAAGGGAACGATCTCGTCTTATGACTACGAGCCGACGATTCGTGTCCAGACGTCAGCTCATCCAGAAGGCTATGAGGTCCCTGCCGATAACCTCACTTATCCGCAGCGGAACCCGATTGAGTATTTCTTAGACTGTATTGAGAGAGATGTGCTGGCGGAAGGACCGCTGTCTCCCACGATCGCCAGAATTGGGCAGCAGATTGTGGATACCGCGCGGGAGAGTGCTGCACAGAAGCGCACTCTTCCGCTGATTCAATGAGGAGCATTCAATGAGGAGCATTCAATGGCTGAGAATAACTATGAAGTGAAGTCTGGTGATCAGGGCGGGACCGTTAGGGCACCCGAGATCGCTTACAAACCGCAAGACCCGGAAAAGTACAAGCCGAAGATCGGATTGATAGGATGCGGAGGCATCACTGAGTGGCACCTGAAGGCCTATAAGGCTGCTGGCTACGACGTCGTAGCAATGTGCGACATGATGATCGAACGTGCCGAGCAAAGACGCTCGGCCTTTTATCCCAATGCCAAGGTCTTCACGGACTACCGAGCGCTTCTAGATCTGAAGGATGTCGATGTTGTGGACACCGCCACTCATCCAGAAGCCCGCGTCGAGGTCATCGAAGCAGCCCTCAATAGTGGCAAGCATGTACTCAGTCAAAAGCCATTTGTGACGGATCTGGATACCGGTGAACGTCTCGTGGCGCTTGCTGACAAAGTTGGCAGGAAACTTGCCGTCAACCAAAACGGCCGTTGGTCACCCCACTTTAGCTATGTGCGTCAAGCCATCGCCCAGGGCGCGATCGGAGAAGTGATGGGAGCTCACTTGGATGTCCACTGGAATCACGACTGGGTTGCAGGCACACCATTCGATGAGATCTACCACGTCGTGTTGTACGATTTTGCGATTCACTGGTTCGACATCCTGTGCTGCTTCATGGGCGACAAGCAGCCTAGCCGCGTCTTTGCAAGTGTGGCAAGGGCAGTTGGCCAAACCGCGAAGCCACCATTGCTTGGTCAAGCGCTGGTGGAGTACGACGGCGCACAAGCAACTTTGGCCTTTGACGCATACACGAAGTACGGGACAAAGGATTCCGCTTACGTGACAGGTTCGAAAGGCACACTGTTTAGTACAGGCCCCGATTTAGCCCAGCACAAGGTGACCTTAACCACAGAAGCTGGGATGGCATCGCCAAAGCTCGAAGGATCTTGGTTCCCTGACGGCTTCCATGGCACGATGGGTGAATTACTTTGCGCCATTGAGCAGGATCGGGAACCGAGTAATTCGGCGAAAAACAACCTCAAGTCGCTCGCCCTTTGCTTTGCTGCACTTCGAAGTGCCGAAACAGGACTACCTCAAATTCCCGGCGAAGTTCGCCGACTCTCTACAAAAAAACCTTAGGTAATAAATGCTCACGATATCTGCTCTCGCGTTGCTTCTCGGTCAACAGGGGTGGTTCCCATTTGTTATTCCATGGAACGATGCGTCACACACAGTGACGGATATGTCCTACATGAATGTGTGTCCAGCCGGAAAGAACGGACGCATTGTGCCTCGTGATGGCCATTTTGTGGAACAGACAACCGGGAAGCGCGTGAGATTTCTCGCCGTGAATATGGTTGCCGCGGCGGCTTTCCCGAGTCATGCCGATGCCGACGCGACAGCCGCTCATTTAGCGAAGTTGGGTGTGAATCTCGTGCGCTTCCACCACCTTCAGAATCCGTGGGATGTTGAGGCCGGTGGCTCGATCTGGAAGAAAGGGCGTGTTTACATCGAACTCGATCCCGTTCAACTCGACAAGATGGACTACTTGTTCGCGGCGCTGAAGAAGCACGGAATCTACTCCAACATGAACCTGCAGACGACGCGAAGCTATCTGCCGGAAATGGGATTCCCGAAGTCGGTACTCGACCTTCCGTTTGAGATGGACAAACGCATCGATAAAGTAGACCGCCGCATGATTGAACTCCAAAAAGAGTATGCGGCGAGTCTGCTGGGCCGAAAAAACCGGTATACGGGCCTGTTCTACAAGGAAGATCCTTCACTGGCATTCGTGGAGATCAATAACGAGAATTCCCTTGTAGGTTGGCCGGGTGAATCTGCAGCGGATACGTTCAACAACCTTCCCGAGCCGTTCCGTGGTGAAGTGATTGCCGCTTGGAACAAATGGCTCGTAAAGCGCTATGGTAGCGACGCCAGCTTGACCAAAGCGTGGTCAGCGGGTTACGAAAAGCTTGGAGACAGTATCTTTAAGCCAGGAGTTGCTTGGACAACTGAGAATCAGAGCAATGGCGATGTAAAGTTTGAATCACCAAATCCGGGTGAAACGAGGTCGCCTCGTGCATTTGAAGTGCCATCTTTGCGCGCAACTGTGAACAGCAACTCCGGACCAGATTGGAATGTGCAGATTCACGTCCCTGGCCTGACATACGAAGCAGGCCGCGCATACACTTTGAGATTCCGCGCTAAGTGTTCAACACCGTCTTCGATGCTTGCCTCGGCTGTGCTCGATGAACCGGATTGGCACAATGTCGGATTAAGTCAGTCGGTTAAAGTTGGGCCGGCTTGGCGAGAGTATTCCGTGCCGTTCACCGCAACCGAGCCGCGTCCAGAACACAACCGAATTGGATTTACGATCGGCGCACTGCGTGGCGTTTTGGAAATTGAAGGCCTGACGGTTTTGCGAGGCATGGACCGTGGTCCGATTGTCGGAGGCACTTTGACGGCAGGCACGGTGCCACTTCCGCAAGCGGGGATCAAGACGAGGACCGAAGACTTCTACCGTTTCTTGACTGCGACTGAGACAGCATATGGAGACGAGATGCGAGCCTTCCTTAAGGGCAAGATGGGAATTCGCTCGAATCTTGTCGACACTCAAGTTGCTTGGGGGGGCATCACATCTGTAGTCAGAGAAAGGGCCTCGGAGTATGCCGACAATCACGCTTACTGGCAACATCCAAACTTCCCAGGCAAGGCTTGGGACACTAACAACTGGACCATCGCCAATACACCCATGGTCGATGCGATGTTGACTCATACCGATGAGCTATCCAATTTGGCTAAATTCCGCTTTGCTGGGAAGCCGTATACCATCAGCGAATATAACCATCCAGCTCCAAGTGACTATCGCGTCGAAATGATGCCGCTATTGGCTTCTGTTGCCGCGCTTCAGGATTGGGATGGCTTCTATTTGTTCGAATACGGTGTCTTTGGTACAGGTCGAAAGAATGATCAGATGGGAGGATTCTTTGACGTTGGAGCTGACCCTGTGCGGGCAGGATTCATGCCAAGTGCGGCGATGATCTTTCGGACGGGTGACGTATCGCCGCTTCCAGGTCATATACAAGTGCCAGTGCCGGCAGATAGAGCTGCATCGATGTCGGTGAGTCCATGGGCTGGTCGAACCGTCGATATCCTCAACCGCAAACTATCGATCTCCGGGGACGCTGTGTCTTCCATGAATTTGGCCAAACAAGACCAAAGAGCCTCAGTTGTCAACACATCGCACGGTGCCGTCTTCAAACTGGTGGATCCCAGAGCTTACGCGTGTGTTGGAGCGGTTTCCAATCAGACCGTTCACCTTCAGGCAGGTGGCTCAGCCGCCGACATTACGCTCAAATTTGGAGAGTTTGGCCGCGGATTTGCAGCGGCGACCTGGACCAAGACTTCGAAAGGGACCTATCTGCTCACTTTGGCAAGTCGTGCGGAGAACCAAGGCATTGAATGGAATGCCAACCGGACGAGTATCGGAGCGAATTGGGGCCATGGCCCCGTTCTGGCCGAGGGTGTCCCGTGTGAAATCGAAATCAAAGGTGTTCAAATACATCATGTATGGGCACTCGAACCAACCGGCAAAATCCTTAATGAAGTGCCGTGTGAAGTTCGCTCTGGAGCCTGTTTCGTAAGGCTAGGGGCAGATCAGCGAACGATTTGGTACGAATTCTCCAAATAGTGTTCGCAGCAGCAACCATCGGCCTGTATGCGAAGAATTGCGAAGATTTTGATTGGGTTTGGTGAATTCCTTAATCCTCTCTTATAATTCGCCAAGCCAAAAATATTTGGTGGATCTCCAATTCTTCCTTCCGGAGTTAATATGAAAAAAGCCTTTACGCTTATTGAATTGCTGGTGGTTATTGCCATTATCGCTATCCTCGCTGCTATCCTCTTCCCAGTTTTTGCTCAGGCGAAATTGGCTGCCAAGAAAGCTTCTTCTCTCAGTAACGTGAAAGAAATCGGCCTCGCTGAGATCATGTATCAGGGCGACTCTGACGACTACTTCATGCTCGGCAACAATGGTAACGACGCACTCGGTACTTCGCTTGCTGCCCAGCTACAGGCTGGCACAGCTCAGAACTGGCCATTGATCGTTCAGCCATACCTCAAGAACTACGGCATCCTGCTTGACCCAGGCGTAGGCGATCCAGACGGCTTCTTTGTCGGTGGCCAGAGCACAGATCCAGCCGCTCGAAACGGTTTCTACAACCAGGAGCGATTTGTATCTTACGGATACAACTACATGTTCCTGTCCCCTTGGTATGACTGTGTTAGCTCGCTCGGACGATCTTCGTCACAAGCTGCGGCACCTGCCGACACGGTAATGTTCACGACTTCACAGTCGTTCACAACCGCTCCAAATCGCGGTTACTATCAAGCCAACCCTCCTGGTGCATGGCCAATCACTGCTCCAGCACCTTACGCCTGTATCCGATGGGACGGCACGAAGGGATCGGGTAACTGGTCTGCCAACAACGGTTCGGTTGGAAAGATCACATCTAGCACCCGTGCAGTCAAGCCATACGGCGGAGCAAACGTTTGCTGGGTTGACGGCCACGCCAAGTTCACCAACGATGGTGCTCTCGCAGCTGGTACGGACTACGGTTCTGCAACGTACAGCAACTCCAGTGATGGCGCTGTCGTTACTGACGTTAAGAAGTACAAGTGGTCTCTCGACGGTACACTCAACGACCTCAGCTTCTAAGCAAATATGAATAAGCGAAACCTATTGATTGCAGCGGTATTTGGCATCTTTGCTTTGCAGGGGTGCCAACCAGACACAGGAACTGCAAACACCACGAAAGTGGATGCGGTGCAGGCTGCAAAAACCCAGTCTGGTCAGGGTGGATCTAAAGCCGCTCGTGGCGGCGGAGTCGCTGATGAGCCCGCGATGGGCCCGATTGACAAAAATGCGAAGCCTGTTGGGGCTGGTGCCAAGTCTGGTGGCTAGGTTAGCCTAGTTCACACTCAATATAAGGCCGAATCCGTATACTAGGATTCGGCCTTGTTTTTTGTGCTTTGAGGTATTTCGAGTCATGAAGATGCGTGTTTCCTTTTTTCTGGTATGTCTGTTAGTCGTTAGCCTTGCTGCTGCCCTCCAAGGAAGAAGGAGGAGTGGGCCAAAAGTGAACCTTTGCCCGTTCTTCAGGCTGTCCGCTACAGCAGGCTTTGATGTCATTAAGGCAGACAAAGCGATATTTAACGAGATGCAGGGGTTGACGGTTTCCGTCGGGTCTGAAACGATCCCACAGTTTAAGCACCCACAAGTCGCTATCCAAATGGAGTACGGCTATAAGAAGGGCGGAATCTCAATGGTCTATGAGACGCTCAAGGCCCCCGGGACGACCGCAAAAGCAGTGTTTGAAAAGATTATTGAGAGCAGAATCTTCCGGGATCACCAGTACAAGTCAACTTGGTCGATCGTTCCCGTAGAAGACAAGAAGTTGTTCATCATGGTCTCGGGAACGACGCCCGAAGTGCGAGACGCAATGGTCAAGGCACTAAAGCATTAAAACACTTTCAGTGTCACCTGATGGCCCGCCATCCGACTTTTTCTCGGATGGCGGGTCTTTTTGATTTGCCCACTCTTTTGAAATAAGTTCCGTGAACCCAGGTTTTCCTTTTTTGAGCATCTCCTCAAAGTGAATAGGCTCAATACCTAGGCATCCATGTCCGTGGCAGGGCAGCCTTTCGATCTCCAGAGCCACACGGGCGTTGAAGGCGATGGGGGAGACTAGATTTCCAAAACACTCACAGGCCGGTTGCCTTCATCGAGAGACGTGATCGCGGCTTGAATCGCGATTTGGGCGGCGAGACCTTCGGCACCGGAACCGTCTACTTGCTCGGGAGTTCCACCATTGGCGATGTGCTGAATGAATTTCGTGAGCCGTTCGCGGAAGGTGTCGTCGAAGTCTCGATAGCCACCAAAGACTGGATTAGCGACGACGCGCCGCTCGGCAGATGCGGCAGGGAAGAGGGTGGCTTGGTGCCACATCTCATCAATGACGACTCGGCCACCCGTCCCTCCGACTTCACATCTCTCTACACTGTGGGCACGGGCGATGTCGTAGCTAGAGGTCAGATGGCCAACGGCACCCGACTCAAAGCGCATATTGATGCTTGCCGTAGACCAGATATTTCTGTTCGGTGCCACAGTCGCGAAGCACTGCACGGTTTCAATGGGTCCACAGAGCCACTGCATCAGGTTCACCGAATGCGGATTCAGCGCCTTGAGGTGGTAGTTCTTGGTTTCGAACTCACCGAATCGTCCGATCCAGAGCGCCATATTGCAGAACAGCGTGTGACCGAGTTCACCGGCGTTCACCCACTGCTTAGCTGCATAGGCAGCCGGAGTAAACCGATGGTTGAAGTCGATCGCAAAACAGCGTTTGAGCTTGTCAGCCATTGCGACCATCTCGCGAGCCCGGGCAATCTCGTTCGAAATGGGCTTTTCGCACAGAACATGACAACCATGTTCAAGTGCTTGCATCGTTGGCTCGTAGTGGTCGCTTGAATATTCGAAGCCTCCCGTTGCGACACTTACAACCGTTGGATCGATCGCGTTGAGCATCTCAGTGAGGTCGGTGAAGCAAGGAACACCGTACAAAGCACCTGCCGCTTGTGCCTTTTCTGGAATTCTGTCGCAAACCGCCACGAGGTCTGCGACAGAATCCGCCTTATAGATCCGCGAGTGCAGGTTGCCAATATGCCCCAACCCAACGACTGCAGTTCTAACAGATTTCATGCTAAATGCGCTCGACTACAGGGTCGCCGTGGGCAGCAGGCAAAGCATGCGGGCGAACTAACTCGCCACCCTGCTCATAAGAGTCGATAACGGCAAAGATATACTCCATCGTTGCCAATGCATCTCGCCCAGAAGCCCGAATATGTTCGGGATGCACCTTGTTCGTAACATCTTCCAAGAACGCGTGAATGCGATCGGGGAAGGTCTGTTCAAAATTGGTAATTCCGGTGTTGGTCACAACCGGTTCCGGCTTGCCATCCTTTGTTGGTGCGCCCCAGTAAGTCAGTTTCTCGACACAGTTCTCGATACAGAATGTGCCTTTGCTTCCGGCAACCTCAAAGCTCCACCAGCCACCGAGCCCCCACATTGCGTCGCCACGTTGACTCAGCAGATAGCCAACCGTGTCATCGGCGAAGCGGACATGCACGCTGTTGACGGACAACAAGAGATCGCCTTTGTTCTTCCGGAAACCTGGCTTTGTTGAGAACGATTGTATATGGGTGATATCTCCGCAGAAGTGACGCATGACGCTAAACGGGTGGGTTAAGAACGCCTTCATGTGTCCGTAAGCCTGCTGAAACCTCGCGGAACCCTTTCCTCCGTAGGTGAATTCACCACCATCAAACCCAGTTTTGAACAGGGCATATACCGTTTCACCAATCTTGTCATCAGCCATTAGCTGCTTGGCGAGTCGGGAGGTTTCACTGAAATAGTGATTGAGGTTGCACCCAAGGTAGAGCTTCTTCTTGGCAGCGACGCGAACCATTTCACGACATTCTTCAATGTTGTTTGACAGTGGCTTTTCGCAAAGGACATGCTTTCCAGCCTCAAGAGCTTCCATCGTTGGTTCAAAGTGCCAACTTCCATTTTCGTAGCCGCTGGTGGTGACGTCGACTATGTCGAGATCTTCATTCGCAAGCATTTGTTCAAGCGACTCATACCCGCGTACGCCGTATTTCTCAGTCGCAGCGTCAACCCGCTCTTTGCGGACATCGCAAACTGCCACGAGTTCGGCCAACTCATCTTTCATATATGCGGCGGCGTGTACGTTTCCGATGCCGCCCATTCCAACCAATCCGATTTTGAGTTTCATGGCTACTTATTTCCTTCCGTCTGTTTTGCTTGCAGTTTTTGGGCTGCTCCGGGAGTACCTATGTGAAGCGTGTCGTAAGCCTGCTGTGAACTTTCGAAGTATTCGATCCCTTCGGCACCATGCCAGCCTGGTTGATTGGTGATCGGGTTTTTCAAGCCCGTCTTCTGTTCACGGAAGTGGATCCAATTATCCATTCGGCCTTTTAGGAAGGCAACTACATCGGGCGAGGCTTCAGCGACGTTATTGAGTTCTTCGGGGTCTTGGATCAGGTTATACAATTCCACCGGAGGTTTGAAGTGAAAGTCTGGTTCAAGACTCACGATGAGTTTCCATTCGGGAGTGCGCCATCCATGCTTGCGCATCCATGTGCACTCTGTGAAGTAGAACTCCGGTGTGTGCGTAGCGATATGTCCCTGGGCCATGGGTAGAAGGCTGCTACCATCGAACTCATCGGCTACTGCAATCCCGGCAAGGTCAAGGATTGTTGGCACGAGATCCATGTGGCGGGCATACCCGTTGACGCGCTTGCCAGCTGGCATTTTGCCGGGATAACGAATGATGAGGGGCACGTGAAGGGTGTTGTCGTAGGTGCCATGGTGATCGAACCAGCATTCGTGCTCGTCAAGCGTTTCACCATGGTCAGCGGTTACCACGACAATCGTATTTTCGGCGATACCTAGGCTCTCAATGGCCGTGAAAATTCTTTGGATACACGAATCCATGTAGGCGATCGCGCCATCGTATTGAGCGACTTCATACTTTGCATCGGTAATTCCTTCAGGCATCCAAGATGCGAAGTAGTCGCAGAACGGCTTGAATTCCATCACCGGCCTCATAGAGGTCTTGGTTGGGTCGCAGGGGTCACCCTGATAGAAAATCTGGTCGAATGGAGGAGGCGGCAGGTAAGGACTGTGTGGGTCCATGTGGCGCATAAACAGGAAGAATGGCTCCTCTGAACTTGCCAGCCTTTCAAGTTCAGGAATTAAAACGGTGTTGAGGTTTTCTGCTTTGTGGCTGTATCCGTCGGCTCCAGGACCCCATCCCTCAAAGTCGAGGTACTTGTCAAAACCGCGCACCGATGGTGACTGAAATCCGACGCACGTCGTCGTGTATTTCGCTTCTTTGAGGATTGCCTGGATGGGCCGAATATCCTCGTGCATTTCCCCCTTGTGTCGTAGGGCAACGACTTGAGTTCGGAACACGTCCATCCCCGTGAGCATGTTTGCGTAGGCGCTCGTGGTGGGAATGTGTGGGCTGAAGTAATTCTCAAAGACGGTCGCATCCTTTGCGAACTCGTTAATGTGGGGCGTTGTATTTCGGTTGTATCCGTGCAGGCTCATGTGGTCGGCACGAAGCGAGTCGATTCCTAAGAGAATGATGTTTGGTTTCGTTGGCATCTCTGTGTTTCCTAATTAACGAGTGGCGCAAGCTTGGACGCAAGCCTGCATATGGCCGCGGGACTCAGCGGCAATGACACAACATTGTTCGATCGAGTAGTCCTTCGCGCCGATAATCTCCAGATCAACTGGGCCGGCATAGCCGTGATCAGCCAAAACTTTGATGTATCCCAGTAGATCAATATCACCTCGACCGTTGGCTTGCATTTCTGGTTTTCCGGGCCCTTGTTGCATTCCCTTGCAGTCCCGAATGTGGACGTGTTTCACGCGGGAAATGACAGCCTTGAGTGCCTCAACTGGATTTTCGCCAGCGCGATGGATATGGGAAGGGTCCATGTCAATTCCGAAGTTCGGTGAACTAATTGCCGACATCGCCTGTAGCGTTGTAGGTGTGTTGTCAATCGACGCGCCGACGTGAGCCTTTACGCAGAGTATGACTCCGTACTTCTCTGCCAGCTTGGATAAATTGCCAAGTGAGTCGATGGATTGCTGAAGGCTTTCCAGATTCCCAGTCGTACCGCCGGGGCCACAGTTGATGATAGGGATGCCGATTTCAGCAGCAGCTTGAAATGCAGCTTCCATGACCACTGGATCCTGCGACGGCTGTTCCATCGCCAAGAGCTCTAGGCTGTACGTTTTCGAAAGACGTTTAATCTCTTCCGCGACCTCCTGCCAGCGGTCAATCACAAGGTGCTCGCTCATTCCGCCAATGGCGGACATCTCAATGCCGTCGTAGCCCGCCATTGCTAGGCATCGAAATGCCGTTTCCATATCGTATCCGCCAAAAAGAACCGAATTTGCTCCAAATTTCATGACTGGTTGACCTCCCATGGCCCGTTGTAAAGTGCTTCTGAAGGGAAGATGTCGAACGCATCGGAGTGCTGCATCTGCCTCCACCGACCCACCGAATCGACGCGTATCGGTATCGTCGCCATTGGGATACCCAGGAATCCTTCCAAGCGTCGTAACGTATCCTGCTGACGAATAATGAACTCCTCAAACCGCACATCGATTCGGTTGGCGGGGGATGGGGTGTTCTTCATGATCTCAAACTGATACTGCCAACTGATCGCCCTTCGTTTGATCAAATCGTCAGTAAAGTCATAGGGCACCCCGAAATCGGAGAGGTCGTCGGTAAGGTGCCCATCCAAAACGTTATCTCTAGGGTCTCGAACCCAATAGATATAGTGCGCCTCTGGAAATATCCGAACAATCCAAGGCAGGATTAGCGTGGTTTCCGGAAGTTTCCAACCTTTGTTCGTGAAGTCACTGTTTAGGACTGAGGACAGATAGGATTCAACCAAACGGGTGAAAGCGGGATCGATCGGCCCTGAATGGAGTCCTGAGAAGTCCCAGTTGAGACCGCCCTGGTGAACGACATATTTGGCCATCACGCGACAGGCTTCGTATAAGTCTTGAGGAGGAAGTAAGTCGCCCGACTTGTTCAGTTGGTCGCCCATAAACACACCGCTTTCCGACAAGGTGTGCGACATCGCCCTCGTCCCTGAGTGACCCCGTCCAATGACCGTAATGAGCATCTCGTTTCGCGAACAGACTACTCCAAAAGTGACGAGTATCCCCACTCGGGGGGGCTCTCAAAAGCGACATTTACTTGTTTCGTCAAAAGCCCCAGAGATTACGCTGATTACGGCTTTCGATTCATGACGGTTTTTGACTTGAGGCTGCCCGTGGAAGTAAGGGTCAGTTTATCCCCCGACAACTCAACCGAGTAAGCAGCAACATTTCCAGCTTGATCCTTGAAGAGCATGTTGCCGCCCTTGATAGCCCAGTTACCAGTTAGGTGAGATTCGATGGGCTTTTGCTTGGATACCTGGATGGTTTGGTCAAGCTTGTACGATCCACTTTTATCGATCGTATAGGTCGCATCCCCAACTTCAGACTTCCATGTGCCTGCGTATTTAACATCCGGAGATCCTTCAAATGCGACCGACGGTTTATCGGGCTCAATGACTTCGGTGTCGTCTTTTTTGCATCCTTGAGCAAAGAACACGCTGGAGAGGCCGATGAAGGCTAAAAATTGGAGTTTCTTCAAAACACAAATTCCTTGGGCCGACTTTCGTCGGCCCAGGCAATAGGGTCCTAGTGGGCACCCTGTTGTCTCATCATCTGCATCGCTTTAACGCGAGCAGGATCTGAGCTCATTTTTTCTTGGGCCTGCGCTTGACCCATGGCGGCTGCCGCCGAAGCTTTCGCTTCAGCAGGCATCGTGCTTGGCAGATCCTGTGCCGACTTCGGCGCGGCGGCGGCAGCCTTTTTAGCTACTTCCGGGTCCGAACCTGCACTTCCGCTGTCGCATCCAATGAGGAGTGCGGACGAGAGTCCGACTGCAACGAGGATCGAGGCTATCTTGCGTATGCTGCGCATGCGTTTCCTGGGGTGAACAACCAGTCCCAATTGTCGTTATAGTTCGTCGACTTGCCTTTCACGTAAACGTACTTGCACCAGTTGAATGCACCCTTCTTTACGTACTTGGCATGGCCATCTGCGAATGCTGAGTTCAAGCCTTCTGTGTAGCGATATCGAGGCATCGCCCATGTTGGCCAGTAAGTTGCATCCAGATCCCATTTTTCAGCTGACGTTGGGCCAGTGAAGACGGGTGGCCACTGACCGCCGCCGAACCACCACCAGGAACTATCTGCGACATCGCCGCTTGCTCCCCAGTCTGGGTTAACGCCAACGGTCCATGTTGCCGAGATGTTTGCAGGTGCATCGAGTTCAGTGGTCGAAACCGAAGGGAACGGTGCGCTACCTGTGGGTTTTCCAGTGTTCGTGTCCTGGTCGCAGCGGCTGCTTCCGGCAGCGTTATCCCACTGGCATTGTGCAGGCATCAAGTTGTTGTTCGCTTCGTAAACGCCACGAACACCCGTCTTGGCTGGGGTTTCCCAGATTCCGCCCTGGGCGAATTCCTGGGACTTGTTGCCATCCCAATAAAGGGTCTTGCCGTTGTTGACGTAAGGGAGAATGGCTTCTCGCCATGTATGAGGAGTTTGCCAACCCCAGAGGTTCACATTGCTTGTATAGACTTCGCGTGGAAACACGTCGTCGTTGTCACCCACATACATGTGAATGCCGAGCGAATGCTGCTTGGTGTTGGAGAGGTCTAGAGTCTTCTTCGCTGCAGTCTTGGCCTGTGCGAACACGGGGAAGAGGATGGCGGCGAGAATGGCAATGATTGCGATGACGACTAGAAGTTCAATTAAAGTAAATGCTTTACGATTCATTGTTCGAAACCTCGACTGTGAGATTTAGGTTGAAACGCGGCCGCTTCGACCTTATTTCGGATGCACCATTTACGGGTAAATCAGAGATATTCTACACAACTTTTGACAGATTGCTGTGCAAATTGTTCACAAATATTCAGAGCCTAACGCTAAAAAGTGTGAATAAATTTTATTCCAATAATCGCTTGAGAAACGCCTTTGGATGCTCTAGGAATGAGCGAGTTAGTGTATAGTGCTCGGTCTCTTCGTACTCTACTTGGCGTATTCCGTCACCACTCAATTCATAGATAATGCTGTCGGGATATGCCATCAAGATGGGTGAATGGGTGGCGATCACAAATTGGCATCCAGTGCGAACAAGCCAGTCGATTTCCTTCAGGGTCGCAATCTGTCGTGTCGGTGACAGCGCGGCCTCGGGCTCGTCCATGATAAAGAAGCTCTCTGCCTTCATGCGGTTCTGAACGATTGCCAGAAACATCTCACCATGTGATCTCGCGTGCAGTGATTTGTAGCCGTACCGCTGAATGAATTTCCGGTCTTCGATAGCCTCACGATCAATGTGAGAAGCGTAGTTGAAAACTGTTTCGGCTCTGAGGAAGAATCGGTCTCCAGGTCGGCGGTACAAACTTGATTGAATACGAATCGCGTCGTGAAGACCACCGTCGAGAGGTCGTACTTCGAAATTGGCGTTTGCATCTCCTCCCGATTCATCAAAATTGAGTCGAACCGCCATGGCTTCTAGCAGGGTGGATTTCCCAGATCCGTTCTCTCCGATGATGAAGGTTACGGCAGGATGTAAGTTCATCCGACCCATCTTTTTGATCGCAGGGATAGAGTACGGGAAAGTATCCGGATCCCCGACTTCATCCCACACGATGTGGACTGAGTGAAAGAAGGGTTCCCTGTTTGCGGGGCGTGATTGCACAGTAGCCCACCGTACCTTGAGACTATAGGTGGGGGGCAAGAGTAGGATTCACTGATGCGAATCTTGGAATCTATCCTTTACGCTGAAGATCTCGAGGCTGCCCACAGGTTTTATGTTGGGACCTTGGGCCTAGAACCGATCATCTTCGACCCTGCGCGCGATCTATTCCTTCGCTGTGATGGCAGCGTTCTGATCTTGTTTAAGGCCAGCAAAACTCGAGTACCCGATGCTGGAGTTCCGCCCCACGGAACGGATGGCAGTGGGCACCTCGCATTCTCCTGTTCCCATGAAGAAATCGCCACATGGAAACAGAAACTTGTAGGTGCATCCGTAGAAATCATCCAAGAGATCCACTGGCAAAACGGCGCTCACTCAATCTACTTCAAAGATCCAGCAGGCAATGTCTTGGAGTTCGCGACGCCAGACCTTTGGGGTTTGTCGAGCTGAGGTGCGAGGAAGCGAATGTGACTTCGATTCGTCACAAAGACTCCCTTTGGAACGAGGTCGAAGGCCGCTTGGACCTCGCTTTTCCTCTGTTCATGCAATAGCGGAGGCAGCGGACCACCTATCCATTTGTCTATGGGTGCATCTGTTCGGTAGGTCAATCGAAGTTCGTAGTTACCTGCATTTCCTGACAGTTTTTCGATGAGCTTCGGGTTCCAGTGGATCCATCCCTGCAACTCGATGAATTTTCGAGGTTCGATTTCTACGAATTCAGATAGGTTGACTGGGTTGGTGTTTCCACACGTTGGGTGCTCATCGAGATCGATCCATTCCGATGAACCCAATCGGCGGCACGCGAATGCGACAAGCGGGCTTCTGAGGTCAGTTGCACCGACACCCCTCGGAACAACTCGGATCGACGCGGACGTTCGATTCGTAACCCGGACTTTAAAGTTGAATGGTCGGCCAATCGTGACCGACCGCTTTGGCAATATAAAATCGAATGCCAAAGGAGAGCGGTCAGGCTGAAACAGGGCCAAGTACGCAAAAGCCAGCATCAGATGATTGGTGTCTGAACCCGAGATTCGGGTTCAGACTTTTTTTCTATTTTGCGAATTGAGCCACGAGGCGCACATAAATGGCCTGGTAGTAGATCGCAGGCTCGCTAAGCTCCCAACTACTTTCTGGCCAGGCAAGGTTGAAATCAGCATACGCCTTCGCCCTCGGCTGGCTCTTGATCCATTCCACTGAAGGTTTCCCTTCCGCCGCTTTCCCGGAAAATTGCTGATTCGGACCACCAACCACGTATCCCGGAGGTGGGTTATGCGAGAAGGGCGTTCCATCGCCATATTTCGCGTGATAGATCGTCGAAAGCGAATATTCGGCACCGTACTTGCCCATGTTGGTGAGATAGACAATTCCGAACGGATTGACACCATGGAAGGAATGAAGCATGTCCGCAGCTCTTTCCAATAGCTGTTGCTTGCGAGCGGAATCCAATTCGCCATGCTCAGCGGCCAGTAAGGACACTAAGCCCCACGAGGCGCGAACCGTGTTACTGCCCCAGTGATAATTGGTCGATTCCATCCACGCTCGGTAAAGGTCCGTGGCTACAGGTGGTGCGAAATGATCATTCGAAGCGGATTTCTTGAGCTGATCCTTGATCCGACTTACCACTGTGGAATCTGCCCCAGGGAGGGAAAGGTAGTCAATCAGAGATTCTGCTACTCCCGCCTCATAGGGGCTCCAGATCGACTCGCTTAGCTGCCTGGACGCACCAACATTTTCACGAATGGCTTTCTGGAATTGGCCGCCGTGTGTTAGCGCAAACAGGTGGATGCCTGCGTAAGCCTGCATGCGGTCCTGGTCGCCCTTATCGCGATTGGCAATGCCGCTCTTGATCTCACCGGTGTCGGATTTGTAGGTCCGAGGGTGCGTTTCGAACCAGGTCCAGGCTTTAATTGCCCGGTCCTTAAGTGCCAGAGAATAAGATTTCCATTGGGGGAATTGGCCATAGACCCTGGCGGCATGGGCAAAAATCGCACAGGTGTAAATGGTTGCTCCGGAATCTTTGGGGCCGTAATATCGTGGACGCAGATCTTGGCTGAGTGGATACTTCCCGCCATAGTCGATGTTTCCCATTTTTACGGGCAGCGACCCGTCTTCGAATTGGCATCGGATCAGCCAGTCGATTTGGTATTTGACTTCATCAAGGATGTCAGGTAGACCATTTCCAGATTCGGGAATCCCTGTTTTGTCTGTAAATGCCCTTGGATTCGCCCGATATGCGTAAAGCAACGGATGGATCACGTCGGCGTTGAAGGGTGGATATTTGTCGGTGTCGCCTGCATCCATCCATCCTCCCGACATGTCTCTTTCGGCACTGACAGATTGCTTGTCAGTGACAGACTTCATATGTTTGTCTTGGACAAAAATGGCCTCATCTACCCACGGTCCTTGAGCAAATTTCGGCTCGATCGGAGTCCCAATGCGCTGGTAATAGAACATCCGTGTCGCAGCCAAAAGGGGACCGGAAAAGACGTCGGCACCGATATGGAAAACGGGTGAGCGCTTCTGGGTTGACGGGTCAAAAATGTAGTATTCGCCTGGCTCGGTGACATTTGAAAAATCAAACCACCACCCTTTGTCGCCGGAGTCCGTATGAACGGCTCCCCCATTCCAAACCGTGGGCGAGCCAACAAACACTGCCTTGCCCGAACGCTTTCTTACTTGCAGCTTCGATCCTGGCGAGTAGTGGTCGCCCGCGTTGAAACCGTTGACGGGATCGTTGATGACCGCAACCTTCTTTGAGCCTGAAAGATATCCAAATTGGTCGACACAGATGTGTCCTGTGACGGCGGGCAAACCGGCAATTGTGACACCGGACAGTGGCTTAATTGAGTAGGCGGGAAACGCGGATCCTGCCTGGCCGAACAACAGGGCAACGGTGACCGTGAGCATGGATGAAGCCTACCCTTTGTTGCTTAAACCGTCGACCTACGCTGCTGTGTGAATCGCCTCAATGGTCTCATCGAGTTTCACGCGTATATTCGCTTCGTGGTCACTGGGTAGGTGGCGATATCGGCACTCAATCACCATGATTAGAAATAGGTAGAGGTCGTACAGGTGACGGCGCAACTTAGCATGCTCACCCTGCAATATCTCATCCCCATACGTTTGGATAAAGCCAGACCGGATGTGCCCGAAGTTCGTTTCAATTAATGGGTCGGCCCAGAGCACTCTCTCAAAATCGATAATTCCAGTGACAACTCCTAACTTGGGATCGACAAAGATGTTTCCATCCCACAGGTCCCAGTGAACTAAAGTTGGAGTCTGAACAGACTCAAGGGCTTCGGTATGACGATCTACGATGCTGAACACACCTTTGGGCAAATGGACACCTAAATCTGTCGCGTCTTGATGCAACCAGCCCATCAGGCACTTGAATGCATCGGCCCATGTTTCATGCTCCGCCTGATTAAATGTGCCAAAACGGGGACCGGTGATCGTGTGTATTGCCCTCAAAATCGTTCCGACTTGGGCGTCGACCTGTTCCTGCAAGTCGAGAGACATTTCTCCTCGAACTTGATCGAGAGGACGACCCGGTAATCGATCCGTCAAGAAGAATTCGGACTCGGCGAATTCTCGGGAGGAATCGTAGGCATAAACTGCCGGTACAGGAACGTCCGTCATCGCCTTCACCATTCGGATGGCCGAAACTTCGGCGTGCATCAAGTTTCTCTCGTAGCGCATCAGCTGAACAGAATCGGGCGGTGCCGCTTTGAGAACCGATTCTTTGCCTCCAACTGTGCGCAATAGAAAGGCTGCGTTGAACCAGCCATCCTTGAGCTCGATTGCTTCATCTAAAGCGTCACCAAGGTGATGTTGACAAATCGTGGCCAACTGTTCTTGGCTCATTTTTGGTTTGGTGATACTCTCCATCTCTGTATGACATTAGCCTGAATAATCGCGTTAACTAACTGGATTAGCCCAAATCCCGTTATTCAAAGTCGTAAAATGTGGCTCCAACGAAGGAGTTATCTTGAGACCATCGACTTTGCTAACACTGGGGTTTGCACTCGTATTGGGTGTTGCTACGGCGCAGCAACCCGGACGACCAGGCAGAACTTGGACCGATCCTCATCCTGAGATTCCTTATCTTTCAAAGCCAGTTGCGCAACCGGCGAACTGGCTGGTCGAACATCCACCGGTCACGCCCAATGCGTCGCCGGAGGCCAAGGAGCTTCTTCGGATGCTGTATCGGATTTCTGGCCGCAACACGCTTACGGGGCAGCATAATTTTGCCAACGAACAAGAGCTCAACACGAATTTTGCGGCAATCTTTTCGGGGAAGACCCCTGCCATCTATGGCACGGATTTGGGTTTCTCAGCGGCGGGAGATAAGGACTCAGCCTATTCGCGGCATCAAATGGTTCAGGATCTCATCCGGAAGTTTCGCTCAGGTCACGTGATTGCGCTTTGTTGGCACGAGGTTCCACCAACGATGGACGAACCGGTGACTTTCCGAGGGCAGATCCAGAGTCATCTCACTGACCAACAGTTCGATGACCTACTCACCCCTGGAACGGCTATCCATAAGCACTGGCTGGCGCAGTTGGATGGCGTGGCTGAGTACTTAAAGGAACTACAAGATGCTCACGTGCCAATCTTGTGGAGACCGTTTCATGAGATCAATGGCGACTGGTTTTGGTGGAACGGGCGTCGTGGTGATGCGACCCACGGGTCGAAGCAGCTCTTTCGGTTGATATTTGATCGTCTCGTGAACTTCCACCACCTGACAAATCTCCTTTGGGTGTGGAATCCAGACCAGCCATCCCGAGCAGACCGAGAATTCGTTGACTATTTTCCGGGGCAGGAGTTTGTGGATGTCTTCGGATTTGACTGCTACGGCGAGTTTAAGCAGCAGTTCTACGATGACCTGAATGCGCTTTCAGGCGGTAAGGTGATGGCAATCTCGGAAACTTCAAATCCGCCAGCTATATCCGTCTATGAAAAACAGCCAAAGTGGGCCTATTGGATGCGATGGTCGATGGACAAGGCGCCGATCTTAAATATGTTCAAATCACTCGTTGCTCCAACGGTTCCGCAAAGCCCCAACCCGACTGGGACCGCAGTCAACCCAGCTTCCGTACAGCGACGCGGCATGACGAGGGCGCAACTACAGGAAATAGTGAGCCATCCTAGAATGATGAGCCTACAGGACCGAAACTATCTCAGGAGCGTGAATGAAGTTTTGAAGGCAGCAGGTGCTCACGCGATTCGTCGACCGGAAACAGTTCCCACAAAGCTCTAGATGGATCGGATCGAGTTATCGCTGTTTGGCACTCCACGGCTTGTCGCAGGGACGACTATTATTGAGTCGTTTCCTACTCGGCGTTCACTACACCTACTTGCTAGACTCGCGATAGACCCTCGTCGAAAGGTGCAGCGCCGGGAGCTTGCCGCAATGCTGTGGCCAGATGAACCTTACGAGGCAACCGGTCCCCGGCTCCGCCAAGAATTGGTGCGACTGAGAAAGGCGCTTGGCGATTTAGCGCGGTTGATCACATCAGACGGGGATTGGGTCAAGGTTGACTCATTGGAATTGTCGACAGACGTGGCGAGATTCGAGAGCTTGATTCGAGAGAGCGTCAAGACAGATGGACCAGATGCACTATCTTACTTGTGGGATGCATATCAACTTTCGAAAGACCCATTTTTGGAAGGTGCCCTTGACGATTGGATCGACAATGAACGACGTCGGCTTCTAGCTAAGCGTTATGATCTTTTGGTCCGCCTTGCCGAGATTCTGGGGGAAATTGGCCGTACGGAAGAAGGTTGGCAATTCACGCAAGAAGCCATCTTACTCGCACCGAATCGGGAGCCGGGATACGTGGTTTCGATGCGATTACTTCAACAGATGGGGCGTGTTGACGACGCGCTGCGCCAGTTTCAGCAACTCCAAAGGATGTTCGTCGAGTCTGGCCAGGGCCAGATCAGCATCGCCGCACAAGTTGCCAAAGATGAATTGACGAAAGCCAATGTGGTGCCGAGAGCTGCGGGATCACTGAGATCGAACTTTGGCGTGGGTAGGGAAGAAGAAATCTCACGACTGTGCAACTGGCTCGATCATGACGCGGGGCCAGCTAGACTTGCGAGTGTACTAGGACCCGGTGGGGTCGGAAAGACTCACGTTCTCACTCAAGTCGGCAGACGCTTGAGCCCAAGCTACCTTGACCAGACGGCGTTGGTTGACCTTTCAAACGTCTTCGATGTATCTCTGGTTCCGGTCGAGATCTTAAAGGCATTAGGTCAGGATTTTCAATCTATTGGCGATCCAACGCGGAGGCTCAATTCGATTCTGGAGGGTAGGGTCTTTCTTCTCGGACTCGACAATCTTGAACAGTTCGGTAACTCGATCAACGATTTGATCGCTCACCTGTTGGATTCGAATGCTGACCTACGAATCGTGTGTACGAGCCGTTTAGCGCTGAATATTGCCGGAGAGTATCGACTCGCGCTAACGCCACTCCAGATTCCAGAAGAATCTGCAGATCGGGCAGAAGCCTCGGAAACGGAGGCAGTTCGGCTCTTCCTGCATTATGTCGGCGCATCGGGTTTGGTCATCTCGGATGAGAGCATTGACTGGAAACTCATTGTGCGGATCGTTCGATGCCTTGAGGGCTTGCCTCTTGCCCTGATCCTTGCCGCGCCTCGCCTAAGAACTTTGGGGGCGAAAGGCTTGCTGGAGCACCTTGAAACAGATCCAATTGCGGTTGAAACTTCGATTGTAAACGTGCCCGACCGGCATCGAAGCCTCCGAAATGTACTGAGGGGCACATTCGAGCTCTTGCCGGAAGAACTCAAGATCGCTATGGCTCGACTGTCGGTGTTTCGAGGTGGGTGGACGATTGAGGCGGCATCCAAGGTATGTGGTCTCGCCGAGGCAGTTTCTGCGATGGACTTGCTCCTCGACGCTTCACTCATCAATCGGATGTACGATGTCGAAGTGCCGAGATTTCGGATGCTCGAAACGGTTCGAGCATATTCGGCGACATTGCTTTCGGAATCTGATTTGTTTGAAGTCCGCAAGCGGCACCTTGATTGGCTCGTCAACTACTCGATGCCTCTGGCCGGCCACCTCGTATCAGAAGCCAAGCTCACAAAGTTTGCTGATTTTGAGCTTGAGGATGAGAACATACGGGAAGCAATCCAATTTGGCATCGAACATTTCCCGGAAGAGACCTTCCGACTGACGGCAAACCTATCTTCGTTTTGGCTCTACCGAAGCAACGGATACGAAGCACTGCTCGCGTACAAAAGGTTGTTCGAGAAACACAGCGGCCGTGCTCCGTCACAAGCGATGCTGGATTCCGCAATGGGGCATTGCCTGCTTGCCCACTTCTTTCAAGACCAAAACCGGCGACAAATTCCTCATGAGGCGATATACAGCCGAGCGCTTTCCATTGCCGAAGCTCTTGGCAGAGACGACTTGGCTCTCGGAGTCTGGGCCTTCCAGGCTTTTCATAAGAGCAGTGAGGTCAACTATGAGGCATGTGAATCCCTCATCAAGCAAATCGATTCGAGAACCACAATCCTGGGAGAAGGTGACTACCATGGACTGGTGACGATGCTCAAAGGAAAACTTGCTGTCTTCGAAGGTGACTTTGAAGCATCCGCATATTGGTACCGTATATCACTCAAATGGCACCAGACTCAAGGCGATGTCTTTCATGTCTTGAGGATCAAAATGTCGATGGCGAGGGTGTTTATTGAATTGGGTGATTTGGACCGAGCCGAAGCCAGCCTTAGCGGATTGATCGACGATATTCTGCGAATTCGGTTCGATCAGTTGCTGTCCGCAACCCACTTTCTTCAAGGTCGACTTGATGAAGAGAGGGGGAGGTTCGAAGACGCGATGGCCCGAATGGAAGGAGCGCGGAAGATGTGGGCGCGCCTCGGGAATGAATTCCAAATTGCAGAACAGGATGCGGCTATCGCTAAGATCATGTTCAAGCAACGGCGCTATCGGGAAGCTTTGGTCAGATACGTCGCTGCTGCAGAACTGTGGATCCGTTCCGGATATCCGACGGCCACCGCATTAGCTATTTACTGTGCCGGTGCTGCATTCTTCAAGCTAGGGGCCACTGAGAATGCAAAGCGGCTGGTGCACGCCGCGAATGCTCAGTTTGAGAGCATGCCTCCAAGGTTCATCCCTAACCAACGTACATTTTTGAAGCAACTTGCTGAAGAAATGGCTCCTCTTTTTGTTGGGGATGCATCTCAAACCACTACGATGTCCCTCGAAGAGGCTGTGCCGCTAGCTCGGCTTGTTTTGAACAAACTATGAGTGAGGTCGCTGGTAAAGCTTCCTTTGCTCCACCAGCGACCATCCTCGGACTAGAGCCGGATGACGCCAGCCGCGTCCGGCATAATCGGTCCGCCGACTGCCAAAGTGATCATGAGACCATTGCCGCCGTTTGTGGTCGAAACGGAATATCCGACACCAGGCGTGAGGCCTGTGACGAAGTTCGTGGTTGTCGTGCTCGGAACCGTGTATGTTAGGCCCGTAAATGTCTGCCCCAGGGTCTTCGCGAACATGAAGCATGTGTTTCCGACGACCGCGCCATCGTAGGCGGATCCACTCACGTTGGATGCGAGGGACGTAGGGATCGTCGGAGCACCTGCGTCCAACCCCTCAATGACATTGAGGAACCGGACGCTCATCGGCTTCGCCAAATCCTCGACCTGAACACGGAAGTGCATTAACTCTTCGGGAGTTGACTCGTTCCAGCCCCAAGTTGTGCTCGGTTGATCCCATTTCATCGTTCCACCCATTGGAAGTAATGAACTCACCGCGACTTGCTGACCTTGGGGCGTCACAGCAACGGCGGTGTTGCCGGTAACGATCGGATGATTTGCCAAGTTCAGAGAGAATCGCTTCGCGTGTCCAGCTGTTTTCGAATCTGCGCGGTCGTATACAACGACCACGTCAGGTTTTAGCCAGAAGATGGAACGGCTGGCGTGTTGCACGTCGGTAGCCTTGAGTTGTGTTGAGTTATATCGCTTTGTAGCATCGCCTTCGGCGAAGACGTAGTCGGTTCCAAACGATGTCTTGACGATCGGATCACCGTCGCTCATGTAGGAGTATTGGCTACCATGCGCAGCCTCATCGAGGACAAAACCAGAGCTTGCTACCAGCGGTGGATTGTCGATTGAGACGTTGTTTTGGAAGTCAACTGCGCCTATGTTCTTCCCGTAGCCGGACCATTCTTTTGTGAGGAACTCCCCTTTGCGGTAGAAGCTGAACGAATTGCTGTCTCCCCACTGATGATCGATGGAGTTAAAGCCCGAGATGAACGTGAACCATGATGCGTTGGTGCTCCAATCAGACCGGCTAAGGAGCCGATTCAAGCTCGGTGCAAAGTAGTTTGTACTTAAGGCATTGCGTGGATCTGCCGGGGGTGCTGCTTTGGGATCGAACGTCAGGAAGTAGAGAATCGGCAACATCGTTCCGTAGTTGTTTGGGGACGAAGTTAGTCGATTATCCAAGCTCGCCATGCCCCCTGGTGCTAGCCAACTTTGGATCCATCGGACGTCGTTGAGTCGTTGTGAATTGCTGTTACCATCGGCAATATCGATCGCGGCTAGAGGACCGAAGGCTCGAATCATGTCAATGGTTTCAAATCTGAGAACGTCGCCGAAGCCGGCGGGTAAGTACATAGGAGGTTGCCAGCTATACATCTTTGCCGTTTGTGGACTCAAAGAATGGATGTAGGCGTCAGTCACTTCGTGAGTCCAGAAAGGGTTGTTGATCATCCCAGCAGCAGGGCCGTAGGCACCGACGTTGTCGTATCCTGCGGTGTGCAGTGCGAGCATCATCATCGTTAGGCCGCTGAAGGAACTCTCGCTGTATCCTGGACCCTCTGGAGAGATTCCTCCTGCCAACTCGTGAGTGTCCGCGAAGTTTCGAACGTACATCCAGGCGCCAATAGCATTGCCAATGTAGTCTCCGAGATATCCAGACGGATAGTCACCAGTGAAGGACGGGACATCGTCCTGGTCATCCAGAGCCAGAGACATCATCGCGATATCCCGGGCATGGTTGCACCAATAGTTATTGGCCGCCCATCTTTGTTGGCCCTTCCCAAGCAAACTGGAGTTGTTGACGACACCAGCAGGTGAGACGGTGTAGCTCCCTCCTGCGACGTTGTAGTCGAGTATTTCGTGAGTCCAGCGAACAAATACCTTGCGAATGGTTACCTTTTCGGCGGCTGAAAATGTGTTGTAGCACCAGTCCACAACCAGAGGAAAGGCCTCGCCGTACCACCGACTGCGATTGAAGGTTGCGAATTTAGGAGTTCGAAACTTCTGATTTGCTGCAGGGCCCAAAACCGCTTGGTTCATCACGAACATCAAAAGGTCGTGTGCCCGTTTTGCCCAGTCAGCACGATTGGAAGCGACGGGGTCAACCATGGACATAAACGCAAATAGCTCCGCGATTTCTTCAGTTGCATAGGGATAGGCGTTGCCTTCGCCATCTCCGCTGTCCTGATTGGGAACGATCCCTTGGTTCATCTGAGACTTACGAAGGTTGGCGACGCTTTGAAGATCCTGCCAAATATGGTTGGAAGGCACTGCCCAGCTTTGAAGGCGGGGAATATCTGAACCTCGAACCCACATACGAGGGTGGCTGGTGAGCGCATTGATTGGTCGCGGAATGTGCGGAGGTGGCGGCACGATATTGGTGGTGTTTCCGCCCCCATTACCTCCGCTACTCGTCGTTACGTTGAATGCCTGAGGACTCGTTGCAGACCCCATTGGGCCAGAGCAGACAATTGGGCCGGTTGTCGCACCAGTCGGAACGATGGCTTGGATTTCATAAACCTTTGTTGACTTGAAGTTCGCAGTCACACCGTTGAACTTTACCGAGGTGGTTTGGACTCCCAGAGACGAGCCAGCCATTGTTACGACAGTTCCTATGGGGCCACTCGTCGGAGTGACGGATACGATTGTATATTTGGGTGCCTCCTGGCCCATGACCACCGCGCCCGTCGCAGCGAGGGTGAAGGCGATCATAGATCTCGAAAGGCAGGTTCGGATTCGTTGCATAGTTTGCATCTCCACACCGCCAAAACCCAGGAAATGGTCCCAGGTGACTGGCGGTTTTGATGCATTGTGCGGGGCCGCTTCAGGGGTGTATGAACCTGTTGCGGATTCGTAGCGCAGTTGTAACGCTCCAGGGGGCATAGGTCCCAATAAACAAAGGCTGGCACATCCATTGAGATGTGCCAGCCTTTGTCGTCGAAAGCAAATTAGCCTTTTGACTCGTCGTTCGCAGCCTCTATCCGTTCAAGTTCGATCGGATGGTGATGCTGCATTTCTTCATGAGATAGTGTTCCCGTGAGCCAAACCTTGCTCATGGGGAAGTTATCTGGGTTGAAGTGTTCGTTGTAGAGGTGCCACATGATGATGGCGCTGAAGGCAAGGGTTGCTTCCCATCCGTGAGCAACGACGGCGACAGCCACTGCCTGCTCTGGGAGGCGATTGCCCCAGTAGATTGGGAACCACAGGATAAATCCCGTAAGAACCATGATTGGGACGCCCCAATATTCGGCCAAGTAATCCATCTTTTGCCGGAATTGGAATCGATCGTATTTGGGCTCCGAGTTGGCCAACCCCACGTATGCCAGAGAGGTGTGGAAGAAGTCTCGCACATCTTTCATGTTGGGGAGCATGGTGAGAGCACTGAACTTAAAGCCCTGCTTCTTCCATCGCCAAAGGAGATCTAAGACGTGCCAAGTCCAGATGAAGATCAGCGTGACGGCGCCGATTCGGTGGATCATACGTGCACCCGTGAGGCCCCCAATAAAGGACCAAGGCTGGTGAAGAACGTCCACCTGGAAGAATCGTAAGGGCATTCCCGTAAGAATGAGTAGCGTAAAGCTAACCATTAACAGGATGTGCTGAATACGATGCACCTTGTCGAAACGCGTGTAATGCGGTTGCGGTGCGGTTTGATTTCCATTGGCCGGATTCTTTGCTCGCGTTACAAAGTACACGAGATAAGCGAGTAACAGCACCCCAATAGACGCCGCGAAGCAATATGTTGCTTCGAGAACCCTATCGAATGCAGCTACGGTGAGTGCGACAACCATCCCCATAAAGCTCAGCGAAGTCAGCAAAGCGGGAATTCGACCGCTGCGTGGGGGAACTTTGCCGAAGACCTTCTTCCTAAGGTCGAGAGCAACCCCACCCGTGAGGAACAGAATCATGCCGCCGGTCAACACGCGGAAGAAGAGGTCTATCGCGTGGAGAATCGGCCCCTTCTTTACCATTAGTCTGAGGTGGTTGGCCCCCGACATCGCAAACGTAACGTTCGCGCCAGGGTGGCAGTCAGGCTTGCTACACAACATCGCCCCGTTGGCGCGGTTTGTGTGTGCTTTCGGGTTTTCCGGAGGGAGCACGTCGTGTACCCCGTGGCAGTCGATGCAGATCGCTGCTTTAAGGTTCTTGAACTTCAAGACTGCCTTACCGTGGAAGCTCTCGTTATATGACGAGACGGCGTCGGTATCGACCCCGTATTTGCTCATTCGGTCGACCTGCTGGTGGCACGAACTACATAGCAGAGCAGTATTGGCCCGGGTCGCGCTTTTCACAGCAACGACATCGTGGGAATCTCCATTCGCGTGACACGTTACGCACGTGGGATGATCTCCCTTGGATTTGTCCGGATGAGAGTGCGAACTTTGGCTATAGGCATCCTGCTCTTCTGCATGGCACTTTCCGCAGGTGGCCTTGTCCGCTCGCATCTCCTTGGTATGAGGGAATGTGTTTATGGAGGAGTGACAGTCTTGACACTTGAGGTCCTTGTGAACGCTCTTGCCAAGTGCCTTATCGTGCACTGCTTTGAAGCCTTCTTGGGCTTCAGCATGGCAGGCCATGCATGCGGCAGTGTCTTGTGAGTCGATCTTGTCAGCCGAATTTGCGTCTGGTTTGGCCGGCTTTGCTTGGCCGGCCATCGCCACACATCCTATAACTAACAAGGCGAGGGCGAAACTTGGAAGTGTTACGGCTCTAAGTTTCGCAAACTGAAATAGGCGGAGGATGCGCGACTTATCCATTTTTGGGCTACGCCCCCTTTTGGCTAGTCGACTCCAGGATTCTTTCCAGCTTTGATCTTATCGATATTCTTTGTGCCGGTCTTGGTCGAATCGAGGTTATCGATCTTGTGCAAGATTTCAGCGGTGAGTTTTTTGGTGTTGGCCGCCTTCATAACGACCTGCATATCCTTGCCATATGCGTTCAATTTGCCGCCAAATTTCTTGACATGGCATACCGCGCAAGAGGCTTTTGCCAACGGAGAATCGGCGGGAATGTTGTACGTCTTTGTGAAGACGCTGTTGAAGCTTGCTAACGCGAGTGCGACGACCGAACACGCTGCAAGACCAGAAAGTGTCAAAAATCGCTTCATGCGATACCTCCCATTGCTGCCTCCATCAGTGGAGGCTCAAGGGACGTCCGGTCGCCGCTGACGCAGACTCCCTACCTCTAAAAGTGTGGGCAATTCATCGCAAGATTCCATGGAATGAGTTGTGTGTCAGGGAAAAGGTTTCTAGACGTATGTCTGCTTTGAATATAAGCATGTTTATTCTGTAAAGCTGCACAGAATCGGTAGACACGCTTCATCGACCGAGATGATCCGTCTACTAAACACTAATCTTTTCTAACGAAGACTCTGCGGTTCTGATTGCCCTGTTGACGAGTACACGCCACTACTGGGACATAGAGTTCATTTCGACTGATGCTTCTGGGAAGGTAACGCTTACAACTTGCCGAAATGCAATCGATGCCACCACTGGTTCTGTTGAACTCAGACCTCAGACTCCTCTCGCATTCAGCGCACGTAGTCGAGGCCGTGTGACTTAACGAGAGAGAGTAGCTTCAAAGCCGCACCAGACGCCTTTCGCTCACCTCTCTCCCACTGACTAACGGTATTTAGGCTCACTCCCAGCGTTCGAGCGAGTACAGCTTGACTCACGCGCTCTCGCGTTCGAAGTGCCGCGACATCCTCGGCACTCATTTCGGGCGTCGGTGTTAAGCACTTTTCGTCGAACCGACGCATGGTCGTCTTGTCTACAAGATTCGACTCGAATAGGTCGGTGACGCCTTCGTGAAGGCTCCTCATTAAGTCATTTTTGTAAGTTCTCACCATCTTCTAAGTTCCCTCAGTTTGCCCGACTCGAAGAGAGAAGATCCGGCCCGTTGGATCTGCCCAAACAGCAAATGCGCCTCCTGAGGTGGAGGTGATCGCAGGATTCGATCCGGGACCTAGGATCATCGGTTGGTCGGCACCACGTTTGAGCATAATTTGCCCCAGCGATTGCCACGTGACAATGGGTCCGGATTTGGAATTCGCAATCCATGGTTGCGTACCTGGTCCGACTTCTATCTCGGGTTGGCCGGGACGGCAAATATAGCTTGTTTCTTTGCGACGCCACACGGATGTGACGGCTCCATCTTCGGCGAATGAGATTGCACCACCATCCATGGGACAGTAGTTGAGCAGCCAACTTCCTATGCCCAGTTTCTGGGCTGGTTTGAAGCTTTTCCCGTTATCGCTTGATCGGCTGAGGAACATATCGCGGTATCCGCCCAGGGCATTTCGAAACATCACGGCGATGTCTCCAGTCGGGCTGAATTGAATCGATGGATGGCAGCACTCGCAGACGTGGCCATCCGGAGATCGGTATACCATCGAGTTCTTTGTCCAAGAGGCGCCCCCATCGCTTGATGCCGAAGCCCAGACTTCGGTTCCTTTGTTTCTCAAGTCCAACCATGTGCATGCAATGCGCCCGTCTGAGCTCGATGCCATGGCATGTAAGCCTTCGCGTGCCGACCCATCGGAATCGTTGACTCGCGCGGGCCCGACCCAATGATTCCCGTTATCTGTCGACCTAAAGGACACCAGATCGCCGTCCCGTCCGCCCCCCTTGAGACCATAAACAGCGGTTATTACCACCGCTGACTTCGTTACTGCAATCCGGGGTCCTCGGCGCATTCCAAGCGCCAAATGACCCGACGTGGGGATGGGAATCGGGGCGCTAAAGGTGTTTCCACGATCGCTGGAGCGAAACAGGAATAGTCGGTCACCATTACCGCATACGACATAGACTCGATTTTCAAACGCGACGACTTGGGGATCGACACCAGAAAAACCAGCCGGACTTATCTGAGTTGGGACAAGTTTGGTGGCGGCCAAAATGAAAAGGGCAATCGCAGTAACCACGCCCCATTATGAGAAGCAGACCATGGCCACCTTTCAGGATTGGCTCGAAAAGCCCTGCACGGTGCTGCTCAATATCGTGAGCGTCGCTGCTCCTTTTCCAATCGCGGGCGGAGAAAGCAATTCTCTAATCCGACTGAAAACTTGGGATTTAGCTTCAGCCGGTAGGCCTTGAAAGGCTGAAGAGTAGATCATTGGACTGCATCGGTATCGGAGAAGCCGTGCCTTGAGATCAAGCTCGCTGAGTCGGTGTCCGCCTTTGTCTTGCGGTGAACTTGCCGAATACATTGTCGTGAAGGAACTGGTGCCCTTGATCGGTGAGGTGAATTTGGGCTCCTCGAGTCCCGTAAGAGCAAAAACGAGTGGTTCGCAAGCGCTCTTCACGCGATCGTGAATCGTTTCGGCGACATGTTCGGCGGAAAAGCCAAACTTACGAAGTCCCTCCGCATCCTTCAAAGCATTCCGAGACAGGAACCCGGCTTTCGTAATGAGATTCTGAATCACCATTTGCTGCTCGGCAACCATGAGCGCGACGATATCCGAGTGTGGCGTCAGATATCCATCGACATCGAAATATGGGTGTAAGTCGGTGACGTTGGCACCTTTTTCGATATTGATGGTTGGGGACTGCTCGTTCCCCCGCGCCACCTCATTTCCCATGTGCCGTTGCTCACCATGGGTGCCAGTGACGTACCACCCACCCCATCGCTCTTTCATCGGACTCGTGGGACCGGTGATGAAGGAGCCGCCCGCCAGCATCGCTGTGCCATCTGGCCCCGCATAGACCGACCGTGCCATGAGACCAGGGACGTGCTTCGTCATGCCAGAGTTGTGACACTGCAGGCACTCGTCGTTTTGCCGCACGGGCTTCGCCTTTGGCGTAACCTCATTTGTCAGAAGAAAGAACACTGGACCCACTTGGGGATCAATCCCGACGACTTCCATGTACGGTGCGCCTGGAATCCAACCCACATAGGCGTGATCGTTGAAGTAAAGCGCGCGAGGGGTGGTTGGCGAGATATGCGCCGATTGAAGGCTCGTTTTGGAAAAGACGAGAATCTGTGATGTAGGAGAGATGTCCAGATGCTTCAGCAGCGACCGCAGGTAGCCCTGCTTTGGTTCGTAAGTGAGTTGAGCGGAACCCGACTGAATCTTGGAGATAAGTTGTGTGACCGGGTCTGCAACTTTTGCCGCGAGATACTGAGCCTCAAACTCGTTGTCAGAGCTTTGACGAAGCGCCGCGACGGCAAACGGGCTCAGGACCAGGCTCCAAATCACCAAGCTGCGGACATGCTTGAACATCTCTCTCAAGCATGGCACTTAGAGATCATCGAAGACTCCCCAATCCCCATGTCCTTCAGATTACGGATGTTGCGTGATGGCAATGATTGTGATCACGCCCTTGCCTGGACCGTAGTGCCAGAAGACCCGCCATGCCGCCGATACATTGTTTTCTACATACGCTTCCCAGACTTTTTCTCCGTTAAGCCCTTGAAGGGATCTGAACTCGTGGGTTCGGAGGCTTGGATGCTTTGGACTTTCTTCAAGTAATCCCAGGCATTTTCGGACCTTCCTCAGCCTCACTAGATCCTGTCTGTCGGGATGGAATTCAAGATCGCGAAGCTGTTCCTTCGCCTCTGGTTGAAAGATCAACTCAAAGGCCACAATGACTAGTCCTCATCCTCGTCTTCAGCGTATTGAGCAAAGCTTCCAAGGCTCTCTCCTTCGCCACGAGCGGACTGCTCAAGTCCTCTCCTAACCGATGCTAGAGCCTCTTCGTTTTTCCACAGCCAGAGTTCACTTTTTGGAATGACGGCGACGGGGGTCAGCACAATGGTCCCGTCTGGAGTCTCATTGACTTCGTATTGCTCTCCAGCGCGTTCTTTGCCGAGAGACAGTCGACCCGAAGGGTCAAGTTTCCGTATTTCCTTGTGCAGTGGAGAGGTGGCGTGCATAAAGATTTCCTTCAGAGGGTTCAACCCATTATGGATTGGACCCAAATCATTCTATCTCAATGTGGCCGGATATCAAAATCAACTGCAATGAGTCGCAACGTGAGCCATGAGAGCTGGTGCGGCCCACTTCAGTGATATGCTAACCATCGTGAAACGCATCCTTGCTGCGGTTGCGGTCGTTTTCTCGGGTTGGTCGTGTAGTGACTCGAAACAGTTCGTTGGCACTTACGACGTCGTCCGGCCAGCGATTGGCAAACCTGCGGATATGCCTCCTGGCCAACGGATGGTCATGGAAGTCAAGAAGGACGGCACCTGGTACATGCGCGATTTTCTCATCGGATTCGATGGAACCTGGAGCTATGCGAAAGGTGAACTCTCGCTCGTGACGACAATGGGGCCGGCTGGGAAGTTGGCAAAACCTGACGTCATTGTTCTGCATCCTTCACCCGACCACAAGAAACTCGTGATCATTCGTCCAAAGGCGTACGTGGGAAAACTTGAATACCTGTGGAACCCAAAGGCATTTCAGGAATGGAATGATCGCGTCACCAAGGCGATGGACGAAGCCAACCGAACCTTCAAAAAGCGGAAGGGCTAGGTTGCGTTTGTGAGCCTATATGCGACCTATGAAGTGGATTCTGCCCGGGCTGCTGGTCTTCATTGGAGGACTTTATTGGGCGTTTACCACGGTGCGGGCTGAATACCAGCGGATGCTTCATCCTCAACCAACATATCGTGAGTTTGATCGACTGAGCAGGGAACTTCAAGTGATGTTTGGCAACTCAGTGAAGTTGAAAGATGTCGATTTATTTGACAACGACATGTGGGCTTTGGTTGGTAAGGTCGAGCCGAGAGATCCTCACCCCGCGGCGGATTGGTTTGCGAAAGTGCCAACTGGCTCAGGTGGGCAAGTAAAGGTCATGACGGAACAAGGCGTAACTATCTACGCCTCTAACGACACCTGCATTGGTCTCGAGCGAACTCCTGCGGGAGTGCTTTGTTACGAAGCCAGACATGCCGAATCGATCCTTCAGATTCGAGAGGATTACAGGAACAGGCCCAAATAGAGCCCAAAATAAGAAATTGAGGTCGAGAATACAACGCGCAGGTTTCTTGCTGTTCATGGTAGGAGTTCTCATGACCACCTACGGCCTACTAACATTGAGTCATGGCCAAGTTATGGGAGGAATCCCCGTTTGGACTGCCTACTTTGGCGGAACCGCTGCATTCGTGGTGTGCGGATTTCTACTCATGCGCGGATCCAAATGATCAGATTTCATGCTTTGATGGTCACCTGCAGGGTGCACAAGAAAGATGCCAAAGTCTATCCTGAAGCTAACTGTTGGTCTACTGATATCGTCTGTGGCGATGGGTACTTACCTGTGGTGTGCTGAATCTCGTGCCGCCCGCATGTTCGCGTTCCTAACGGGAAGTTGGTCAGGGATCGAATCTAGTTCGAGACTGGTCTTTTTGCCGAATCATCGCCTAATAGTGACAGGACCTGCGATTAGTGGAGTACGGACCAAGCAGTTGAAGTGGTCCTGCGATTTGTTTGGCAACCTAGCAATCGAGCAATACTCTGTTGACTCCGTCGCAACATCCTATATTCAAGTCGAATGGGCGGACAAAGCACCCGATCAGATCAAACTAAGTCGCAAGATTTGGCCAGGAATAAGCTGTCTGAATTACAGGAGAAACTAGAGTCTGGGATAAATACAATTGGCCCCTCACGACAGTGTCGCGAGAGGCCAATTTTGTTGGGTTGTGGCTTACGGGGTGATCGTAAGAGTAGCTGTCTTCGAACCAGATCCCACGGTTGTAGTGATCGTCGAAGTTGTGTTAGCTGTGACCGCCTTTGTTGTGATCGCGAACGTGCCCGTTGCCGAGCCTGCAGCGATTGAGAAGGAAGCAGCGACGGTCGCTGATGTCGAGGATGACTTCAGAGTTACCGTGATGGCGCTAACTGGAGTCGCATTCAGCGTTACCGTTCCTGTCGAAGAGGCTCCACCCTTCACCGATGTTGGCGAGAGTGTGAACGTCGAGATTGCAAACGGATTGACCGTGAGCGTCGCGCTCTGAGACGAGGTCCCTGACGTTCCCTTGACTTTAACCGTGGCGGCTTTTGTGACCACCAAGTGAGTTACTGAGAAGGTGGCGCTCGTTGCTCCTGCTGGAACTGTGACCGACACTGGGAGGGTCGCAGACGTTGTTGAAGAGCTAGATAGAGTAACGACAGTTCCACTTGGGCCAGCAGCACCACTCAAGGTTACGGTGCCAGTGATGACAGCATTGCTGCCGCCAACCACGGACGTCGCCGAGAGCTTCACGCTTGCGACCGTCGGAGGCGTTACCGTTAGGGCAACACTTGCAGAGAGGGTTCCTTGAGTGGCGGTGATCGTTGCCGATGTATTCGCCGAAACCGCGGTTGTTGCCACTGAGAAGGTTGCCGTGGTCGCGCCAGCCGCCACCGTCACCGAACTTGGGACTGTCGCGCTTGTTGCACTCGATTTGAGGCTGACGACCATTCCGCCAGTCGGAGCGGCTCCCGTCAGTGTTACTGTGCCAGTTGACGCTACACCGCCAACCACCGATGCTGGTGAGAGGCTAAGCTTGCTGAGAGTCGGAGCTGTGATTGCGAGAGCCACAGTGGCCGAAGCCGATCCTGAACTTGCCGTGATCGTCGACGATGTAGAAGCCGCGACTGCGACGGTAGATACCGTAAAGGTGGCCGTCGTCGATCCGGCCGCGACGGTAACGCTTGCTGGCACGGTTGCGCTGGTGCTGCTCGACTTGAGGTTCACAACGAAACCGGTCGAAGGTGCCGCCGTTGTCAGTGTTACCGTTCCTGTGCTCGATACTCCACCGGCCACCGAAGTTGGACTCAGAGTGACGGAGCTCACTGAGATAGGACTCACGGTCACGACCGCTGTCCGAGGAACATTGTTATAGGTTGCGGTGATTGTCGAAGTCTGGGCTGCAGTTACTGCCAGCGACGTTACCGTGAATGTTGCTGAGGTTGCGCCGGCGGCGACTGTCACCGATGCGGGGACACTTGCCACTGACGTGTTCGAGCTTGCGAGGCTCACCACAGCACCACCCGTTGGTGCGGCTACCTGGAGCGTCACGGTACCGGTGCTTGTCGATCCACCTGTGATCGAAGCTGGTGCGAGAGTCAAGGACGAGACACCCTTTTCAATCTGAGCGAGAAGACCCGTCATGATGATGGGACCCCAACCAGAGTCTGTGTCCCAGCCTGGACCAGCATTGGAGACTTTTCCATTTGGCAAAGTTCCGTTTGTGCCGGAAGTGACATCGAAGAACACGCTTGAGTTGCCGTTGTAGGAGTAGAGAAGGTCCTGGATACGACCCATGCGGAACTTGCTTCCATTGGCAACCAACGCTCCATCGGCGATCAACTGATCTTCAAGGAGAGCCAGCAATCCAGCGAAGCATGGCGACGATGCGCTCGTGCCACCATATTGGGCTTTCGCGCCATTGACGTAAATCAGATAGCCCGTGTTTGGGTCGGCATCAAAGGCGATGTCGGGAACCAGACGGTAAGGAACGCTGGTCAGGTTAGGAACTCCGGGCCCAGCAAGGAATGTCGGAGTGCTTTGATATGATGGGCGAGTGTTGAATGTGTCGGTTGTGACGTTCCAACCACCACCACCAGACATACCAAGCGAATTCCACCCGACCTCGGTTGAACGAGTTCCCGTCGTCGTTACTGTCGCCGAAGTGCCGCCTACTGAGAGGACCTCTGGGTCGGTAGCGGGATAGTTATAATTGGCGGTTCCGGAAACCCACGTTGTACCGTGGTCGCCCGATGAAGCCAGGTATGTGATGCCTTGAGCCGTCATGCTCAAGTGCAGGTTGTGAGCTGCAAGCGCGGTTCCTGTGCTGAGTTGCCAACCGTAGCTTTCGGTAATGATGTCGGCCGTGTTGTCACTGGCCTCCTTGGTGAGAACACCAATTGGATCATTACCGGTTGTGGTGTAGTTATCGTAAACGATCACATTGCTCAGGGGAGCAATGCTCAAGACGGCTTGAATATCGAGGTCGCCTTCTCCAGACGCCGTTCCCGTTTGGCCGGTTCCGCCACTAACAGGGGTGACGGTTACATTTGAACCTGCGCCTGCTGCCGGAGCTGGCAGTGATTGCAATGTTAACTCCAATGGGATGTTGGAGAGTCGGAAGCCATCGAAGTTTGAGATGCCGATGGTACGCCCTGCTCCCTGCTTACCACCACCGCTGTAAAGGGATGAGGCGCTGTAGATGGATTGAAGCTGCGAGGCGGTTAAGGCTGTGTGACCAAGCGGCCTCGTGAAGCTGTCCATGCCAGAGATGTCAAGGACATCACCAGCAATATCTGCTGGAACCGACGGTGCTATCGTAAAGGAGAACCGAACACCAGCTTTCGCGGTTTGAAAGTTCTGGATGGACGTGTGGAAAGCTGCCTCAGCTTGAGCTACCGTCGCCTCCGCCAAGATCGAGAAGTGATTTTTCCCGACCAATGTGACACTCATGCCCTGGCTCTCAAGGTAATTGATAATCCTTTGCACGCGGAAAGCAGGCAATCCGAATCGCTGCCCGACTTCGTCGGGGCCGATGAAGTGTCGATACATCGGACTGTGCGGATTGGACACTGCGTCTGCGAATTGCTGAAGTCCAGCGGGGTTCGCGACGGGAAGACTCACGGCAAGGTGCAACACGTCCGAGCCACTCTTGAAACCAACTGGAATCGACTGTTGGATCTCCGCAGAGGGCTCTCGTTGCAGCTCAACCAAGCGAGTTGTCGCTGTTTGCCCAAAGCTAGCCGCAACGACTGCGGCAAATCCTAGGCTAAAAAATAGGCGATTTGTTTTCATAACATCAAAAACCATCCTTAGCTGTTAACCCTCACGTAACTAGGGTTCGTTGTTAGGGCATCCTGCCGCTAACAAACCTGGCTTACAGATACAGGGAAGTCTACGCAGCCACTTTTGAGGCAACGTATCACGGCTTTGCGTGACCCGATTTATGGGATTCCTGCTGAAATATGTCCTTTAGCGGAGCAACATAGACCCCGATTTGCGGTTCTTTGAACCTAAACCGGATTAGATGAGTTGGTGCTGTGAATTGCGCGAAACGGCGTAACCTGGCGAAAATACCATGTGGCGAAAATTGCGGTTTTTGCCTCCGAGCCTTTGGGACGGGAGATTGCGCGACACTTTTCTCGAATCGCAGCTGGCTAGTAACTGCTCGCTGACTCTTGTTGCTCGGCGCTCTTTGAGGTCGAATTCGTGGATACTCGTCGCTATGAATGGCGATCCCCTAGCAGTCATGAAGGCGCGACTCTCTGCCCTTAAACCAGAATTTGAGTGGAACCCGGAGAACGCCAATTGGAGCGAGTCTGCGAGGTCAGCCCTCATAGAGGCGATTGGGGTAGTTGACCAGCCGTGGCCCGAGCCCAGTCTAGAATGTGGCCAACCCATTGAGGAAGACGGATACCGTCGGTTGAGGGTCGAATTTCCGAGTCACTTAGGCTGGAGCGGACGAGGGTGGTTACTGATTCCCGATGGATTGGACGCCCGTGTCCCTGCTGTCGTTTGCGTCCCCGGTCACGGTGTTGGCGTGGACGCGATCGTGGGATTGGTTGAGGAACCTTATCAATCAAATTTTGCCATTCAGTCCGTGAAGCAGGGCTGGGTTGTTCTTGCGATTGAGCAAGTCTCCTTTGGGACAAACAAATCGAGCCGTGATGCCGACAAATATTCGAGTTGTGTTACGGATAGCATGGCCGCGCTGCTGCTTGGGGAAACGGTTACAGGATGGCGAGTACGCGACGCCATTGCTTCTGTGCGGGCATTGGCTACCCATCCATTGGTCGATCCAGATCGGACTGGAATCATGGGCATTTCAGGTGGTGGACTCACAGCTCTTTGGGCTGCCGCTCTTGAACCTAAGTTTCTTGCAACTGGCGTGAGTGGTTACTTCTGCCCGATGGCACACTCTATCCTCAATGTGGACCACTGTCCGGATAATTATGTGCCTGGGTTCGGGACCATGATGGATGTGCCAGACCTTGCTGGTTTGGTCGCGCCACGCTGGTTAGCGGTTGAAAATGGGACTGAAGATCCGATTTTTGAAGCAGCGGGCTTTCTCAGCGGCTGTGAACTAGCGACCAGGATCTATTTGCATCACGATGTGCCTGAGAGATTCTCCAGTGACCTTTTCGAAGGCGACCACGTGTTCCACGGAACCGCGTTGATTGCGCATTTCAAGCAGGCATTTGCTTGATTGGGATTGTGATCACCCGTTCTTGATATAGTTGTTTCTCTGCTGCGACGCCGAAATTCCTCATGAATCACATTTTTCGCATTGTCATTATCAGTCTAGCCATATGTTCAGCCCTCGTCGGAAGGGCGCAGACTTGGACGAAGGTAGCCAATACCCCGGACATCGGCGCTTTCAACCCCACACTCCTTACTGATGGCTCCGTACTCATTCAGAATGCGGACCGCTCGGATTGGTGGAGGCTGACCCCCGATGTCAATGGGAACTATGCCAGCGGCACGTGGACCCAACTTGCCTCGACACCGGGCTATGGGCCGTTGTATTACGCGTCCGCGGTGATGGCTGACGGTCGAGTGTTCACGATGGGCGGCGAATATAACCTGGGTAATAACGCGATTTGGTCCAACCTCGGATACATATACGACCCAGTCCTCAATGTTTGGACATTCGTTTCGGCCCCAAGTGGGTGGTCGAACATTGGTGATATGGGTAGCGTGGTTTTGCCGAACGGCAAGATTCTGGTGTGCAATCCATACAGTTCGCAGTCGGCCCTGTTCGACCCGGCGACGAACACGTTCACCGTCCCCTATGGAACAGGGAAGTTTGATGGGAACGACGAAGAGGGTTTAACCCTCCTTCCCAACGGGACAGTATTGGTGGTAGATGCCACCCCCAACCATTCAGAGATTTTCAATCCAGCGACTCAGACGTGGACTTCAGCCGGGACAACTCCCGCCAACCTCGTGGGCCAGGGCCTTGAGATCGGTCCCCAAGTGCTTCGTCCAGACGGCACGGTGATCTGCTTTGGCGGCGGTGGGCACAACTGTATCTACAACACGGTGACGGGGCAATGGTCACTCGCGCCTGACTTCCCATCCGTGAATGGGACCTTGCTCGACTGTGCCGATGCGCCCGCTTGCTTGCTTCCCAACGGAAATGTTTTAGTGATGGCAAGCCCAGGGTTGTTCCTCGACGGATGCCAGTTCTTCGAGTGGGATGGAACTTCCCTTAATGCCACTGTTAATACTCCGAACGGTCCGTTCGAGCCTTCCTATGTCGGCAATATGCTGATGCTTCCGAGTGGGCAAGTTTTGCTGACGGACCAGACATCGTCGGTGATGCTCTACACCCCAACCGGAACTCCGAACCCTTCTTGGGCACCGACGATTACCAATGTTGCCAGCACCTTACTTCCTGGGAAATCCTATGTGATTACGGGAACTCAATTTAATGGTTTGTCCGGCTGTTCAGCATACGGGGACGACCAACAAAACGCCACCAACTACCCATTAATTCGGATTACGAATACAGCGACTGGACACATCACTTACTGCCGAGAATTTAATCCAAGCACGATGGGAATTTGTACAGGGACGAAGGCTGTCTCAACCAATTTCACCGTTCCATCCGGTATCGAAACGGGGCCATCAACCCTGCAAGTTGTGACCAACGGCATTGCATCGCAAACGGTCTCCGTGAATATTCCACCGCCACTTCAGTTGACGATTGCGCCGAATTCGGTCGGGGGTGGTGCATCTGCAATAGGTACGGTTACGCTAAACACACCTGCTCCTTCGAAGGGCACCATCGTGAATTTATCTTCGAATAGTGCGGCCGCTCTGGTGCCAGGAAGTGTCACCGTGGCTGCTGGCGCCACAACCGCAAACTTCACTATTTCGACGACGACTGTGGCCTCAGCGGTTACCGCAACACTCTCGGCCGTGACAGGTGCCAATTCAACTTCAGCCGCCCTCACGATCAACCCAGTCTCCATTCAGTTCCTCACTTTTTCGCCTCCCGCCGTCATTGGAGGGGCGACTAGCACGGGAACCGTCACACTCAATGGACCATCCTCCGCTGGTGACGTCACCGTCAGTCTTTCGTCAAACACCGCCAGTGCCGTTGTTCCAGCAACCGTCACCATCCTGCAGGGTGCTACTTCGGCAACGTTCACGGCAACAACGAACCCCGTTTCCAAGGATGTGTCGGCAGTCGTGACTGCAACCCAGGGAAACACGACCATTACGGGATCTCTCACCGTGCAGACTCCGCTTCTGAGTAGCGTGGGTGCCTCGCCAAATTCGCTGATTGGTGGCAATGTCTCAGTGGGGACGATCACCTTAGCGAGGCCCGCACCGCAGGGAGGATCCATAGTTAGTCTGAGCGCCACGACGGGGGCGAGTGTTCCTGCGACGGTAACCGTCTCGCAGGGCTCTACGTCGGCAACGTTCAACATTTCGACTGCGGGACAATCCAGCGTCGTCACCTCCACGATTACTGCGACCTTGGCTGGCACTTCGCGGACAGCTACCGTTACAATCGCTCCGGCGAGCCTCACCAAAGTTAGCGCAGATCCAAATCCAGTCGTGGGAGGTAATCCCTGTAAGGGTACGGTCACTCTTAATGGATTTGCGCCCCCAGGAGGCCTAACTGTCAGCTTAACCTCCAGCAGCGCAAGCGTAACTGTTCCAAGTTCCGTCACGGTCTCCGCCGGCGCTTCGTCGGCAACCTTCTCGGTGGGAACTCAACCCGTCTCGGCGGCTGGCTCTGCGACCATTACTGCTACTGCGGGGTCAGTAACTCAAACAACCACTCTCGCTGTTCAATCGGCATCACTTTCAAGGGTTGCGCTGACACCCACAAGTATCGTCGGCTCCTCGAAATCAATCGTGACTGGTACGGTCACGTTCACCGGCCCATCGGTGTCGGCAGGCGAAACGGTAAAGCTGACAAGTTCCAACCCTAGCATTGCCACTGTTCCAGCATCCGTCAAAGTTGCCGGCGGTGCGACCAGTGCCGCTTTCGCGGTGGGGCATAAGCTTGTGTCGGCGACGCAGAACGTTACGATTACCGCGACGTATGGCACGGTTCAACAGACGGCTACTTTAACGGTGAATCCCTTCCAAGTCGTGTCTGTCCAATTCTCACCCACGTCCATTGCGGGTGGGACGAAGTCGACAGGCACGGTTCAACTCAATGCTCCCGTCGGCACGAGTCCCGTTTCGGTCAAACTCGCTTCCTCAACGAAAGTCGTTACGGTTCCAAGCGCTGTGAGTGTTGCTGCCGGACAATTGGCGGCGACATTCACAACAACATCGACGGTGGTCACAGCCAAAACGACAGCCACTGTGACGGGCACATATGGCGCGAGTTCTCAGCAAGGAACTCTTTCTGTAGAACCAGCAGGTCTATTTTCGATCAGCGTCACACCTGCGACGGTGAAGGGCAGTGCTACGACAGTTGTGACAGGAACGGTTACACTTTCCGGTCCGGCTCCAAAGGGCGGTCTCGTTGTTTCCTTGTCTAGCTCCAATTCACCTGCAGCATCGGTACCCGGTAGCGTCACAATCGCCGCTGGAAGGACGAGCGCAACTTTTCGAGTTGCCCACTCGAAGGTTTCTCAGCAGACCTCGGCGACGCTGACAGGAACTTTGTCTGGGGTGAGCAAGACCACCACGTTGACCGTCACGCCTTAAAGCAAAGGGTGTTTATGATCCAAATCATAGACACCCTTTTTTTCTCCAATCACGATAGTAGCGAGCGGCTGTTTGCCGCAATGCGAATGTACTGGAGAACTTTATGCCAACACTATATGAACAACTCGGTGGGGCCGCTGCCGTAGACGCTGCCGTCGATAAGTTTTATCGAAGAGTCCTTGCTGATGATCGCATCAGCCGCTTCTTTGAGAACGTGGATATGGACAAACAGGCGGCCAAGCAGAAGGCATTTCTGACGATGGCGTTCGGCGGTCCGAATAACTACACCGATCGTGATATGAAAACGGGGCACGCCCACCTCGTCGAGCAAGGATTGAATGACTCGCATTTTGATGCCGTCGTTGAAGACCTAGGCTTGACCCTTTCTTCCATGGGAGTATCGGACGAACTTATCGCACAAGTCGCCGCGGTTGCGGAAACCACCAGAGAGGCCGTTCTCGGCCGCATTTGATGTCGACTTTTGATTTCGAGGGACAAGAGATTGTCGCTGAGGGCCAAGAAACGGTTCTCAGCGCACTCCTGCGTCATGGCGTTGATATTCAAAATCGATGTCGTACTGGCGCTTGCCAATCGTGTCTCCTTCGGACACCAGGCAAGGCTCCAGCTCAAGCCCAGAATGGCCTCGACGAGACTCTTGTCGAACGCGGTGTGTTCATGTCCTGCCAAGCTGCCGCAAAGGACGTGGAACGAGTCGAAAGAGTTGAAAGCGAAATGTTTCCGAAGTATCCCGCCCATCTCGTGAACAAACGCATGGCGAGTGGCGATGTCATGATTTTCGATTTTGAAGTGCCAGGATGGCAGGCAAGTCCCGGTCGATTCGTCCGGCTGACACATTCTACGGGAGTAAGCAGGCCGTACAGCATAGCAACACCTGCTTGGGAATCGACTTCAAAAGTGTCTCTCCATGTCCGGCTCATCCCGGGCGGCGCGATGAGCCACTGTCTCAGTAATCTGGAGTCGGACGATGCGTTTACTCTAGAGGGCCCCTTTGGCAGATGTTTCTATAGGTGTAACGACCTGAACCAACCGATATTGCTGATTGGTTCAGGAACCGGGCTCGCGCCATTGTATGGGATAGCCACGGACGCTCTATCAAGAGGCCATGTCGGTCCGATAACGCTTTTCCACGGTGCTCGAACTACTTCGCATCTGTATTTTCAGGAAGAGTTGGGCGATCTGTCCGCGAAGTACCCGAATTTTATGTACTACCCATGTGTCGAGTCGCTGCCACGAGACACCGAATTCCTCGGATCCCCCCTAGTTCATGCACTTGCCACGCACACCGACCTTGAAGGGTTCAAGGTGTATTTGTGTGGAAATCCAGAACTCGTTCGAACAAGCCAAAAGAAGTGCTTTCTGGCCGGGGCGAACCTCAAAGACATCGCGAGCGACGCTTTTGAGGCAGCGTCGATTTGAGCTAGGAGCCCTGGCTCACTCGCTGGATCAGGTTAGCAACTTCCGTGATGGTGATGACCTGTTGATCTGTGTGTATCAACCCTTCCTGAGTCCATCGTGACAGAATCCGAATGGTGGTCTCCGTTGTGAGCCCAGCCATATCTGATAGGGCCTGTCGAGTTAAGGGAACAGCGATTTTTGTTCCTCGCTCTGTTTTCTCACCGTAGGAATCGACGAGCGTAAGTAAGACTGCTCCCATCCGAATGTCAGCACTCGCCGACGAAAGCTTGGCCATCAGGTCGAGCTTTTGGTGAATCCGGATTGCGGTTTTTTGGAGCAGTACATTCTTGAGGTCGCCGTTTTGCTCATAGATGGAAAGAAACGGTTGCTTCTGGATCATCACGTATACGGTGTTCGTCAATCCGTGTGCCATAAGTGGGCATCCGTACCCAGCGACAACGCCCAGCAACCCGAAAATCTGACCGGGTCCCATGATCTCCATCGTCATCTCTGCACCGACGTTATTGGATCGGACCATCTTTACGAACCCGCTTGCGACGAGACCGAAGAAATCCTCTTCACCACCGTTAGTCCAGATGACCTCGCCTTTCGCACACTGTTTTAGCTTGGCGGCAACAATCAAATCCGAAAGCTGCGCTTCGGGAAGCGAGTTCAATAGGGAATTGGACTGCATCACGCCTCTGATGGAAAGGTCAGTGGGGATGGTGCTCAAGGTGCAGGGGATTATACCGGCCCCCAATTCTGGGGCCCTATTCTTGCTCACACTTCCGGTTCTTGTTCCATGGCATCTTCTCCAAAATGATGGACATCAAGCAGATCCCAGTGGTCGCGTCCAAGAGCAAACCGAAGGCAGGAAGGGTTGCGAGATAAATCCATCGAGAGGCCACCCAGTGGTGGAGCGCGAATGCCGTTACGAGAATGAGCCCAGCTACCAAATGGGTTTGGCGGCTAATGCTCATCGGCTCTTTTGGGACAGATTCGACACCTAACCCCGCGGAGATCCATCCAGAAGTACCGCCGACAAGGTTGAGTGCATTTGGATACTGCCTTTCGACCTTCTGGCACGCAGCTTGTGATCGGACTCCGCCCTGACAGACAAATATGATTTGTTGGTTAGGGGCCGCATTTGGAATGGTGTCGGTGATCGTTTGGAGAGGGATATTCTCTGCGCCAGGCACGTGCCCTGACTTAAATTCCAGGGGTGAACGGACGTCGATGATCCTAAGACTCTCGCCCGACTGAAGTCGTTTCGAGAGCTCGGCAGGTTGGATGTCGTTTTTCATTTCTGATCTTCCTTCAAGTTCATAGAGCACGATGTGAAGCAAAAAGGATTCAAACCACTGGATTTGAATCCTTTTTCCCTCTTCATGCCTCTAGATCAGTTAGAACCTGCCCTGAAAAGAAATACATCCATGACAAACCGCAGCCCAATCATCTCATTCAAGGGGACACTCTTCTCCGCTGGAATCTTGCTCACCCTTTTTGGATGCGGCAAACCAGACGAGCCGAAGACGGAGGCTCCGACACCAAAGTTCGTATCTGCGCAAATCGGAACGGTGGAAGAAACAAATTCCTCCGACGGCACCACGGTCACTGGCACTGTCAAACCCCTCCTGAATTCTGTTTTGGCTTCGAAGGTCATGGGGAGGGTCGTCGCCGTGCACGTTCGCGAAGGGGATGTCGTCAAGACTGGACAACTCCTGGCAGAGATTGACTCTCGCGAGTTACAGTCGGCCGTCAATGTGGCAAATGCGACCTACCACGCTTCGATGGTGGGCGTCGAGAGTGCTAAAACGACCGCCGTCATGGAAGAAAAGACGACCAGGGCAAGGATAGGTCAGGCAGAGAGCCAAGTCAAGCAGGCCGAATCGGCTCTGGCTGCGGCCGAGGCCCGCCGTGACCTCGCTGTTGCTGGCCCGAGACAGCAGGAGGTCGCGCAAAGCCACATAGCTGTCATCCAAGCGGCATCCACCATGAAGCTCGCCAAGCTTGAACTAGAAAGAGCCACGAAGCTCGTACACGATGGCGCACTTGCTGGCCGAGAGCAAGACATTGCTCAGAACCGCTTTGACCTGGCAAAGGGACAGTATGACGCCGCAGTTCAAGGAGAAAGAATTGCCAAAGAGGGGACGCGCTCGCAAGAAATTCGTGCAGCAGAGGACCTGGTGAGACAAGCATCGGGTGCCCTGAAGCAGGCAATGTCGGCTGTTAATGAGGCGAAGGCGGCAGCCCTTCAAGTTGAAGTCCGCCGAAAGCAAGTTGACGTTGCCAAAGCACAAGTAGCTGAAGCCTCCGCATCCGTTCAGTCTGCCCAAGTTGGTCTCTCCTATTCCCAAGTCGTCGCTCCTTTCGATGGTCGAATCTCGCAACGGCTAGTCGATCCAGGGGCGATGGCCAGCGTTGGCGTTCCGATACTTGCCATCCAAGGTGGCGAATATCGACTAGAGGCGGTCGTGCCCGAAGGAGTTCTGCAGTTCCTTCCAACCGGATTCAAGGCCGATGCTGACGTGGCGGCGGCATCGAACAAAGCAGTTCCAGCTCGACTGGCGGAGATCGTTCCTCAAGGAGATCCGACCTCTCGTAGCTTCTTGGTTCGCTTCACGCTTGGTACTGTTCCCAGCCTAAAGGCTGGTATGTACGGGACGATTCATATCAAGACCGGTGCCGTGAAACGACTGCTCATTCCCCGATCGGCATCTTGGGAGCGCGACGGATTACGGTACGTATATGCAGTCGGAAAAGATGGGATTGCCCGCCTTCGTATCGTCACCAGTGGCGAATCCATCGGTGATCGAATTGAGGTGCTGTCGGGGCTCGGAAAAGGTGATCGCATTGTCACCAGTCAGTTGGACCAGGTGGCAGACGGTAACAGGGTTGAGGCCAAGTAGCCATGAAACTTGGACCTGCCGGAAGGCTTGCTTCGACGTTCATCAATAGCAAACTCACTCCGTTGGTGATCATTGCATCACTGCTCCTCGGCTTTTTTGCCGTGATGAAAACACCGCGGGAAGAAGAACCTCAGATCATTGTCCCGATGGCCGACGTGATCGTTCAGATGCCCGGTGCGACTGCCAAGGACGTTGAGCAGAGGGTGACCTCTCCGATGGAGAAGTTGATCTGGGAGATCCCAGGCGTCGAATACCTGTATTCCACTTCGAGTCCGGGCCAATCGACGGTTATCGTTCGATTTCTTGTTGGGCAAGACCAAGAGCGTGCATTCGTGCGGCTCCGAGAAAAGCTTCAAAGCCATTACGATTTCATCCCACCTGGTGCGTCGCAGCCCATCATCAAAGGGCGATCGATTGATGACGTTCCGATTCTCGCTCTGACTCTGCACAGCAAAGCAGTGGATTCGATCACCTTGCGGCAGGTCGCTACGCGGGTGGAGCAAGCCCTTAAGAGCGTGCCAAACGTAAGTGAAACCGCGATCATTGGTGGCCGAAAGCGAGAGCTGCGCGCAACCCTAGATCGTGCGAAGTTGACCGGCTATGGGCTTGGACCAGATGATGTGATTCAGGCACTAAACCTGGCGAACCAGCAATCGCGGGCCGGAGCCTTTTCACGAGCGAACAATGAGATTGCCATCAATACCGGCAATTTCTTCAAGGTGAAGGGGGACGTCGAAACGGTCGTTGTCAGTTCTAAGGACGGGCGAACGATCCATGTATCGGATGTAGCGACGGTCTCAGACGGACCGGAGGATGCCAAAGACTACGTGCTTTTCGGGTTGGGCCCAGCAACCAAGCACAGTTCGGCGACACCTCTTGAGCCCGCCGTAACCATAAGTCTCGCCAAACGCCAAGGCGTCAACGCGATTGATGTCGTGGGTGGTGTCCTCGCCAAACTAGAGACGCTAAAGGGAACGATGATCCCTTCGGATATCGAGATCACCATCACTCGCAACTATGGTGCGACCTCGGCCGAGAAGTCGAACGAACTCCTATTTCACATGGGAATTGCCGTAGTGTCGGTCACGGTGCTGATCGCCTTGGCGCTCGGTCGCAAAGAGTCCATGGTGGTACTGATCGCCATTCCAGTGACCCTTGCGCTCACGCTGCTGGTCTTCTATCTGTATGGGTTCACCCTCAACCGAATCACACTATTTGCACTGATCTTCTCCGTTGGAATTCTTGTTGACGACGCCATTGTTGTTGTCGAGAACATCGTCCGGCACTTGAGATTGCCGGAGGCACGTTCGCTTGGCGTGGTCGCAGCAGCGATTCAGGCCGTTGACGAAGTTGGGAACCCTACGATCCTAGCTACTTTCGCAGTTATCGCTGCGATCCTCCCGATGGCTTTCGTTGGCGGGTTGATGGGGCCTTACATGCGGCCCATCCCCGTGGGTGCGTCGGCGGCGATGATCTTCTCCCTGCTTATTGCGTTCATCGTTACGCCCTGGGCGGCGGTGAGGATCCTCCGTAATGTCCACAAAGGCAAGCATAGTCACGGAGAAGAAGGACCGGAAGATTTCCTCACGCGGTTGTATCGTCGGCTGATGACGCCTCTGCTTCGCTCGTGGAAAGTACGAACCGTTTTCTTTCTGGGCGTGTTCGTCATGCTGCTTGGCGCGATGTCACTCGTTGCATTGAAATTGGTGACAGTAAAGATGCTCCCGTTTGATAACAAGAACGAGTTCCAAGTCATTGTCGATATGCCGACCGGGACAACTCTCGAGCAAACGACTGTGGTAAGCCGAGCGATTGCAGAGTATGCGTCCAAGATCCCTGAAGTCACCGACTATCAGATTTACGCAGGAACCGCGAGTCCCTACAACTTCAATGGCTTGGTGCGACATTACTATATGCGTAGTGCGAGCTACCAATCTGATATTCAGATCAATCTGACGGATCGTAATGATCGCAAAGCCCAGAGTCACGACATCGTCAAGCGCGTGCGAGAGGACTTGGCCCGAATTGCTCAGCAATACGGCGCACGCATCAAAGTCGCGGAGGTGCCTCCAGGCCCACCAGTTCTCGAGACTCTTGTTGCGGAAGTATTTGGCCCCGATCAACAAACTCGATTGGATGCCGCGAATCGGGTCAAGAAAGTGTTCTCAACAACGGAAGGCGTTGCGGATGTTGACTGGTACGTTGACGACGACCAATCAACCTATCGGTATGCCGTTGATGAAGAAAAGGCATCGCTGTCTGGGGTGAGCGTCCAGGCGATTAACCAGGCATTAACCACATCACTCGGAGGAACACGAGTTGGGCTGCTTCATGATGTCGGTTCGCGCGAAGACGTTCCGATCAATGCTCAGCTTGATCGGCGTTCTCGTACGGGGCTCAGTCAACTTGACCAAATCAGTGTTCATTCCGCATCCGGCGCTATGGTTCCGCTCCGAGAGTTGGTAAAGGCGCAGAAGACGGATACGGATAAGAGCCTCTACCACAAGAATCTTCTACCTGTCGTCTACATTACGGGTGACGTGGTCGGTCGGCAAGAGAGCCCGGTCTACGCAATCATGAAAATGAACCAGGCGATCGACAAGATCGACCTGCCCAAGGGAGCAAAGCTCAACGTTCTCACTGTCCGCTTGCCGAATGACACGAACGGAGTCACGGTTCATTGGGATGGGGAGTGGTACATCACTTATGAGGTTTTCCGAGACCTTGGAATTGCATTCGCAGCGGTGCTGGTGCTCATCTACATCTTGGTTGTCGCCTGGTTTCAAGACTTCAAAACGCCTCTCGTCATCATGGCCCCGATTCCATTGACGCTGGTCGGAATCTTGCCAGCCCACGCCCTAATGGGTGCTTTCTTCACAGCAACTTCGATGATTGGTTTTATCGCGGGAGCGGGAATTATCGTTCGAAACTCCATCATCCTCGTCGACTTTGTCGAACTTCGTCGACGTCAGGGATCGACGTTGGAACAGGCGGTCGTGGATGCCGGAGCTATCCGATTTAGGCCGATGTTGCTGACGGCGGCTGCCGTGATTGTTGGATCTTTCGTAATTTTGTTTGATCCAATCTTCCAGGGGTTGGCGATAGCCCTGATGGCTGGAGAGATTGCATCGACGCTGCTCTCGCGGATAGCAGTGCCGGTGCTTTACTTCCTCAGCGAAAGCCGAGCCGAAGCCAAACGCGTAAAGGAACTTAGTCAATAGTGCGCTTCGGAGACCCCGGAGCGCTCAGGTAGCCGTGAACGAATAGCCACTGTGCTAACCAAAACAGGACCGAACATAGGAGGGCAAGCAGAACGATATTCATCGCGAAGCGGATAACGGTGACTGCATGTCGTCGGGCAAAGGCATTTTGTACTTTGCCCCGTTCGATAAATCGTTTGGCGTGCACGGGGTCAAGGTGGCGAGCGACCTTGTGATTGAAGCCTTTCATGTGGCCCCATCTCATGAACTTGATGACGCAAAGCCAAACCATTCGAGCAGTACGTTCACCAAGGCTTCTTTGTGGACCCGTTGCCATTAGGCTTTTTGCACGACGGCTTGAAGGATTCCCGCTCGGCCCTGCTTGAGATTTCGAAGTAAGTTGGCTGCCATTCCGGCGAATTCCGGACCCATCACTACGGCCAGGCTCAATGGGTTAGGTGCGTCCGACTGTTTGCGATCCTGAAGCATCGCTTCGAACCATGCAATGCCTTCGGCGGTTTTGTCCATCCACATCATGGGCTCAAATCCTGTTTCAGCGAGGACCTCTTTCATCGCTTCACTTGTCATCAAAAAGCTGATTTCCGGACGACTCGCCCAAGGGACTGGGAATTCAAGAGGTTCGCCATTTCCCGCCACAACATCGTAAATAGCGAGTGAGCCACCAGGCTTAAGCACGCGGTAGATGTTTTCGTAGAATGCCTTGCGGTCGGCGATGTTCATCGCGACGTGTTGAGTCCAAGCGAAATCAAAACTGTCTGGCCCGAAAGGAAGATCTAGCGCATCGCCCTGAATGAAGTTTGATTTGTCCGCCAATCCCGTTCGTTCTGCCAACAACTGTGCTGCGTCGATGTACTGTTGGCTCAGGTCGATTCCCGTAACATGGCAACCGTAGGTTTCCGAAAGATAGCGAGCTGGGCCTCCGAGCCCACATCCGACGTCTAGAACCGTTGAGCCAGCCGTTAAGTTGAGAGCATTGGCCAATTCCTTCGTTGCCTCCAAACCCCGGATGTGGAATTGGTCGAGAGGTGAAAGGTCAGACCAACTCAACACCTTGTCGCCGAACCCCGCCGTTTTGAGAGCTTCTTCTATACGCGCAAGCAAGCCAGTCTCACCGTAGTGCTGTTGGACGGATTCTGCCGAGATCATATGTATTCGTAGTCTACGATACGTACGAACCGAGGCTCTCGATATTCGTAGGCAGTGGTTGCGGTCATTTTTCGGTCTTGCCGCATCTGGAGATTGAATTTATCAAGTCCCAGACTCCGCCCTGCGGACTTCGGCATCTACGGCAGCCACATTCGGGAGAGGTGAGCGGAGTCATACCTTTGGAGGACGTGGAACTTATGACAAGATACCACTGACTTGAATCAAAGAGGCGTGTCACGCCATGGTGCCCGTAGTGCAGTCATATTTATGTGACGGAAAGGCTAAGAATCAGTAATTCCAATTATAGGATGGAAGATCCAGGTGAGTATGTCTGCGATAGCGTATGTAATGATAACAAGGAACCAGGTTATGTCTAAGATGCAAACCAAAACCAATACGTTAGTCGCTATAGGTTCCCTTTGCTTCACAGGTCTTGCCTTGACTGCCGCAGTATGCCACAGAACGTCAGTCGATAGATGTCAAAGTTGTACCCTTACGATGTGGGATGCTACCAAGGATCCGATGCCTGGAGACGTACCGATTGATCCGCGACTGTTACCAAAACACCTGCAGACATCCCTGTTCTGCGTTATCACTGGAGGATGCCAGTCGTGCGCTCTTGCACATGTCGGTTACGGCAGGGACGTCCGCTCGTCAAACCTTCCACTGATCCTTTTGGTCCCAGGTCCCAAGAACAACTCGGAATCTCCATCGCGAGAACTTGGTGCTTTCACGTCCGTTATTACCCTCGACAAAAGCACATTCGAGCGCATTAATCCGTCGTGGTTTCCAAGGGGCCTTGTACTCGGTAGCGATGGTCAAGTGGTTGCCCTTCAAAAGAACGGTGAGCCGATGGTTGACTTCGTGAAGAGGGTGCGAAAATAAGCCGACATCGTGCATTCACGCTAGTCGAACTTATTTCCGTGATCGGGATTATCGTTCTGCTAGCCGCGATCCTCATGCCTGTGCTACGCGGTGCGCGCATGAGCGCCTACATCGTATCCTCGAAATCGAATCTCCATCAGCTGCATCTTGAGACGGCGATGTACCAAACCGACAACAACGGCGACGGGGTCTATGGTGATGCCTTCAGGATGGGACTTCCACCCTTTCCCTTTACCCCAATCACTGCCCTCAAGACCCTGAAGCCTCCTCTTGCGCCAAGTCTTTCGACGCCCATATTGGGAACGCATTATTACGCCATGTATATGGATCCCACCCGGGATCACCTAACATACACGTGGAAATCCTATGCGGAGACGGCTCAGGGACACTCAGTCCTTTACGTAGACCCCTTCAACAACGATCCTCGATATCCGCTGGACGTTGGGTCGTATCTCACTCGGCGGCTTTTGGGAATCACGGTTGATGGTTCTCAACTCGATCTGCGTCGGTCAGGCGACTGGCTAGACAGGGCTTGGTGGCCGAGCTAATTGCCCACCAAGTGCGTGGAGGCAAACGTGCAGGTAAAGACATTACTTCTTTCGGCAAGCATTCTTCTTTTGGCCCCCGTTTCGGGACTCGCGCTTGAGGTGTCTGCCCCGGGGCATGTGGACCGAGGGATCGCCTCGCCCATGGACAGTAGCGGTGGCGGCGATCCGTCGCCGCAGCCAGCGAGCATTTGCATCGATGTCAGCACAGGCTGTACAGTCATAAGCGCGACGCTGACGAGTATGTCGTGCTATCCAACGTTCCCGCCTGGATGCTGTCAGGTCAAGGTATACGACTTCACATGTTCCGGCGGCTATAGTGGGACTATCACTCACCAATATTGGACGCTCTTTGGAACCTGCTCGGGCAATTCGTGCAACTAAGATGATGAAAGGCGGCGCATGGAAGTCTCGTTTGGCGGCAACCTTGCGCCGCCCTCGCTTTATCATCGTCGGCTGTGTCTCTCTAGTGATCGGGACCGGCCTAATCGTCAGAATGTTCTGGGCAGAACCCTCGCTGCCCAGCCAAGCACGAGGATTCTTTCAATCGGCGATGAGTGGCGACGTCGCCGCAGTTGCGGCATCGATTCCCGATCAAGACCTTCGCCAAATGGGGATCACGCGGAATGCAGCTAAGCGCGCGCTGGCATTGTGCGTCATACCGAACTTGACGAGGTGTGCCTTTATTCGCGAGCGGATGTTGATGAAAGGGGAACACGATATCTCAGGAGCATGGTTGTGCGACGTCCGAATGCCGGACGGAAGCACGCGTGTACTTGGTTGCCAGGTGCAGCGAAGCGACAGTGGTGCCGTTGTTCCCTTCATGATGTGGCTTCATGTTGCCTGGGCTGAGCGCTATTACGAGAAGCACCCGGAGGCCGCGACGGTTCCCATAGAATGCCTGCTGAATGGGCTAACCGCTAACCGCGACAAGTTGATCGAATGCGGGATTACGAAGCTCATCGATAATCACGGGAATCTCCAGAGTGTCGACGTTTTGCTCAGTCACTATCGGCGACTCTATGCAAGCGAATCATCTCGGCGCAGCTCCAGGTGATGCCACGCGATGGCTAGAAGTACTTCGGCTCGTAGGGAATCCGCCCTAACCTGCGCGGTTAGCATTGCCATCTTCGGGGAGATTTATTCATCTTTGCCGCATTTCGACGGCGCTAGGTTTCTCCAACGGCCGCGCGGCGGAACGGGAAGCTGAGCTTGACGCAGATCTTCTCGACGGCACCTTCTGAGATGGAATGCCGAGGTGCAAACTTCGGAACCGGCAAGAGCAAGACCCGAGCCAGTTGCCCTCGACTTGGTGTCCTTGGCACTTGCACGGCGTGTGGAGGAATGGGACGGAACACAACGTTAGTCAGTGCCTCTCTGATAAAAAACAGACGTAGAGCGCGAAATCCGCAAGAATAGTAAACATCTCCTGGTTTAGAATGGACTTTTGGGGTGAGGAGCCATGGCGTTGCATGGGACTGTGGGGAAACTTCGAACCTAACTTTGAATGTTGAACCGAGGTCAAAAGACTCAAAACCTAATGGCGAAAAAGTATGGAAGTGGAACCTAAGTGCCGGTGGTGCCTACCTCATCGAAAAGCACACCAACGGTGTCAGCGAGAAGCAAACACCGAGCGCGGCCTTCGGTAGCCAATACAACCGGAACATCGGTGAAAAGATTACGATTGCGCACACCTTGAACTACATCCCTGCCGCGGGCAACTTCTCCGACTATCTCCTTATGTCGGTGTTTTCACTGAGTTATCAGCTTTCGAAACCGCTGAAATTGACCATCAATTACGTGGTCGATTTCCAAAGTCAGCCTACGGCGGGCAGCCTCAAGAAGAACAGCCAGTGGTTTATCGGGCTGTCCTTCGGTGGTAAAGCCTAGTACTCAATTGGGAGCTTCATGCTCCCACCTTTGAGCCTGAACCGGATATATTGATCGCCTATGCTACGCGGTGCTCGGATTTACCTCAGAACGATGGTGGCTTCGGATTTGGAGCAATATCACAAGCTCAGTTCCGATATCGAAAGCCGAGGACGGTTCTATCCCCTTGATATCAAGAGCGAGAAGTCGCTCCAAAACGAATTTGAGAAGAACGGGTTCTGGAACCAAGAATTCGGAATCATGCCGATCTTCACTTCCGATGAGGATCGTCTGATCGGGATCATCGTGTACTTCAAGACAGCGCACTACTATGAAGGGTACGAACTGGGCTACAGGATTTTTGATCCGGAGGATCATGGTAAGGGCTACGCCACCGAGGCGACGCGGCTCATGTCGAAGTTCCTGTTCGATTCAAAGCGGATCTTGCGCTTGACGATCCAGTGTGAGCAAGGGAACGCTGGTTCGCGTAAGGTCGCCGAGAAGAGCGGCTATAAATTCGAAGGCATTGCGCGGTCCGTCTTCGAGTCGTACGGCAAGGTCACTGACATCGAGGTTTGGTCGCTGACCCACGCCGACATCTATTCTGATCCATCCTACGCTTAGGCCAGGATTCCCTTGACGACGTCACCGAATACGTCTGTGAGCCGGAAGTCACGTCCCTGGAACCGATAGGTCAGTCGCGTGTGATCGATTCCCATCAGGTGGAGCATCGTCACATGAAGGTCGTGGACGCTCACTGGGTTTTCGACAATGTTGTACGAGTAATCGTCCGTTTTGCCGTAGGATAGCCCGCGCTTGACGCCACCTCCGGCCATCCAAACGGTAAAGCATCGCGGGTGGTGGTCGCGACCATAGTTGGTCATCGTCAAGTCGCCCTGGGAGTAGACCGTCCGACCAAATTCGCCGCCCCAAACGACTAACGTTTCATCGAGCAGACCGCGCTGTTTCAGGTCCTTTACCAGTGCGGCACTGGCTCGGTCGGTATCTTGGCACTGACTCTTGATATCGCGTGGAAGTGCACCGTGTTGGTCCCATCCCATGTGGAACAACTGGACGAATCGAACACCGCGTTCGGAAAGGCGTCGAGCGAGCAGGCAATTATAGGCATAGGTGCCTGGGCGACGAACGTCCGGGCCGTACATCTCAAGGACGCTTGAAGGCTCTTTGGAAATATCGGTGAGCTCTGGAACGGACGTTTGCATCCTAAATGCCAGTTCGTACTGCGAGATGCGAGTGTTGATCTCAGGATCTCCTGCCGTTTGGAATTCGATCTTGTTGAGAGATGCGAGGTCGTTCAACATATCTCTGCGACTCCCGCGCGTGATGCCTTCTGGGTCGGAGAGATACACGACGGGATCTCCCGAATTACGCAGTTTGACGCCCTGATGCTGGGTCGGCAAAAAGCCCGAACCCCAAAGCCGATCGTAAAGGGGTTGGTCGGAGCGGCCCTGTCCAACCGAGGTAAGAACGGTGTAAGCAGGAAGGTCTCTGTTCTGTGTTCCCAATCCGTAGGTTAACCACGAACCGATGCTTGGCCGTCCGGCAATTTGGGACCCGGTCTGGAAGAACGTAACGGCAGGATCGTGGTTGATCGCGTCGGTGAACATCGAGTGAACGAAGCAGCACTCGTCTGCGATCTCGCCCATGTGGGGAAGCAGTTCGCTCAGCCAAATTCCGGATTGTCCGTGCTGGGCGTACTTGAAGATATTTGGAGCGACCGGGAATTTCGCTTGGCCAGAGGTCATCCCCGTGAGGCGCTGACCGTTTCGAACCGAATCGGGGAGGTCTTGCCCACGGTGTTGCTCCAGCTGCGGTTTCGGGTCGAATAGCTCCATCTGCGAGGGCCCGCCACTTTGGAAGAGGTAGATAACTTTTTTTGTCTTTACTGGCAGTGATGGAAATCCCTGAAGTCCACCGTAGCGCTTGTCTTCGGATCGGGAGGCGACCCCCAAGGCATCCGCACCGAGGAGCGAAAACAGGGCGGTGAGGCCCAAACCGCCTGCCCGCTTGAGGAAGATTCTGCGGTTGATTTGGTCTTGAAGGGCTTGAATGGGGTCCATGTTGTTAACTCTTGGTGACGACTTCGTCCATGTTGAGAATCGTGCTTGCAACGACGGTATAAGCAGCCAGCTCGGCTGGAGCCAATGTTGAATTCAGAGGGAGATCCCCTGCCTTCAAGAGAGCTACGGCAGATTTAGTATCCGCTTTGAAGCGAGCGATTTCACGCTTTATCGCTGCGCCAAGTATCTTCGATTCGGCTGGCACCGGCTCGCGGCTCAACAGTAGCCGAAACGCTAAGGATATTCGCGGAACGGGTGAGTTACCACCTTCAGTTAGCATCCGTTGTGCCAAACCTCGGGCCGCCTCGGTATAGGTCACATCGTTCAAAAGCGTCAATGCCTGAAGCGGAGTATCCGTTCGTGCCCGCCGAACGCTGCAGATCTCACGTGAAGGAACGTCGAACAGTGCCATATCTGGAGGTGGGGCGGTTCGCTTCCAAATCGTGTAGAGGCTCCGTCGGTGGAGGTTTGGCCCTACGTCGTTCTTGTAGTTTCGCAAGTTCCCATTGAGGCCCGCTGTTTCGTCCCAAATCCCTTTAGGCTGATAGGGGCGAACGCTCGGACCGCCAATCTTTTCCGTAAGATAACCACCTGCAGCCATTGCCTGATCGCGAATGACTTCGGCAGGGAGTCGGAACCTCGGTCCGCGTGCCAGTAGGTGATTTGCGGGGTCCATTGCGAGCAACCTGGGAGTTACCGATGACGATTGGCGGTAGGTGGAACTCATCACTAGCTCTTTCCATAGCGCCTTTAGGTTCCAGCGTTTGACAACTAACTCGGTCGCGAGCCAATCCAGCAATTCTGGGTGGGTTGGGAAGGAGGATCTTGTTCCGAAATCCTCGCTGGTCTCGACCAGGCCGTTGCCGAACAGTCGCTCCCACATCCGATTCACAGTTACCCGTGGGGTCAGTGGATTCTGCGGCGACACGATCCACTTCGCAAGGGCAAGACGATTCGCGGGGATACGTGAAGGCAGACTTGGAAGGAATGCAGGGGTTGCGGCCGACACTTTGTCGCCGTGGTGATCATAGATGCCACGGAGCAAGACGAACGTGTCCCGAGGTTTGGGAGACTCCTGCATCACCATCACGGTCGGGATTTCGGCTTCGACTTTAGCTTTTTGCGTTTTGGCAGAGACCAAGGCGCGGTCCAACTTGCCAAAGCCTTTGTCGTGGGTCAGGAGCCATTCGCGAGTAATCGCCTTAGCCTGATCCCGTGTTCTCTTTTCTGGAGGAATAGACAACAGGACAAGGCTGGCGGGCACGTTTGCGAGTTGCTTGACTTCGCTCGATTTCAGCTCTCTGTCGTACAGAACCGGATCGTCTACATCGCCGTTAAAGACTGCTCCCGTGCTTCGTCGACCGATGTGAGTGTCGGTTGACGTCCGTATCGTGTCAGAGAGTTTGTCTACTTCGACGTCAAAAGGGACGCCGGCACCATCGACGTAAAGATGGATGCCCTTGGCCATTCCACTTCCGTCGTAGGTTGCGAATACATGCGCCCATTGCGCCTTTGGAATGGCTTGCTTGGCAACAACTTTGATTGCGTTTTGTGGCCAGTCGTGGATGAGGTGGACGCTGGGTTTTCCTTCGATAAGGTGGAGGTCCCATCCGCGGTATCCGTTTGCCTCATCCATTTGCGCAAGGGGAGATCCAACTCCGCCCTCATGCCGTACCCAAGCTCCGTAGGAGAAGGGCTTGTTCCACTCAAAGTTGCCAACAGGGCCAAGGTTGACGAAAGACTGGCTATCCGTATGAATTGAGCCTGTGGATCTGCCTATGTCCGCCTTGAGGGCACCGACCGGCGCAGGGGATGGATAGTCATTTCTCGAAACCGTCGAATGATCAGAGAGTTTATATCGAACCAGATAGCCGTCCGGTACGGTGCCATTTGAAGTGGCCTTCCAAGTCTGAGCTTGAGTTTGATTGGCCGAGATCTTGGCTTCAGCCTGCGATCCCAAGGAGAGGATTTGAGCGGTGAGTCGAGCTAAATCCTTCTCTTGATCGGGATAGGGAGCCTTGATGAGCGGAGGATAGTTCATCGGTCGTTCTTCCCCGATATCCGTCTCAGGCACGTTATTGAAGAATGAGCAAAGGCTGTAGAACTCCTTCTGGGAAATGGGGTCGTATTTGTGATCGTGGCACCGGGCGCAGCCGGTAGTGAGTCCGAGCCAAACCGAAGAAATTGTCTGAACTCGATCAATCACGTATTCAACGTGATACTCCTCAGGGATGGCGCCGCCTTCGGTGTTCAGTCGATTGTTTCGGCAGAAGCCGGTGGCGACGATCTGATCTGTCGTCGGTTTTGGAAGAAGATCGCCTGCGAGTTGTTCGATCGTGAACTCGTCGTAGGGCATGTTCTTGTTGAACGCATTGATGACCCAATCGCGCCATCGATATTGGTAACGCTCGTAGTCATTTTGATAGCCGTTGCTGTCTGCGTAGCGGGCGCAGTCAAGCCAATCCATCGCCATGCGCTCCCCGTAGCGAGGTGAAGCCAGCAGCCGATCTACGACCTTTTCATAAGCCTTCGGCGACGAGTCGGCAAGAAATGACTTGAGATCAACTGTCGATGGTGGCAGACCCGTCAGGTCGAGACTGACCCGCCGGAGTAGCGTGGATTTGTCCGCTAGGGGAGAAGGCTTTAATCCACGAGATTCCAGGCTCGCTAAAACGAAGTTGTCAATTGGGTTCGCTGGCCAAGATTTTTGTTTGACCTTTGGCGGAACCGCTCGCACGGGCTTCACAAAAGCCCAGTGCTCCTTGTACTCCGCACCCTGTTCGATCCAACGCTTCAAGATGGTTTTGTCTTCGTTTGAGAGGATTCGATTGCTTGAGGGTGGCGGCATTCGTAAAGCGGGATTGGATTCGTTAATGCGGAGAATCAACTCACTTTGTTCAGGGTGTCCGGGAACGACCGCTCGTACCTTGTCGCTCAATAATCGGGTGGCGCCATCACGGTTGTCCAGGCGAAGTCCCGCCTGAATGGCCTTCGGGTCATGCCCGTGGCATGAGAGACATTTGTCGAGAACGGGGCGAACATCACGATTGAAGTCAACCTTTTCTGTTGACATTGGCGAGCGCGACTGAGCGGGAGCGACGAGGCTCAGGATGAGGATTCCGAGTCCGGCGGCAGCACCTGAGAGGCGCGCGAAGCCATGTGTTTTGAACCCGACTTTGGAAAGAAGGCGATTGGTTCCCATGAGGTGGCTGACTAAGTCAGTGATTCGCGGAGTCTACCGTGCCTGATAAATCGGGAGCTAACCTGGCCCCATGATCAGATTCTGTAATTCTAAAAGTGACTCAATTTCGTAGGTGGCAGTCCCAGGACGAGAGTGGGGTCGACGGACGAATACTGTGGTGAGGCCGAGGCCATTCGCCACCGACAAATCGAAATCTGCATATGCGGAAACATGCCACCAATGAGGTCCGAATTCAATTCCTTGCCGAACGGCCATCGTTTCCCAGACCTTGGGATCTGGTTTGTAAAACCCGCTGTCTTCGGCACATAGCCAATCGGAGAGCTGAAAGCCAAGACTTTCCTGAACTTGCATGCCGTGGATCACGTCACTGTTGGTCATTGCCGCGCAGGGGGCAATCTCCATCAATTCCTTGATGACGCTCGCATCGGAGAAGAGGGGCCAGTAGCCAATGTTGTTGCTAATTTCGTCGGCGATGCTCTCCTCCATGTTGAGCACGCGCATGAGGCTCTTGGACGTGATTTCGGAATAGGTGAGAAAATGATCTGCCTCCATCTCACCTTGGACCTCGAGGATCTGCTCAAATTCCTCCGAGTTTAACGGTCGGCCAACGGCATCACACGAAATACTCATCCCCTTTTTCCAGTCGAGCACGGTTCCGAAAATATCAAAGGTGATGAGTTTGGGCCGCATGGTGGACAGATTGTATGCGACAAGAAGATGGATTCGACTCCAAATTCGTCGATCGTGGGGTGGAACCCAAAAAGTTGCTTCCCACTCAGGTGCCATCACGCTAGAATGGAGGGGCCAAGGTTTGGGTTCAGTGCTGAACGATGCTTAACTGTTTGACTCGACGGACTTTCACAAAGCGGGTTGGATGGTTAGCGATCGCTATGCCTGCCTGTATCTCGTTGAGTGGATGCCTCTCGAAGCCAGCCGTCGATCCTCACGTCATTACGGTTTGGCAGCCATTTGATGCTTCCAACCAGGCTGCGCTTGACCATCTGGTGGCCGCGTTCGAGAAATCTCATCCCAACATCAAAGTTCGGATGTCCTTCGCTTCCAACGATTTGACCAGCAGTCAGAAGCTGTTTCTCGCGATCGCAGGGGGTGTTGGCCCAGATGTCACTTTCGTCGATGGTCAGCAGCTCTCCGAATGGGCAGCACGTGGAGCCCTTGCTGATCTGTCGGATGCCTTCGGCAAGAGTGGATTGAAGTCGGACGGATTCTGGAATCCCCGTTGGCGTGAAAGCACGTTTCGCGGACACGTTTTCGCCATGCCCTGGGGAGCCGACCCAAACTTTGCCTTCCTTTGGAATAAAGACCTGTTTCGAAAGGCGCACCTCGACCCCGAAAAGCCGCCGCGCAGCATTGACGAATTGGACGCCATGGTTGACAAGCTAACCGCCCGTGATCCCCAAGGAAACATCAACATTTTGGGAATCAACCCATGGGAGTGGAGCGGTGCCAACTGTTTGTTCACATGGGGCTATGCCTTTGGAGGAAACCTCTACAAGGAGCCGGATGCAGACCATCCGCTTGGCACCGTGACGGCAGACGATCCGAAAGTTGTGAATGCGCTTGAGTGGATGGCCAAGTTCGGGAAGAAGTACGACGTCCGTAAGGTCAATGCATTCTCAACCCAGGTTGTGGGCGTGGGGAACGATCCCTTTTTCGCTGGGAAAGCTGCGATGCGGTTACTTCATGTTTCCCAAATAAAGACTCTGCATCAATACGCGCCTACCATGGATTTTGGAATTGGGCTGATTCCAGCACCCATGGATGGAGAGTATCCAAATGGATGGATTGGTGGATGGTCTTTGGCTGTGCCCAGAAACCGCGAGGTGCGACCAGAGGCTTTTGAATTTATTAAGTGGATGTGTACATCGGATGAAGCCACCGCGATCGAGGCGAACGAGATGGAGCAGTTTCCCGCTTATGCCAAGAGCCCAGTGTTTGACCGACTAAAGAAGGATCCGGTGAGGGGTGTGTTCTACCAAATCCTGGCCAACGCCAAACATGTTCGCACCTTGATGCCAGTGCAGGGCTACTATATGGAGCGGCTTGGCCGGGCGATGGACGAAGTGCTTTTCGGTGGCCAGCCAGCGAAATCGGCTCTAGCCAAAGCTGGCGTTGATGTGACGAAGCGGCTGGAATCGGTTGCCGATGAATTAGCCCTACATGGCACGGAGACGGCCAAATGAAGTCGCGGACTTGGACAGGATTGGCGTTCTGCTCCCCCCTCATCATTGGGCTGTTGTGTTTCACAGTTCTGCCCGTGGTGGCATCGTTTTGGTTCAGTCTCTGTAACTATCCGATCCTTGAACCACCTCGATTTGTTGGCGTCGCCAACTATGTCGAACTTGCCCGGGATGATCGGTTCTGGCACTCCGTACGGAACACGTTTTTGTACGTGGCTGGCGCAATCCCTCTTGGCATGGTTGTTGGGCTCGGGTTGGCTCTGCTCCTCAATCAACGGGTTGCCGGGATCAAAGTGTTTCGAACGTTGTTCTTCTTGCCAACCGTTGTTCCCCTTGTCGCGAACTCAGTTTTGTGGGTCCGGTTGCTCAACCCCCAGCAAGGGTTGGTCAATACGTTTTTAAGATTTCTCCACCTACCCGAGGCTTGGATGCCGGGTTGGCTTTCCGATGAGCATTGGGCCTTGCCAGGCCTTGTTCTGATGTCACTTTGGGGTGCCGGTGGTGGGGCTGTTCTGTATGTGGCAGCTCTACAGGATGTTCCTGCGGAACTGTTTGAGGCCGCCGAACTTGACGGTGCCGGGCCTTCGAAGCGATTCCGTCACATTACGATCCCGATGATCTCACCCGTGCTTTTGTTTACGGGGGTGATGGGGCTAGTAGGAGGATTTCAGGAATTTGCTCGAGCATTCGTCATGACCAAGGGTGGACCTTGGGATAGCACGCTGTTCTACTGCCTCCACCTTTTCAACAGCGCCTTCACTGAGTTTCGACTGGGTTACGCCTCAGCGATGGCCTGGGTCCTTTTCGGCATTATCCTCTTTGCGACCGTGATTGTGATGAGGTCTTCCATGAAGCACGTGCAGTACGAACAGTGAAGAACCACCCAGTCCGAATCATAGGGTTTTGCGCGCTGGTGGTTCTAGCGGTGTTGTTTTCATTGCCCTTCATCTGGCAAATCAGCACGTCGCTCAAGACAGAAGATCAGGTTGGCAAAGCCGAACTTGACCTTATCCCGCGAGCACAGGTCTTGATGGTGGATGGGTCGCTCGTCGAGGTCAAACCTGTCGAAAGAAAGGGCGATTTGCAGGTCGTCCAAATCAAAGAAGGGCCCAAGAAAGGTACGAAGGTTTCCGTCAACCCAAGCCAACTGCGATTGATCCCGCACCTTGAGTGGAGTAACTACTCAGAGGGTTTTAAGGCGTTTCCTTTCTTTCGTATGCTGCAGAACACTCTGACTATCTGCTTCTTAGTAGTCATTGGATCTGTTTTGAGTTGCTCGCTGTCGGCGTACGGCCTAGCTTGCGTTCAATGGAAGGGTAGAGAAGCACTGTTCTGGGCAATGCTGGCAACAATGATGCTGCCCGCCCAAGTGACGATGATTCCGCTCTTTCAGACCTTCAAGGGTCTCGGCTGGATCAACACGATCCTCCCATTGGTGGTCCCCGCATTCTGTGGGAACGCGTTCTTCATCTTCATGCTCCGTCAGTTCTATCGAACCATCCCGGCGTCTTTCATGGAAGCGGCGAGAATTGATGGGGCAAGCGACATGCGAATTTGGGCTACCGTTGTGTTGCCGCTCTCGAAAGCTGCCTTGTCAGTCGTAGCGGTGTTTACTTTCATCGCGGCATGGAATGACTTCCTCGGCCCTTTGCTCTACCTGATGGATGACGACAAGTACACATTGGCGATCGGGCTCGCCCGACTGCAGGGACAGTATTCATCCGACTGGGGCCGAATGATGGCGATGTCGGTCGTCATGACGCTGCCGCTCGTGATCCTATTCTTCCTCGCACAGCGAACCTTCGTTGAAGGTATTAAGTTGGGTGGGGTCAAGGGCTAGGGCTTGCGATTTGCTCCTATACTGATGAAGTGTGGACATTCAAAGTCCTTCTATACATATTGTTCTTCGCATTAGAAGTTATTTGGGCATTCACCGCTGACCGCAATCGCATCCCGAGCATGGTGAACGTGCTTGTGGCTGGTGTCGGGGCGATTCTATTTCTGGTGGTGCTTCGACGGATCGACCCTGCTCGTCGGTAATCCAAAGGGATCTTCATCTAGGTTCAAGTCTAAGACTTCTTGAGTCCTTCCATCCAACGTCTCTGGGTAGGATTATTCGTGCTCTGTTACATCCTCCTCACTTCCCAACTCTCAGCAGACAAGATCATGGCCGAAGCTTGGGAGAAGGTCAGCCAGGCGAAATCCATTTCAGTAACCAAACTCCAGACGACCGAGGAATTCAAACGCGATTTACGCGTGAAGTTCTACTTTCGAGCAGGTGGCTACGTGCGAGTTGAAAAGCCACTGTTGACCGACATTAGCAACCCAAAGCAAGCATGGACCTTCCGAACTTCTAAGAAGACTTATCAATCCAAGGCTGCTGTTCCGGTGAGCTTCAACATCAATTCCCTGCTCGGCATTGAGATGTTCAATTCTGGGTTGCCCATCTTATCAGGGCCGTCTCCAGTGGTTTGGCACAATCACTCGACGCTGAGGATCGAACTTGATGGTCGGAAGGTGATGACCACCCGAACAAAACTCTTTGTGTATGTCGCCCCCAAGACTCATCTTCCGATCGGAATATCAGCCAATCTTGGATCCGTCACCCAGGTGACGATTTACGAGAACCTGAAGGTCAACCAGCCCCTGAGCGACTCACTATTCAATTTTGTCCCCCCTGCGGGTTGGACAAAATCGATGGAAAGTCCAAGGGGCCGAAGGTAGCTCATCTGCACGGATATCGTCTACTTTCCGGAATTTGGAGAGACTTAACGATTCATCCGACTCCTGGAATGAGACGTCATCTGCCGACTTTGCGATTGGATGGTCCCTTCGTTGGAAGTAGGATTTGAGGCGAAGTAGGCGACCATCGTCACCGCTATTGCCAAGATGACAACTGCGATAACGGTGGTCGACTTGAGCCGTGTTGGCCGACTGTGTGAGCTTGGCTTCATTGGACTGGCTTACTCATCCGAAGGCAGCTTATCGATGTTGTGCATGCCCCAATTGTTCACGGCAGTCTGTGGCAGCGACTTATCCAGCGTCTGCGAGAATTTAAGCCACTTGGCGTGGCCATCGACGAACTCATAGTTGTTTCCACCTGTATGTCGACCGATGTTGAAAGGATCGACGATTTGTGAATCGGTATCCACATCTCCAATTTGGTAACCAGAGCCATCCAGGAAGCCGCGTTCCCAATTGAGGTCAGGTGCAGAAGCCCACGGATGGTAATCGAAGAAGGCAATACCAGCATGGCGTTCGCTTAAGATGATCTGTTCGGCTGGACGCGAAGGAAGGCTCAGGCTTGCACCATGGGCAAAGAATCCGTTGATCAAGTAATCCGTTCGATACGTCGTCCAATCCGCAAGGGTTATCGGATAGGGAAAGAGTGTTGGAGTGTCGTGGGCTGATGGGTCGATGAGCACATCGTGACTGGTCAAGTACGGCAACAGGGGCTGGTACCACGTGTATAGGTTCTTGATCGTTTCGCCGGGAGCGAGATCGTGGTGGGTTCGACAGGTGTAGTCGTCGTTGTCATTGACGTACAACATGATCGCGGTTACCAGTTGCTTCTGGTTAGACAAGTCTTTAGTCTTTTTCGCCGCCTCTTTTGCCTGGGCGAAAACAGGGAAGAGAATCGCAGCAAGAATGGCGATGATCGCGATGACGACGAGAAGCTCGATAAGCGTTAATGCTTTCATTTGTGTTCGCATATATACCCCTACGGGGTAGTAGTATACGTCATCGATTAGCGTTTTAGTGTTGGAGTTTGAGCGATTTTGGCTTTCACGCCTCGGCTTGAGAGTTGCTTCTTGAGGTAGCAACATGATCTGATGCGCCATCTCAATCCATCGGGCAAACTCGTGAGTGGCCAAGAGCTGACCAGATCTTGAAGGCACGATCTGATCGACCGGGATAGGTCGGAGCAACCACCCAGAGTTGCACTGCGGGTTTTTCCTGGAGACAACAGAGACCGATGTTAAAGGGTCGACAAACTAACGCTGATCAAGCGTGTGCAGGTTCACCCTCGGCAGGCTGTAGGTCTGAGTCCAGCCTAGGTTTTTCGCATGAGTGTCGGCGAAAGAGAAATTGGATCGACCTGAATGCCGGTGGGTAGCAAGGGCCCCACTGGTTAAATCCATGTCGTCTTCGGGGGCGGAACTGTTCAATACGTTGAACCACGGGTAGTACGCATAGTCGCAGTACGGATGCATGCCGGAAGTGAAATCACTCCGTCGCTCAGAGAGCAGAATGGTGCTGCTCGGTTGAGGAACTGCCGAATCGTTAAGGCCGAAAATGAAGTAACCGTTGACGACATACGAAGTCAGATCGGGGATGTCCGGGTTTGCCTCAAGGCAAATGGCACCGAAGGGGTCTCCTCCTGACGGACATGCAAGTAGCCCTTGACCTTTGACATTGGCTGACCGTTGGATATACGGTCCGAGCATCGTGAATACAGAACCGTAGTCAGGATCATTCATGGAACCGTCGCTGTCTTCGAGTGCGGGAGAACTGCTGGAGTCCTTCGTCTGAGGGTAGGCACCGTCGGAGTCACTCAGATACAGCGACATTGAAGCCCCGAGTTGCCGATGGTTTGACAAACAATCCGTCTTCTTTGCCGCTTCCTTGGCCGAAGAGAACACAGGGAAAAGCAAAGCCGCGAGAACAGCGATGATCGCGATAACGACCAAGAGTTCAATCAAAGTGAAGCCCGCGTTTGCGTGTGAATTCATGAAGAATTGCTGTATATGATAGCTGAGAGCATTGCCGAGAGGGTAAGAAGCTAGCAACCATGAAGTTTGCTAACCGATATTGCTGGGCACTGGTATGTGGAGCGGTCGTGCTTGGGTGCCAACCCAAGCCGGAGGTACTGCCAACTGCTGTTACTCCGAAGTCTGAAGTAGCAAAGCCGGTTGCAGCCAAGACTGGGGGAAGCTCAGTTCGCCGATCCGTGAAGACTTCGACCGACCCAGATGCGGCCAAGATCGATAAGTCGGCAAAGGACACCACGATCGAAGATATTGTCGCTCAGAAAGTTCCCGGAGATCTTCAGGGGCGATCGGAGCCGTTTGAAACATCTACTTGGCGAGTTAAGGCAAGGTTGAAATCCGTTCAGCTCATGAAGGACGGCGACTACTATCTCGTGATGAAAGGTGAGAAGGGCGGACAAACCGTGGTTGAGGTTCCCGATCCTGAACAGTGCAAGGGAAGCCCGCTTCAAGGCGAGATCGCAGAAGCCCGAAAGCAGATCGAAGAAAAGTATCACCCGACAAAAGAAGTCAAGAAGCTTGATGAGCCTGCGACGGTTACCGGAGTCGGATTCCTCGGCTGGAGAGGATCGGCAGCAAAATCGACGACGAAGTCAACTGCGAAGGCTGGCGAGAGCCGGACGGGGCCCCGGTTAATGCCGGGCACCGGATTCAAATTCGGTGAGTAGGTCCGTGTGAATCATTCAGCAATACTACGAATCATCGAATTTCCTTGGTGGATTTTCCTATTCTCGTGCACAATGTAGGCGCAATTGTTCCCAAATCTCATGAAGAAGCGTGCATTTACACTCATCGAACTTCTTGTCGTCATTGCGATTATCGCAATTTTAGCTGCGATTCTTTTCCCCGTCTTCGCCCAAGCGAAGGCTGCGTCGAAGAAGACGGCGTGCCTCAGCAACAGCAAACAGCAGGGCGTTGCACTCTATCTGTACCTCAATGATTCCGATGACAATCTTCCTATGGCGAACTATCCAAATACGCCTGGAAATGTGCCATCCGCATTCTCCTATAGGGCAGCACGAGCGCAGTTCGTTGCTCTTAACTGGGCCGACCTGATCCAGCCTTACGCCAAGAACTACCAGATCTTCAAGTGCCCTGAGGATAACAGTGGTCCCCTCGTGATCGGCGGAAATGCCGTCCCTGGTTATCCACTCTCATACGCTCTCAACATGTATATCTATCTGGGACTTGCCGGTTTCCCTGGTTTCTTGGGGTCCGTCGGAACGTCGATGGATTCCATCACGAACCATTCCACGAAGCTATTCATCGTGGAGAGCGCGTCCAGCATCAGTCAGGAAGTCGTCACACCTGCTTCCACAAAGCGAGTTGGCCTCAGCCGACACTTGCTTGGTGGTAACTACGTGTACTGCGACACCCATGCGCACTTCCACACCATGCCAGGCAGTTGGGCTCAGATTCCAGATAGCACCTGGTCAAACACGACAATAGCCCAGAACACCGGCTACAACCAGTGGTTCCCATGGCTTGACGGCCCCGAAAAGTGGTGATGTAGAAGCGAGGCGTGCCTCGCCTGTTGTAAGGGCGAGGCTCTCCATAATGTCAAACAGTTTTGGTATTTCAACAGCCGCCGTAGCCGCCGGTTGGGTTGTACCGGCGTTCGGACCGTTCGCCAAGACCAAAAATGGGTTCAAGCCGCAAGTTGGGTACGCGGCCACAAATTATGCCGTGGCAACAGAACAAGCCCATTCTGCCAAAACTGTTTGACATTAAGGCTCTCCTTGCTTTTTGCTACAGGTATGCCAACTAACACTCGAGTTGGGATCGCACTGCCCTGTCATCTCGTAATGGCGTCGTAAGGTTAATTGCCAAGCGCGATATAGAAAAGAGCGGATAGGATAAGGATCAAAATCCATGAGACGGGGTTTTGAGCGAAAGCCCAAAGGCTTTCTAACCGTTCTTGGGTCCTCGCGGCTCGATCCGCAGCGACCCTGTTTTCACGCTTCACGATCCGGGCCATGTTCGGCAAACGGGCGGATTCGTGTCTCAACACGGGTGACAGTTTGTGCAACTCCGGTTTGCGTCCCGGCCAGCAAGTTGTCACCTTCAAGCGAAAAATGAGCTTGATCCATGCTCTAAGGAAATGCGGATTGATCTCGCACGCGCGACAATAATATCTGTCCGACTCTTTCCGATCCCCGTTTCGCTCAAGACACCGGGCCAATTCGTAGCAGTACGATTCATTGAGTTCATCGCACTGGGTGGCATTTTCAAATGCCGCGATTGCTTTGTCCATCCGACCAGTGTTCAGGTATGCCTGCCCTAAGTTCGCCCAGGCTGTTGCTAAATTTGGATTGATGTCAACGGCTCGGAGAAGGTCCTCAATCGCAGCAGCGTTTTCGTTGAGCCGTAGGTGATTCCAGCCTCGATTGCTGTAGCCTTCGCTCCAACCAGGCGACAGCTGGACGACCTTGTTGAAGCACTGGATCGCCAATTTGTGGCGCCGGAGCTCCCCATAGGCATAGCCAAGCCGATGGAATGCCTCGGTGTTACCGTCAGATCTGCGCACGACGCGATTGAGTAACGCAACCGCCAGGTGATATTTCCCTTCATCGGAATATGCGCACGCCCGCTCAAAGTATCGCTGCCAGTCGGATGGTCCTGCTGGCTCCGTGTCTTCTGCACTGGCACCCGTCAGTTCCTGTGTAGTAACCAAATCTCCATCAGGCATCCCAGAGTCTTCCAGAAGACCAGCTCGTTTTTGCTGACGAAGCTTAGCAAGTCGCAACTTTCGCCCAGGAGCTTCATCGACTCCAATGGCAAGGGCGTCGGTTTCTCCGTGCGTCATTGGTAATCCTCGTCAGAAACTTGCCGCACACCGCAGACCATACAGGTCGATTCTCCGATCGGCTCATGTTCGGTGGAAATGGCTGCCCGGATTTGTCCGCGAAGATCTTTGGGCTTTCGGAACGAAAGGACCAACGCTTCAGCATCGCCCTCCCCCAACTTGCCATTCTGATTTCCGAAGGCCCGAGGGTAGTAGTAGTCCCACACGAACCGCTGAACCCGAATGTCGCCATAACGCCTTGCGACCTGCGCAGCAATTTCGGATGGGGTTGATTTCAAGGTTTGAAGAGGCAACATCCCCTCACGATCGAGGTGATCAACCAACTGCTCCCAAAGGAGTAGGTGCTTCTTCACTTCAAGCTCCTGAGCTTCTGCCGAATGAGGTACGAGCTGATTCCAATAGCGCCAAGTCCCACCAGAATCATCGCGCCATATTCGACCTCGGGAGGAGCAAGTAACGACCACAACGAGGGAGGCGGAGTTGGCTTTACCTGGGAAGGAGGTACGGGAGGAGGCGTTGTCGGCGGTGGAGGCGTGGCCTGCTCGGGAACTGGGTTGGTAGTGGAAGCAATATGACTGTCACTAACAGGGGGCGCAGGCTGACTTGACGCGACCTTTGGATTGATTCCTGTTCGAATCTCAAACACCGTCATCAGGGCACATGCGAGCGCCAGCGAGCCGACGAATGACGCGATGTACCACTTGATCGGTAGCGGATGAGAGCTAGGTTGCATCGATCCTCATGGGGTGGTCCCAAGCATGGTCCAGGGTTGGAACGAGACATTGAGGTGAGCTTCGATAGGTGGCTCTCGGATATTTCGACAGGGCGGCGAGAGCGTGCCGATAGCCGGCCATGCCAAGCAGGCAGAACTCGAGAAGTAGTAATACAATTTGGGGGGCAACCGCTTTTCCTAGTCCCGCCTGCCAGCAAATGAAGCCGGTCAAGTGGAGCAGGATAATCGTCACGATTACTGGTGCAAATGCGGATCTGGTCGATAGCTGCCTTTCGATGAAGCCGTAGCATGCGAATGCCGATGTGCACACTGCCAAATGCCACGGCGGAGATACGATCGAAATGCTCGCCATGGTGATCCAGAGATACCCTGCAAAAGACGTTAGCAGCAAAACGGGCTGGAACTCGGAGGACTGACTCCAATTGTTGAACAGGCTTGAGGCGACGACCAGGACCCCTAGAGCCAATGCTATTGGAGCAGAAATGACATCGATCCCTGTCGACCGAAACGCTAGTATCCAAACCACCGCGCAGACCATGGCGATGCTGCTAAGGAAGTAAGCGAGCCAACGTAGCTGCGAGACGGCGGTGATGATCCATGCAAGTATCGTGAAGGCAACCACGACTCCAACGGAAATGGGTGCATTTGACCCACCGAGCATAGATCCCAAAATCCCAAAGAGCACAAGGGAAACAATCCAAAGGCGCCTAACGGAACCTTCTACGAGGTTTCGACGAATAACGGGTGGATGGATCCGCGGACAGATGGATCGGAGTGCGAGCCCAGTTGCGGCGATGCTCATCAGCGCGGTTTGATAGGGCCCAACAACGCTGGATATCTGACTGAAACTTGTTGCTCCAATGAGTGCCAAGGCAAAGGAAGCCAAGATCATCTCGCGATAGGCACGGTCGCGATCGAGAGCCTGTTGATAACGCGCCTCACCTGCGTGAGGGGGCAGTGCCTGCTTTCGCTCAGAGATGAATTTGAGTTCCATCTGGTGAAACCCGAATGGCTTTCCTGACATTAAGCTCCCACCTCCGTAACGAGGGATGCCTGCCACTCTGGCGTAATCCACTGCACCCAATCTGGAACTCGTAGGCCACTCTTCGCATCCTCAAGGCTCACGTACAGAAGGATAGAACTAGATTGTTGCGCTTGTTTCTCGATCAGGCGTCGAGAAGCTTGCCTATCAGACGTGGGTGCAAGCCTTGCTAGCTTTCTCTCCAAGGCAGGAATATCGCGAGCGGAATAGTTGATTCGCATGTCGATGGATTGCCCTGCATCCTGTGCGGCAACAAATCGAACGCGGTGCTTTAACTCACAAAGTTGACGACAAAGAGCGATGGAAAATGAAATGGCCTTTTCGAGTCGATAGCATCCCAATGCACCCGTGTCTGACTCGGACGTGATCACTGTCGTGTCCAGAACAACGCAGACTTCATCGTCCGATGGATCCTCAAATTCCCTCACGACGAGTTGCCAAGGATAGTCGGGCATTCTCATCGACAGCGATAGAGAAATGTTGCGTGGGTTGTCGCCAGCGCGATATTCTCTGACCCCGACAAACTCCTCGGCGGCAGCTGAGTTGAGTGGGCGATGTCCCGCTGCTCGACGTCTGCCACTCAGAAGTTGGGCGACTTTGGGGGATAGTCGATAACTGACCGGGAGGACGCTGATCTCCTTATCAAATGCATAAGAGAACTCCCGTGTAAACATGCTGCCAGGAAATGTGGTTCGAGTCACAAGGCCCCGAATCGTGTAGGACCCTCGTTGTGTCGTCGAAATGCGCCATTCGAATTCGGCTGAGCTTCGCACAGGCAATTGGCCCACGAATTTAGGTGGCGAATTCAACAACAGTCCGCCCTGATCAACGATCAGTTCCGCCGTTAGGAAAGGCAAGGTCCACCGGGTGCTCAGGTTTTCCAAGCGCACGATGACTGGGATTGAGGTCATCGCGTGCAACTCGGAACGCACAATTGGGTCCTCGCAGGCTAAGTTGACGTCTGAGGTGACATGGGTCACGAGAGTTGCTGTAAGCAGCCACCCGAAAATCAAGCAGGCCATCGTCATCACAATGACCCAGGTCGTCGTCCTCGTCGCCAAGGTCATCCCGGCAAGTACCACCACGAACGATAAGGCAAAGGCAAGCGCGTTCCCACGTGCCAGGATTGATGTCGTTCGATTCGGTGAAATCAGGTCCATTTCTAGCTATCGCATGGATTGTGGTTACGACTTCGGCGGGCGGGAATCCTCTATGATTCGTTTCACGATCTCCTGTTTCCATTCGGTCGTATTCATCGTTTCACTGGATGAAGTATTGGGAAGGACTCGGTGAGGAAGTACGTGCTTGGCAAGGGTCTTCACGTCGTCAGGTACGACATAGCCCCTACCTTCGACGAAAGCATAGGCTCGACTCAACTGCATCAATTGGAGTGCACAGCGTGGGCTGGCTCCGACGTGTAGCAAATTGGACTGACGAGTTGCCCGCACGAGGGCGATGACGTAATCGATCAGCGATTCACTCATTATGATCGTCGGTACATGGTCGATAAGTTCACGAAGTCGGGCGAGATCCATGACAGGAGATAAATCGAGGAGCGGATCACGCACCTGGCGATTCATAAGGATCCTCTTTTCCTCAGATTCTGAGGGATACCCAGGTGTCAACAGAACCTGGAAACGGTCTAGCTGTGCCTCCGGTAGATCGTTTACTCCACGATGTTCGACGGGGTTCTGGGTGGCGATGACGATAAACGGAGATGGAAGTAAATATGTCTCCCCTTCAACGCTGACCTGCCCTTCACCCATCGCTTCAAGCAGAGCGCTTTGAGTGCGCGGTGTTGCCCGGTTCAATTCATCGGCGAGGAGGATATTGGTAAATACGGGGCCCTGTCGAAACTCACGAGATCTTGGATCGAAGTAGCCCGTGACGTCGACCGGCAGCAGATCTGGCGTGCATTGAATCCGCTTGAACGTGCAGTCAACAGACTTCGCAATAGCTCTTGCCAAAATGGTCTTTCCAACACCCGGTTTGTCTTCAAGAAGCACGTGTCCGTGCGAGAGCATTGAGGAGACGACAAGACGAATGGTCTCGTCCTTACCAACCACAACACGCGAGACGTTATCGACAAGAGACTGGAGAGATTGATACAGATCGGTCATGATTTGGCCACTTCAGACGAGAGATAGGGATGTCCCTGCGAACGGCTTGATGCGAGCGGACGGCTTTGACACAAGGAAGGGAAGATCCATCGGAAGAAGAACGATGCACAGACACTCACCATCACGATCACGGCGCTATCGCGGATTGGCACAACACCAATCGCAGAAAGTAGCCGTTCGCCAAGGTGCAAACCCAATAGGGAAGTGAAGTTGTCGGCAACTGCTTCTGCCGTGAACCCATTATCAAGGATCAACAACGTCAAGACGAATCCGACGAATCGTTGGCCTACCTGAAAGCAGTTGTAGGGGGCGAGAGAGCGCTTGCCGGGGAACTTGTGTTTTGGCAAGAACAGCCTGAAAACGGCTCCGCTGACCACCAACACTAAACAAAACGCGATAAAGAGGAGCGTTCCGATGCCAACAGCTTTTAACTTATCAGGTTGGGCCTTTATGGCGGACACATAGGGCAGCGCGGCAATATAGAAGAGTCCTGCGGTTGAGAAAGCATCGCACAACAATGACGACATCCCTGCTATCGAGTGAATACGAACACAGTGACTACAGGAGTGAGTCGATGCCACACGCTGCCAATCATGCTGCTTTCCAAGAAAGCCACATAGTGCTGCAAACAACGAACAAGAGACCGTCCAGATCAGGACCTTGCTCCGCAATGAGTCAGGGACGGCTTCGTCAAGCGCTTGCTCGACAATGGGGTCAATCGTGTTGCTAGAATTCGGAGTGGCGTAGGATGATTCTGCCGCAATGGTTTGCTGCCGGGGTTCTGCCTGCGCACAAGCGCTGGGAACAAAGATTCCGAGTACTAACACGGTCACCAAAACCAGTAGCCCACGGCGCATCTGGCTAGAGTACACCTTCCCAAGTCTCCTGCTCAGTAACGTTTACTCGGGACACGTGAGGAGCCGAATGCCCATGACCACCAAGCTGGCGAAACAGATCTGTTGGTACTCCATGTACTGGATTTCCATGACCCATTAAACGGGGACTGCCAATAGTCCTTGATGTGGCGCAATCTTTATTTGCTGGCGCAAGGAACGCAGCCAGACAGAAAGCACGGAACGCTGATCCCATGAATAACATCCAAAGTCTCAACAACATGAATATGCCGCACCAACGAGTGCCGCGAACCTACACGGCTGAGCCGGTAGGTTTTAACCTAATCGATCAAGTCGTTTCATTACTCCCTTTCCTCTCTGACCTTGGCAAGCGATCTAAGCCAAAGAGAAGCTTCGCGAAGCCTTCAAGTGCAAAGGTCCACAATGCTGCGACGACTGAGCAGGGGCGCCGAACTCGAGAGTCGATGCAGCGATACGATCGTGGTCTACGTGACTATAGGCCGAAAGGCAATCAATACACACAATCGCCTGTGATCGACCCGCGTCGGCAAGCAGCAAACGCAAGTGAAGTCATTGTAGGTCAGACCGTTGCCCTCGCTGCGTAGGTTGAGTACCGCTTTTCGCCCCGCTTTATCCACTTGAGATAACCTGTCGGGGATGACTGCGCTCTGCCTGCTCGCTTTCGCCTTGGTCTCACCGCACACCGGTGAGACTCTGCCAATTCGTACCGAAGTCGTTGTACCGATTCACCAAAGTTCGTTTAATAAAGATGGAAAGGCTAAGTCCCGCCAGCAAGGCGGAAATCCGCGCACGGTTAGTGGAGCGTTCGTTTTTGATGGCTCTTCTGACGGGGATCGCCAAGTCGATCCACAGATTGCTGTCGGAGGCGGATACGTGCTCCATGGCACCAACAGCGGTCTCATAATTTACGACAAGTCTGGCAAGTACGTCGCTGGTGTACCCCAGACAGAGTTCAACAACGGGATCGACCCCAAGCTGTTTTACGACGCGAACAACCACATTTTCGGTTTCGATATGTGGGTGTATTGGGACAAAGCGAAGGTCAAGCCAGTCAATATCTCGATTTCGGAGACATCAAATCCGCTCGGCGCTTGGAACACATACCCCGTCTCAGCCAAGGAAGGCGTCGACGGGGGTGCAATCGGATACAGTCGCAAGTGGATTGGTTACTCCTATCCCGGTGGCCCCGAAGAAACATTTGTCATGAGGACATCCGAGGCCAAGGCTGGTAAGCCCGCCACCGTTTACCACTTTGCCGGGAGCCTCGGCGAGCCGGTGGCGACACAGGATCCGATGGACGATCTGGTTTTCGTGCAACTGACAGATCAGGAAATCATCTTAACAACCGTCGGCGAAAGTAAAAGCGGTGGCCCTGCCATCACCTCAGTTGTCAAAGCACCGCATAAATTTGCCTATTTTGAGTGGCCACCCGATTCGCCGATGATGGGAACCCCGCTCAAAACAGCCTCAGGCGACCGAAATCCCAAGAACCTCGTGATTCAAGGTCGTAACCTGTGGTTTTCTCACACGGTGAATGTGAATGGTCGCGCGGGTGTGCAATGGCATCAGGTTCGACTCGACGGCAAGTTCATCCAAGATGGACTGCTTTCTCACCCAACTCATAGCTATATCGAAACGACCCTTGCCGTGAACAAGCGAAAAGACGTGCTCGTCGGATTTCAAGAAACGGGTCCGGACATGTTCATCTCTAGCCGATGCGCGTGGCGCAAAGCCAGCGACCGATCTGGCACGCTTCGACCAATCATCTCGCTTGCCGAGGGCCTTGCCGCAACTCGTGGTGGTCCATGGGGTGACTACAGTGGATCGGTTGTCGACGGCGACAACCTGACCGACCTCTGGACGATCCAAAGCTTTGCCACCAAGAACGGCAACGGTGGAACCGTCATCGCCAGAATCCGTCCATAGGACGTTCCGGTGTCCGGTGTAGGGGCAGGGCGCTGCCCTGCTAACGTGGCGTGAATTATTGCAGCGGAAGCAGGAAGAATGACACGCCTCTCCCCTACTTTTTATAGGCCCTCAGCCCCCCACAAGAAGAAAACGCCTGAGCCGGGTTGTCACCCGACGCGGGCTTTCCGCGCAGGCGAACGCCGGCAATCATCTCTGACTTGGGGAGTCGGATGGTGAAGGCTTTTCGTGGTTCAAGAGCTAACGCGCCACTACTTGTTGCCGTCGTCGCAGGGTAATCGCTGATCTCCGCGAGCTTCTCCCACGGGCCACCAACCTGGCGTTGGACTTCGACGATGGGTTTTGCAGTGCTGGTATCGAACCAACCTCCGTCATGGAAAAGTTGGCCCGCGATCATGACGATTCGTCCGATCTCAACTGGCTTGTCCAAAGTAATCGCATACCAGTCTTCGTCTTGCTTCTTGTTGTCAAACGTGACGACATTCGAGTCGACCGAATCGTCGGCAATGGTGCCGTCGGAATTACCGGGGCGCGAACGCGATTCATGACCTGAAGCAAGCAGTGAATACTGGTCATCGAGCTTTGTGCCGGGAGAATAAACCCAGACCGAGTAGTTTCCTCCGTTAGCCCCTGCATCGGCAAAAGGCACGAAAGTGGCCAAGCTCCCATGGTCGCCGCCACCCAGTTCTGCTGAGGTGAGAAGTGTGAGCATTCCATGATCCGAACCAAGCCGAGTTGGAAGGATTCCCGTCACAGCGACCCTTCCCGGCACAGGCAATCCGATATTGTGTTTGGCATCGTACGCCATCACAAACGGTCCCCACTGGAGGGCGACCTTGCCATTGTTTACATGGTCACCAACCACCAACTGCGATCCCATGGAGTAGGTCAAATGCACGCGGCTTTTGCTGGTCCACAACTGGCTAGGAATCAGAAGCCATCCATCTTTCTGATTACTTTCGATCCTGTTGCCGTTGATTTCAATTTGAAGTGAGGTTGCCCATGGGGCGATGCGAATTCGTATTGAGAATTTGGAGGGCTTTGAGACCTTGAACGAAAGCTTTGAGTCGCCTTTGAAAGGAAACGCGCTCGCCTGATTGATGTTGACCAGATTTCCACCCATGCTGAGCGTGGCTGCACTGGATTCAAACGTACTGACCAGGAGCGTATCCTCACCGTCTTTGGATTCCTTGAGGTAACCACTTAAGGGTGCCAGGGCCATTCCGCGTGGTCCACTGGAATGGCAGCAGGTGATGCCAGCGTCGTACGGCTTTTTGCCTTGAAGTGGGGTGTAGTAACACCAGTCATCGCCAAGTGGATTCTGCGCAGCAGCGAGATGGTTGTAAGCCGATTTTTCGATCTCGTTGGCGTACTTTGCCTCGCCCGTTAGGCGAAGCAATTCAAGATTGAGCTGAATCCAAGTGGTGGTGACGCATGTCTCAGCGATGCTTGCTCCCATCTGGTTTGGCAAGTCATAGTCCGGGCCAAAGTGTTCTCCACGACTGGCGCTGCCAGTCAGATACAGACGCTTAGTCGTGATATCCTCCCACGCATTTTGCGTGGCTTGCAGCATCTCCTTGTCTCCGGTAGCACGCGCCAATTCGCAGAGACCCACCAAATTCGACAGCATCTCATACGCCTTGCCATTGGCGGTTTCATTGACGTGTTTCACGGTGAGAAGTGTCGTCAGGATCTTCGGGCCGCCGGGTGTTTCCCATTCGTTGACGATGTATTTGGCGAAGCCAAGATAGCGCTCATCGCCCGTTGCACGGTACAGAAGGGTGATCGGTTCGAGGACACTCGTCGCCGCCATACCCATGTGGGTCCCCGCCGACAGGATGCTTTTCTTACCCGGCCCGAAAGTATTGATGAGCAGATCGCCCATCTTTCGGCAGGCATCGAGCGCGGGCTTGTTTCCGGTGAACTGGTAGTACGTTAGCAGCCCTATGAGGTTGTATTTGTGAGACCACACGTCCCAATCAGCATCTGGGTAGAGACCGAATCTCTTGCCAGGCACATAGGTGCCGAGGTAGCCATCGGGCTCTTGGGTTGCGATAAGGGCGGCAGCAACTTTGTCCAGCTTTGCTCGAAGCTTGGCATCTCCGGAATAGGACCACGCAAGAGTCGCAGCATGCATCCACTTTCCGACATGCTCTCCAATCCAAGGATGCGTTCCCGGCTTCTTGATAAACCCCGCAAGCAACGGCTCCATGTCGACATTGAGAAGTCGATTGCTTTCATTGACCCGAATTCTCTCTCCCAACCATCCGCCAATGTGAATCGCGGAAGGGGACTGGATTTCCGCCACGTCCTGAAGGACCGGAGCTAGAGCATAAGGACGAGGCTCACGGTTCGCCTCCGCAGAAGATGTTTGGAGGGTGAAAATGGTAGCAAGCAGGAGTACATTCATTGGACTTGTCGCTGGAATTTGTTGTAGGCGAGGGTAACCCTAAATTCGAGTCTACTACGTGATTGATAGGGAACCGAAACGCGGCCAAACCAACCGTTTGGGCGAAGTGTACAAAACGCATCCAAAAGCCGTATATTCAATTGGCAGAAGGCTCCATTGATGACTATTCCCCCCGAACTTCAAGGTGTTCTTGTTGCGAATCCTGAAACACTGAGTGGTGCTGTTCGCTTTCAGGGCACTCGTGTTCCCGTCCAGGCCCTAATTGACACCCTCGATGGGGGAGATATCGAAGAGTTCCTTGATGGTTGGCCAGATGTGACTCGGGAACAAGCCGAAGCAGTCATTCACTGGGAACAGAATCAGGCTCGGAGAATTTTTGGCCTTCAAATGGCAAGTTAATGCGAGTCTTGCTCGATAACAACGTCAATCGCAGATTTGCCCAACTCCTACTAGGGCACGAAGTTATCCATGCCAGAGAGCTAGGTTGGACCGCTCTTGAAAACGGCAATTTGGTCTCTGCAGCAGAACAAGAAGGATTTGAAGCCATTATCACTTGCGACAAGCAGATGCAATATCAGCAGAATCTGAGCGGAAGAAAAATTGGCATCATCGTGCTAGGCACCATGTTCTTAAAACTCGAATTCATCTCACAGCTCGCGCCTCAAGTCAACGAAGCTCTAAGCCATTTCGAGCCTGCGTCGTTTATTGTCATTAAGCCCACTTAGGGCGAGGAGCGATATGATGGACTGACGAGTTCTACTCGTCGACGAGACGACGATTGAACAACCACACCACTACGAGTAACCTTCTCACGTTGCAAGGCTGTCCGCTGGCACGTGACAAGAAAACCATGGTGCAATCTCACAAGGCTATCAAGTCTAGATTGCCAAATATGGTATATAATTCATAGTGATGACGGACCTGAAAGCGATTGTGTGGCTAGGGTCCAGCAAGAAAGACCTCGGGGAGTTTCCCGAGGAGGTCGAGGATGATGTCGGTTACAATCTGTTCGAGGCCCAACGAGGAAAAATGCCTCAGGACGCCAAAGTGCTCCGCGGATTTGGCGGAGCAAGCGTCCTTGAGATCATCTCCAACTTTGACACCGACACCTTTCGTGCCGTTTACACCGTTGAGTTTGAAGACGCGATCTACGTCCTACATTGCTTCCAGAAGAAGTCCAAGCGAGGAAACGAGACGCCACAACAGGATAAGGACATGATTGAGCGACGATTAAAAGTCGCCAACGAGGAGCACAGTAAATGGCTAAAGCAGCAGCCCGAGAAAAAGAAGAAGTCGTGACGGTGGAGCGAACCACTGGAAGTGTCTACCACGGTCTTGGTTACGTGAACGCCAACGAAATGGAGCGCAAGGCTCTAATGGTGTCAACAATTAACGACACCATCAGAGCCAGGGGTCTCACCCAGATCCAAGCTGCTGAGATTGTTGGCATAGATCAGCCCACTCTGTCGAAATTACTACGTGGCCGATTTAGAAGCATCTCCATCGACAAACTGGCCGAAATGCTCAACGCGCTAGGCCGCGATGTGACGATCGTGGTTGGAGCAATGCCTCTGCGTGAGGACACTCGTGGGCGGACGCTAGTTGCTGTGAGTTAGTCGGATGCCGTGACTTCGATCGTCTGGTTGGATTCAATTACCGAATCACAAGGGTGGGGTAGTTCTTCTGTGGTAGACGCGACGATTAAAACCCCGAAATGTGGTGCGGAAAACCGGTGCCAGTGGAACGGCACAGACTAAACCATAAACCCTCGGCGATTTAGGTGGCGTCAGCGAGGTCGGTGACGAATTCGGCGACGAATGTGTTCCAGCTACCGCGTTGATCTTCGCCGTATTCCTGCGTTCCGCCGTTTGCCTCGGAGCCCGTCAAGTGGGGCGTCGAATCGGAGGCCGTGCCTTGCGGCGGGTAGTCGGCATGGAAAAAGTGATAGGCGAGGCCCGCTCGATCTTTGTCGGTGCTGTTTCCTTTAGTGCAATGAGGGGTGCCATAGGCGAAGAAGACGACGCCTCCCGCCGCGATCTCGCAGGGGACCTGGTTGGATTCGTCCGGATAGCACCGAATGTGGTGATCGGAATTCATGTCCCGCGAGTGTTCCAGTTCGACGTATTGCATTCCAGGAATCATGTGCATCGTTCCGTTCGCAATCGTGGCGTCGTGAACCGCAATCCACATTGCGACTCCCTTCATCGGATCCTTCACTTTGAAATAGGCGTTATCCTGGTGCCAGGCGGTGCCTGCTCCGTCTCCTCCTGGTTTAAGGAAGACCTGATCAAGCCGAAGTAAAGCGGGATCACCGATCAACTCGCTCACCGCGCTCACAACCTTATCTGCAAACGGCAGGGCCCTAAAGCGCGGACTGTGAGGAGATGTCGGACACAATTGCAGGTTTCGTTTGCGGGAGGATTGGGTCGTGCCATCTCCATCCGTCGAAACATTACGCAGCAAGCCCTCACGTTTGAACCGCTCGATTTCGTCTTGCATGACCGCGACCTCGGTCGGAGTAAAGAAGCCGGCGACGACAAAGAACCCATCTCGCTCAAATTGCCGTCGCTGATCTTGAGAGAACATCATTCGCAAACCCACATCACTATAGATTAGCGCCTCGGTTATCAACGAGATAAGACGTGAATTGCCACCTATCGAATCGACCGGTTGGTAGGGCCCTTTTTGGTGGGCGCAAGAATTGCATTCTTGCCAAACGCTCCCACATTCCCCTCATCACTTCCTCAGATCCGCCTATGCCGTATTCTCAAAAGTTAAACGACCCCGAGGAGCATATCGATCTTGCTTCAAGCTTGAGAACTTGGAGTGCGAAATAAGTTCTACCGATAGCTCTTTGATCTCAGCGAAAAGGATATCAATGGCCCTTCCTTCGTGATTCTCTGTCATGCGGAGGCAATACAGTCCGGAATCTAGGATATCGAAAGTCCAGCGATAGACGGACTCCCAACTGGGCGGTATGTCGATCGTGGTAATGCCCGAAAGGAAGACAACCACCCGCAGGTGGTTCTGACCACCAGGTCCAGGTATTACCCAGTCGATCTTCATGTGCCTCTCACTGCCCGTAAGATTTAGGTCGTAGGAAATCCACTCGCTGTCATGTAGGTCGATGGCATGGCCGAGTAACTGGCGAGTCATTGGCAAACAGCTATCGAGATGACACATTGAGTTTTGGTTTTAGGAAGCCGCCAGATGCCCTATTAGGCCAGGGTTTCTAATGCTTAGCGTAGCCTGGTTCAAGGAATGAATCCCTGGTTTTCGATATCCAAGGTCTAAAATGCCAATTGGTAAAGGATCGTACAGGTGCTCTGCTCCGTACAATGTCATATCTTGTTTGATTGACCGACAATAAGGCCTATAACCGTGAACCTGAAGAATGTATTTGGTGTGCTTGGGGCGAAGAAGGGATCGGAGTTGCCTCCGTTAGTCCTTAGCGATTCGCTGTGCAATGCGCTCACGACGATGTCTCAGATCTTTGGGCAGACTTGGCACATGCCGATTGTCGGCGAGTTGCTGCGGGCGTTGCGAACGCCGACTCCTCCGTCGGGTCAGACCTTGGCGAGTATTCTCCTCCGTCTCATCGAAGAGGCAAGTCTTTCACGCCCTGGGCTCTCGGCCCGCTTTGTGGTGAGTCGAAACCAAATTGTCTACCGTTCGGCGGATCGACGCTATGTCGTTTTGATCGTGCAAGGCGATCCCGAGACAGTACGCGTGGTTTGGCAGGTCTCCGTTCGACAAGCAGGAACGTCGTACATCTCTTACCAAGTTAAGGGAAAGAGTTGGGCGGTTGTGGAGTGGAAGGTTGCCGACCAGAGTCAGGAAAATCTCGAACTGCTTGCCAAAGCGGGCGGGGAAGTCTTGGGATTCTTGGCGGAGTACAAACTCTTGCCCGAAGCCTCACCTTTTCAACGCGCTCTTGAGGCGCAGATGGTCAGTACGGCGAGGCTTCGCGAAATCGCGACATCCTAGACTTTATTTCTTCTTGTCTGCTCGTGCGATGTCTCGGTCCATCGCTTTTCCGTCGAACGGAACGACGATGATCTTGCTTCCGTGACCATCGTTTCCGCGTTCGTCATCCTTAGGGACATCGATAACGGCGAAGGTGAAGTGAGTTACATGGCCATTTTCGACAAGAACACCTGGTCGCTCGAGCTTATTCCAGTGGTTGATGGTTCCGTTCTTGTACCGCACGAAGTCGGCGTTCGGCTCGTACGCCAGACCGCGATTGGTCCAATGGTCGATTCCGTTAGGGGAAGTCAAATGGAACGCCCTTCGGTCACTCCAGCAATTCATCACGATGTGATAAAGTCCCCCGCTGAACCAGATCACGGGGTCTTCCAAATCGTGTTGGGGAATTTCGGGAATGCTCGGATAGATACTCGGACCTTGAATCTTGTACGGTCCAAGTATTCCGCTCTTGCTAATGAGGATCGCTCCTGATCGAGGCACGATCTGGAAGTCGCCATCAGGACGAACCATGATGGCAACATTTGACATCCCACCATCATGGGGATTAAAGCCATTTGCGTCGACCTTGATCGAGCCAAGATGCTCCCATGGTCCGTTGAGAGAATTGGAGACAAATATGTCGCCCGGCCGTGTTTCGCTCACGACGATGGCGTACCGACCGTCGGGAAGAACCAAGGCTGTCACGTTGTGTCCCTTTCCGCCTTGGTCGTCGGGCCAGCAAAGGCCTTTATCGACATAGGGTCCGATGGCGCTATCACTTACGGCATGTATCGCCTTTGAATGAAACCACCCGTTGTGCCCGACGGCTTGATCCCAGCGGCTTGCGAAGAGGTGATACTTGCCATCTGGACCCTTAATGATCTGACCGTCCCAGTAATCCCACAGCTTCATCTTAGGATCCTCCAGTCCATTCTTTGGGTCACGAGGCATCACGTTTGGGGCTCCCCAAGCCGTTGTTGATAAACGTCCGTGGGAGGGAGTTGGGCGGAAATAGTCGATGAGTGTCTTTGGCATGGTCGAAAGTTTTATTGAATCCCGAGTGGACGATTGTTGAGAGCTTGATCTGTCGAACCGACTATTTGCCGTGGCACTTCCTAGTACCAATCCCAGCACGGCGCAGGTGCAAGCAAGGCATTTATTAAAGCTATCCATAAGTCCCTCAATCAGAGAATGGCCATGCACCCGATTCACCCATCCAGGCGAATTCGGTGGTTTTGCCGAGGAGCTTCCAGTGCGATGGGCACAGATTCTCCATCCAGTCGAGAGGTTCGCCGATGGGCTGTTGCTTCGCGGCGAGCGCAAATGCCTTCTTCAGAGCTTCTCGATGTTTTGGCTCGATGACACTTGGTTCGATCGCCACGAATAGTGCCACCCCGCTCTCGGAAACGAGCCGAAGCCACTGCTCAACGAGCGACCAGGGTACGGCCTTGGTGATCGATACGATATCGGGGTCGACCAAGTAGAACGAGCCATGCTGGGCAGCCCGAAAGGCCAGAGTATTTACACCCATGCGTCGGTTTCGATTCCAACTGCGACCGCTAGTATCGTCGCCCGTTCTCTGGATTTCGTGGTACCCCGTTGCGAGATGGCTGACAGTGTTGCAGCCGATCAGTCGAGCGTCGCCGGCCGCTTCACGAATCGTCTTGTAAAGGTGAGTGAGCACCTCTGCGTTTGTGCGAGAACCATCGTGGAGCTTCCAACCGTCGCTCGTGACCGAAGACCCCATTTCGAATCCCCATCGCCCGAAGAGGTCCCAGGAAGTAAAGTCGTGCTTGACCAACTCGTATCCCCATCCAACAAGCTTCTTGATTTCAGAAGCAACGTGCTCAATCACTTCGGGAACGGTTGGATCGAGATACTCGTGGGCTCTTGCTAGCTTCCAGCTAGCAGGAGTGTCGGGCAAGGGTGTGAGTGGGCGGAACCAGATGCCGGGCCGAACCCCGAGTCCCTGTAGTCGGTGAGCAAATGCCTCCATGTCACCGAAACGAGGATTACCGACCCATGGGCCGTGCCCGAAATTACCGCTGTAAGGACCCATAGCCCATCCTTCATCGATGACGGAATAGGGTCGGTTATCGGTGTCGGGTGAAAGCTCAGAAATGAGCCCACTTACGCCAGCAATGAGCTCGGCGCTGTTATTGCCATAGGCGTAATTCCAATCATTCGTTCCATAAACCGGCTTCGCGGGTATCCGCGGTGCCTGGCACATCTGGTGGCAAAAAGCTCTTGTTGCAGCGAACGCATTCTCTCCTTTTGCCCCTTGGCGACAAATAACGTCCGCCACCGAGAGTGTCCGCTCGCCGAGCACAACGGGAACGCCTCCACTGCGAACGTCGGCCCAAAGGCTGATTCCTTCTGCATCGGCCGACCAAAAGCACATCGAACCGGCTCCCGTTCGCACACCGTAGGCGTTTGTCCTCTGACCGTCGCTGGCCATGAAATACCAAGGCATGACTCGGTTGGGTGCGTGCCCGCGCCACTCTAAATCTGCATAGGATCGTTCCCAATGGTCACCTAGAAAGTGCTTGATGGATCGCAAATCGCCTCTCCAACGGAGTTGGATGCGGGAAATCCCGTTGCCCCGCATCGAAACAGCCACGTGGTCTGGGTGAACGGTTGTTTCGATTTCCGCGGTGCCCGCTGTCCATCTTCCTTGTCCAGCCATTTGAACTTGGATCTCATGTTCACCCGGCCCAAAGGCGCGGACGAGATCGGGATGTCGGAGGAGGCTGACAAATGCGGCGGTGGGATCCATTGTTGAAGAAAGGAGGCTAGCAGGGCCAGTAGAGATGGCAGCCAGGGCTGCGGTTTTGAGAACAGTTCTACGAGAACTCGTGGGTTGGTCGGTCACTTGCGAAAGATCCTTTGCGAGGTAGAGGTCAGGTCAAATTGTCAAATCGGAAATTCATCCAAGCTGGAATCGTCACTCCAAGAATGAGAAACACAGTCCGATTTCAAGTATGCCTGCAGTCGCGCATCGTTCGCGATAAGTTGGACGGTGGAGTTCCAGATCTTGGTGAAACATCGTTTACCGGAGTTCGGCTTCCTGGCTAACGACATGACATCGAAGGGCAAGCAGTCAAGAATCGACGTAGACCAACTCTTGCAGAAATTGACGTCAAAACATGTTTTGGTACATTTTTCTTTTCAATCGAAATTCACAGTTATGAACGCTTGGTAGGGAACCGATACCGTTGGAAACGGATTCCAATACAAACATCTCGTGTCAAAAATGTTAATCGCGACACCGTACGACTCTTCGACGCAACTGATGACTAGCCTCTTCGACGATATGGAACCCCGGGAAATTGAGTTGAACGAACTTCATCGGCGCAACCAGCAGGTCATTGGTCAATTCGGCTTGCACCTTGTCAAAATTCCACTTGTCGATAGCTATCCTGACGTCATGGGATACTTCTTAGTGGATACCCAAGCCAAGAAAGTCGGCCCCTATTTGGAGTTCTTTGATGCATTCGTTGGAGCAGTTGCAATCTATCGCGAGAATATCGTCCAACAAGACGGTGGCGAATGCGACGAGAGTTAGCGTGAAGTTTTGCCGCTTGTTTCAACGACTATTCAGAGTGACCATAACGATCATCTGCGAAAGCACTTCATACACAAATCTCATATCAGCATGTGAGAATTTATCGCCTGTTGCCGCTTCGTCCAGATGGTAGCGTAGACGATAACTTCTTCAGGAGACCCCAGGATTCCAGAGATCTCCTGATTGCCTTGCTTGAGAATGAATTGCCAATCGCAAACGGAACCATTGGAAGTAGGTAAGCGAAACTCCAAATCGAGTGCCAGTTCATTGACTAGATGTAGCAGCTTCTTAAGTCGACGATTGAGAAGCTTCTTCCCGTCGAAGGATATCGAGAAGAAGATCCGTGACAACTGAGCCCGCTCTCGTTCGGTCAGGAGTGCGTCCATCCTATACGGGTTGCCATTCATATCGCTTATTCCAGCCCAATTTGCACGCCTTCGGAACGCGTGGGATATTCTGCATTCACTTGAATAAGTATCGGGGACTTTGATGAATAGTTATGTCCCATGATAAGAGACATAACACTCAATTCCATTCAGGAAATGAGGATGGATCCGATCTTCCCAGTAGGGTCAGTTCCGAGTGAATCTTACTCAGATGCTAATTGTTTGATTCCGCCGACAACGCAGGATGCAAGCAAAGTGTAAGGCGTTCTATTTGCTAGCATCGAAACTCTAAATCCGCTATCCGATTCGAATTGAATGTAACCCCGAATTATGTCCTGCTCTACAAGCGGTACGACCAGAATGCCTCGTCGTATAGCGCTTGTAACGGATCGTGGATCAGGCGCCGGTAGAGGGGTGAGGGTTTCGGTATCGAGAATTGTCAGAGGACCTGTGAGATAGGCATCTGGCCAACCATCAAGTTTTTGAAGATCGTGCGCAGTTTTGAATCGCGCTAATCCCGGAGGATTTCCGACTCCGTGGCTGACCAAAATGGAGTGGTGCTCGGGATTTGCGCCAAATGTGACCAAAAGCGCTCGCTCAGAACGAATATGCTCCGAGACTCCCCGAAGGGCCGTTTTGAGCGCTTCCTCTGCTCGTCCCGCAGAGGCGCCGATCAAATCGGCAGCCAAATTTCCGATCGTCTCCACAAGGTGGGAGGAATCAAATAGCCGCTTATTTTCAAGGTGTTCGTTGGTTTTGTCACGGATACTAAGACTGGTTCCATCATTGAGGTTCGTGATGCTTGCTTGGTGCCAACCAGAGACACCTGTCAACTCCCCTTCAGCGTGCCGTTGATGCTGTCGGGCCGACGTTGTCTCCCAAAGTAGCTTAAACCAAGGGGTCCAGAATGCCGCATGGACTTCAAATAAGTTCTTGGATTTCACCTTGTCAAGGGAAATCCTAAGCAGTTTCTCCGCAGCGGGGTTGAGATACTCAATGGTTCCATCATTGGTGAGCAAAATCCTGGGGATAGGGTGCCTTTCGATCATTTGCATGGCACGATCGGGCTCGGTAGGTTGAACCGAAGCTTCCGGAGCCTGGCTCCCTAACTCCCTAAATGTCCATAGATGTGCTTTTTGAGTCTCACCTTCAAGGATGGGCGTGTAATCGTACTCAAGCAAGCGTCCGTCTGCAAGTCGAACATTCTCGCCACGTACCGAAACCTTAAGTTGGATATGGTTCTCAATACGATTGTTAAATTCTGCTGCATTTAAGAACATCTGCTTCGAGTTTTGTAGCACTCGGCGACAATCGGTGAAACTGAGTTTTTGCTCCTCCGATGTGAATTTGAATAGCTTCACAAAGGCTGGGTTTGCGTAGGAGATCTTCCGGTCATCCGTCTCAAACATGATGCCGATATTTAGCTCTTCCAAAAGTCTTTGTGGGTTGATGAGGGGCTCTTCCGAGTCTCCACTTTCACTGAGATCATTGAGAATCCTTGGCGGAGGTAAGTTCTCAGCATCAAACGCGTTACCGATTAGTGCAACCACTAGGCTCGTTCTACTATGTCCTTCGAATCTCGATTTGAGCCTTTTCCAATAGGTGGTTACCGTCGTGGCACTGATACCCAGGACAGCGGCCATCTCCTTGTCGGTGTAGCCTTCAGCGGCAAGCTTCAGCATCTGGATTTGACGAGCGGATAGCTTTTTGCTAGATGGCTTAGGTTCGGAACTGTTGGCTGACATATTGCTTCGTTGCGAGGTCAAACGCGGTCTAGACCTGATTGTTAAGGACGTTTCGATTCACAGCAACGATCTAGTGTTCTGAGTCATTAATCGTTCGGCATCTATTTACCTTGTCGATTATTGATTCTGCAGAAGCTGTCCACTTGAACGGCTTGGCATCTCTGTTGTGGAGTTTCAAGTAGTCGTTGATCGTATTCACGAGTTCGGTGAC
>CAILEM010000155.1 GCA_903833215.1 uncultured Armatimonadota bacterium
CCCTCGACGAGAATCGAACCCGTGACCTCTTCTTTACCAAAGAGATTATTGCGGGTACAACCGCACGATTTCGAGTCTGAATACGTCTCCAGACGTCTCTCACTATTTCCCTCAACTGAGAGACCAGCACATCGATAAGAGCGTCTTCTGTGAACCAAATCGAGGCCGTTCCGATTGCGCTGAACTATGAATATCTCCTCTTGGGCTCCCTTGGTTAGCTTTCCGATTTGCTTGATTCTTCGACGATTTCGAATTCTATTACAACCTAACGGAATAGGTTAGATCCCGAACAAGAACATCTGACGAGGCCGTAATTGGCAACTTAATCACACCCTGCCTGTTCGCTTGTACTTTCTTAATAATCCCGTTTCGAAATGCAATATAGAAGAAATCATCATTCGGGAAGGCGGCAAGACATGCTGGTTGCTGGACTAAGTCCATTACTTGGTGTTGCTTGCCGGATACGGAACAGGAGATAACTTGATCCCGTTCCAGTCCTGTTCGATTGTTTCCTCGGATGGTTATAGCCGCAATCTTACGCCCGTGATCAAATGCGGTCGAGCTCAAACATTGCCCTTTTCCGTGAATCAGAATTCGATTTCGACTTACTTTCGTCGCATCGCAGATTCGCACTGTGCCGTCGCTTAAACTGCAGAGGATTTCATGGCCTGAAATAAACGAAATACTGTAGATATAGTTATTAAATCCCTTATTCAGGTCGACGCTCGCGAGGGTATTGAAACTACTCGAGTCAATGATGTCCAATTGACTTCGGTTGCCACAGGCAAGGAGGCGATGATCGGCGGAGAACGCCACACTCTGAATGTCATTTCCCAATTTATGCGTGCGCCGCTTGCCAGTTGCAGGATTCCAGACGACCAAGTCGCCCTCGTTTGAACCGAATGCGACTAATGTTCCGTCGCAAGCAACGTCCAAGGCTGAAATCTCCTTCCAAGGAAGCAAGGAGAGGGTTTGCCCAGTGGCTAGGCCGTCCTGAGTAACCATGGAAATCTGCTTTGGGCCAGCTAGCACTAGTCGAGATCCATCACCGGTCCACTGAAGGTAGCGGACTCCACCCGGTACGGCAATTGACTTTTCGCCTTTGGTGTTCCTCTTCATGCGAATTCGGACTCGACCATCATAGTCGCAAAGAGCGATGCAGTTATTCGATATTGCAAGGGAGCTAATGTTTCCAGCAGTAGGGTGTTGGCCGAAGGCTACGCTGGCTAGCAGCAACGTGAACATTCTCTACCTCCGGCTCTTAAGACGGTCCATGCACCGATAGAAACAGTTCTTCGAACCCGAATTCCTGGGTGGCTCCGATATCACGTCGTAACCGCCATTCGGTTTTGCTCCTGTCCCGCATCCGCCAATGTTTCCCCCATTTGCTTGAAGACACTCACAAAGGATTTGAATTCCGGCCCTAACGTTGGCACAAGGATCGCCGCTTAGGTTGCCCAGATAATCCAGTTCGTGGTGAACCTTGCAGTTGATTCTTGCTGGTCCTATGCCGCCGGGATTGCCAGGTGGTCTACCGTTGTCTGGAAGCCAAGGATTCCCGCTGGAAGGAGGGTTTCGGTTTTCGCATCCGATAATGCAGGTCATGACGTCTTGTAAGGGGGTTGAACCGAGCGCAGCTTGACACTTTGGATTTTTCTTCCCATTTGCATAGGTATTTAGACAATCGATTGTTGGTTTTCCATATTGGGGATTTGTGGGTTTGAACCAGCCAGGCCAGCCCGTTGGATCAGGGTTTCTCTGCGGATAATCACCCGAGGGGTCGACATATGTCGTAGGATTATTGAAGGCGTAAGCATATGGGTGCTCGCCAGCGAGCATTTGCTCCATGCGCACCTGGGTGATAAATCGTGCTTCGCCCGTGGCGTACGCACGGCGACCAGGGTTTCCATTCTTCATTCGTTCAAATTGTTCCATTTGTCTCCTCCTGTTCTGCTCGTTGATCTCCATAATCCTTGATCCGGCCCCGTGCGGCTGGGTTGGATCCGGAAGCCGAAATGGCAACGCGACTGGTGCGGTCCATGATTTGCCGTCTGTTGAAAACTGGACACCGGCTCCGGCAAATGAATTAAGCAGTTGCACTTTCGCGTTTCCTCCCAAACCTGAACGGGCCATGGCCTTACCAACCTCACATTTTTGTTGTGGCGTCAGCTCCGAGAGCCATCCCGGCCACTTGTCCCTCCAATTCACATTGGCGGGCCTCTCAATGAGGTCCTTATCCAAGTCCAGGTGTTCGCCAGCAAAGGTGAAGCACAGCGTCAGAGCTCTATCGATGCACTGCCTGAGAGAAGCTCCAGATGACCTCGGCTCGGCTTTGACGATCTCAGCCAGATCTTCTGCTAAAGTCCATTCCTTGGGTAGTTTCTCGCGCAGAGTTTCAAATACGTCATCAGGGCGAGTCAGAATCTTCGTGCTCTCGATGAATACTTCGGCAAGGAGCATCGCCATGGCGACCGACTCCCATCGACTGGGCGGACGATAGCCCTTCGATGCAGCAATCGATAGCTGGTCCAACGATTTGATTCGATCGTTCTCCAGTTCAAGGGTGTCGAAGCCCCTCGACCGAATCAGGTCGTTCACACGGAAATCAAGCACGAAAGATTGAATGCGTTGAACTTGGCCGTATCGCACGGGATCGGACAGATCCTCTAGGACGCGGTAATCCTCGATACCTTCAACCAATTCAAGCCAAACGTGTGCTAATTCGTGAGCGAATGCAGCCTCGTGAATACGTGCCGCATCGAAGAAGAGAAGGATGCGATTCGGGTCGCTACCGGAGTCGACCGAGTGGCTGTAAGGCATTGCCTGATCGGGCCGCAGATGTGGGACGGTATCCAGCGGCACGAAATCCTTCGGAGTACAAGCGTGCATCTCTTGAAGCATATCTTGAAGCTTCTGACTGAGGTTTTGCGGAACCGAGACCGGATATAGATCCCTCGGATCGCTGTCGGTCTCCGTTCTGCCAAGAGTCATGACGCTTGGAGCGTAGGTGTGCCCATCGACAACCCACATGATCCCATGAGCGTTCGTGAGCGTCGCGCCGATCGGAGGCAGCCCTTGGCGAACTGCGATGAAATTGTTGCGCTCCTTGAGACACGCCAAATCAAGGTCAATGGCAGCGGTGGCTGATAGAGTCTTGTCAGGCATGTCTCCTCCTTTGCGTGGTGGTAGCAGCTTTCGGTGAGGAATCTCGATCAACCTGATCCGTTGGCGGGTCCGGATAAATTCGATCTACTAGAGCAATGCCGTCGTAGACGTAAGTTGTGATGCGGTCAGGGGCGGTGTACACCCCGACCTCCAAAGGTTGAATTGTCCTCGCTGGATCTACGGTGTAGAGATAGCCTGGCAGAAGGTGTGCCTCGCCCTGGTTGTAGGCACGATAACTCGTTGGCGGACTTTGGAACCTAGCTCGAAAGGCCCGGGTGAACGCCTCCCCAGACTGATAATTCGCGGCCAACGCTATGTCGACAATCGGCTGGTTTCCAAGACAGAGCAATCCTGCAGCCCGCTCAAGCCTCATGCGTCGCATGAAATCACCGAGCGATTCGCCCATCGCGGCGTAAAACACGCGGCGGATGTGCGTGACGGAATATGATACGGCGTCGGCGAGCCGAATCTCCGTCAGGAGTTCGTCCCCGGGGGCCAAGATCCGACGAATCAAGTCTGGAACGAGTGGGTCCTGTTGTAAGTTTCCGGAGTCCATCCGGTACCCATTCTAAGATGCTTTCGACGAGAGGACCTGACCGAATTGTCCATTTTGAGAAAAATGTGTCGTCCGGGCATCTTTGAAAAATCGGCTGAGTAGGATGTAGACCTCTTCTATGGTTCAGAAGAGGTCAATGCGAGCAATTAAACTAGGAGGGGCTTAGTCGCAGGCCGAAGTCTCTCAGTTGGTCTCTCAAATAATCTCAGAGACCAAGGACGCGCATTTCCGAATAAAATTAGGTGGCTCGGATCATTTAGGTTCAGAAAAATGGAGCCCTCGACGAGAATCGAACCCGTGACCTCTTCTTTACCAAAGAGAATATTGCGGGTACAACCGCACGATTTCGAGTCTACTAACGTCTCCAGACGTCTCTCATTATATCCCTCAACTGAGAGACTTCTGAGAGACCGAACCATCATTCTTAGACAAGCCAAGAATATAGTGGGTCCTAGGAGAAGGGTTAGCCTGACTTAACTTTGAGTCTCCGTCACGGAACAAATATTTCGGCATTGGGGAGTATTGCTGCCAGCTTCTTAAGCCAGCGCTTCTGCTGTGTAGAGATCAGCACATGTCTGACGTTGAGCAGAATAACACCTTTTGGGACTCTAAAAGTTGTGCACGTGTCAAGCGACAAACTTTGTAGCTTGGGTAGTGAGCCAAGAAAACCCACTATCACTTCGTCGAACCTGCACTCCGGCAATTCGATGTGCTCGATGGAGTTCTGATTCCGGAGAATCCGCAGGAAAATTTCGGCATCTTCGAAAAGGAGATGGCGAAGATTAAGCGAGGCGCACGTTGTAACGAAATCACACTGTGTTGCAGCGGCACCCAGTCTGACCGTTCCACTTATCGAAATATTCACCGAGTCAATACTGATTAACTTTCCAAAAGCGTCTTCGTCTATCGACATCCAGTTGCCATGAAAGCCCGATAATCGGTGAGGGAATAAATGGCAATAGTCGATGTCCGAGCTTAAACTCTGGTGTCTTCCGTCAATGAAGAACAGTTGACAGCCTTTCAGTAGGTCGATGTAGCAATTATTATCGCATGGTAATCTGACCACGACCGTCTTGGCAGAAACACCTTTGGTTGGTACGGGACTACCAACGCATTGGTCAAAACGCGCAACGGTTAAGAGTCGGTTGCAGTTCAATGATGTAGGAAGCTGGCAACAGGTGAAATTCAGTACCGACGCGGAATGGCAACGGTTTAAAACTCGTTCAATAAACTCTGCTGAACATCCAAAGCATGTGACTTCTTTGGCTTGAAGGAGAAAAGAACCTATGCCGTCTAAGCCGTTCTCGAAAACGTCGCCATGAATCTCAACATGATGTTGTTTGTGGCTTGAGTCCAGTACTTCGCTCTCAAGGTGCTCGAAGCTGTCTTCATAAGAACGCTCAAAGACCTGTACGCCGCCGGAGATGTGCTGTGTTACAACCATTAAATCTACGGATAACAAATGGCCTTTGAACGCAACTACTTGGATTTGACGACAGGGAAGCAACTAGTGTCATCGTCGCCTATTGACGACGTGCAAGGACAACAAATATTGCTGACCGTATACCGCTTCGTCTTTGAGCCTTGGACACAAGTTACGACGTAAGTCTGGTGTGAGCAACCGGGCCAGTCCGTCGAATCTGTCACGGTGCCTCCAACGCCCGTTTCGTTGCAGCGCCAACCATGGTTGGATGATCGCACCGCTTGTAAACCATTTTTTAAGGCCTGCAAATTAGATGTAGGCGGGTGAGGGCAATAGCAGTCGAAGCCAACTGTGGCACCAATCACCAGTTCTGATGATGCATCGATGGCAGGGTGACAGCGAAACAACGTTAGATGGCGTTGCTCACATTCAGATCTTGCAATTCGGATTTCCTTGTCATTGCATGGTCTTCCCCCGCATGGGTCCATACCCGATGGATCTAACAAGGTTGTCGGATTGGCCCGCACGTACGTATAAGCGGGCTCAAAGGGCCACATCGGATCAGGCGTTGTCCATCTGCCGACCTTGGTCCCGAGGTGACGTGCCTGATTATAAAGATCGCTGTATGGTATGCCAGTTCGTCGAGAGCCCGTACTTCCTGTAAAGCCAAACGCAGGCTGTGTTCCCGTTGTCGCCAGATCGGCTCCGGAGGGCTTGTATCTTGCAGTGCTCTTGACAGTCAAGGTTTGGTCTATTGTGGCGATCACACTCCCAAGGCCGTCGGTAACGTAGTCTAGGCGACTCTGGCCAACAGTATGTTCGCCAATGATCTCACCGTTTGCGCTGTAGTAATTTGTGACTGGCATAACAATCCTCAAACATTCGCATGATGCCTGTCTATTCTTAAAGTCGGGCAAGGGTGGCTAAGCCATTCACGTCTTGGGACTCACAAGATGATTGTAACACCGGTTTCGCCGTTTGCATCAAGTGATTTCGTGATTTCTCGAAGAGCCGACACCGTTCAGTGAGAGCGAAGAGAGCCTCTGAAACCTTAGCCGACAGGTGACATCTTGACGGCGGCCAAATGCCCTCCACCATGAAAGTCAGCCGTGCCTCTGTCACTGGATCATCAATTCACGATTGACCTCTTCTATGGTACAGAAGTGGTCAATCGGCATGTTTTTGAAGCTAGGCAGGCTGAGAAGGTGCCGCTGGTCTCTCAGTTGGTCTCTCAATTAATTGAGAGACCAACTGGCGCGCAGACCGAATAATCTTAGGTGTGGCGAACCGCTCAGGTTCAAAAATCTGGAGCCCTCGACGAGAATCGAACCCGTGACCTCTTCTTTACCAAAGAAGTGCTCTGCCGCTGAGCTACGAGGGCGTTTGCGTAAGTGTTACTGCAAAATTGGACGTTCAGAGACGGGCCCTAACCTCCAATGAGCGTAAAGTTTACCTCAGCACAAGAAGCTAGTACGCGGGGGCTTACCTAGAATGAACATCGTCCGGCCAATTCCATTCGTCATGACTAGGTGGAAACAGATGGCATCGGGGCGAGACCCCATCCACCACGGGCGGCGAACGTTTCATGGTGAGATGCGTAAATCTGTTTCGAGAAGATCCGACAACAACGTGCTGAATGCTCAATAATCCGTCAAGCCCGAATTCACCAACCCCAGTAACGACAACGAGATTTGGGTGGTTTGTTGGTGCCATCTTTGTCTTGGCACTTGGCGTCTATAGCCCAGCTCTGGGGGGGGCGGCGTTTTGGGACGACCTTGGCTTCCTCAACAGCACGCCCGGCAGCGCCACAAGTTCTATCGCGAACGCCTTTATCCAACCCTTCGGGAATTACTTCCGACCACTCACTTCTCTGTCATTCGTGATCGAGAATATGTATGCGCACGGCAACCCATTCTTCTACCATCTCGATAATATATTGCTTCATGCGTTGACCTCTGTCGCGCTGGTCTTCCTTGTTTTGAGGTTGACAAAGAATCACGGGGCTGCGCTGTTGGCGGGGGGCTTCTTTGCGATTCAGACGACGCAGGTTGGCGCAACGGCCTGGATTGGCGGGCGAACCGACACCCTATCGTGCCTGTTCCTGACCCTCTTTCTCATCTGCGTCGTCGCGCTGCAGTCTTCAAAGTCCCTGTGGTGGACGATCGGATCCTGGCTGACCTTCTTCTTGGCCGCCCTGTCGAAAGAACAAGCCGTCGCCATTTTGCCGTGTGTGCCCCTTGCCGTATTTGCCTTTGGCTCCCGGAAGTGGACGGACGCAATAAAGGCAACCATCCCATTTCTCGTCATTCTGGTTGTTTACTTCGGTCTTTGGTATTTGGGAGGTCCTGCCCCCAAGTCTGGAACGAAGGAGTTGGGATACGCGCTCATCCTGAGCTTGAAGACCCTGGGCCATTACGGAACCGCATTCCTTGTTCCCACGAAAGATTCCGTTGTCACGTTTACGCTAGAAAACAGGAATGGCATGGGATGGGTCGCCCTCGGACTGACCTTCGCCGCCCTCATCATTTACTTTGTGCTTCGCACCTGGAAGAAGAATCCAGTTGTGTCCTGGCTCGCAGTCTGTGCACTTTGCGTTTATCTTCCGATTTCGAATTTTCCTCCTCTGCTGTCGTTTCTTGCCGCACCCTATCGGTGCGCAGAAGCCGGTATCGGAATCGCTTGTGTTCTTGGGACTTTCGCGCATCAGGTCATCGTCAAAAAGCAGTTTTTCTTGGCGGGTTTGGTTGCTGCGAACGTTTTGACCGGGTTCTATGTGACGTGCTGGGGCATTCAGACTTGGCTTAAGCCGTTGGGATTCTTTGAGACCGCTATCGCAAACGATCCCCATTTCCTTATCGGCGTTGAACACCTTGGCAACATATTGAATGCGCAAAACCGCTTTGAGGAGTCGGCGAAATTGACGGACGAGGCACTAAGCTGGGTCTATTCCTCGAAGCAATGGATTCGGGATCTTGAATCGGGTGCGGTTGCAACTTCGTCCAGCAAGGTTTTGGAGCAGCTGCACAAGAATACGGGTATTCCGCAGCCCGCCCAACTCGAAAAACTGTTGAGTAACCACTCATTCGCCCTCGCCGCAACGGGAAGGCGAGAAGAATCTTTGATCTGCATCAATGAAGCTTTGAAGTTGTGGCCGGGAGACTCGTATTGTCATTTCTTGTATGCCCGGCTAGTGATTCGGCAGGACCGGCAGCAAGCGCTCCACCACATCGAACTTGCCGTGCGATATGACCCTGGCTACAGGGAGGCAGTGATTGCGCTTGCGGCTCAACGGATTGCCGATCATCGGTTCCCAGAGGCAGTCGTCCTTCTCAAGCACGTGGGTGGTCAGACGCCTCAAAATGGACTGATTTGGCTCATGCTTTGTGATGCAAAGCTCGGATTGGGTGATGCAGAAGGAGCTAAGAAGGCGCTCGACTTAGCCGCTAAATCTGAAAGCAGGCCCGCACCAACGGTCATCGCGCAGAGGCAAGCTCGGATTGAAAAGATAGCCCGACATTGATACTTCCAGGTTGAAGCAGGAAGCTCGTCGGGTTTGTAATGCGATGGTGGGGAGTGTAGGATTCGAACCTACGAAGGCATCGCCGACAGATTTACAGTCTGTTCCCATTGGCCACTCGGGCAACTCCCCAGACGGGGGAAAATATACCCCAGAATCGAGGTTGTGTGTCGGATCTGGGGTTTGAATTGTAGAATCGCGTGCTGTATCGCAATGTATTGACGTGAAGTCGAGGGATTGATGGTCTCTGATGACGCATGGGGACAATTTGGATCTCAAAAACGCAATATTTCGAGTATTGCTGGTGTGAGGATCTCAGCCTGTTGAGCCGATAACTGAAGGCAGGGCTCTATGGTTGACTTTAAGCGGCTTTCGCTAGACTCCATTGCGCGAAAGCTTTGCGAACAAGGTGCTTGCGACCTGCCTGTTCGCTTCGCTCGTGCCAAGCCTGCTCATTTCCGCGCTGCTGCTGAGTTCAACGCAGTCGATGAGTCAGCAGGCCCAGGTCTTTTGGATTGTCACCGTTGTCCTTGCTGCGGCGGCCTTTACGGTCTGGGGAATACGTAGTCTGCTGAGACCGCTTGAGGAACTCACCAGTGTTGTCGACAAATTCGTTTCCACCGGTGAACTGTCGCAGATTTCGACGGCACCAGACGATGAACTCGGGCTCTTGATGCGGGAAACCCGCAATGCCCTTCTCAAGTTGGATCTTTCGACCAAGGAGCTTTTGGACGTTTCCAAGGTCGACGTTCTCACCGGCCTGCCGAATCGGCGATTTTGCTCTCATCGGCTCAAGCAAGATCTCGCCCGTGCTGACCGTGGACGAATCCCCGTTTCTCTCATCGCGGTTGATGTTGATGACTTCAATCGGCTCAACGAGAGGTTTGGCATGACCGTTGGGGATGTCTGCTTGCAGTACTTTGCCGATATCGCCAAGACCTGCATCCGTGATGGTGACTGGATCGCTCGTTGGGGTGGCGACGAATTCCTGATCCTGCTTTGGGATGCTGATTCGAGGCAAGCCGACCTCGTGATTGACCGAATTCGATGGAAGCTGGCCCAGTCCGAGATCACACATGAAGCGGGCATTCGTCTCACCGCCAGCTTCGGCTACACCTCACACTGCCTCGGGGAGACCAACTACGATCTGTTTGCCAAGGCAGATAGTGCACTGCACCGCGCGAAGCGGTTGGGAAAAAACCAGTCGGTGAGCTCGAGCAGTTTGAAAGCCCCTTAAAGAAATCGACACCAACCTCGTTGGTGGATGAGTTGAGGCAGTCAAAGTCATCGCCTCAGTCCGTCACCATGTGCCTACGTAGCCGTCGGTGATCGTACCGACGCAGCAGCAAATGGGAGCCATCGGCCTGTTGGGTTTGCCGCCTGCCGGTTACATGCTGGATCCCGAAGTTCCCGGACGACGCCATGGAGACGTCGACTGAGGGGGCGTCTGAGGTTAAGCAGGGTTGAAGTTTCGGAAGTTTCAATATATAATGAAACTTACAAACCATGAGGATACCGATGGATTCTCGGCGGGCGACGAAGTTTGGGTTGCTGACGGCAGTTGCGGTTGGGGGAAGTCTGATCTACGGGGCAGCGGCTGGTCGGGTTTTGCCGGAGCAGATGTCCGGACATGGCGCGCTACTGCTAACCCTATCCACAGGAAGTTCTTGGTTCGTGTTGGGGGCGCTATTAGTGACCCTCACCCGCAAATCAATCTGGGATCTGGCTGAGGCTTGCCTTATCACGATGGCTTACGGGGAGGCTGTGCTCATCGCTGGTGCGGCGATTGATTGGACTTTTGGTGCGGCGATGGTCGAGGCCAAGTTGGCGTTGCCTGCCAACATCGCAATCGTCGCGGTATCCAACGTTTTGATGGCCTTTTGGTTTGTTCGTCAGTTGCGAGTGCTTGGGGTCACCCCGAAAGTTTCACTGACACTTTGGATTTTGGGACTCAACGGCTCGTGGCCAATCTTCCTCATTCTGTTCCGAAAAATCCTTGAGGGAGGTCGGTAAATGATTCCCAAGAACGCGATCACGATACTTGGAGACATCGATCAATGCTGGCTCTTTGCATACCGAGTCCCGCTGGGGCAGGTCGCATCATTGGTACCTGAGCCCCTCCAATGTGTTCAGAGGGATGGGTTTGGGTTCATTAATATCGTCGTATCCCGACTCTCCCATATGCGTCCGCACCCATTGCCGCGCGTTTTGGGGATGAGCTATTGTCACGTGGCCTACCGAGTACCCGTGGTGTGTGTGGCTACGAACGGCGAAACGATTGAAGGGTTGTACTTCCTTCGAAGCGATGCTGACAGTTCGCTGATGGTGGGTGCGGGGAACCTGCTTACCGATTTTCGATTTCATCGATCTCACGTAAAGGTCATTGATGACGGCAATTGCGTAGACCTAAGCGTGCCCTCTAATGAAGCCAGCATCAATATCCGAATGGATCGCAAGAAGCAGCCAGTTTTGGCGTCAGGCTCGCCGTTCGCGAGTCTTGATGAAGCTCAAGCGTTTTTGAAATACAAACCTGCCGGAATTTCGGTTGGAACGAAGGAAGTGAACGTGATGCGGATCACCCGAGATGAATCAGCATGGAAGTCCCGCCTCCTTCATGTTGCGGATGGTCGTTTCCGGTTCCTTAGGTCATTCGATGCGACTCTTGAGGTCTGCTACGAAGTGGAACCGATTCGGTATCGCTGGAATCGGGCGGAGCGGTTTAACCTATCATGATCATCGTTCTCACAGGGTGCACTGGGTTTATTGGCAAGAAGCTGGTGACCAAACTCGTTGAAGACGGGCACGAGTGCATCGTTCTCGTACGGTCGAGCACGAAGATTCCTGACTCATTCCCGAAGTCCGTTCGAATAGCGCTCTATTCCGAGATGCCAAGTGCAGCGGACGCCGTGATCAACCTTGCCGGCGAGACTGTGGTTGGTCGCTGGACCACCGAAAAGATGGATCGCATCCTGAATTCGCGGGTCGACGTGACTCGTCAGCTTGTCACGTGGATGACTGAACTTGAGGTCAAACCCAAAGTATTTCTATCCGGTTCAGCGATCGGCTATTACGGTGATCGGGGAAGTGAGATTATCACCGAGGAAACGGGTCCATCGCTCGACAAGGGCTTTCGCTTTCAGGTTTGCGAACGGTGGGAAGTTGAGGCCAATCGGGCTAAAAGCCTGGGGATTCGCGTTGTGAACCTCCGCATTGGGAACGTCCTCGCCTTAGGTGGCGGGATGCTTGGGCAGATGCTGGCGATGATGAAGTTGGCGCCGATCATCGTGCCGCACAACCCTAAAGGATTTCTTCCGTGGATCTCGATGACGGACCTTGTGGGGATGATTTGTTTCGCCCTTGAGCATGAAAAGGTATCGGGTCCAATTAACCTCGTGGCACCGAATTCGGCGACCTGGTCGGACTTTTATCGAGGTTTGGCGGGGATTCTCAAGCGGCCGATGATGGGGAAAGTTCCTTCCTTTATGCTGCGCCTCATTCTGGGGAAATTCGCGGAAGCGCTGATGGAGAGTCAGGAAATCGTGCCACAGCGCATGCTACGCGAAGGTTACGTGTTTCACGACCCCGACATGAAGGGCTTTTTTACGAGCCTGAAGAACGGTTAGACTGATCACGGTTCCTTCCTAACTGCATGTCCCACAAATTTGGTGTTGTGATCCTTGCCGCGGGTGCGTCTTCCCGCCTGGGACGGCCCAAGCAGCTTCTGCCGTACCTCGGCAAGACGCTTGTGGAGCATGCTGCCCGAACTGCCATCGCGAGCGGTGCCGACGAGGTGGTGGTCGTCGTCGGTGCTGATGCGTCAGCGGTTAAGGAGAAGCTGAAAGGTCTCAAAATCCGCATCGTTCACAACGCCGACTGGGCGGAGGGCATGGGAAGCTCGGTCCGACACGGTGTCGGGGCTTTGTCCGGCGACATCGAATGCGTCGTATTGGCCCTTTGCGACCAGCCCCGAATGACCCCGGATCTGCTGCGAGATTTGGCTGTCCGACATTTTGAGTCCGGAGCACCCATCGTTGCGTCGTCGTACGATGGCGTCATAGGTGCTCCGAGTGCCTTCGGTCAGATCCATTTTGCAGATCTGATGTCGCTGCGCGGCGACTCAGGTGCGCGCGAGATTATTCGTCGGTCACCGAATCCGGTTGAAACGGTTTCGTTCAGCGGAGGAAATGTCGATGTCGATACTCCCGCGGACTATCTGAAACTCGTTCCTCCCCCCGAAGTAGGTTGCGCTACTGACGGTGTCTTCCAGCCGAAAAACGCTCGTGCCCCACCCATAGGGTGTTGATTGAACGACGTCTGCCGTGACTTAGCCCTGTCGCGGTCACTCAATGCGCCTTAGGAGTCCCTCTTGCCCGAACATCCCTTTCCCCTGCGTCGAATCAACGCATTCACATTGATCGAGTTACTGGTGGTAATCGCCATCATCGCGATTCTTGCCGCCATCTTGTTTCCAGTTTTCGCCCAGGCCAAGGAAGCGGCAAAGAAGTCGGCGTGTATTTCCAACATGCACCAACTTGGTTTGGCGGTAGCGATGTACTGCGGCGACTATGACGACGTTAACCCGCGTTACCGTTTTTGTCCGGACTTGCCCGGTAATGAGCTCTGCACGAATCTGACGAACCCCACCCAGTTCACGGGTCCGAACGAGATCTGGTGGGCTCCTTACGATAACTCGGTAGCGCCCGATTCACCGGGTCCGTATCCTCACTTCAAACCGGGGATAACTGCGCCGTATATCAAGAATCTTCAGATCTTCAAGGATCCAACCGAGTCCACTTGGCAAGTCGGCTATGCGATGAGTTACATCACCGAGGGACCAATGGGGAAGCCCGCATCGGCGGTCTCGAATCCGAGTGTGATGTTCGTGTGGGACCACCGCCGTACACCGGGTTGCGCCGATACCCGCGCCGGGTTCACCGGGCCGCCTTGGAATCCATTCCCTCCTGCGCTGGATACGACCCACACTCACTATCCCACGCGGCATTCTCAAGGTTTCGTGAATCTGCGCCATGACACAAGCGCCAAGTGGAGGCAGCCGTTGAGTTTGACGGATAACGATTTCAATGCGAACCCGCCGACGCCTTAGTTTGAGCCCGAGGTTCTCGGGCTCAGGCTGTCTATAAGCCTGATGTGCTCGTCCAAGTTCATCCTGCGGGTAACCGTTTTTGGGCAAGGAAATCAATCTTTGTATCTGCCTGGTAGCGCCGGAGGTGCGTCCCTATACCAGCCCAGGGTGAAACCCTGGTGGCAGGGCGCCACCAACGTCAGAGCCCTGGCGGGGTGACATATCTTGTCGGCGGGTATCACCCGCCGACTTCGTCGGAGGCCAAAAGTCGAACGTCTACTCGTTGTGGCTTTGATCGTTGGCTAGTGTTCTTTACTCCCACCTCGAATTCTTGATGAGCGATCTCAGGTGCGCTAGCGAACCGAGGAGGTGGGCTCGGGGTTGGATGGCGTAATCGGAGATGCCGTCGTTGAACACGTCCTGCCATGATTTGAGGCACTGCTGCCCCACGATGGACTCAAATGTCGTGTTCATCAAGCCCGCGTACATCACGGCCTGGGAGGCTATCGGGCCTCTGCCCACTAGCTGAACCTTGGTCGAGTACTTGCTCATCGCTTCGGCGGCACGGACGATTTGGTAGCCGTCCAAGAATGAGATCGAGGACCCCATATAGACGGTGTAGCGCATCTCGATACCATCCAATTCTCCGATGCCGAGGGTGTCCAAGTACAGGGTCGCCACGTTTCCTGAAGCAGGGAACAGCTTCTCGGCTTCGGCTTTACCGGAATCACAGACCACGATGCGAACCCGGTCGATCTTGCCTTTCGGGAGAACAAGGATTCCAGGTATCTGCAGACCAGGTTGAGCTTCGAATACGATGGCTCGCTTGGAACCTGTATTCAGTTCTCGATACTTCAAATCCGTGCGGGCAGGAACGCCGCCGTTGATGCGAAGCACCTCGGGAATGGAGACACGCTCCGGGGCATTCTGCAGATATTCCTTGCTTAGGTCGCGCATGGTGCGCTCGTCGGCAGGAGGCGGGTCGAGAACGAGCAACTGATGGTCTTCGGGATCGATGACACGTAGTTCCGGTTCAGGTACCGGCGAGCCATCGCCTTCACCTTTCAGATATTTGTTGAAGAACCCGATCATCGACTCGCGCATCGGTTTGTTGTAGTCGTGTCCGCCGGCATAGATCTGACTTTGGGCATCGGCGGATTTGCCGAAGAGTCCCCACATCTTTGCCATCTTTTCGTGGGTCAGACGCATGGCAGGCGGCGTGAATTCGCCGTCGTTTTGGGCTCCCATGATGTACACCGGCTTCGGTGCTTGAATGCCGATGACGTCAGAGCGATCACCGACCTGACATGTGCCGGGCACGTGGTTGCACAGGCATCCATTGTCGGGAGCGAGTTCCAGACTCGACATGTACACGACAGGGACGGCGGCCTTATAGCGGTCGTCAGCAGCGAAAGTGTACAGCGTTGCCAGTCCACCACCAGACGCACCAGTAATCCCGATATGCTCCATGTCGGTGTCAGGCCGAGTCGCCATGTAATCGAGCGCACGGATCGAATCCCAAACGTAGTAGCCGGTTGCGTTTGTGCCGCCTTCCACGAGTGTGTAGTCGTTGTGGTCGCCTTCGGCCCTACGCTCAATCAGGCTGTTTCCTTCGAAGCTGTGACCAGGACTGTCGAGTGTGATCGCGATGTAGCCTTGGAGCGCCTGGAACTGAGATCGCCACTGAAGGCGGTCTTCGTCTTTCTTGTGTGCCCAGTGGCCGTTCACGTTGACGATCACCGGTCGCTTAGCGGGGCCTGGTTTGTCCGGCACATAGACGTGGGCAGTCACATAGAACTTCGGTCGGCTCTCAAACACGATCTTCTCGATGTGGTAGCCGTTACCCTTGAGTTCTCCTGTCTTTCGAGCGTTGAGAGAGGTCTTGGCTGGCATCGGATCCAGGCCCAGGGTGCGCATGAGTTCTTTCTTTCGTGTCTTGCGGACCTCTTCGAAATCGGCAAGGCTGGGCAGAGCTAGATGGGACATCTGCTGAACGCGGCCTTTGAGGAACGCATCCGCTGGTGCGTGTCCTTTCCCACCAAGAACGTCGTCATCCATGATCGGACCCGGAATCGCCTTATAGGAGTTCAAACCCTGCTCTTTGGCGATCACCTCGCCGAGAGTCCTAAACGGGATATTGAGAGCGTTCATCATGTCCGGGTAGAGGGCAGTGGAGAACACCGCGCCTTCCGTCGCCGGGTCGATGATGACCGCAGGCTTATCGGTGCCATTCCTCTGAAGGATTGTCTTCAGCGCTGCTGCGACAGGAGCGTAGGTCATGCGTTGCTGAAGTCGTCCCGCCAACACCCAGATGTCGCCTTTTCCGTACTTCATGTGAGCGACTCCGCCGTTGCCAGGAACCTCCCAGCCTTCGCTTGGCAGGAAGTGCTGCCAAAGAATGTCGTGAGTCTCGATGCGCTTCAAGCCCATCAGTCCGCCGGGATCAAACACACCGGGAGTGGGGCACGCCTGAACCGTTAGTGGACGAGGGAGGAAATCGAGTGGATATCGCCCGCTCACGAAATCCTGTTGGAGCACAACAAGCGTCATTCCCCGTTGAATCGGGTCGAGCAACTTGCGGCGTGTTTGCTTATCGAAGGAACGGAAGAAGTTGTATGCGCGAGGCGCGACCAGCATCAATCCGTGCTTGTCTGGCGAAAGCGACTTGGAATCCAGGAAGCGCATCGCCTCTTCATTGCCGTAGATCTGAGGTGTTGGTCCCGACTGAGCGGGGACGATCACGTACGGCTTCTCGCCAGCTAGGAATGACGGAACTCGAGCCATACCCTTCGGGCCTTCGACTTCGGCTGCGATGCATTCGCCGTACCTCTCGGCAGGGATCGAAGCAGCGTAGCGGTCTCCAGACAAGGTCATCGGAAGCTTGTGGAAGAATGTGGGGCTTGGAAGTGGCTTGTAAAGCAGAGAGGCGCTTCTAAGTCCCTTGGCGGGAATAGAAACCTCGACGTGTCCAGATTGTCGACTCCACTTGAGTGGAATTTCATTCGCCGCGGGGACCCAAGTTCGTTGCGACGCTTGCAAGGTCAGATTCGGTCCATAGCCGAATCCCCCTTCGCTGGGCGGCTCGGGACCTATCGATTGCTGCTCAGACTGCCAACTGAATGTGTTCGTATGCATTCGTAGCCGCTCGGTGAATGGCTTGTAATACCTCGAAACATCCGACCGCGAAAGGATCGTCCATCCTGTCCATGCCTCCAGAGCAGGATTTCCGATCTGCAGCGGAATCCCCTCCTCTGTCATCCCTGAAAAATCCCACGCCCAGCGCATCGCATGTGTTTGCGCCTTCACTCGTGGGACAGGTACAGGTGGCTGTCCGTCGTCACTTCCTGCTTCCATTTCTGCGCCTCGGAAACGACCGCCATAGTATTGACCCAACGCGGAGAGCATCCCCAACGCGTTCTTGAGTTCTTTGTATCGCCCCACAGCCTCCGGCTTAATGACTGAAGGCGAGATCACCCCGACTCGACGTCGGATATCGGCAGAAATTGTCGCCAACTCCAGCCCGACTTTACTGACCGGAACCCGACCATCCTTTGCGCCGAGATGACCAAATCCAACGCTCTCATGAGCAGGTTTGAAAACGAACGGGTCGAATGGATTTCCGTCGATGAAAGCTTGGGTATCGCCACCGGTTTCAAGCTCAGGTGCGTGGTCGCGGTGATCTGGACCCAAGGCATTTGCCATATAGGCGAGCGGAATAACTTTGCTCGCTTCTTTCCAAACATCGGCGATTTGCTGACCTTGGGGACCGAACCAGTTCGCCACCTTCGTGTCAAACACGGAATCGGGGGTTGTCGGGTCGTATCCAAGACGTCCCCACGTCATCCAGTACATCTCGTCGCGCTGGTGGATCCAGTCGACGTATTTATCCTTGGGGTTCGCAAGGTAGTAATCCTGCGACTTCGGATAGTAGGCGTCTTCTCCTTCAATCGTGTAGCCGCTCGCGGTTCCAATCTTCATCGCGCTGATGGAGCGGCGGACCCAATCGGGGTTGTAGAACGGGAAGATTCGGTGAGTTCCGTTGGCTCGAACTTGCCAAACGACCTTGTAGGGGTTACTCGGCCACTTGCCGCCACCCTCTGCGGGCCAACCGGGCCAGGTCTTGGCGTTTTTGCTGGCATCGCCCGAATCGCTTAGATAGTCCTCGAAGGAGTAGCTGTTCCAAGTCGCCATTCGTCCACCAGCGACGGGATAGGGTGCCCCCCATTGCTCGCCGTTGTATTTGATCTCAACCGTGAAGTCTTTGGAGGCACGAGCGAGAGGCAGTACCCGCTGACGGCGCGTGATCCAGCTTCGGGTGACAAGAGGGATGTCTCGTCCCGAGAGCTTGACGGCCTGGCCGTAGCACTTAAAAAACGACTCGCTCTTCCCGCTTTCACCGATGCGGAAGCCGATGGCATCGAGCCCCGGCACACCACGAATCATCTGCTCGACAACCTCGCGGGTGTACTTGTAGACGTTCTCCTCCGTCGCTTGATAGGGTGGATTAGGGTTCTGAGGGATCTTAAGGCCAGCCTCATATGCCATAAGGCTTACGCGGATTCCACGGGCATGAGCCATCGTCACGACCTTGTTCAGGCGAGCGAGATTGGTGGCTTTAACATCATTGGGCACGCCGACGAGGGGGAATGATGGGCTCGAAACGAAATAGGCGTAGAGGTTTGGGGCATTGGTGACGCTGATGTCCCAGGTGCCATGGATGTCCAGCCAGTTGAGGCGACTCTTGGCCATGAGGTCGAGTAGTGTCGTCCAATAGTCGTCGTTCTGGAACCACCATCGGTTTGGATTGGTGAGGGCAGCGACATCGAAATCGGTATCGTGCTTCTCGTAATTCCAAGGCAGGGTCAGGAATAGGTTTAGCCCCCGATCCGGCAAGAACGGTTTGCCTGAGCTGTTGGTGTTCCAGGCTGCGTTGCCTGAGTTCTGAAGCTGCTCAGCGAACTGGAATGCACCGTACATGGCACCGACCGGATCAGAACCGACGATGGACACCTTTCCGCCTTTGCTGGAGATTCGATAGGCTTCCTTCGACTTCTCCGGTCGAACCGAGACACTGACATCACCGGACCGATTTCCCGCGGCTTGCCGAATGGCTTCGAGACCAAATTCAACGGGTGAAGTGGGCTGCGTTGCCCACAGTATCGCTGCTAAACCAATCATGTTAGCGAAGCATAGCATCGTGAAAGGATTACGTAAATCCATTGCCTGTCTTCAACAACCGGTATAACTCACCGCGTGGACAATGGCGACTACAATGCGAGGCCGCAGGTATCGAATTATCGATGGTGGATTTGCGTTCTGCTGTTTTTTGGCACGACCATTTGCTACCTCGACCGCCAAGTCATCGGCCTCCTGAAGCCGACGCTTGAGAAGGATCTCAAGATCACCGAAATTCAGTTCGGTCACATCATCTTCTGGTTTCAGGCTGCCTACGCCGCTGGCTACTTATTGGCGGGACGACTGAACGACATTCTCCGTGTGCGACGCGGATATGCCCTTGCCGTGTTTGTGTGGAGTCTTGCCGCGATGGCCCATGGGCTGGTTCGGACGGTGGCGGGCTTTTCTGTCGCGAGGATCGTGTTGGGTCTCTCTGAGGGCGGAAATTTTCCTGCCGCCATTCGAAGCGTAAGCGAATGGTTTCCTCGAAAAGAGCGCGCTTTGGCGACTGGCATCTTCAATGCCGGTTCCAATGTCGGGGTCATGGTTTCAGCATTGTTGGTTCCTTGGATCACTCTCAACTACGGCTGGTCTGTCGCGTTTTGGGTGACGGGTGCAGTTGGTTTCATTTGGCTCATCCCTTGGTTGTTGTTCTATGGCCAGCCAGAGACCCATCCCAGCGTCTCGAAGGCAGAGTTGGAATGGATTCAAGCAGACCCTGCTGATCTTCCTGAGAAGATCTCCTGGGTTTCGCTTTTGAAGCATCGGTCGACATGGGCGTTCGCGGTTGGTGCCCTGCTAACTTCGCCGATCTGGTGGTTCTATCTGTATTGGGTGCCCGATTTCCTTTTCAAGACTCAGCACTTCGACCTGAAGAACATCGGTTGGCCACTCGTCACGGTGTATCTCATTGCTGACTTCGGCAGTGTGGGAGGTGGATGGCTTTCGTCCACACTCATCCACCGCGGTTGGAGCGTGAATGCGGCTCGCAAAACCGCCTTGCTTACCTGCGCGTTATGCGTTGTTCCGGTTCTGTTAGCCACCCAAGTCTCAAGTCCTTGGTTCGCGACGGTGGTCATCGGGCTTGCCGCCGCAGCTCACCAGGGTTGGTCAGCGAATTTGTACACCCTGGTATCGGATACGACTCCACGCAAGGCTGTTAGTTCGGTTGTTGGGATGGGTGGTATGGCCGGCGCCATCGCCGGAATGTTCTTTGCCGAGTTGGTTGGCCATGTCCTAGAGTGGACTCACAGCTATGTCATCCTCTTCGCAATCGCGCCGTGTGCGTACCTGCTTGCTTTCGGCCTGATTCAGTTACTGGTGCCCAAAATCGAGCCCCGGCAGGCATAACAGCCCTAACCGATGACCGATGCCTCACGCCTGAGGCAAGGCCGAAGCCGTGAGGCTCCTCAGTGACCAGCCATCGAAGGAGACCTTTCGAGTACCTCGCAAGTGGGCGATTAAATAGCACTCACGGCCTCGGCTTTGCCTCGGGCGTGAGGCATCAGCGTGGGTGGTGACCCGGCTTGTTTCCCCGAGTAGGTAGTAAATATCCTCCAGATTTGCGGTTTCGTTCCCTGCAGGAGGAATCGTCGCGAAACGTATCCCACCAATTCCTAGAGGATTCCAACCTTTGCCAGAGGTTGTTAGCGGCGCAAGTTCGTTAATATGTGTCGTGGTCGGCGCAGCTTCTTCCTTGCGCGGACCGTTTGAGGTTCCATGACATTCAAATTCACGCAATCATTGTTTATGCTTGGGCTGCTTGCCCAGGGTGCGGTTGCCCAATCGAAGTATCTTGCCATTGTTGGAGCTCATATCGAGACCGGAGATGGCAAGGTCATAGAGAAGGGAACGGTGCTGATCTTCGAGGGGCGGATTTCGGCCGTAGGGACGTCAGTCTCGGTCCCGGGCGGGATTGACGTCATCGACGGAAAAGGACTATTCGTCTATCCCGGATTTATCGACGCTTACTCAACGCAGGGACTCAAACTGCCCGATCCGCCCGCCGCTGGAACTCCACCCGATGCGCGTAACACCGCACCCGCGACGATGTGGCACAACAACAAACGCGGAATTCGTGCCGACGTGGTTGCCGCGAAATGTTTGGACCTCGCCGACCGGATGAAGGAGAGCTACCCGATGGGGGTCACGACGGCGCTCGTGACTTCTGGAAGTGGCTCGATCCGAGGTATTTCGTCTGTGGTCGACTACGTCGGTGCCGGAAATGTCTTGCTTCCGAACGCAGCGGGCGAACTCGCCCTACGTGGCGGCGGTGGCGGCGGCGGCGGCTATCCGGGAACCCTCTTTGGCGTTACTGCTCTGACGCGTCAGATTCTTATCGACGCCAAGGCTTACGCACAAGATCCAAATGCGAGGAAGGATCAAAATCTCGAGAACCTCAAGCCTTTGGTTACGGGCCAGATTCCAGCGCTCTTTACTGCCGATAGCGCCCGAGAGATTGTCCGTGCCTATCGAATGGCGGATGAGTTCGGATTCAAACTCATCCTCAACGGCGGTCGCGAAGCTTATCGTGAACTGGGACTCGTCTCCGAGAAGAAGACGCCCGTGATCTTGTCGCTCGATGTCGCCGATGCGCCAAGCAAGACTATGGACAAGGGCGACGATGCGACACCTCAAGCGGTGCTGAATGAACGCTATGACGTTTGGCTCGAACACTCGCTCAATCCCAAGAAGCTTAACGAGGCGGGTATTCCACTCGCCTTCAGCTTGGGTTCTGGCTTTGCCGATTACCTGAAGGGGGTTCGCAAGCTGGTCGGAGCAGGGCTACCCCACGATGCAGCTCTGAAGGCCATGACCTCGGGAGCCGCATCGATTCTCGGCGTGGCAGAGACTGTTGGGACGATTGCTCCCGGCAAACTCGCCAATTTGGTAATCATGACTGCCGACTTTGTCGATGAGAAGAGCACTGTTCAAACCGTGGTTGTCGAAGGCACACGGACAGACCTGAAGAAAGGAGGCGCAAAGTGAAAGTTGCCGCTATGATTGCTGTCTTCGCGGCATCCTTCGCCGCATTTGCCGACAAGCCGCCAATTGAGACAAACGCGCTTCGAAAGCCGACACTTGTTACCCACGGCAACGTGCTTATCAAGGATGCTCGCATTTTGACGGCGACTCACGGGACGATTGAGAAGGGAAGCATCCTGGTTCAGAATGGCAAGATCGTCGCCATCGGACCAAACCTGAAGGCTCCGGCTGGCGTGACGGTGATCAACGCAGCGGGGAAGGTAGTTTGCCCAGGCTTCGTTGACGCTCATATCCATCGAGGGATCGACACGACCAACGAAGGATCGGATGCGATCACGGCGGAGTGCCGCATAATCGACGTCCTTAACCCAGATAGCAAGACGGTCTGGCAAGCGGTTGCGAGTGGCGAGACGTCGGGTCTCGTGTTGCACGGCAGCGCAAACCCCGTCGGTGCTCAGAGCCTGGTAGTCAAGCTGAAATATGGCAAGTCGGTGAATGAGCTACCTGTGAAAGACGCGCCTCGCATGATCAAATTCGCGTTGGGAGAAAACGTGACTCGATCGGGGCAGGCTAATTCTGGTCGATTTCCTCACACCCGGATGGGCGTTGAAGCCGTGTATCGACGAGGCTTTACCCAAGCTCAGGAGTACATGAAGAAGTGGAAGGAGTACGACGCAAAACGGGCCACCGATCCGAAAGCTGTCGCTCCTCAACGAGATCTGCGACTGGAGACTCTATCCGACATCCTAAAGCGCAAGATCTGGGTCCAGTGTCACTCATATCGCGCTGATGAGATCCTCATGATGGTTCGCTTGAGCCAGGAATTTGGATTCAAGATCGGCGCGATGCAGCACGCCCTTGAGTCCTACAAGATTGCGCCCGAGCTTGCCAAGGCCGGGGTCGGAGTCTCGATTTTTGCCGATGAATGGGCAGGCAAGCTTGAGCTTTACGACTGCATTCCTTATGCCGCATCCATCCTGCACAAGGCGGGAGCGAATGTGTCGATCAACACGGATGGCGTGTCAGGAACGACGGCCGTCAATATTGATGCGGCGAAGTCGATGCGATTCGGCGGTTTGACTGAACAGGAGGCCCTCGACCTTATCACGATCAACCCTGCTCGAGAATTGGGAATTGCCCATCGAACGGGCAGCATCGAGGTTGGTAAGGATGCCGATCTCGCCATCTGGGATGGACATCCATTGAGTGTGTATTCCCATGTGAACACGACCTTGATCGAAGGTGAAGTGTTCTTCCAGCGTCGTGATGCCTTCGGAATCGATGCGAAATCGACGTTCAAAACCAAGCTAGACCCTTACAAGTATCTCGTCGACCGCGACCTTCCAAAGACCTCCAAGGTGTATGCGATTTTCAACGCGACGATTCATCCTGTAAGCGGTCCTGTGATCAAGGGTGGGACGGTGATCGTTGCCGATGGCATCATCAAATCGGTAGGAACCAAAGTCGCGATTCCGGCGAACGCAACCAAGGTTGACGTCCACGGGATGGGTGTCTATCCTGGCCTCATTGATGCCGGCACGACCCTGGGATTGATTGAATTTGGTCAAGTGGGTCAGGCGAGCGATGAGCGAGAACTTGGCAGCAATCAGCCGGACCTCGTAGCAGTCACCGCCGTTCAAGCTCAGAGCGAGCATTTGCCGACGACGCGGAACCAAGGCATTCTGACTGCCCTCACCGAGCCGAGAGGCGGTTCTATTTCCGGACAGACGTCCGTGATCAACACCTTTGGTTGGACCAGTGAATTGATGGGGCTGAAGCGAAAAGCAGGGCTTTCGATCAACTGGCCCGGTGCGGGCGCGTTCAGCTTCGACGGCGATCAGGTTGAAGATGACGACGATGGCGACGGGGCTGGCACGGCAACCGAGCGTTGGGCGCGGGCGCAAGTCGACACAACTGACATGGGAAGCGATCCTCAGCGAACTCGTGGAGCAGGGGCAACCCAGCGGCCAAAACCCACTGGAACTGCGGCTAAGCCAGCCGCTCAAAGTGCCCCAACGTTCGATGGTGGAGCCACCGATATCAACTTGGTATTCGATCGCGCGATCAAATATGCCAAGCAGCACGATTCGATAGATCTACAAATGGAAGCGATGCAGCCCTACATGAAGGGTCAATTGCCGCTCTTCATTCATGCCAACACCGCTTCTGCAATACGCGGCATCGTGGCGTTCTCGAAGAAGTACAAGGTGAAGGTTGTCATCGAGGGTGCAAACGACGCCTGGAAGGAAGCGAAGCTGCTTGCCGACAATAAGATTCCGGTTGTGTTGACCGCAGCTGGCAAGTCCACGCTGTCTGCCAACACCACGTCGAACGACTGGGATCCTTATGATACGCCTTACGTTGCTCCAGCCATTCTCAAGAAGGCAGGCGTCAAATTCTGCTTCCAGAGCGATGGGTATTCCGATTCGATGAACCTGCCTCAGCGGGTTGCCGAGTCATGTGCTTACGGCTTGTCACCTGAGGACGCCCTCAAGGCGCTGACGCTTTCCGCCGCCGAGATTCTCGGCGTCAGCGACAAGATCGGCAGTATCGCCCCCGGAAAGCTCGGCAATCTAGTCATCTGCGATGGTGATCCTTTCGAGTTGACATCGAATATTCGATACATCTTTGTCAACGGGCAACCGGTTGAGATGAAGAGTAAGTTCACGCGACTGCGGGATCAATACTTGAAGCGAGTGCAGTAAGCCTGTTTAGCGACACCAGCATCCACGGTTGGTGTCGCTTTGGACTCTTGGCGTAGGCGGAAGGTCGATGGGTAATACCCATCGACGGTATGTGTCGCCCATACAGGGCTCTGGGTTTGGTGGCGGCCAAGTTACCAGGGTTTCACCCTGGGCTGGTATAGGGACGCCCCGCCGGGGCTACCTAACCAATTCGAAACCGCGTAATCACTCAGACTTCTATCACCCGCAGGGTCCGGATAGGAAAGACAGCACCCAGCGGTGTGAGCGTCCAGACCAGATCCCGAAGAAAACAAGACGAAGGATCGAGCAACAGCCGTTCGGGGGACTACCTGGCGAAGGAAATCGTCAGTTATTTGGCGTACGTATCTTCAAAGAAGAGAGGGGAACTGACCCGCAGTACGGGATGGCCAACTTTCAAGAAGCATAGACATGGGACGATTTGGAACGTGCTACTCCACCCTCGACAAATTGTTCAACCATGCCTCAACGTCCTTTGGACGTCTGAACCTCAGGACCTGAGGTCCAGCTGGGTTGGCTTCCCATTCGACGATTCGGTTGTGCTTGCTCTTGAATGACTTGAAGTGCCACAGGATAATCGAATCGCGTGAAAGGGTGCCTTTGAATGTTTCGTGGTTGCCGTTACATATCGGCTTTTTGTCGATGACTCGCAGGAGTGTGCGGCGTGCTAACCGGAAGAGTGAGATCCACCGAGGATAGTCGAGAGCGACGATGAGTTGAACCTTTGCCAACGGGATATCTCGCCACGTGCCGTATGCCGTATCCAACACCCAACGGGGTTGATCGCATATTGCTTGTATGCGGTTTCGCTGAATTTCGACGGGGACCTGAACCCATCCAGGATCCCACGTGAGGTCGTCGACAGTATGCCAGGGTAAGCCGGTGGCTTCGCCAATTTTTCGAGCAAGGGTGGTCTTACCGGAGCCAGTGACGCCGTAGACCATGATCCGAGTTATGGAGTCGGGATTCTCCTCACGCACGGTTCGAGTTTACAGGATGTCTATTGAGCCGGGCATTCGAGTCGAAGGTCAGGTTCGGTATAGGTCGAGTCAGTGTCGCCACCATCATCTCGCCCGTTTTTGCCGACGCTGTAGAGAGAGAACTCGGCTTGGTCGGCGTGGTAGAGGAATGGGCTTCCTGAGTAGGGGTCGATCGTCATTGCCTTCGTAAACCCATCCAAGTTGGTTGGGAATGCTTTATTTCGTATTCCCAAGCGATTTATCTGTGCGTACAGAATCAGTAGCCGGGTGCGTGCGACGGTCGCATCATTGATTTCGACAAGTGGCCGAGCTGCCCCAAAGACGTGTTTGGCCAGCTTCTTCCAAGGAGCGTCGTACTTGGTAATCGGTTTGGGGCGCCCGGAGACGGGAAGGTCACAGTTCTGCTGCACCTGGGCGAACTCGATGTCGGCAGCCTTCGCCAAACTCTCAAAGTAGGGAATTCGTTTCTTCGGATTATCGGCGAGGGGCTCCAAGTACTGGATTGCCTCGCTCACATCCGGCCCCATCTGACGCTTCACCGTCCTAAGCGTTCCATCTCGTAGCGAGTCCTGAAGAAACTGGATCGCTTGGAGTACGTTTTCCTGTTCGTTCTTCACCGCATTCGTAATGGGTGGCTTGTTGTCGAGAGCCTGTTTGATGCCTTTGGCCAGTCGGTCCAGCTGTACCGGCGACAGCTTGGCCATATAGGGTGCGATTGCCTTGCGCATGTCATCGGCAATGGCCAAACCGAGCGAGGCATCGGTAGCACCTCCACCGGTAAGGTCGAATCCAAAGCGGGTGCCAACCACTGCAGCCGAGATGGCTTTGTCAAAGTCGGCCGCGATGCAGGCATCCTGCACCGTCCATAGCAGGCTTCGACCGATAAGTCTCCAACCACGTTGGTACTTGATCGGCTCAAAGGGTTTGTGGGCCACAAAGCGAAATTCAAAGGGCTTTTTGGCCGCAGAAATAATCTTGGATACCGATTCTTGAATGGTTTCCGTGACTTGGTGGCGTTGACCAGGGAAGAAGGAAACCCGGTCGAGATATGCTGCGCCAGATATTTCGGCTTGCTCTGCGGCGAGCGCATAGGCATCGAATGCGTTTGACGAAACTTCCTTGGGAAAATAGCCGCGCGGTTGAGTTGCCCACGTGGGATAGCCGTCGGAATTTTTGGAGTGGCAGCCGCAGACAATCGCAGTGGCAATTGTTCCCAAAACAGCGGTTTGCAGCCGACCTCGCACCATGGATCGTGAGGGTACCCCTTCAGGTTTTGTTTACGGCTTGGTTTGGGTCTGTATTTGTCTCAAGAAGGTGTATCATCGTTGCGTCATATTATGAAAGGCGTCATCCTTGCGGCCGGGAAAGGGAGCCGTTTATACCCCGTCACTCGCATTGTTCCCAAGCCGATTTTGCCGATGGCAAATCGGCTCACGCTGGAATATGCCTTCGACCGACTGAAAGAAATGGGCATTCACGACATATGCATCGTCGTGGGTGAAAATGAGCCCCAAATGCGTGCCGCTCTAGGAGAAGGCAAGCAGTTTGATGTTCACCTTTCTTATGTCAAACAAGAAGAGCCGAAAGGACTCGCCCATGCCGTCGGTTTTGCCGAAGAGTTCATCAACCGTGAGCCCTTTGTTCTGTATCTCGGTGATTCGGTTTATGGAGATGGTTTCGACAAGTATGCTGCTCGCTTTACGGAGAGTGGTTGCGCCAACTTGAACATCGTCCAAGAAGTCGAGGACCCTTCTCGATTTGGCGTCGCTAATGTCGATGGGGAGCGGATCGTTCGCCTCGTCGAGAAACCGAAGAATCCCGAGAGCAACCTTGCAATGGCGGGGATGTACTTCTTCGGGCCCCAACTGTGGGACGTTCTACCGACGCTTCAGCCAAGCTGGCGCGGCGAATACGAAATTACCGACGCTATTCAAGCGCTTATCGACAAAGGGGAGACCGTTCTCGCTGGCGTCTATAACGGCGTTTGGTTTGACACCGGAACGCTCGATTCCTACCTGGAAACGAGTTCCTACCTGGTCGATGGCGGCACGCTCATCGATTCTTCGGCAACCGTTCACGGCCACATCGGCGAAAAGGTAGTTATCGGCGCCGGAGCGGTTTTGGAATGTGATCTGATTGAGGATTCGGTGATCCTCCCTGGCGCTAACGTAAAGGTTTCTGGAATTATCCGCCACGCAATCATCGGCGGACCCGTATCGTCAGGAGGGGATGTCATTTCTGAGATCCTCCATGGCGACTATACGGAAATTCCATGACACTCAAAACGGGATTGGTAGCAGCGACCTTGGTCGTGTGTTCGATCGGATGTGACAAGAAAGAGCAGGATTCTGCTCTTTCTCAGGGTCAAGCTGTGGTTTCGAAGGCGGCAGATCTTGCCGGAAACGCTTGGAAGGCGGCTTCCGAGCAAGCCAACAAGGTCTCTGCCGATTCAGGTAAGTCTGCAATTGAGGCGGCCAAGGTCCAGATGGAAGCGGCGAGGGACAAGCTGTCTCAGATTAAAGCTCCAAGCAACCTTGACGGATTGAAGATGGATTCGGTCAAGGAGCAGATCCAGCGACTGCAAGCTGCTCTCACTATTCAGCACATCAAAGAGGCGATGGACCGTCGCGTCAAGATTGTGATGCAGATGAAGGACAATGCCGAGAAGACGGCAGATGACGTCAAGGCAAAGCTGGCAGCGGCCGACAAAGAATACAAGGACCTTCAGCAGAAGCTTGACAGTGCCCAGTCAACATACAACAGCGCCTCAAACAAGATCGACGAAGTCGAGAAAAAACTACAAGGCGTTAATTAAAAACAAAGCGGGCCATTGTCACTCTTGGACAATGGCCCGGTTTTGTGCCCGTTAAATGGGCAGCGTCCGAATCTTAGCTACCAGTTTTGGTAGCATCGTCGGTCTTGGCTGCTGGAGCCGAGGCACCATCTTTAGCGGCGGCATCATCGCCTTCCTTACCCTTGCAACCTGCAACGAATGCACCGAGAACGCTGACCACCATCACGAGCGCGAAAATCTTCTTAGTCATACAAACACCTCCTGACAAACCGCCCCTTGCGGAACGTTAATGCGCCGTTGAACCAGCGCTTGAGGTGTTATACCCTCAAGACCCAAAATAGGTTGCAGGTTCAATCTGCATCGCCATTATAGTATCGGTCTGGCTTCCATGCAAGGCTTATTCATGTGAATCGCAGGATCGGGTAACGTATTTCACATGTTCGGTGTCTCCCTGACCTTGGGAATCAACACCATCGCGTTGCTTTCGCGCGAATCGCGCCGTCGTGCCTCCCGTATTTAGGGGAGACGGGCAGAAGCCCAAGCCGCAAAGACGCAACCCGCCTCCCCTGAGCTTTAGTTTTTCTCCGCACGCATGGTAGCGTGCATATGGCAAATCATCCGAAGAAAACATGCTCAAGTACGACACTATTAAATCGACCGACGACGAACACCTGATGCGGACCTATAACAGGCTGCCAGCACTGTTCGTGCAAGGCGCTGGCTGCAGCCTCTGGGACAACCGAGGCAACGAATATCTCGATATGTTGGCCGGCATCGCCGTTTGCCAACTAGGGCACTGCCACCCAGCCGTGGTTGCCGCCATTACTCGCCAAGCCCAGCAGCTCATTCACACATCCAATCTGCTGCTTACCGCGCCTCAAGCTCAGCTCGCTGCACGTTTGTGCCAGATCAGCGGCATGGACCGCGTGTTTTTCTCCGGCTGTGGTGCCACGGCCAACGAAGCCGCAATCAAGATTGCAAAGAAGCACGGGAATTCCAAGCGACCCGATGGCGACTACACCATCATCGCGCTGCATAAGTCTTTCCATGGTCGAACCATGGGTGCGATCTCGGCGACGGGCCAGCGAAAGTACCAGAGAGCCTTCGAGCCGATCGTGCCTGGGTTTGTGCACATCGAAGCAAACAATGTTGACGAGCTCCGAGATGTTTTTTCGCACAAAGTGGCTGCGATTCTCCTCGAACCGATCATGGGCGAGGGTGGCATTCTTGAACTGACCGAAGAATTCCTAACAGAAGCTCAGAGCCTTTGTCGTGAGCATGACGCCCTGCTCATGCTGGACGAGGTGCAGTGCGGCATGGGGCGAAGCGGCAAGTGGTTTGCTTTCCAGCATTACGACCTGCAGCCTGACGTTTTGATCCTTGCAAAGGGTCTTGGCGGCGGTGTGCCCATCGCGGCGACGCTAGCGGCGGGCAAGGCTGCTGATATCTTCGAACCGGGCGATCATGGCTCCACGTTTGGTGGTAATCCGCTGGCGTGCGCGACCGCTTTGGCTGTCATCGATACTATCGAGCATCAGGATTTGATGGACCGAGCTACCGACATGGGTGCGATTCTCTCTGCTGGTCTCGCGTCGATGGGCTTCAAGGTCACCGGCAAAGGACTGATGATTGGGGCCACGCTTGAAGAACCGGTCGCACGAAATTACGTTCGCCAGTGCTTCGAGAAGAAGCTCATCATCAATGCAACTGACGAGTACAGCTTGCGGTTTGTGCCACCGCTGATCGTCAACGAGTCGCAAATCGCATCGGCGCTTGGAACATTAGCGCAGGTGATGGGCATTGCCGCACCCGCGTTGCCGCCGGTTGGCATCCGCTGGACATCGGCCGCCCAGCCGCTTCATGACGTGCTTTCGATTGACGATCTCTCCCAGACTCAGATCGAAGAGGTCCTCGCCTTGGCAGCGTTTAGCAAGCATCGACGGCAGGTCGCTCCTTCCGTGATCACTGCTGTTGAAAATCGCACGGTGGCGATGGTGTTTGAGAAGCAGTCCCTGCGAACTCGCGTGTCATTTGAATCCGCTATTCGTGAACTCGGTGGGCAGGCGATTCACCTTGGTAAGGGCGACATTGCGATGGGTTCACGTGAGCCGATCAAGGACGTCGCTCAAAACTTGTCCCGCTGGTGCAACATGATCGTCGCACGCCTCTATTGGCAGAAGCACTTGCAGGAGTTGGCCGAATATGCGGATGTGCCGGTCATCAACGCGCTGACAGAGTGGGAACATCCTTGCCAAGCCCTCGCCGACATGCTCACCATTCAGGAGAGTTTCGGACAGGACAAGGTGAAGATCACCTATGTTGGCGACGGCAATAACGTCGCTCGGTCGCTGGCCAAACTTGCGACGCGGCTCGGCTATCCGTTCACTATCTGCGGTCCGGAGAATTTCCGTCTCGAGTCGATCGAAGGGCTCGCTCAGACTTCCGATCTGGAAGAGGGCCTTACTGGTGCCAGCGTGGTCTACACCGATGTCTGGGTGTCGATGGGAGACGAGCACGAGCAGGATCATCGCCTAAAGGTGTTCGAGCCGTACCAGGTTAACAAGCGCGTGATGTCGATAGCGGATAAGGAAGCCATCTTCCTCCACTGCCTCCCCGCCCGTCGTGGCTTCGAGGTGACGGATGATGTGATCGACAGCAGTCAGAGCAAAGTCGTCGACCAAGCCGAAAACCGCTTCCACGCGCAGAAAGCGTTGATGCAGAAAATCCTCGGTCTGTAACTTCGTTCCGGTGTAGGGGCAGCGCGTGCGCTGCTTACCCAGCGTTGGTCAGTTACAGCGGCAGCAAGAAGCGAGGCACGCCAAATGCGGAATCCTTTGTAGAGGCAGCGCGTGCGCTGCTTACCCAACGTTGGTTAGTTCCAGCGGCGGCAGGTAAGCGAGGCACGCCTCTCCCCTAGTGCGCACGACAGTGCGCAGAACCAGTGAGGATTCATTCCTCATCAGGCGACCCCAGCCTGAAACCTTACATAAGTGCGCGGCAGTGATGCCGTGTAGAGCAGCAATGGAAAGTGATCCACCAGTCCGTAGGAAA
>CAILEM010000156.1 GCA_903833215.1 uncultured Armatimonadota bacterium
ACGTTCCAGAAGGAACTCCAGTCACTCGGCGTAGACGTTGAGGCCCTCAAGAAAGACCTCGGCGACCTCGCTGATCGCGTCACCAAACTCGAGAAGAGAAAGCCAACCGTTAACATCAGCGGCGACGTCAACCTTCTCATGCTCGCAGGCAACAGCCGAAGCGGCAACTTTGGTCTCGACCAAGATGCCCACATTACCGGCGTTGACCTCAACGGTGCCCCGACTGGCATGACCACCGACCTCGTCACGGTTGAAGAGGGTGCTTTCACCTTCTCCGGCACGAACGACACTGGTCCTAAGTGGAAGGGAACGATCGTTTTGGGCAACATGCTCGACACGTTCGGCAGCCAGAACCAGTTCAAAGTTGGCGTAGCCAACGGCGGATACATTGAAGGCAACGGAGACGTTTACCTTCAGGACTTCTCCGTCAAATTCGATTCGAGCGTCGTTGGACTCAACTTCAACGCTGAAGCCGGTCGAGTTGGCTATAAGGTTTCCCCTTACATGTTCCAGAGAATCGACAGCACGTCTTACTTCTCCAACCAGAGATGGGACGACGGTCTGTATCGCTTTGATGGCGGCATCGTAGGCTTCAACTTTGGCAGCACGAAGATTGATGTCTTCGGCGGTAACAATGACAAGATCAATAGCTCAAACGGCATTGCTCTAAACACTGTTCAGTCCGGCCCAATCAACGGCGCTTTCGCTGGTATCCCAGCTCTCGTTGTTGACCGAACCCTCGGCGTTAAGCTCACAAGCCCGCTGACTTCAAACGGTAGCTTGAACTTGGCTTACCTCTGGCTCGATACGATCAACCCGATCACTATCGGTGCTGGTGGCCCAACGGCTAACCGACTTGCAGTCTACGGCGGCGACCTCAACTTCACCTTCGGTAAGGTTGCTGTCTCCGGTGGCTACACCAAGTCCGACATCGACAACAACACGACAAGCGTCAACAACCAAGACAACGCCTCCTACTGGGGCAAGCTTGGAATTGGCAACCACAAGTGGGGCTTGAACGGCGGCTACAGACAGGTAGAAGCTAACTACGTGGCTCCAGGCGACTGGGGACGACTCGGCGTTATGCGAAATCCTGCGAATATCAAGGGATTCACGGTAGACGGTCACTACAATATCAGCCACAAGCTCAAGCTCTCCGGTACCGGCGAGTTCGATAAGGGTGTTAGCGACAACTACCCAGGAAGCGGCTTCAACAGCGGCTCCAAGGTTAACGCTTACACTGTCAAGCTGTCCTACCTCGTTAACCCGAACCTGACCCTTTCGGTCGGCTACGAAGATGACGAGTTCACCGGTCTTGATCCTGCAGCATTCGCAGCAGGTGCGACCAACTTCGACGCCAGCTACAAGTGGACGACGTTCGGAATTGGCTATGGCCTCTCCGATACAGCTAAGCTCATGATTCAGTACCAGATCTCGGACATCAGCAACGAGTACCAGGTAACTGCAGGCGGCGGCGCTCGATTCACCGGCGGTCTCTTGACCACCCAGCTCAGCATTAAGTTCTAAGATTAGAACTTAATGAAAGCTAAAAACGGGGCTCGGCTTTTCAGCCGAGCCCCGTTTTCTTTACTGAATAGTTTCGTTACAGGACGATACCGAGAGCGGCACCCAGGGTGCGCATCTCGCTCATCATTTTCAAGAACTGGTCTGGAGTTAGGGCTTGAGATCCATCGCTCAGCGCACTCTTTGGATCTGGGTGCATTTCCACCATGATTCCATCCGCACCAACAACCATCGCTGCCTTGGCCATTGGAGTCACATACTTTGCAACACCCGTCCCGTGAGACGGATCCACAATGACCGGCAGGTGAGTGTGTTCCTTGAGCACGGGGACTGCCGAGAGATCCAGGGTATTTCGCGTGTAGGTTCTATCCAACGGGATGATGCCCCGCTCGCAGAGAATGACATGGGGATTCCCCTGGTTGAGAACATACTCTGCGGCAAGGAGAAAATCGTCAATCTGCGCTGCCGGACCTCTTTTCAGGAAAACGGGCTTTCCGCTCTTACCCGCTTCGATGAGCAACGGAAAGTTCTGCATCGATCGGGCACCGATCTGAAGGATGTCGACATATTCGGCAACCAACGAAACCATGTCGCCACTCATCACCTCAGAGATCGTGACAAGTCCCGTCTCGTCTCCGACCGACTTCAGGATCTTCAGTCCTTCTTCCGCGAGCCCCTGGAAGGAGTAAGGCGAAGTTCGTGGCTTAAATGCGCCACCTCGCAAAATCGTTGCGCCTGATGACTTGACGATCGTCGCAGCCTTGTGAAACTGCTCATACGACTCAACGGAACACGGTCCGCCCATTACGACGAACGAACCGCCACCGATCTTGACGCCTTTCACTTCTATCGAAGTATCGGTTCGATTAAATTCACGGGAGGCGAGCTTATATGGGTGACTTGTTTGCGTGATTTTGCTCACGCCATCCATCGCGCCGAGGACCGCTTCCAAGTCTGTGCGCTGATCGTTGTTCAACGATGCGGGAACTCCGATCGCGACTCTGTCCTGTCCAGGTAATACGAGTGGCTCGTAACCTCTACTTCTAATAGCGTCCGCAACAAGGTCAATCTCCTCTTGCGCGGCACCAATCTGCATAACGATGATCATGGGAGAGGCAAAGATTACCCCCCGATCGCCTTTGCGCCCTTTGCGCGATGTCATTCTGAAACGAAAGACTGTGGTTTGCAGAGCATCACGCCAAGTTCACCCAGGGGACGCCAAGGAATGCAACAAGGGAAAAATGACTTCTCTCCCCTTTGCGCCCCCTTAGCGTCCTTTGCGTGATACTGTTTCCCTATCGGAATCGCCTTCTAAGCGGCTACTTTTGACTTACCCGTGCGTTGTACTTTCTATACAGTGCGGTGTAGTGCGTTTCAAGCGACACTGGCTTTCCTTGGATAAAGAGATAGCGAAGTTGTGATGTCAGTTCCAAGGGGTCGCCATCAGTGACGATGACATTCGCGATCTTGCCTTTTTCGAGGCTGCCGAGACGATCCCCCACGCCAAGAATCGTTGCCGCATCCAAGGTCAAGGCCTTGACCGCGTCTTGATGAGATAAGCCAAAGGCGCATAGGCGACCCGCGTTGAACGGGAGATCCATCGCCATGTCATAGGAATCCGTCATGAAACAGAACTTGACTCCGGCGTCATGAAGCACGGACGGCGAGGCATATGGGCTATCGTAAGGATCGAATTCTGGAGCAGAGACCTCTTCAGGACAAGCGTCGCTCGGGGCCTTATAGATGACCGACACATTTGCTTCCTTTAGCTGCCTCGCAACTTTCCATGCTTCCGAACCACCCGCAATAACCGCCTTCAATCCATATTTCTTGGCCAAATCGAGAGACGTGAGGATGGCAGCAACCTCGTTTGCATGAAAGATGACAGGTCGTTCACCCTTGAGATAAGGCTGTAGCGCTTCGAGCTTGATATCTGTCTTGATATCCTCTCCGGCGCTCTTTGCCTCGCCATACCGTTTCCCTGTCTCAAAGAACTCACGAAGAGCTTTGATGTGATCGGCGAGGCCCGCTTCCATTTTGGTGACCTCCTCGGCGGGGAGGAACATCTTGAAAAAGGGACTCGGACCCGTCGGAGGATACACATCAAGCGTTGCCATCGGCTGAATGCTCATGAGTTCCGTCGTGAGACCGGAGGTATAGATGAGAGCACCCTGACCCGCCACGACACCTCCAGAGGGAGTCGTCAGAGCGGTCGTGATGCCGTTGTAACGTGCCTTGGGAAAGTGCTGATTGTCTGGATTGATCGAATTAAAAATCCGAATATCGGCTTTGAATTCACCGTTCTCGGATGAATCCTGACTCGAAGGGACTTCTCCGATTTCATCGATGCCGAGCTTTGACCCCGCGTCAATAAAACCTGGGTAGACATGAAGTCCTTTCCCTGCAATCGTAACCGTGCCAGCACCCCCATGAGCCTGACTCCCAACCGCCTCAATATGGCCGTCTTTGATGAGTACGTTGCTATTGAGGAGATCTGGTCCCGAAACAGGATGTACCGTAGCCCCAACGATGAGGTAGCTACTTGAATCCTTTGGAAGCGTGTTCTTATCCGGATCAAACGCCATTGGTGACACATTGGCGGCGGCCATTGACCGGGGATCTACTTTGAACAGGTCACGTCGCTCAAAGTACACCTCTCCATCAATGAACGTCATGACGCACTTCGTGTAGTTACTTAGCGGATGGCCCTTCCAAATCGCGATGTCACCGTCTTTGCCGACCTCGAGCGTCCCAACATGGCTATCCACTCCCAATTCGATGGCGGGGTTGATCGTCACCATCTTAAGGGCGTGGTCAGCGCTGGTCCCATATCGCATCGCCTTCGCCGCATCTTGAGTGATTGGCACGTTGCCGCCCATGGTGTCGGTATTTACAGAAACGATCACACCTGCTTTGTCGCAGATGGATGTCGCCATGGGAATGGAATCAACGACCTCAAGCTTGTAGGCGAATCCATCTCCGAACATCGATACGGGAATGTGGGCTTTTGCGAGTTCGGGAGCGATCTTGTATGCCTCCAATGCGTGCTGCATGCAGAGGTGGAAATGGAACTCCTGACTCAGCCGAACCATCATCAGCATTTCGTCTTGTCGATAGCTGTGGCACTGAACCCAGTTCTTGCCCTTGAGGATGTCAGCCATTGCTTCGAGCCGCAGATCTCGCCGGGGCGGGGCGACGGTCGCGTCATCCTTACGCTTCTCATAGTCATCCCAAGAATGGATGTAGTCGCGAGCATCGGTGAAGGCTCTACGATACACGGCTTCAACACCCGTTCTGCTTGCCGGAAATCTAGGATTCTGGTCTTGCCCACCGGGACGTTTAGGGTTTTCACCCAACGCAAACTTGACCATGTGGGGTGCACCTGGGAAAATCAGTTCGCTAACGGGATGCTCCCATTTATTCTTGATGACGGTGCTCTGGCCGCCGATGGGATTGGCGCTACCGTGTAACACCATCGAGGTCGTCATACCACTCGCCAAGGCGTAGTAAAGGCCCAGTCCTCGTGAATTCAGGATGTCTCGGATTCTTACTTCTGCTGTGATCGAGTCGGCACCTTCATTGGTGTCGTCACTTGCACGGTGAGAGTGGGCATCGACGATTCCAGGTGAAACGAAATTCCCAGTGGCATCGATGACCTTGACACCTTCGGGAGCCGATAGTCCTTTGCCAATCTTCGCGATCTTGCCGTTGAGAATGAGCAGGTCTCCACCTTCAATGGTCCCGTTTGAGACAGTTAGGAGACGACCGTTCTTGATCAGCACATTGCCAGAGGTGTGGAAATTTGGGTGCCGATCGACGGCAACCTCAACCGGAGCCGTCTGACAATTCGCAACCGTGACGAATGCGAGGGAAAGAGCCAAAAGTGTAAATCGCTTCATTAGTTTGCTCCTTCAGCATCGAACCGGAATTTAGGTGTGGCCGGTGGAACCGTCTTCGCCGGGTCGATTTTTCGTCCGTCAATGTACAGCATCTTGACCTTCGTTTTGGCATCGAGGAAGTCACCGGTCATGACGATAACAGTGGCGATCTTTCCCGCCTCAATGGTTCCCAATTGTCGTTCCACACCAAAGATCTTTGCGGCGTCGATGGTGAGGGCACGAAGGGCTGCATCCGAAGTTAGCCCGGCAGCAACCGCCTTGCGAAGGTTCTCCATGAACTCGGCCGGGGTCTTTGTTCCTTTTGTAGAGAAGGCGACGGGAATGCCTGCACCAACAATGAGTGCCGGATTCTTGAGCGTCTCACGGTACAGCCTTAGTTGTTCGGCGAGCTTCGCGGGATTCTCAGGGAAGGGAGGCGGTTCCGTTGCGGGTGGAGTCTCTGGCTTTACATCTGCCGCCGGTGGAGTTGTCGATTTTGCATTTGGAGCCGAGTCCTTTGGTTCCTTACCAAATGCCAAAGATAAAAGCACTGGCGCAGACGACTTCTTAATGGCATCGAGCTGTCTCCACCCTTCCGTCGCCCCAGCGATAATGGGCTTGAGTCCAAACTCCGAACAGATGTCGAGAGCTCTCTCAACCTGTCCCTCGCTATCCGCATCAAAAACGACGGGCAATTTTCCGCTGATCACCGGCTGGAGTGCAATAAGGGATGGGTCGATGGGTGGCCGTTTGCTCCCGCCCGCTTGAAAACTCTTTTCGACCGACCGAAACCATTGGGCGTCGAGAAAAGTCTGTCGGAGCTGAGCAATATGCCCCATTAGGCTGCTCGGATATCCGCCACCCCAGCGACTCGCTCCAAATCCGATGGATTGGCCAATGTTATCTCGCACCACGCATTCTCGCGTTGGTCGGCCGCTCAGGTTTACCAAGGCTGCAACTCCACTCATATCATTGCCGCCCGGAGCCACAAGCACTGTCGTGAATCCCGCCGACTGGTAGGGTTTGAGGACCTCATCCGTTATTCCCAAGGAGTCAACAGCGCGAATTTCAGGAGCGATCCCTTTACGCACAGTTTCACGCATAAAGGCCGAAGCAAAATCAGCAACGTTTAGGTCGGGATCTGGTTTATTGTTGGCGGGCGGAGCCGTAAATCCTTTCGTTGTGAAGGCATCGATGAACCCTGGATAGACTGTGAGGCCCTTGCCATCAAGGACATCGGCACCTCTTGGCGTTGCCGCATCCGCAGCGACTGCGACAATCTGTCCATCTCGAATGACTACTGTGCCTTTCTCAATGACTCGCCCATCGCCAATCACGATCTTGACGCCGACGATGGCATGAAGTCCGTTGTATGAAGCTGTTGAACTTTGGCCATATACTGCCCCGCACATGAGGGCAAGAAGGGCAGGCGCGATGGAGCGCGGTCTGGCAAGATTTTTTAGGGTCGGCATGGATGGCCTCAATTGTTCGTCAAAGAAGGCGAGATTCCTGCCCGAAGTAGACGAATTGCTTCTTTCTTGTTGAGAGTGTCGTTGTACGACACGCAGCGGGAGCTTAAGAGACATGCGGGGCAACCCGCATCACATTGGCATGTTGTCAATAGCTGAAGAGCCGCGTGGACCCACCCCGTCAAAGAATCAAACAACTTCTCGCAGAGTCCAACCCCACCAGGTGTCTTGTCAAAAACAAAGACGGCCGGTCGCATGGTGTCATGGAACATCGAATACCAAGCGCTGCCAAGATCACCACGATCACATCCAGCGATGATCGGTGCGACGGCCAACAGAGCATGCTCAACTCCGTGGATACCCCCGATTTGAAGTTCCATATCCGCCTCCAAATCGAGTCCTGGCAAGTCCAGCCGGATACAGATCGTGTCGTAAGTGACGGCGGGCAGATCCAGGGCCTCAACACCAAGCACGGTGTCTCCGTCCAAGCTCTTTGATCGATATCCTGTCACTTGATCTGTGACGGTGACGCCAGCGAGTCCCGCATGAAAACTATGCAGCTCCGTTTCTCGGAACGCAGGTTTGGGATCAAGAACGGATTCGGCCATGCTCTGCGTGTAGTAATCAACGGATTGCTCTTCCATTTCGGCAATGCCGTTATCCAGATCCAGAGATCGAATGACAAAGCTCGCCCCACGATGTAGGTAGACCGCCCCTTCATGAGCCGAGGTCATTGCCCTCCATCGCTCCATCGTTCCAATCTCGATCTCACCTTGACGCAGCCTAATTTGCTCGCCCCCACCGCTTCGAATATTCACCTTTGGAGCTGGCGGCTCCATCGATGGATAAAAGAACATTCCCGCTCGGAACTCAAGCTCTCCGCTTCGGTCCAGTCCTTCCGCCACATCGAGAGCATTCTCGCCGAATCTAGGCAGTTCGCTCGGCGAGATGGGGCGCTCGTGGGCCGCACAGAGAAGATGCTGGCCCAAGATTTGAACATTCTGAGGATTTACGGCCACGTTCTCGATGCGTCCATTCAGCAATGTGTTTGGCTCTCGAACGAGGAATTGCTCCAATGGATCGTCATGAGCCACGAATACCGCCAATCCATCACGAGAACCACGTCCAGCGCGACCCGCTTGCTGCCAAAAACTCGAGGCCGTTCCCGGATATCCGTTGAGGATCACCGCGTCGAGCACTCCGACATCCACTCCGAGTTCCATCGCATTCGTTGACGACAGCCCCAAAAGGTCGCCCTTGAAGAGCGACTTCTCAATCTCTCGTCGTTCCTTCGCTGTATAGCCTGCGCGGTAGCTCTCAATCTTCTTTGGTGCGACGAGTCCGCCATTCTCAACCCGCTTGCGTGTGTACCGCAACACGAGTTCGGCGGAGACCCGAGCCCTGCTAAATGCCAAGGTTCGCATCCCGCTCTCGGAAAGCGAAGCCAGAATTTCAGATGTCGCAACGTTTGCACTAAGTCTTTGTCCGTTACCCAACTCCGGTGGATTCCAAAAGACGAAGGTTCGCTTTCCCGAAGGAGAGCCATCCTCGTCAATCAGCGTTGGAATTCGTCCGGTGATTTTCTGGAACAACTCTTCCGGATTACCGATCGTAGCACTGCATCCGATGATCTGGGGTCGATTTCGATGCGCCTCACATAGTCGCAGCAATCGACGAACCACATTGCCGACATTCGACCCAAACACGCCTCGATACACATGCATTTCATCAATGACAATCAGGCGCAGAGACTTAAGGAATTTTGTCCAATTCTCATGTCCGGGCAGGATTCCGATATGAAGCATGTCCGGGTTTGTAAGAAGTATATGTGCAAGTTTCCGAAGTGAACTTCGCTGATTCGTCGGAGTATCGCCATCGTACGTACCGACTCTGACCTGGACTCCAGGAGTAAGTGCTTCGAGACGACTAAGCTGATCTTGGGCAAGTGCTTTCGTGGGAAAGAGATAGAGGCACCTGGCCGCGGGCTCTGTCACGCAAATTTGCATGGCGGGCAGATTGTAGCAAAACGTCTTTCCAGAGTTTGTCCCCGTAACGACCATGAGGTCCTTACCTGCCATGGCTGCATCAAATGCGTGGGCTTGGTGAGTGAAGAGTTGCTCAATCTGAAGTTGCTTTAACTTCTCCTGAATCGAGTGGTGAAACGTTCGCTTGGGTACCGCGAAGGTAGGTGACCTTGGCGGTAGCTCCTGCATGAAAGCGATCTGCTCCGCTATGCGGGGATCGCTAAAGATTGGCGTTTCGCTATACAAACGGGTTCGAGTCGGCTTCGGCCTCGTCGCCAGCCAGCAGTCGTGCTTTCTTCCTTCGACCTTGTGTGAACTTGACGATGTACACGCTTGCCATGAAGAGAATAACAAGCGGGATGGCCATCATCAGCATCGTCATCGGATCTTGACTCGGCGTCACGATCATCGCAATCACGAAGATTGCGGTCGCCGCTTGACGCCAATACTTCAGAAGCGTTTCTGCCGAAAGGAGCTCTAGCTCACCAAGCATGTAGACGATGAGGGGAAGCTGGAAAGCAATTCCAAATGCCGCCAACATCTTTAGGATGAAGAAGACCATGGAACCCGGCTCTTGGTAAAGGCTCGTACCCGGAAATTCCTCGATATACGTGGCAAACCAGGTCATTGCACTTGGCACAACGGCCCAAGCGAACCCGACACCCATCGCAAAGAGAATCAAGCTGAACGGGGCGAGCCGTTTGAGTGGCGCCTGCTCTTTCGCTTTCAATGCGGGCATGATGAATCCCCACAGTTGAAGCACAAGGAAAGGAAAGGCGAAGATCACGCCGATCATGAACGAGAGCTTGAACTTCAGAAGGAACGCTTGTGGAGCATGCGAGAAGACTTCCCTATACTCAACATTCTTAGGGATGACATGCTTGATGGCTGTCACAGCCATATCGTTCAGGTACCCGTAGGTTGGCTTGACTAAGAACCAGCCGATTACCCAACAGACCGTAATGATGACCAGTGACCTTATGATGCGATCTCGAAGTTCTTCGAGATGCTCAACAAGGCTGAGGCGGAAATCCTCCGGATCACCGGAAAATTGCCGCCTCGTTTCTTTATTAGGGCCCTTAAAAAGGGTTGGCATATCTTGCTATACGCTTAGTTGCCTTCAAGCGTGAAGGTTTGCAGGAATCGGATTCGGATAAACGTTGCCACGGACTGCTGCTGTCCACCCATGCGACCTTGCTGACCAAATCCACCTGGAGGGCCACCGAAGCCACCAGGTCCCTGAGGACCGAATCCTGCAGGAGGGCCATTCATACCATTTCCTCGACGGCCTTGCCCAGGTCTCTGAAGCTTGCCGATGGGTGACATGAAGTCTCCACCCAAAGAAGGTGCTGCTGGAGGTCCGCCGCCGCCAGGTCCCATCGGACCCATTGGGCCACTCGGAGCACCGGGACCGCCTTGGCCGCCCTGACCACCAAAGCCAAGCTGACTGTTCTGAACCTTGCGATCGATGCTTTCGTCTCGAACAATCTTGAGAACTTGATGCGTATCCAACGCAAACCAGATCGTCTCTTCAAGAGAGATCTTGTCGTCGCTAAATTGAGCACCCTGTGCCTTTAGTTTCTTGCCTTCTTTTGTCGTTCCGCCTGCTTCGATGATGTGTCGAATCTTGGCGCAAGGATGTCCACCTTCCCACTCAGTGTCGACGAATTCGCCGCGTGCTTCAAATGGCTGGACCAAAGATTCGGTTTCGTAAAGGTTGTTGAGATCAACAACGCCTTCCTGGAACTGTGATTGCCAATTGTCGCCGACGTGAACAGCCTTCGAAGGAAGAGTTGGAAGAGGAAAAGCGCCAAGCAGATCTGTTGTTACGCCACCGCCAGAAGTGCCTTCGAGCGGGATATATCCGGGGATGGAACCGAATACTTCCTGGCCGGTGCTGTGGATCCGCATATAAATCGGAGCCATCTCGTAATCAAAATACTTTGCCTGTGGTTGCTCGCCAACCGTGAGAAGCGCATAGTCCTTGCCTTTCTCGGGCAGTGGTTGCATGCGAAGGAGCATGTCTCCATCGCCATAGGAATTCATGACTTCATAAGCCATTCGAATGGTCTCACCATCAGCCGTAAACTCGGCTGCTCGACCACCCTTGCTATTCTCCACGTCAGAGATCGGTGAAACGGATACCTTCTGGTCCAAGCGGTAGATCATTCGTGTGCCAGGCTTGATGTTGTAGCGCAGCTTGATCCCCTGGTTGGGAATCGGAATGTTCGCCTGGTTGCCAATATTGATATCGACTGAGGTGCGGTCCACGATTCGGGACTTTTCTTGGTAGTCGACATACAAAACGAGCTCAAGCTTTAGCGGCTTGCCTGGTTCGGTGTCTGCGAGCTTCAAGGCCTTGGTATTCAACGCGTAGTCGTAATACTTGCCCTTCAGGGGTGGAACCGTGGCTTCTAGGAACTTGCCACCTAGGAAGATCCCAACATAGCCGCCGTCAGGAATACTTCCTTTCGGGATAAGAATGTGAACCGTTTCCTTCACTTTCGCGCCATCTGCTGGGCGAACGATCGTAAACGGTGCCTGGGCCAACGCAAGGGTCCCCAAGCCTCCAAGTATCAAACTGCCGATCCATCTCTTCATTCGGACGTGCTCCCGACCGCCTAGTGGACGTTTTGCATCCACTAAAAGCTTCACCAGTAATCTTTTCATTATGACGTTGCTTAGGCTCCTCATGTAACACTTCTCAGCGCTGGTTTCGCTGAGGGATGAAAAGGAACCGCCTAGAGCCCGTGGAGCACTCTGCTTTTCGGAGCAATGATCCACCTAACCAAGTTCCAGTCCGACCACCAACACACCATACTATGTATCCATGTCCGCCACTCTCGACCTTGATGCGCTGAATCCCGAGCAGCGAGAAGCTGTAGAGCATCCGGGTGGTCCACTGCTAATTTTTGCGGGCGCAGGTTCGGGCAAAACGCGAGTTATCACCTACCGCATCGCACGACTGCTGCAAAAAGGAGTGCCGGCTTCACGGATCCTCGCCGTGACCTTCACGAACAAAGCGGCACGTGAGATGAGAAGCCGTGTTGAGGAATTGGTCGGCGACGCGGCCAAGGCGATGTGGATTGGAACTTTTCACTCGCTATGCGCTCGAATATTGCGCATCGATGGCAAAGCAATTGGCCTCGATCCTAATTTCGTTATCTATGACGACACCGACCAGCTATCGCTCATCCGCGAGGTGTTTAAGGCTAAGAATATCGATGAGAAGTCCATTCAGCCTCGCGGCGTTCTCAACGAAATCTCCACCGCCAAAGAGAAACTTCTCACTCCCGAGAAATACGCAGATAAGGCAACCGGATTCTTCGAGAGAATTGCAGCTGACGTCTACAAGTCCTATAACACGCTACTTCACAAAGCAAACGCCCTAGATTTCGACGACATTCTTTACTACGCAAATCGCCTCTTCGAACAGCGTGCGGATGTCCTCGATAAATACCAATCCAGGTTCATGCACGTCCTTGTCGACGAGTATCAGGACGTCAACTTCGCCCAATACAATATCGTTCACATGCTGGCTGGCTTGCACAAGAACGTTGTCGTGGTGGGAGATGACGACCAATCGATTTATGCCTGGCGCGGTGCAGATGTCTCCCTCATCTTAAAATTTGGCAGCGACTACCCAGACGCCAAAATTGTGAAGCTCGAACGGAATTACCGCAGCACGAAGACAATCTTGAGTGCCGCGAACGAAGTTATCAAGCAGAACCGTGCACGCGCCCACAAGCAGCTGTGGACCGAAAACGAGCAGGGCGTCCCGATAACGCTGACGCAAGTGGGAACCGAACACGATGAAGGCATGCTCGTCGCCGATCGGATCCTCAAAGACACCCGGACGGGGCGTCGAAATTACGGTGATTTCGCAGTTCTTTACCGAACCAACGCGCAGTCCCGTGTGATGGAAGAGGCGTTTCTTACCATGCGTATTCCTCACATCTTAGTAGGAGGCCAGCGATTCTACGAAAGAAAGGAAATCAAGGATATGCTCGCGTATCTGCGCCTGACCTGGAATCCACGTGATGACGTTTCCCTGCGTCGGTCGATCAACGTACCTCCGCGTGGGGTGGGTGCAACCTCGCTCGCCAGTATTGAAAAGTGGGCGACTGAACACGATGTTCAGATGTGGACCGCGATCCTTGACCAAGAGGTCCAACACGGCCTGCCGAAGAAGGCGGCTTCCTCCCTGAGAGCTTTTGCCAGTTCCCTGCAGGAGGCACAGGAATTATCGGAGGCAGGACCTGTCACACCGGTGCTTCGCTGCCTGCTCAACGGTTCGGGTTACGTGGACATGTTGAAGGCTGAGCATTCTCAAGAGGCGCTGGGTCGGCTTGAGAACTTGCAGGAATTGCTGAACGTCACTGCCGAATATGACGCGACCTCCGAGGAACCTTCGCTGGGTGGATTTTTGGAGAGCGTCTCGCTCGTCGCAGACGTAGACTCATTGACCGTTGAAGGCGATGCCGTCACCCTCATGACTCTCCACTCTGCCAAAGGACTTGAATTTCCTGTTGTGTTCCTCACCGGCCTTGAGGAGGGAGTTTTTCCCCATTCAAGGTCTCTAAATACCGACTCGGAAGTCGAAGAAGAACGGCGTCTTTGTTACGTTGGAATGACTCGAGCTCGCGAGGAGCTACATCTCGTCCATGCCCATCGTCGCTCGGTGTACGGAACTCCAAACTTCAACCGAAGATCGAGGTTCTTGGACGATATTCCACTTAACCTGCTCGACACTCTCAATGTGGGTGGGTACGAGACTCCGGCAGTGCGAAGCGTATCCCAGGAACGGAGTGGAACGTATACGGTGACCGAACCCAAGAAGGTTGAAGCACCGCGTGCTCCTCTCTGGAAACCGCCTTTCGAAATCGGAGATCGAGTTCGCCACGTAAAATTTGGAATGGGCGTCGTTGTTTCCTGTAACCCGATCAAAGACGACGTTGAAGTCACCGTTGCCTTCCCCGGAGTGGTGGGTGTGAAAAAGCTCGTGCAAAAGTTTGCTAAATTAGAAAAGGTCTCGTAGTTCTGAATGAATTTGCCCACCCGCCGATCGGTATTTCTTTCTTGCACCGCTGTTTTCATCGGTTGCTTGGGAGGCTGCAATTCAAAGACGGAGTGGTTTCCCATGCGCGTTGGCAAGCATTGGACCTACCAAGTGCGGGCTGGCTTCGACCGACGTGTTGAACCAGTGCGCGTGATCCGGTCTCTGCCCGTCGATTCCGTGAATGGTTTTGAACTTGGCGGTCCACTAGGTCAATCTCGATTGGCCTGGAAACATGGCACGCTCTATGCCGATTCCGCCGTCAACGCACGGTTTTCGCCGCCGATCCCACTCCTGATACCCGGCGTTGAGATTACGAAAGATGTGCCTCGAAGGGTCGCTACTTGGCATGGCCGAGTCATCTCACTTGGCAAGGAACGGCCTGGAAGCGCTGTTCTCACCGAACGCACGGAAAAGATTCTGGTCGGCACTCAAAAAGTCCAAACCATCCTCGCTACGGTGACTCTTCAGATTCCGGGTGGCAAGATCGAGTTGGAGAGTTGGTATCAGGACGGAGTCGGCCTTGTTCAACAAGAGCAACGCACGAACGGCGTCCGCATTGTTCAGCTTCAACTCCTCGATCACGGAACCGAGTGACAAATCACTCGGCTAGCTGACTAATCGGGGCGTGATAAGGATGACGACTTCGGTCTTGTTCTTGTCCTTGCTTGAGGAACGGAACACGTTTCCGAGAACGGGAATATCGCCCAGTACTGGAATCTTCTGGTTGTGAATGGTCGTGTTTTGGATCACCATTCCTCCCAGAGCAACCGTCTCACCGAATTTGATTCGCACGTAAGTATCAGCCTTTCGCATCGTGGTCTGAGGGTTGCCATTGACGAGCGTTACGGCGTCGCTAATTTCCGGCTGTAGGTGCAGGTTTACCATTCCGTCGGGCTCGATAAATCCCGTGAACTTGAGCGTGATACCAGTGTTGATTCGCTGATACTGAATCGAAGCATAGGCCGCATTTCCCGTATCCATCGCAAAGTAGCTCTCGTTCCCGACGGTTATGGATGCCTCATGCCCCTCGGACGCCACGACCTTTGGATTGGCACGTAACTCAGCCCTGTTGTTTGAGATAAGCGCCTTCATAGTGATGAGGTCTTTTTTGGTCGCAGTTGCATACGTCATCGAAAGATCAGACCCCTGCGCAAAGTAGTGCCAATCCCATGAAAAGCCAGCCGACTTGATGGCCTGGTCATCCAACTGCGTAACCATGGCTTCGACAACGAATTGTTTCCGAGGCGCATCGGCGGCACTCAGTGACTTCCAGATCGCGTCCATCTGTCTCGGGGGGGCGGTAACGCTGATCATGTTCGCCGCTTTGTCGAGTTGGGCGTAGGTTAAGAAATTTCGAGTTAGCAGTGAGAAAAGGTTTTCGGCCGGTTGCGTGTGCGGCGTGTAAACCTTGGTTTCCGCAAACTCGCCGAAGAGAGGGGATTCTGGGGTGCACATGCTCACCAAATAGAGCTCACCCTTTTTCTTCCAAAGTATTCCCGTTGCAAAAGACAGCTTCTCGAGGGCTGATTCGATCGTATCCTTCTTGAATTCAATGTTGATTTCGATGCCTTTAACACTCGTATCAGCGATGATCTGAGCCCCGGACGCATTCGCCATTTCTTGAACAACTGTTTTGATGTCGGTGTCCGCAAACACGTTGCTTATCGTTTTGATCCTTGCTTGTCGCGGCGCCGAAGGAGTCGTTTCAACTGGTGCCGTAGTCGTGGACTGAGTCACGGGCAACGCCGTTGTCTTGGCAGGAGATTCAGCGGGCGTCTGGCTTGCCGGAACTACGGCTGGTTGTGTCGCGGGGGCTGTCGTCGCAGCAGGCGTTGTCACAGTTCGGGGAAACTCGAAGGACTTTTCAGCGGCAGCGGGAGGAGCAGTAGGTGTGCTTGAACTTTTCTTGGTTGATGACACAATTCCCTTTGCGAGACCGGGTGACTTGGATCCGGCCTTCTTGGGTGTTGATGCTTTACTGGCTGTAACGGGAACCTTGGCCTGAGTTGCGACCTTCGGGGCCACTTTCGACCCGCTCATCGCCGGTAAGGAGGATTTGCCTTTTGCAGCAGCAACCTTGGGCTGTGCGGCGGACTTTACAGGCGCTTTTGCATTGGGCTTAGATTGAACGACATTTGTCTTTGAAGCTTCTTTCGAGACAGGAGATTTGGACGTCGCTGACTTCGTGTTACCAACTGGCGCTTTGCCCCCTAATTGCGGCCGCACCCAAGGGCCAGATGTCTGGCCCATGGAGATTGCGGTGATTACTAGAGCGATAGCTGCAGTCAACGACGTTTTCATTAGTTCTTTCCTGACTTTGCGGCAGGCTTTGCCGCTGGTTTTGCGACTGGCTTAGTGCCGCCTGTAGCTGGAATCGTGATCGGGACTCTCAACTTGGCAGTGTTGGTGGGACCGTACTGATAGTCGATTTCAAGGACATGGTTACCCGGCTTAAGCTTCTGCGGAATCATAATCGTGTTCTCGATCATTTTGCCTGGCAAGATGCCTCCGTCGCCAACGACATCCACACCGACTCTCTCCAAGAGTTTGACTCCGGATTCCAGGACAGCAGCTGAAGGCTCAGGTCGAAGAGCGGTGTTACCACTGTTGCGGACTTGGAATTTGACTGCGATGGTGCGAGCGCCATCTTTGATGACCTGCGGATTTTCGATAACCATATCCGGCTTCTGAGTGAGAGGCACCGAGATGGAGCAGAGGGAGCTTTCTACCAAGGCTTTGCTATTTCCGGTCTCTTTGGCGACCAGCGCAAACCAGATGTCACCTTCGGCTGATTCTGGAACGCCCAACGAGATGTGTACTGTTCGTGTTTCACCTGGCTCAATCGGATCTGATTCGTTGTCGATCTCAACCGTCATTCCGAGAGGTGCCTTGGATTCGCTAACGCCAATCGCACCCACCAAATTCTGATCGAGGCCGGCGGCGCTGATGGAAATGGGGATTGGCTTTGAGCCATTGTTGGTAACTTTGATATTAAAGGAGCGGTTGCCGCCCTTAGGGATTGCGACATTGAGTGAAGATGGCTCAATCGAAATCGGGCTTTGTTCGAGTGACGCTGCTTCCGTAACCAGTTTGGCTTCGCCTTTAGCGACCATATAGTCGGCGGTTACAGACTCAAGTGTCCTGGTGCCGACGATCGGTCTGAACTGAACTCGATATTGGCCATCGGGGAGGGCTGGAACGAGGAAGGAGATGTTTCGCTTGGTTAGCGGCATCAAGTTGCGGTCGTCGAGGCGGAAGTCGTTGATGACTCTTCCGGAGGGCATCGATCTTAGATTTCCAATCGCACCAATCGTCGTGAACCCTTCACCTGTGCTTTCGATTGGCAATGTCGCTAGTGTTCTGAGTCGTTAATCCCTCGACATCTATTGACTTTGTCGATTATTGATTCAGCGGATGCCGTCCACTTAAATGGCTTGGCGTCTCTGTTGTGAATTCGGAGGTAGTCCTTGATGGTTTCTTCCAGTTCGGC
>CAILEM010000157.1 GCA_903833215.1 uncultured Armatimonadota bacterium
CGGCGGTGATCGTACCGACGAACGGCAGGATCAGGCACGCACCACCTCGGCCCGGTATTCGTCCGAAAGACGAACAGATTCCACAGGCTGCGCGTCGGTACGATCACCGCCGACTACGTGGGCTGCGGATAACTAGACGCGCTGCATGCGCTCATGAGGCAATGGGGGGAGTTCGACTCGGATGGGGTCGCCTGGCACGACATCGCCACTGGCGATGACGACGCTCATGACTCCTGACTTGCGGATGAGGTTGCCTTCTGCATCGCGATCGAGGAGGGCGTCTTTCAGACCCATCTGGAAATCATCGATCTGTCCGCAAGGGTTTCGTAATCCGGTTAGCTCGACAATGGCGGACGAGCCGATATGAAGTCTCGTGCCCTTCGGCATCGCCAAAATGTCGAGTCCTTTCGTCGTGATGTTCTCACCCAACTCGCCGGGAAGAACCTCGTAGCCCTGCTCTTTCAACTCCTCGAAAATCTCTGTGTGAAGGAGGTGAACCTGCCGGATGTTTGGCTTATCGCCCTCTTTCGCTAACCGAGATCGATGCTTGATCGTTGCCCCGGCATGAACATCTCCTTCGATGCCGTAACCCGCGACAAGCTCGATCGATTCCTGATTCTGCTTGCTGAAGGAATGCGAATCACTTCGACTCACTGCAACGACGGTGCCATCCATACCCATCATTCTGCACCAATCAATCGGCTTGAGTATCCTCACCGAATGGAGCGAATTGACCTTGAAGCACGGGCTGGCGTGGACGGCGACCTCGGAGTTTTGATTGCGACCCTTCTCGACGGTGGACGGGAGTGGCGGGAGAACCTTGGGAATCCGAGTCCGGAAGCTGTCGTGTGGCAGCCCTACCCAAATGGACCTAGCATTGGCGGCCTCATCCTGCATATCGCGAGTTGCGAATGGTATTGGCTGGGAACTTTCGCCAACGGTGAGCCGGAACCAGTTGGTAATCCCGCGATTGAATACGACCTAGCTTTGGATCAGTATGGTCCCCATTGGCCCGCTCCGCCTGCCCAGCCCATTGAGTGGTATTTCGAAATCCTCGATGCTCAACGCGCGCAAACAGTCGAAATGATCCGCGCCCACGGAAATCCGAAGCGAACCCTCCCTCGTAAGGACTATAAAGTCACCTATGAGTGGATCGTGGCCCACCTGGTGGAGCATGATTCGTATCACGGCGGACAGGCTGTGCTCCTACATGAGATGCGGAAGGCAATGACCGGCATCTCGTAGTCCTAAGTAAAACATGAATCTGACGACGCTCTTCGACGAAGCCGTGGCAAGAAAGGCCTCGGACATTCACCTTTCCACCGGTGAGGTCCCCTGCCTGCGCATAGCTGGAGATTTGGTCCGACTCGATTGCCCTGCACTCAACCACGAGTCCTTTGCCGCCCTGATGGAACCGACGCTGACGACCGATGCTTGGGCACGTATCCGCGCAGGTCAACCGGTCGAACGCACCATCAATCTGGGAGACCGAAACTTCTCGCTAATCGCATTTCGAATATTCGACAACGGATTCGCTGCGACATTTCGAATCATCTCGGCCGAAGTACCCAATCTCGATCAAATCGGAGAGGGTGCGATGGAACTCATGGAGACGATCGCAGGGTCTCCTCGCGGACTCGTTTTGATTGCCGGCCCTACCGGAAGTGGCAAAGTGACGACAGCCGGAGCCATCGTCCAACGAATCAATATGACTCGGTCGGCGAGGGTGTTTGTGATCGCCAACGGACCTGCCTTCACGTTTCGAAGTGATAAGGCGATGGTGACTCAGATCAGCATCGGGCAAGACTTTCAGACTTACGAAGCTGCGCTGGAAGCCACTCATCACGCCGATCCCGATGTAATTGCCGTTGACGACATCCCGAACTCGGAGGCTCTACGTCAGATTGTCATTCTTGCCGAGACGGGGCACCTTGTCCTTGCCAACATCCACGCCGATTCTGTTTCTGACGTTCTGCGAAAGGTTTTTGACGCCGCGAGAACTGAGGCGATTCCTCTACGGCGAGCCCTCGCTCAAAACCTGATTGCGGTCACCGTGCAACGACTTTTCACCCGCGCAAACGGACCAGGCAGAGTGCCCGCTTACGAGTGGATCGTGGCTAACAACTCGGTCAAGAGTGCAATCTTGCACGGCGATCTTGATCGCTTGAACCACCTTCAATCCACCGATTCCCAGTGTCGGAGTCTTCAGGCGACACTCGAAGTGTTGATCGAGGAGGGCAAAGTCACACTGGAAGATGCCGCGCCATTCTTAGGTCAATGAACGCGTTGAGCGCTCATTGACCTATAGGTTGGTCCGTCTACGCCAGGTCAAGGCGACGTTTTGCCTCAGCGTAAACCTCGTCCGACAGTGGCCCCTTTGCGGCAGCGACAACGTTCTCGTTGAGGTGGGCAGGGTTCTTGGTTCCCACGATATTCGTGTGCATCCCTGGATGGGTGTTGGTAAACCGCAGGAGGAATTGCGTCCGCGTCTCGCCTTCATCCAACAGTTCATCGAGGTTGGCTGCATTCCAAACCTTCCAACGATCTTCGTTACCTAGACCTTCGCCGGGTTCGCCGCGGGCCACTCCTCCGCGAAGGATCACTCCCGCTCCAGCCCTCGCCGCCAACTGGATCGAGGCCTCATGGACCCTTTCCAGCGCAGAGTACGGAATCTGAAATGCATCGAACACGCCCCAAGAAATGTAAGTATCCAGGTGCGGTTCTGTCGAGGAAATCCCGATGAACCTTGCTTTGCCCTGCTCCTTCATGGCAGTCAGAGCTTCGACGAGTTCGCCTGATTCGGTTTGCTCGACACTTGGATTGTGAAGCTGCATAAGATCGACGTAGTCGGTCTTCATCCGCTCAAGGCTCTCGTGGAGACCGCGGAATAGATTCTCACGGGTCCAGACATGGGGTGTGTCATCTGTGTGTTCGTCACGATGAACGACGGTGCAACCGCACTTCGTTGCTAGGACGAACTCAGAACGGCGGTGCGAGATATAGCGACCGATGTACTCTTCGCTTCGACCGTAGTCGTTGGCGGTGTCGATAAAATTGATTCCAGAATCGAGAACCGCGTTCAAGATCGTATCCGCCTCTTCGTCCGCCACCGGCCGACCGCCCCAAATGCGGGTTCCTCGAACCTCCATCGCTCCATATCCAAGCTTAGTGACCTCAAGACCCGTTCTGCCAAAGGTTGTTGTGGGAATGCCGTTTCTACTCATTGCAGGTAATACTCCTTATCAAATTGCAAAAAAATCCGCTCCTTAGGTTACTCACCCGGAAGCGACATCAGCGGCACCTAAATCTCTTGCTTAAACATCTGATAACGCCGCGTCACTTGACACCCAACACGTTCATAGAACGAGAGGTTCCGCCCCCCTGCCCACCCGAACCAAAGGTGCTTTGCCCCCCGACGGATGACGTCTTCGACCAAGGTGTAGAAAATGACACCGCCGAGCCCCTTTCCTCGCAGGCTGGGGTCTACTCCAAAGGGTCCAAACCGACCGCTCGCCCCGTTGGGAGGGTCTGTTTGGGGATTCTCCCATTGGGCAAATCCAACGATGCTGCCAACGTAACTTGCCACCCATACATTGCTGCTTTTCTGCTGCAAACCGTCGACCAGGCTCTGATGCCAATAGGGAAACTGTTCTTCGGCGAACTTCAGTAGGGGAACCGTATCCTCATCCTGAAACAGTCTGACGGAAAAGCCCTGAGACTCAAGTTCAGCTTTCGTCCGAGAGACGTCATCTGGCGTCGTCACACCCACCAAGTCCTTTGCCATCCTCACCGCCTGCACGGACGGTTGAAAGCCCATCGCTTCCATGAATGCGATGCCCTCGACGTAATCAACATCCACCCCCGGAAAGGCGTAGCTCGGCGCGTAACCATTGCAACTCACCACTTTGCAGCCGGATTTGGCAAGGACACCGATCCCGGCTTCCATGAGGGCTTGACCTACCCCGCGTCGTCGATGTTCAGGAGCCACACAGAACGCTGTGATCCACCCTTGCTTCGGATTCGAGGGAAAGATCCCAATAGGAGTTCTCCGAACCATGGCCTGCAAAAATCCGATTGGCTGGCCATCCGCAACAGCAATGAACATGGTTTCGGCTCGGAAGTTGGGGTCCAGCAAGAATAATCTCCAAAAACGATCCACGGTCATCGTGTCTTTGGGAAGGCATTCGTTCCAAAGGGCCAGCACCGCCTCAAGGTCACCTGGCTGGAACGCGCGAATCTGAACCGGGTCAGAATAGGATTGGGATATGGATAACAAGTCAATGACGATTCTGGCACTTGGTGCGCACATAGCCGACCAGGAATTAGCAGCAGGGATGATTCTCGCCAAATACGCGCGTGAGGGCCACCGAGTCGTGATTCTGAATTTGACAGCAGGTGAAAAGGGGCATCCGATCTTGGGCTCCGAGGACTATCGAAGTCAGAAGATCCGTGAGGGCGAAGAGTGCGCTTCAATTCTGGGTGTTGAAACCCGCGTGCTCGGCTATCGAGACGCGGAACTACCGGTGAATGATGACGTGATCTTCGAGGTCTGCGATATCATTCGCGAATTACGCCCGAAAGTGCTGATCACTCACTGGGAAAACTCGATGCACAAAGACCACATGAACGCCCACAAGATCGCTCTTGACGCGCGGTTCTACGCTGGTCTCAAGAGGATCGAACGCGATGCACCTGCCCACTGGGTCCCGAATGTGTTCTACTCGGAGAACTGGGAAGACATGGACGGATACGAACCGGACATGTATGTCGACACCTCCGAAACATTCGAAACCTATTGCGAAGCCATGTCTCGATTTGAGCTTTGGGACGGCGGAACCGGATGGCCGTATGCATCCTATTACACGAGTCTTGCCCGGATGCGGGCGTGTGTCGGGTTTGGAAAGCGGGCGATGTATGCCGCGACATTATCTCGGCCCAAAGACGCCAAAGTGATTCGCATTCCCGGCTTGCCGTAAGATTCCGTACAACGATCGTCGGCAGATTGACATTCCTAAAGGATCAGATCTGATGGTGGCGCAAGTGCGGGCACTGGGTTCAAACCTCTGTTGAATTCGATTCATAGGGACCTCAATCTGGGCCGCACGGTATCGCGTTGGAGCCTATTCCTCTCGGTGTCGATGTTCCATTCGTCTGCTCCAGCTCAGCTCGCAACATCAGCGCCGTCGAATTTCATGACGACTCAAAAAAGCGGGGATATCCATAGAGACAGTGCGAGTTTCAACTTTGAGTGGTCCAAAGAAGCCGGCATGAAAGTCCTACCTTTGCGCCCCTGCGCGTCCTCCGCGTGAGAAATCTCAAGAACCTCAATGGTCGTTGTGTTGAGTTAAATCCAACCCACTCTGCTTCGCCGTACTAACCCCCAAATCATAAAGCCTCTCGATTTCTCGGCGAGAGAGAGCCCGGTTATAGACCCGCAGATCGTTAATAATTCCGTCCCAACCGAAGTTGTACATTGAATTCTGAAACTGGTTGTTCGTGCCAATTCCGACCCCAGCGTTCGCGTTCTGAGCAAGCGGGACGACGGGTGTGAGGTCTCGCCCTCCGCCATTGAGAGCTTTGAGTTTTCCGTCCAGATACATGTTCAGGGTGCCATGTTTCTTATCATAGACAGCGGTGACGAGCACGAATCGATTCAGCGGAAAGGGCCATTCCACAAACCCCGAATGCTCTTTACCGGTCACGAGAAATACCATCAAGCCATTGGGCCTGACCTGCAACGCATACGGATCCAATCCTGGTCGGTCGTCTCCGTCGAAGATGATCGAAGACCACATTTTTCCTGAAGGTCGAGCCCTGAGGAGAGCCCACGCGCTGATCGTAAAGGAACCTTGAAACTGCATCTCTCTGCTGGCAGCCATGCCCAAGCCAGTGGTGACCCCGTTCAACTCAATCCCCTGCCCCATTACGGCGGGCACATACTTCACCGGCCCGATCGGGACAAGGTTCGTCTCCCCCGCCGAATCCGTCCCGCTTCCGTTGAACTTCCACCAATGAATCAACCCCGAAGGTGGCGAATCCGCCCGAGTTGAAGCCCGAACTGCCCCGGACGCAGTGCCCATAAGTGATGCTCCGACAAACAATGCAGCGACGAAATTCAGTTCTCTACGAAATAACAACATGGATTCATGCGGGCTCACTACCAACATCATTTGGCACCGACCACCCATGTCCATAGACGTCTAGCAAGGTTTTGTGTTTCGGAAACGAGGCCAGGCAAAGTTGTGTAGAGCATATCGCCCTGGTGACTGCCAACTCAGGCACGATCTATCCCGCTATCGCAATGACTCCTGCATTGCTATTGACATCTTAGCCACCGATGAATGGGCACTTCCTCATTTACCGGAACCTTTTCTCGATTTCGTCCATGCGTATGACCACCGGGCAGATCATCAACACTGGCCAAAATGAATCCATACTTCGCCGTCTTCCAGAACAATGCGAAAAACCACGACGGTCAATACATTGTAAACCAGTCCGTCTGGTGCGATCTGATGGGGGCGTTATACAAAAAACCGCCAAGACTGCGTAAGTCTTGACGGCTTTTTCGTTTCGAAGTCTGGTGGAGGCAAGGGGACTCGAACCCCTGACCCTCTGCTTGCAAAGCAGATGCTCTCCCAACTGAGCTATGCCCCCAAACTCGGACGAGTGATTATACCTCGCTCAAAGGAAATTTGCACGCGGCAATCTGATCGATTACTTAAGGCGATTCAATCCAACCAAGGAATGTCCAAGTCTTCGGATAACGCGCGGTAAAGTCTTCGCTATGCGAAATCGTGTTTGGATTGGTCTCTTTGCCCTCTGCGGGTTAGCTTTTGCTGGGCAAGAGGAGCGGAATCCTGCCGAAGTCGCGGTGCCGCAGGGTGGCTGGGCTTTGCGACGGCATGCCGAGAAGCTCGACATTGAGAAGTCCCACAAGTTCGATTTGCTTATGATCGGCGACTCGATCACGCACAACTTTGAAAAGAACGAATATCAGGCGACTTGGAACCAGTACTTTGCCCCCAAAAACGCCCTTGACCTTGGTTACAGTGGCGCGCGGACCGAAAACATCCTTTGGAACATTCGCCACGGAGAGCTTGACGGGCAAAAGCCAAAGGCGATCACCCTGATGATCGGCACGAACAACGCGGACGAGCGGAATTACCCGACTCACCACACACCGGAGCAAATCTACGGTGGCATCAAGACGATCGTCGAAGAGATTCGAGATCGGCTGCCACAGACGAAGATTCTTTTGCTCGGGTGTTTTCCGTACGGTGCTCAGCCTGCCCGCAATTCACGGGGCATCGTCCTAAGGAAGACCAACGAACTGGCCAAACGGCTCGCCGATGACGAGCATGTGTTCTGGCTCGACGTCACCAAGGTCTTCTTGAACCGCGATGGCAGCATGAATAAGGGACTGATGCCCGACATGCTTCACCCGTCCCCCGAAGGTGCCCATCGCTGGGCCGACGCGATGGACGGCTTGCTGAGCAAGCTGATGGGCGAGGATTAGCTACCACCGAGTCCAGCTCGCAGCAAAATCAACGCCCAGGCTCATCTGAAAACCACGGCGAAAGAATAACCGTTAGGAGCGGATTGCGCTGAGCCAAGCGGACTTTCGAGCTGCGAGGTCTTGCTCAACTTGATCCATCGAAAATCGCATTCCCGCCTGGATGTCGGCGCGACCATGCCCAATCGAGTCAACCTGCTCCACGGTTAGGCTAATTCCGCCTCGCTCTCCTTGCTCCACATGCAAATGAAGGTCCAACAGCGTCGATTATTAAGTTTTGGTGACCCCACAAGTGACGCCTTGCCAATCGGGCGACACCAATATTGACCATCCATCCCCTGATTTGGTGCTTGGTCAGTACTGCATCATAATGTTGCCAAGGACGTATCCGCTCAGGAATGCCGAAGCCCATGCCCACCGCAAAGAAATTTGGCAAACGCATCGATAGCTCACCGCCGATTGCGGTTGCGATGCTCATTGCGTTCTTCCCGTGTTTGGCGATTTTGGTTTGGAGTCTTGCAACGACCCCGTCAACCCAGATGGTGGTTGCAACCACCAAGACCTATCCCTTCCAGATCGACGTATCCTTGGTCGCTTGCATTTTGCTCCTGATTTGCGGCTTTTCGGGAGTCGGTAGCAATGGGCCAAAGTCACGGAGCCTTCTCCTGTTTACGTTGGCTGGGATCATTGTTTTCGGAATCTTAACAGGACTCATCGGCTATGGAATTTGGCATCACGAAACCGTTGGCCACGTCCAAGATCGTGTTTTTGGCGTCGTCATATGGTTTTTTCGTGGGCTACTCGTCGTTGGATTTGCTCTGACGTGTTTTTGCCAATATCGGCTCAAGCGAGGCACTTGGAAGAAATAGCAGTCGGGACCACGACTTCAACAGTTCGTGGTTTGATCGCAAGCTAGGTACGACCATCATAACGCTGGCAGTTATGCCGTGCTTGAGGGAGGCACAGGTTAATTAGGTTTAGTCCTCGGGCGCTATGTCGAAGTGCTTGGTGGACTTAGCGTGCTTGCCGAAGTCAATGGGCGATGCCCATTGACGGGATATGTCGCACTTGCAGCGCTCTGGGTTGTGTGACGGCGATTTCCACAGGGTTGCACCCTGGGCTGATATAGGAACGCCCCTCCAGGGCTACCTATCGGATTCAGCGGTTGGAGTGAACAACCGACAAATAAACGCCCGAAGAGTTCTGGAAAAAGAAAGCTCAACTATTGCCTCCAGCTTCATCAAATCTATCGCTTGCGCAGCTTGGGCTTCAGGACGATCTTGTAGAGCAGCATCGGCAGCGCATCGCTGTAGGCGACGACAACTCGGGGGAGACTAAGTAGGTTGTCTTCTCTGCGGGCTGGACGCTTACCAAGGGCGAGCCCAACCGAATAGTTGGCTTTTTGAAGCATTTCGAGAGTCGCTTGGTTATGACTCCCATAGGGAAAACAGAAGCTTCGTGGTCTGATCCGTTCATCGACAAATCTGTTATGCGCGTTCTGAATCTCGGCAAATTGCTCATCGGGCGTGAGTTCGCCCATATGCTTGTGATTCTGAGAATGGTTGCCAATTTCGTGGCCGCGCTGTTGAACTTCGCGTAAAAGGTCCCAGTTTGCTAAAGGTCGAGAATTTTCTCCATCCCAATCGGAGCGTCCACCTACTCGATCGGACACCGCATAGAAGCTTGCGCGAACACCTGCTTCTTCAAAGATGATTGGCGCGTGAACAATTGTCGATTCGTAGGCGTCATCGAATGTAAAGCACACAATTCCTTCTTTCCAGGAACCTGAAAGGTCGCCCGCAACAAGAAAAGTACATTTCTTTCTTGCGAAAAACCTAACATGGGATTTGAGGCGCGAGGGCTCAATATTAAGCCTTCTACCCTCCTCAGAACCCGGTCCAACCTTGTGATAGCAAAGAATTGTTGCGCTCATCGATAATTGCGTGACGCGCGGGGCTCGCCGCGCGTCCGAAGTATGGCCGAACTGTTGGTAGACAAACCTAGGGCGGCGTGACTAAAATGGTTGGAGTCTCGGGTGTTGTACCGAGATGTGGAGACACTAGGACAGATGCAGAAGATGCTCTCAATCGCCGTCGGCATTGCCGCGCTCACTCTAACAAGTGTCGCAGCCGCACAATTCGACGGACCCGCTCCGCTCGCATGGCGGTGGCAACAATCCTCAACCACAGCACCTGGCGGTTCGCCGTTGGTCTTGGGAGACACAATTTATCAGTCTTTGGGCGGACGCGTTTTCGCGTTAGACAAAGAGACTGGAAACCTCCGATGGAGATTTCCAGCCCTTGACCCGATGGACGGCATCTTTAGGTCTGCACCGATCTTTAGTGCTGGCACCCTCGTGGCGGCTTGCGATAACAAACTCATCGTAGGCATCGATCCAGGCACTGGCCAGCTCAAGTGGAGCTTTCCAACGCCTGCACCCGTTTTTGGTCAACCTGTAACGGTCGGCAAATTTGTCGTCGCCGCTCTTAGCGACAACACACTTGTGGCCATTAACCCGGCTGACGGCTCGCCAGCTTGGAAGGCACCTTATCACATCTACGAAGGCATTCAGGGATCCTTGGGCGTTTATCAGAACAGCATTCTGATTTGCACAAATCAAACCAAGCTCATCTCCTTCAATGTCGGAACCCAGAAGATGGATTGGGTTCGACCGTTCACGCAGTTGCCAGCCAAGCCGACCCCGATCGTTCAAGACGATCGAATCTACATCACCACAGGTTCCTACTTGGCAGCGCTGAACGCGCTAACCGGACTTCCTGTTTGGCAGGTCGATACTCGAATGGATCTAGCCTACGCACCTGCGTGTTCAGGCTATGGCATTCTCGTGGTGTCAAGCGACGGCCATGCCGCGATTTACGATACCGATCATCGGCTACTTACGAGGAAGCCAATTGAACTCGGCTCCTCGCCTATCGCTCGACCAACTCCAGTTGGCAAGAAATTCGTCGTACCGACTTCAAACGGTGGCGTTATTCTTGTTGATTCCGCGAGTGGAAAAACTCTTTGGAACTACATCATCCATCCCGTCGATGAACCAACCTCTAGTGCTCCTGCTACTGGCGGTCGAGGCAAGGGCGGTGGCCCTGGCGGGTTCGGTGGTGGTGTGGGTGGTTTTGGCGGCGGTGGCCAAGCCAAGACCGATGAAAAGGTTTATTTCATCCAAGCGAGTGCTCCAGTCGTTCTGGCCGGCCAGACTCTGCTGGTTCCAGCTAAGGATGGCAGTCTGTTGGCATTCGATAGCAACCTTGGCATCGACCTTACACCTCCTACAACCAAGATGCTGTTCCCGAATGCGGGAGAGCAGGTCTGCGGTTTGCCTCCGCTGATCCTCATCTTTAAGATTGAGGACGAGAATTCAGGAATCAATAAAGACTCCCTGAAAATCTCAGTGGATGGCAACGACCTTGAATACACGATCACGAAAGAGGGATTCGCTCTAGTACGATTCTCTCTCCAAGGAAAGAATCGTTCGCTTCCAGACGGTCGACACGTGTTCACAGTCACGGTATCCGACTGGATGGGTAACGAAGGCAAGACCAACTATTCGTTGATCATCGACAACCTTCTGCCTAGGATCATCCTCCCCGGCGAGGACGCCAACAAGACAGGCGGCCCTGGTGGTAAGGGTGGCTTCGGTGGTGGCCCTCCAGGCGGCGGCTTTGGTGGTGGCGGTGCTGGAGACAGCGGCGGCTAGAGAGTTTGCGTTCGCCTGAATTCTGGCAACGATTACTCGCTTCGGAGCTTGCTCCGGCAAAGAACCGGGTTCTTCTGGAAGAACTCGGTTCTTTTGCTTCGGATCCACTTGATCGGCTCAGAAATCACTCCCTTCTCACCGATGGCGAGAATCGGCGCATGCAAGCAGCGGATCTGACTGCGCTTGCCAAAGCTCTGACTCAAGGAGCACAGCTACTGGAGGCCGACGACTATCCAGAACCTTTGCTTGAAAGCGGAAATATGCCCCCGGCACTGTTCTACAAAGGCAGCACAGAATGTCTGTTTGAACCCGTTGTCGCCATTGTTGGAACGCGGTCTGCCTCAACCTATGGCAAAGCCTGTGCCTTCAAGTTCGCTCAGGCGCTCGCGAAGGCAGGAGTCACCGTTATCAGTGGCGGTGCTCTCGGTATCGATGCGGCTGCCCACAAAGGCGCCTTGGAAGCAGGTGGAAAGACTGCTGCCGTCCTCGCAACCGGCCTCGACACGGTTTACCCTTCTGTCCACAGCGCTCTGTTTCAACAAATCGCAGGTTCAGGGTGCCTCATCAGCCAATTCGCCATTGGCTCAAAGATGGCGGATTACAAGTTCTTGATCCGGAACGTCTTGGTTGCCGCCCTCAGTAGTGCGGTGCTGGTCATCGAGGCACCGGCTAGATCGGGGGCAATTAGCACGGCAACTGCAGCAAACGAACTGGGGCGCGAAGTATTCGTCTTGCCAGCGAACATCGACCACTTTGGATTCCAAGGCTCGTTTGGCCTCTTGCGTGATGGCGCGACACTTGTAACCCATCCCGACCAGATTCTCGAATCAATGCAGATCGAACCTCAAGCGGAGTTACCCAAGGACGATGCATCCCCAATGGGGGCACGTATCCTCGCCGTTTTGACTTCGGAACCGCTCTCGACGGAGCTGATTGTCGATCGATCTGGGCTCGATACATCAGATGTTCTTTCAGAATTAACCGTATTGGAGCTAGAAGGGCGTGTTATTCGGGGCTCCAGCGGGTATGCCTTAATGCCGTGAGCAAAATAGTCTCTGCCTTTGGTCCCGACGGGTTTGGTTCGTACGAAGCCGACCTCGCGAAGCATTCATTTCGTCGAGTTGACGGCAAAGCGGATACCTTGCTCATTCCCGGTTTCGTCGATATCCACACCCATGGTGCGTTCGGCATCGACTTCATGAGTGCCACCACCGATGAGATGGTGTCTCTCTGTGAACAGTTGCGTGCGGTCGGCTACGAGGGCTTTCTTCCCACAACCGTCACCGCTTCCGTGACTGACGTCAGCAAGGCATTGGCCGCGCTCCCAACCCATCGGATGATTCTGGGATTCCATTTGGAGGGACCGTTCATTAGCCCTGTCTTCCCTGGTGCCCAGCCGCCTTCGTGGATCATCGATGCGCCGGAAGGCCCTTCGGAATGGGACGCCGTTCTTGATGACCCACGACTTAAGGTGATTACGATGGCGGCAGAGCGGCCAGGGGCCCTAGATGTCATTCGCAGACTGACCCACCGAGGAGTTAGGGTGAGCATGGGCCACACCAACGCGACATACGCCGAGGCCAACCAAGGGTTCCTCGCAGGAGCCGATCACACGACCCACACGTTCAACGCCATGCGGCCGCTGCATCACCGCGAGGCAGGCATGGTTGGGTTCGCTTTGGGCACGGATGCGATTTTCTCGGAGTTGATCTACGACCGTCATCACGTTTGCAAAGAGTCCGCCGAGATCCTGCTCAGGTGCAAACCAGCCGACAAAGTCGTTGCTGTCAGCGATAGCACTAAGGCGGCAGGAATGGCTGCGGGGCAAACCATCTTCATGTGGGGTTTGGAGTGCGTAGTAGGTGACCATGAGGTTCGCCTGACCAACGGCACCCTGGCAGGTAGCGGAATCACTCTCTACGATGCGTTCCGTAACCTCTATGAAGATTTCGGACCGGAAGTGGCCATTCGCTCTTGCTGCATCAATCCACGAACCTCGATCGGCATATCAGAAACGCCAAAGATGTATGTCGAACTCGACTCCAAGCTAGATATCGTAGCGCTTCACGACGTTGAGAATTAGTTAGCCTTGGGCTTTTCGCAATCGGTCGTGTACGGCTTCCCAGTCTGACGTCGTAGGCGGCTTTTCGATAAGAATCTCATCACAGCCGAGTTGATCGAGGGCATAAAGAGTGGAATACAGCTCATGTGCGTAGCCAGCAGCGTCGGTTGGAAGCACAAATTGGGATGGATTTTGGGGAGGCCCGAATCCAATGCCGCCATCGAGTGGGCCAAGCGACTCCACGAGCCGAATGGGAGTCTGAGGGGAATAGTGCCGCTTGTACATGCCCGGCGATTTTCGCTCGTTTGAATCGTTGGCCCGCACTGACTGGCCTAAGACTCCTTCGATCTCACCACGGGAAATGCCCCCTGGTCGAAGGATCGTAATTTCTGGTCCACTACAATCCACGACCGTTGACTCAACACCGATGTCACAACGCCCTCCATCGATCACACACGCCAATCCTTCAAGAATCTCGGAAGCGATGTGTTCGGCGGACGTCGGTGATAGGCCCATGAACGGGTTCGCGCTTGGAGCGGTTAACGGGATGCCTGTCTCTTTCAAAATCGCCAAAGCGACGGGATGATTGGGCACGCGAACGGCAACCGTGTCGTGGCCCCCTGTCGCCTCACTAGGAACGGACTCGGCCTTGGGCAACACAAGGGTGAGCGGTCCCGGCCAGAACGCCTGTGCGAGCTTTCTCGCGGCCAGTGGAATCGCATTCACTAACGGCGTCGTGTCTTCCAGAGAGGCGACATGGACAATCAGGGGGTTATCGGCTGGGCGCTTTTTTAGGGCGAATGTCTTGAGGATTGCATCTCGGTTCGTTGCAGCGGCGGCGATGCCATAAACAGTCTCGGTGGGAAAGCCAACCAACTCCCCGCTTCTCAATGCATTTGCGGCAAAGCGAATCGATTCGCTTGTCGGCGGCAGAATCTTCATCGAATCGCCTCAAGCATTGCCGCACGCGGCGCGTCTAGCCCGAGCCACCAAGTAAAGGCATGGGCACCTTGGGCGACGAGCATGTGGATTCCGTCGACAGTGCGAAGCCCGTGCTGACTTGCAGTCTTCAGGAACGGAGTCAAAGTCTTCGAGTACATGAGGTCGTACGCAAGCGCACCACCCTCGGCTTTGTCCCACTGGATCGGCAGTTCATCGTTGTTCAACGATGCCGACGTAGTGTTCAAGATCAGGCTGACGCCACTCGGATCAGCCGTCTTCCGAACCTGGCTCGTTGCCAAGCCCAGTTCTTCGGCAAGGGCATAGGCTTTCGAGGCGGTGCGATTGTAAAAGTAGAGTTCGTAACCGGCTTGATTCAAGGCGACGGCAAGCGCACGAGCCGTGCCACCTGCCCCCAAAAGTAGCGCCGTCGGTGTTTCGGGAGGAAAGTCGACAAGGGTATCAAGGAAACCAGGGGCGTCCGTGTTGATACAAGCCTTATCGGAAAGGCGGAGGGTGTTTGCTGCATGAACCCTACGAGCAAGAGGCTCAACCTTTTCCGCCCATTCGAGCGCCTCTCCTTTGTGAGGAACCGTGACGTTGATGCCTTGATACCCAAGCGAATGCAGCCTCGTCAGCGCCAATTCGACCTCACCGGCAGGCACTTGGATCGCGGAGTAGCGATAGGGCAACCCCAGGGCATCGTAAGCGGCCTGATGCATTCGCGGCGACAGTGAGTGGGACACTGGGTCACCAATGACTCCGAACTCCGCTTCAGGCGCTTCGCGCCACGCAAACCACTCGTTCATACGTGGCCACGGAACGCGTACAGACGCGAACCGATAAAGTTCCATGCCGCTGCAATACCCGCGCCTGCCACTTTGGGGATGAGCAACTGTTGATTGCCAATCATGCTGAACACTGCCGTGGCAACGCCAATGTTAATGAACTGCCCAAGGATCGACACGACGTAGAATCGACGAATCTGCTTGGCTCGCTCTTCTTTGCCTTTGACCTCAAAGGTCCAGGCTCGATTCATGAAGGCGCTGTTTGTCATCGCGAAGAAAGACGCCACCGCACCCAGAATTGGCAAGGCGGCCGCACTGGGATGGGTCGCATAGCTAAACAGCGGACCGAAATTGTGGATCAGAAACGTTCCGAGGTGGTCGCTCATCAGGCCACCTTCCATTGGGATGACCTTCATAAAGAGGTAGGTGAACCCAAAGTCGATGACAAACGACGTTCCACCGACGATGGCGAACTTCACGAGTTGATGAACAATTGTTTTCTGTCCAAGCGGCTTGGCTCGTTCTACCTCTGGCGAGGAACTTGTTTCATCGATAGGTGTGACCAAGGCTTGATAGATCAACCCCGTGAGCATCCGCTCCATCACTCGGTTGATGCTGGTCCCTTTGAACTCTTTTCCTTCCAGCTTTCGAACCCAAATCGCTTCGATGCCAGTTCGATTTGCACCCAACACATCGGTGATGAGTTGGTCACCGACCATGATCGCTTCCTCTGGCTTTCGCTTGAATTTCATCAAAGCGAGACGGAACATCGATCGACTCGGCTTGAACCGCCCCCGTACGGTGATGGCGCCAACAGTTGCCGCAATTTTGGCAAGACGCTCATGCTGGTTCGTGTTGCTGACAATGCAGATTTCAAACCCAATCTCTTTGGCTCGCTTGGTCCAATCAAGGACTTCGGGAGAGCACTCATCGGTATGCCACTGGACGAGGGTGTTGTCTACATCAAGAAGCAGTAACCGTTTTCCCCGATCCCACAACTGCTGGATATCGATTGAGTGAAGTGACTCAGCAGCGTGGGCTGGAGTGAACGGGTGGAATACGCTGGAAAGCTTATCGCGCTCAAAGCGGCCGTTCTGCCAAGTGCTCAAGACTTCACCCCTTTGAGGGCCTTGATCGCAGCCTTACGAATCGCGATGTTCTTCAGATGCTCCTTATAGGTCGCCGCGTAAATGGTTCGACCATTAGGCAGGGCGACATAGTACACGTAGTTGTGCTTTGCTGGGTGCATCGCCGCCTGAATGTCTTTCGCATCGGGAGAGCAGATGGGACCGGGCGGCAATCCCTTGTTGATGTAGGTGTTGTAGGGGGACTTGATCGCGTGGTAGTCCTTAAAATACAGCCTACGCCACTTCTGAATTCCATAAAGGATGGTCGAGTCGATCTGCAAGTACATCTTCTTCTTGATTCGGTTTTCGATGACGCCGGCGATCATGGGGCGGTCGTGGTCTGTTCCTGCCTCCAACTGTACCAGCGAGGCGATTGTCAGGGTGCGGGCGAGATCTTTCGGCCGATCGTCGGTGTTCCACACATTCTTCTCAAACTCCTTGAGTTGCTGAAGAATGACTCGACGTGCACCATACAGCGGGGGCAGCGAGTAGCGCTTCGGGTACAGGTACCCCTCCAGTGAATCTTTGGGGAGAGGAAACGAGACATCATTCGCGAATGTTTGTGGATTGTGGACGAGATCCATGTAGTCATCGGCATCGACAACTTCGTAGTTCTGGAGCAAATGCGCGGTCCGATTCGCCCAGTTCGTTTCTGGCAGGCGAATCAGCAATGTGACCGGATTCCGAAGCGAACGAAGTACCTGCTCTGCGCTCATCGAAGTGTTGAAAGCGTAGCTTCCGGAATGAACAATCGAAGGCCGACGTTCGATCAGCGAAAGAATTCTTGTGGCGAGAGCATCTCGAACAACTCCACGCTTTTGGAGCTGGGTGAGCACCGCTGGTAATCGCGTTGAAGTCTCAAACCGCAGAGTAACCTTGTGCCCTTGGTCTTTCGTATCGACCGGCTGGGTGCCATCGACGAGCCAAATGCCTGCCGCCGCCGCCACAACGGCAAGCGCCGTGAGCAGAATCCATCTTTTAGCTATCCGTCGCTTGGCCATCGAGGTATCTCTCCAGAATCAAAGCCGCCGCTTCACCGTCACGAAGTTTCCTTCGTTGGCTCGCTTTTAAGCCATCCTGACGCAAAGTGCCATCCGCTTGCACACTGGTCATGGATTCATCGACAAGATGCACAGTAATTCCGTTCCCGGCGATATGATCACCCAAGGTTCGGCAGATTCGTGCCATCCTCCCCTCTTCACCGGACTCTTCCACGGGGAGCCCAATAATCACGGCAGAAACCTCTTCTCGCTTTGCCATCGCCGAAATCGCCTCGGCATCTCGCTTCAGCGCTCCGCTCGCTGTCATAGGAGGTCGTGGAGTAACGATTCCAACCTCTGTTTCCGCCACGGCAACACCAATGCGCTTGAACCCGAAGTCAATACCAAGAAGTCTCATGATTGCAGCGCTTGGAGGATCTCGTCGTGAATCCGGCCATTGGTGCCAAGCGATTCTTTGGCCAGCTTGTCGTTTCCTTTGAAGTCGGTAAATCGACCACCCGCTTCTCGAACAATGAGCGAAACGGCGGAAATATCCCAGTGACTGATGACCGGATCCATCATCGCATCGACCCTTCCACTCGCCACGAGTGCATAGCCGTACGCATCACTCCAAGTTCGAGTCGCCAGTGCTCGACTCAAAAGGCTGGAAATCTTCTGCCAATTACCGTCTTTCAGCATCGACCCACCACAACAAAGGACACTACCTTTCACGGTGTCTCGTTGCGAGACTTGAATGGGACGGCCATTCAGGAAGGCACCCTTTCCCTTCTCCGCGTAGAGCATTTCGCCAAGGGCAGGGAAATAGCAGACACCGAGGACCGCTTCGCCATCGACCTCATAGCTGAGCAGGGTCGCGTACAGCGGCACTCCGCAGATAAAGGATTTTGTACCGTCGATGGGGTCAATCACCCACCGGTCCAGGGCACCTGTATCACCGCCTTCCTCTTCGCCGAGGATGGCATCGCCGGGGTAAGACTGCGCAATAAGAGAACGAATCAGGTGCTCGGCATTTCGGTCAGCGGCAGTCACCGGCGACTCATCCTGCTTGGTAATGACCTCCGCACCCGCCTGAAAAAGCCCCAGGGTCGACTTGCCTCCCTTGAAGGCAGCATCAACGGCAAAGGCTAAACGTGGGGACATGAAAGCCATTTTACTCGTGCGAGGTTGTTGTGGGGCTTGCTCAAGCGCGTACCGGGCCAGTAGCTCACCCTATCTTGGAATTTGTGCCGTGACTTTCGGTTCGCTATCTTGGTGAGGTAGCGTTTAGCTATGAACCACCTCTTCCTCGTGGGCTGTTTGCTCGGTTGTGCGGCGCTAGCCTCGGCTGGTATTCAGCAGGGAACTGCGAAAGCAAAAGAAACTTACTCCGCTGAGTTGGCGAAGTGGCGCAAGCAGCAGGAAGTGGACCTAAAAGCTGACGAAGGGTTCTTGAGCGTGGCCGGGCTGTTTTGGTTGAAGGAAGGCGACAATACCTTCGGTGCCGATGCATCATGCGCCGTAAAGCTCCCAACCGGGTCAACCGCTGGGGTGGCAGGCATATTGAATCGACACGATGGCCAAGTGACGCTGACACTCAACCCAGGTGTCAGCGCGACGTTGAAGGGGCAGAACGTCACCTCGACGCCGCTCGCCCTCGATTCTGATCGGATCACATTGGGTGCATTGCGGTTTATGGCGATTCGACGCGGGAACCGGATCGGGATTCGCCTTTGGGATCGAAACTGCAAGGGCTATACCGAGTTCAAGGGTCTGAAGTGGTATGCGCCCAACCCCAAATGCGTTGTGAAGGCAAAGTTCGTCCCCTACGACCCTCCTAAGATGGTGGATATCACCAATGTCTTGGGAGATACCCAACCAGTACCCGTGGTCGGTTACTTGGAATTCGTGTTGGCTGGCAAGACCTTGAGACTGGACGCACAAGGCACCGGCGAAGGACTATTCATCAACTTCCGTGACCTCACAAGTGGAAACGAGACCTACCCAGCTGGGCGCTTTCTTGACGCACCTAAGCCAGTCAATGGCGAAGTGTTGATCGATTTCAATCGGGCCACCAATCCGCCATGTGCCTTCACGTCGTTCGCAACCTGTCCGCTGCCGCCTCGACAGAACTACCTCCCCGTCGCGATTACGGCTGGGGAAAAGACGCATCACCCGGCTGGCGAGTGAGCCGGTAGATCTCCACCCTTATTCCCAAGGCTTGAGGAGCATCTTTCCGCACTGGCCAGTCGCTTGAAACTCCCAGGCCGCCTTTACATCGCTCATCGGAAATTGGTGGGTGATGAATTTATCGAGAAGCGGCTGTGCCGATCGGATGGTTCTGGCCATGGATTCACCATCGCGCAGATGGTTCCAGTGCCATTGCCCCCGAATCGTGAGTCCTCGGTACACAACTTCCGACATGCGGATCGGCCCACCCCATCCCACTGATGTAAGTTGACCCATGAGTCGGGTCGCCTGAGCAAGCACACTCGGTGCGATTTCAGCACTGCTAGCCTCAATCGATTTGTCGGCACCGTGTCCTCCCGTAACGTCTCGAATTTTGGATAAGAGATCAGGATCACTGGGATCGAACACCCACTCTGCGCCAAGCTCTTTGGCCAAATTTGCTCGCCACGGATGGCTTTCAATACCGATGACGCATGCACCGCGAACTTTCGCATTGATGACAGCGCCCAATCCGACGGCACCAAGGCCCGAGATGAGCACTGTATCGAGGGCATTCACCTTCATCACTTGCATGCCACCAAACGTCGGTCCCAAACCGCAACACGCCATACTTGCGTGCTCAAGCGAGACCCCATCTGGCACTGGATACACAAGCCAGTCCTGTTGAAGGACATACTGGGCGTAAGTAGCCCGGCCCGATGTACAACCACAAACTGCGTGGGGATCTCTTGGCGTTGGGCAGTGAATGTGTTCGCCACTTAGGCACCACTCACATCGACCACATCCGTTTTGAGGCATGACGACGACGCGGTCCCCTACCTTCACTCGAGCGCGCTCACCTACCGCAACAACCTCTCCTGCTGCCTCATGACCAAGACAGTCGGATGGAGTCCCACGTTTGTATTCGCCGAGCTCGGTACACATCGGAGCGACCAGCACCTTCACGAGCGCATAGTTATCTCTCGGCGTTGGCATTGCCCTCTCGACGATTTCGCACTCGCGTTCCCCAGTGATCGCAACGACTTTCATATCTGCCTCTTTCCCTGCAGGAAATTCTCAAGTTCCCCTGCTTTTCGTGTTGAAATTACGTTACCGCAGGTGCCCTCCTTCTCAGCCGATAAGTTATTGCGGCCCTTGCGATGACTCAACGTTTCGAAAGGACCGGTCGGGTAAACCACCCGAATGCTGGTTGTCGGCCTCATCGCGGCGCTTGCCTTTGGTGGCACTCCCAAGCCACCCAATATCGTGTACGTTATGGCGGACGATCTTGGCTACGGCGAGGTTGGCTGCTTTGGGCAAACAAAGATTCCGACGCCAAACATCGACAAATTGGCGGATCAAGGCATCAAGATGACGCGGGCGTATTCCGCCAGTCCAGTGTGTGCTCCTACACGTTGCTCGCTGCTTACTGGGAAGCATCAGGGTCATGCCGCAATTCGTGGCAACGTAGAGCAAGGTGGCTTCGGTCCCAATGATACCGAGGGGCAAAGTCCTTTACCAGGCAGCGAAACAACGATCGCAGAACTGCTCAAGAAACGAGGCTACACGTCCGCATTGGTGGGCAAGTGGGGTCTTGGCGGTCCCTCACCTGGACAAACCCCTCTGTCTCACGGCTTCGACTACTTTTGCGGCTACTTGTGCCAACGCCGCGCTCACAACTATTTCCCGACTTACCTCTGGCGGAACAACCAACCCGATCTCCTTGGAAACCGGATCTTCGACGTTCACCCCAAACCGATTCCAGCTCTGGCAAGCGACGACGAGTATTACCAACGCTATCAGGATAAGACGTACTCACCGGCAAAGCTCGCAGAGGAAAGCGTGGCCTTCATCAAAAGATCGAAAGGCAAGCCGTTCTTCCTCTACTATGCTCCGACGCTTCCTCACGTGTCGCTGCAAGCCCCTCTGGACTGGATCAGCAAATTTCCACGAGACTGGGACCCAAAGCCGTACCTCGGGACAGCAGGCTACGTGCCAAACCCACGACCGCACGCCACCTACGCGGCCATGATCGCCTACTTGGATGACACCATTGGAAAGATCATGAAGGCGCTTGATGAGACTGGTGCAGCGGAAAACACCTTGATCATCGTAACTTCCGACAACGGACCCACCAACGTGGGTGGCGTCGATCCAAAATTCTTCAATTCTGCCGGTGGACTGCGTGGCGGCAAGATGGACTTGTACGAAGGGGGCATCCGTATGCCCTATGTAGCTCGATGGCCCGGACATATTAAGCCTCGGACGACAAGCAGTCACATCAACGTTTGTTACGATGCCCTCGCTACCCTGTGCGATGTGGCTGGAGTTCGACCACCACGCACAGATGGGCTCAGCTACTTGCCATCGCTCATCGGGGGCAAACAGCCGGAACGGGACTACGTCTACTTTGAATATCCCGAAGCCTCTTCGATGCAGGCAGTCATCTTCGGCAATTTCAAGGTCATTCGGCCAAACCTGACTAAGCAACCCTCCAAGATAGAGGTGTATGACTTAGCGATTGATCCTGCCGAAAGCAGAGATTTGAGCGCCGCGCGGCCCGATGTGGTGAAGCGTGCACAAGCGATCTTTGAAAAAGAACATCACCCAAACAAGATCTTTCCACTTCCAGGGATCGACGTGGCATCGGCAAGCTAGTCATTCCCCACCATTGAACATGCCTTTCGTGAACCAACAATGCTGTTAGCTATGCTCTTGACCACCGCCTTAGCCCAAGACATCCGAGGACCCGTTACACCCCTGGGAAAACCACCGCGCGTCGGACGCCAGTCGGTACAGGCTGCAGAAGTACCTGCAGCAATCCAACCGAACGATCGTGGCCCTGGTATTGGCAAATGGATTTGGAAGCCAGGTGCTAGCGCATCTTCCGTCGTTCGATTTCGAAAGACACTGACGATCGATGGTTCGCTGAAACTTGCCAGGGCATGGATTACTGCCGATGTGCGATATCGACTCTGGGTCAATGGTCAACTGGCATCGCGCGGTCCGGCCGACGTCGGGCGCGACTACGATACGGGCGCCTGTGGCCCGTGGTTCGAAGACGCTCGAGACCTGACAAGATTCTTTCACGAGGGTGAGAATCTGGTCGCGGTTGAGGTTTTCGGCCACCCAGTCGTCTCAAGTGAAGGGACCACGGGCAAGCCAGGGCTCAAAGTCGACTTCAAATTCGGTGACGCAAATGGAGAAATCCAAACGGCAGGCACCGAGGCATCGTGGAGTTGTGCGGAGGCCAGCGACCTTGATCAGAGTAATGCCAAGAACGGCTTTCGGATCGACCTAACTCAAGAACCAGCTGGTTGGCAAACGATCGCGTTTACCGAAGCGGGGTGGTCTGCAAGCCAAGTTATGCATCGCGACCAAGCAAAAACTCTGGTCAGCGAACTCCCCGAACCGCTTGAGGCAATTCTCCCTGCCACCGGGTTTACAAGGGTTTCCTCTGGCGTCAAGCCAAACCTCAAAACGGCTGGTGCCCACTTCGAAAACGACGGCACGTATACGGTGCAATACGGACATATCCTTTCGGGATATGTCGGGTTACGGGTAAACGGTCACCTTGGCACCCGATTGCTGATCACCCCGAACGAGCATGATGCACCCGGCGCAAATCGCAGTGCTGATATTGTTCTACGAGATGGTGAGCAGGTTGTGGACCTGCCCTATATGGACAGCTTCAGCGTCATCAATATCAAGGCGGTCGGTGTTTCAAAGGCACTCGACATTGGGGACGTCCGTTGTGTCTTCACTTCATTTCCGGTCCGTTATCTCGGTGAATTCTCTTGTAGCCGACCCGATTTCAACCGAATGTGGGAAGTATGTCGTTGGGTCACGCAAATATGCATGCAGACCCACCACCTCGATTCACCACACCACCAAGAGCCGATCTCCGACGCTGGCGACTACCTGATCGAATCGCTCAACTCGCTTTACGCCTTTGGCGAGGGCACGTTGGCGCGCCAGGATTTGAAAAAGATTGCACGGACCTTGGAGCAGCGTAAGTATCAGAGCTTTCATACAAGCTACTCGCTTCTTTGGCTGCGGATGCTTATGCAGTATTACGAGTTCACCGGTGATTCGGCACCCGTCACCGAACTCGCACCGCATGTTTTTGCCCTTCTGGACCGGTTCGAAGGCTACATTGGCTCGACCGGCCTTATCTCGGAAGCACCGAACTACATGTTCATGGATTGGGTGGAGATCGAAGGCTTTGGTGCCCATCACCCGCCTGCTGTCATCGGCCAAGGCTATATGACCGCTTTGTACTATCAAGCCCTTGGTGATGCAATCAAGGTTGCGGAACAGGTTCACGATTCCACGCGGGTCGCTCGATTCCAAGATCTGAGGTCACGCATCAAGAAGGCATTTGATACTGAACTCTGGTCACCGGAGAAGGGACTGTATCGCGATGGGAAGGCGTTCCAAACCAAAATCGCACCCAACCAGTGGCTTCCCGCCGACAAGCAGATGGAGACTTTCTCGACCCAAGGAAACACCCTTGCCGTTTCGTGCGGCTTGGCATCTCCGGATCGCGCCCGCGAAGTGATGAAATCGGTACTTGGTCGTGCTGACATGAACTGCCAACCCTATTTCATGCATTTCGTCTTCGAAGCGATGGCCATTGCTGGGCTCTTTGAGAAAGAAGCCGTAAGGCAAATCGAGCGCTGGCAAATTGTTCCTGACACCCAGTCGTTCCATGAGATGTGGACAGTGGGAGACTTGAGTCATGCTTGGAACGCAACCCCGATGTTCCAGATGTCGGGTCGCATCCTCGGAGTCCAACCAACCGCACCCGGCTTTGCCAAGTTCCGAATCGCTCCTCAGCCATGTGGCCTGAAGTGGGCCAAAGGAAAAGTCCCCACACCCCACGGTCCAATATCTGTTTCTTGGGAAGCCTTGGAATCCGGCTTGAAGTTGAAATTCAACGTACCATCCGGCACTCAAGCGGAGATAAATGGGCGTCCGTTTGGGCCAGGACGCCACACTGTCGACATCAAGGAGGCCAAATAGTCTGTGCTTGCCTCGATGGTGTTCTGTCTCCTCTTGACTCCCAAGAAGCCCAATATCGTGCTGATGCTCATCGATGACATGGGCTGGCGCGATACGGGCTTTACGGGGAGCGACCTTTATCGAACGCCGAACATCGACCGAATTTCCGCGGCAGGAGCCCGCTTTTCACGTGCCTACAGTGCCCACCCCGTCTGTTCACCTACTCGCGCCGCCCTGCTCACGGGTAAGAATCCAGTGCGACTTGGGATTACGGACTGGATTCCGGGCGACCGTCCCGATGACAGAGTCTTGAATACACCGGAGATTGAAGATCACCTCTCTTTGTCGGAAAACACTCTGGCCAAGGCGCTCAAAAAGGAAGGCTATCGGACCTATCACATCGGAAAATGGCATCTTGGCGGGAAGGGCTACCTACCCACCGATCAGGGCTTTGACGTCAACATCGGTGGAAGTCATGTCGGCCAACCCGGCTCCTACTTTGCGCCTTTCGGGAAAGACGTCACCCCGATGCCAGCTGATGTGAAGGCAGGTGAGTTTCTCACCGACCGCTTAACCGATGAAGCGATCAAACTTGTGGATCGCACGAGCAACAAACCCTTCTTCCTGTACTTTGCCCAGTACGCAGTGCATACACCCATCCAAGCCAAGCAATACGATATTGACGCTTTCACGGACCCGGCGAAGAAGAGCAAGATCCATAAGAACGCGAAATACGCTGGGCTCATCTCAAACTTGGATCACAACGTGGGGAGATTGATTCGGCACCTCGAAGCCACTGGCAAGATGGCCGATACCGTGTTTCTGTTCACCTCCGATAACGGTGGACTGCTTCCTATTACGAATAATTCACCACTCCGGGCTGGCAAAGGCTTTCCTTATGAAGGGGGTGTGCGCGTCCCCGCTTTCGCCTATTGGCCCGGACATATCGCACCTGGCCAGATCATTCCTGAGCGAGTCATCACGATGGATTTCTCGGCGACGGTATTGGATGCCGGAGGTTCTCGGGCGAAGATTCTTGACGGCAGTTCCTTCCTCAGAGCCCTCACCGGCGGAGGTTTCCGCCAAACCCGCCCCTTCGTTTGGCACTATCCTCAGTACCACACATCAGGCAACACTCCCTGTAGCGCCATGATCGATGGGGATTGGAAGGTCGTGCACCACTACGAGGACCAGCAAAACGAACTTTACAACCTGAAACAAGACCCGAACGAAACCACCAACTTAGCGAATCTGGACCCGGTTCGCACCGAGAAACTCTGGAAGAAACTGAAATCTCTGCTCGACTCGATGGGCGCCAAGTATCCGACAAGACACGCTTAGGACTTCGGTGATGCGGCAACTCGAGGGTGGTCGTCAACGATCTTGCCATCTGTGATCCGAATGATGCGATCACATTGGTCGGCGATTCTTTCGTCGTGGGTGACGATCATAAAGGTGGTCTTCAGTTCGTCGTGAACCTCGCGCATCAATTCGAACACGGATTCGCTGTTGACGCTATCTAGATTTCCGGTCGGCTCGTCAGCGAGGATCAGGGGTTTTCCGCCCATAAGGGCACGGGCGATGGCAACTCGCTGTTGTTGACCGCCGGAGATCGCGGTGGCAAGCTTGTCCTTTTCGCCAGCCACACCCACTCGTTCCAGTAACCTCATCGCCTCGGTGGTGTCTTCTTTCGTTGGCCGAGTGCGCGTCGCCGCCTTGGGCATCAACACATTTTCAAGAACGGTGAAGTCAGGTAGGAGGTAGTGAAACTGGAAGACAAACCCGACAAGTTCGCCCCGCAGGCGCGTGAGTTGGGAATCACTCACCTGGGCGATGTCATGCCCATCCAATAGGTAAGTCCCCGTCGTCGCTCGGTCAAGTGTACCGATGAGGTTGAGGAGTGTCGACTTCCCACTGCCCGATTGGCCAACGATAGCGACGAACTCTCCTTTGTCAACCTGCAGATTGACTTCACTCAGGGCCAAGAAGGGCACGACGCCTTCGTACTCCTTTCCGACTCCCTTCATGTCTACCAGCATTGTTAACCCAACCTGATGACGTCGACGGGGTTCATCAATGCCGCTCTACGGGCGGGCAGAATTGCCGCCATCGCCCCGACCCCAGCCGCCACGGCAAAGGCCTCAAAGACGAACCTGAAGTTAAGCTCGATAGGGAGAGCATAACCAGGGCGTAGCGGACTTGTTCCAGGGATAGAGGCCAGGATCGCAACCATCGTGCCCCCGAATCCGACGCCAGTCAGGGCGCCGCTCACGCCAACCAAGGTTCCAAGCGTTATGAAAATGCCTTGAAGCCTCCGTGTGCTCGCCCCCATGCTCTTCAGGATGCCTATTTCGCGACTGCGCTGCATGACGCTCACGATGAGAACGCTCGCCACCCCGGTTGCCACCAGAATCATCGTAAAGACGCGAATAATCGTCGTCGTCTGACTTTGGGCGCTGAGGCCGCTCAGTAGCTCTTTATTCACGTCTCTCCAACTCTGGACCTTGAGGCCAGTAACACCTCGCACTTCATCGACAACGTCGTCCAAGGCGAGGGGTTCAGCCACCTTGAGTTCGATTCGACTCACGGCTCCAACCATGTCGTTCAGCCGCTGACCATTCATCAAAGACACGTAGAAGGACCGTTCGTTGACATTGATGTTGCCCGCATCAAAGATGCCGTTTACTGCAAATACTTGGTCAACTCCCTTCGAACTCGAGACCTTCAGCTTGTCGCCGACTTTGAGGCCAAGCAACCGGGCAAGTTCGATCCCTATCGCCGCCCCTTGTCCCCCGAGGTCCAAGCGGCCACTCGACATCACATATCGAAGATCGAATATCTGAGTTCCACGATCCTCCTCAATACCGATAATGGTGATCGGTCGCGTCTGCCCCCCACGAACGGCAAACCCGGCCCCACTCGCAACCGGGCTTACGGCAGTGACGCCCTTAATAGCATCCAATCGAGGCAAAAGCCCGACATAGCCCTTCAAAGTAACTTCACGCTCATTGAAGGGCTGAACGGTACTCAGATTGAGCTTCCCGGCAATGGGCAAAATCCGCGCCGATTCTTCCAATGGCTCCACGGTTATTTGGCTGCTGTTCCCAATCGTGGTATTGATCAGGCCATTCTGCAATCCGAACATGAGCGATGTGATAAACAGGTAGACGGTAACTCCAAAAGCCACACTGATGACAGTAAGCCGCGTCTGTGAGCCACCACTTTGGAAGTATCGGAACCCAATTTTGATCGCAAAAAGCATACGGTCATTGACCGCCTAAGCTTTTTGCTTTGATCGTCGAGACATGGGCTCCTGGCTGGGTGAGGCGTGGGACAAGCACGATTTCTTCACCGGCATCGACTCCATTTAGGATCACGGAGTTGTCTTGATTACCCATCACCCATTTCACGTCTTTTGCCGTCACCACGCCGTTCTTCACGGTGTAGAGCTGGGGATGATCGTTTGGGTTGAGGATGGAGCGGTGAGGGACGACAACTGCCTGTTTGTAGCTGCCAACGATGATGTTGACGTCTGCCGTCAGTTCAGGCTTTAGCCGAGAGACGTTACTGAGGAGACGAAGTCGAACTTCCACTGTACCTTTCTGAAAATTGGCCGAGCTCCCAATGTCGGTAATCTCACCTGGTATTTGAAGGGTCGGAAACGCATCCATGCTGATGGTCGCCTGCTGTCCAACTTTGAGGAATGAGATGCTCGATTCATCAACATCCAGCTTCACGCGTAGTTGGGTTTCACCCGATAGCGTGAACATCGATGCTCCCGCCGTTACCGTTTGCCCGGGTTCAACGAGTCTTTCCGAGATTCGACCATCAAGGGGAGCGCGAATGTGCGTTTTGTCCAATGCCGCCATCGCAGCTTGCTTCAGCGCCAAGCCGGACTGGGATTGGGCTTCTGCCACTTTTCGACCGGATACGGCTGAGTCTCGCTGGGTTTGGGCTTGGATGACCTGTTGTCGCTCCACATAGCGGTCTGCCAATACTTTTCTTGCGAACACCAAAGATCGCCAAGCACCATCAACCACTAGGTTAGCTTCTTTGAGTTGTGCGGTCGCCTGCTGAACGTCCTCAACACGCGGAGTTTTGGCGAGCCTTATCGCCTCCAGGGCCACATCGACATCCAGTTGGGCAGTGTCAAGCGCCGATTGAGAGACGTCTGCGACGGACTCAGCGAGGGCACCTTCGTGAACCAGGATCTTGTTGCGGTTCAGTTCCTTCTTTCGAAGATCGCGAATACTCACCGCTTGAGCATAGTGCGCCTCTGCTTGCCGTACCTGCTCGACTCGGCTGGCATTGCGCGTTCGATCGAGATTGGCCGCGAGTTGCGTCACCCGCTGCTTCGCCGTGCGGTACGCCGTCTCTGCTTGGGACACTGCGAGTCGTAAGTCATTGACACTGGACAGCCCTTCGGTAGCGACGTGCAAACTGCGCTCAGCATTTTGCTTGTTCACATCCTGAACTCCGATCTGCGCTTGAGCCTGAAAAACCTGGGCTTCAGCCGACTGAATTTGGGCCATCGCGTCGGCGGAATCAAGATCGGCAAGGATCTGCCCTTTTCGTACGCGATCACCGATGTCGACATACACTCGGGTGACTTTTGCTCCGCTGATTTGGCTGGCAACGGCGGATCGATTAGCGGATTCAAGGACACCGCTCACGGCAAGTGTGGAAGTGACATCTTGCCGGACCGCAGGTACGACTTCCACCTTGGGCAACTGAATGCTGCGCCAAACCACAAACCCAACCGCACACAGCACAACGCCGACAGAAACGCCAAATGTAGCCTTACTCATCCCTTGAGTCACTCGAAGTCATATCCTACAGCTTGGCGTGATTATCTGGTTGTGATGTGTCTATGAAATAGCTGACAATCATTCCGGCTACAGCGGCACACTGCGCGAAACGCCAGAACCGAGGGTTTCATTTGAAAATCGGGGCTAAGAGTAGTTTTTGGGAATTCACTCAACAATCTAAGACTCGCTATAGTATCAGAACCATGAAATTCATTAGCCGTCTCGTGATCTTGCCCATCGTGCTTGCGATGGGTGCTTCCGTAGCCCAACCATTTTCATCCCGATTCCAAGATGACCTTGCTTCGCGGAAGTTTCAAGGCAAGTTCCGCGGAGGATGTAAAACGGTGATGCTGAATCTGCCAACCGAGAGCTTCTCATCGGTCACGGACCTTAGAGCTAAGTTGCTCGTGCCAGACGCTAAAATGCGTTCGAAGTACTCAGACATTCGAAAACCAACGACAGAGCGTAAATCTGAAGAACAGCACCTCGTTAGCGTAACCGCAAACCTCTTTGCTTTTAAGTTCGAGGACGGGAATGCCCCTGCAACGGGCGATAACGACTTTCACGTTATCTTGGGTGATGATAAGACCAAGGCGGAGACACTGCTCAATATTGAGGTAAGCGGCTTGCCCCAAACGGGCGATCCGGGCAGCAAATTCAAGACTATTCGCCAACAATTTCTAAACATTCTCGCCCAGAACAATCTCAAGGCAAAGGATGCGTTCCAGAAGTTCAAGATACCGGTCAAGGTTCGAATCACAGGCTCTCTGTATTTCGATGCCGACCACGCGGCTGGCCAAGTCGGACCCGCTGGTCTGCGCCCTACGACCATCTGGGAGATTCATCCGGTCCAGAAGATCGAAGTTCTATAAGCGAGCTGTCACAGGCAAGCTACTTGAGAACAGGAACGGTAAACCAGGTTTCTGGGTGGTCCTTTTCGGATAGGTTAACTTGAATCGGTAGTTTCCAGCAGTAACGTAGTGCAGGGTTGAGGCCAACTTGAGTCGGCTCGTAGCCATGGAAGACGAGATAGGGTTTTCCGTCTTCCATCACAAGGTTGGCAAGGCCCGGCGCGAGGACTTGTTTGCCAACATAGTTGGGCCAATTCACATGCTCAGACTGAAGGAGATAATAGATCTCCTTCCCAGCCTTCTCTTTGGGTGATTCCCACACATTTCTCAGATCGTTTACAAGCACCTTTTTGTAGGTACCGCCCGCGGTTGGAATGAGATGATCAGAGTAGGCGAAAGCCGTTTTATAGTTCCGTTGCGCGAAATCACCAACGCTATAGAAGATCACGAACACGTCTCCAATTGGCACGATGTTGGGCCCTTCGACGATTTGAAGTACGCGTCCGGCGTTACGGTCTTCTGATCGAAAGCCCTCGGGTCTCAGGAGGACCTGCACGGGTGAGGTGGCGTCAATCATCGATGGATTTTTCATCTTCTGGGCAACGATATTGACGGCCGTTGAACCTTCGTTTAGGCAGTAGACGAGATAGAGATTTCCTGCATCTCTAACGAACTTCGTTTCATAGGGTGACTGCCTGCCTTCCGCATATGGGATCAGGACATGAGAGAAAGTCCAAGCGGTTGGGACGGCCTTACTCGGGAAATTGCCCGAAGGTCGAAAATAGGCAATCTCGGTTCGGAAATTCCCAAGGTGGAGTGTTGCCACCGCGTGAAAGCTGCCATCACTTTCTTGGTAAGGATGGAATCCCCAAATGTCTTGGGGAGGTTGGCGGCCAGGAAACTTGAGTTCAAATGGCTCTGCTCGCAGGGAATCTGCATTCAAGTGGGTTCCTCGAAAGGCAAATCGGTCGGTGCCATAGATGTGCCACTCACCGTGGTGTTGAAACACATAAGGATCCGCCAGCGGCTTTTCGTGGAGCTTCTGCAACAACGTTCCTCCGTGCTTGGGACTTTGAATATTGGCCCTCGTCGTTGCGAATACGAGCCATGTACCAACGAGCATCAAAGCCATTATTCCTTAGCCGTATGATTCAAGCACGGTGAGGCGCATTTCACTGCGGTCAGCCGCTTCGAGATTAGCTCGTCTTAGCATTCCGTGCCAGAAATTGCTCCCGCGTGTTGATCACTGGATAGGGCGTTGCTGGAACCGGAATCTGCAGCGCCGAGCAAATCGGCTCCCATCCTTCACCTGCCTCCCAAACGACCAATCGATCCGTCGGAACCTCGCGACGGACGACTTCGGAATGCCGTTCAAAGGCCGCGATGCATGCATCCCGATCGGATAGATCTGGCGTGAATCGGAAGCGGATTAGCTCATTCATCATTGCCTTCCACTCACTGAGATCACCCTTTTCGTCAACGCCCTCAATTACTGAAAAAACAGTCTCGCGAGCACTTGTCCACCACGCTTCGGCATCTCGAAGCGAAAGCACCACAATCGCGTCGGGGAATGCCGCACTTATTTCCGGCCAGAAGAGCGCCGCTGGCCAGTCCACCGCTGCGGAGTATCCGGAAAAGAGTTCAGCCCAATCGACGACCTCTCCTCGGATGGCAGCGCGCCATAACGGAATGTGGTCAGGGTTCATGAAGACGTCGTGCATGTGATAACACGGCGATTCGAGCACTAACTCCAGTGCTTTCTTTAACGAAGACGTCCCCGTTCGGCTGTGCCCTGCTCCGATGACACGTATTGGCATCGGTCGAGCGTACCACCCTTGTAGCTTGGGGGTTCCGAGTGTGAGCGAGACGCTCGGGACACTGGTGCGGCTATACCGTCTTGAGCAGAAATGCGCCCGACTGCAGTGCGTCGATCACCCTCTGAACCATGTCTTCAGGTGCCCCTACAGACACGGCAAGGGAGTGGTTTTGAAGGTCACCCAGTGTCGAAAACTGCTCATGCAGGCCCGTGATCGGCCCTGAGTCAGTCAGTGTGTCGGGGTTCCGTTGCTTGCATCGTTGAATGGCCAATTCCAGCGGGGGCTGAAGCACAACGTAGTGCGTTGGCACGTTGAAGTGCTTGAAGTAGTCCAAGAACCAAGGCCCAATAATCCCATCCAGGACGACAAAGAACTTCCCTTCCGCAAAGGATTCGACAACCTTGGCAAGCGCAGTCATCACGACCTTGTTTTGCTCGTGAGACTCAGGGAGATAAGGGGGAATGCAACCGTTCTTGATGAAGTGCCAGAAGTCGTCGGAGTGAAGGTGAACCTTTGGCGATCCTGGGAGCGCGGTCAAAAGTGCCGCCGTCGTCGTTTTCCCCGATCCCGGCGATCCGGTGAGAATCAGAACCTGCCCTGCGAAATCAAGGCTATCCACCATTGCCGAAATTCTACAACGGTTTGAGAACCCGTGGAATTGACATCATTGGCGCCGAGACAATTTCCGTTTTTGTATCTGTTCCTTACTCGCGTTTCTTCGAGGGAACTTGTCGACAATTTCTACATTCTGTACACTTACAGCGGAAACAACAACATGCACCCAACCGCACAACTCATCATTAACATTTGCGAAGCTAAGTGGGAGGCTGAGAAATCGGATTGCTCCGGTTTTGTGCGTGCGGTCGCAGGTCCGCTTGGGGTCAAGCTTACGGGCCTCGCCGATGAAATATTCGATGAGATTCACGGGGCTGCGTGGACCCCACTCAAGGATGGGCCAGCAGCGAAGGCCGCCGCAGAAGATGGACTGTTTGTAATCGCGGCACTGAAAGGGGCTATGAATGTGCCCGCACAGGATCACGGTCATGTTGCGGTAGTTGTTTCAGGTGATCTTGACACGACCCACCGGGCATATCCGACAGGCTATTGGGGAAGTTTGGGCAGCGTCGGCATGAAAAACACGCCCCTGAATTTCGCCTGGAATGCGGCTTCACGTGACAAGGTCAAGTACGCGTCCATCGTGCCGACCGCCGTGCGGAGAACTCCAATTACGGTTCAAGTAAATGGTAAGGCAGTGCCTACGGCAGCGGCATACATGCTCGACAACTCCACTTTTGCTTGGATTCGCCCAATAGCAGATGCGCTTGATGCCCAGATCGCCGACTTCACCGGCCATTCCGTCAATCTCATCGTCGGAGACGAAGAACACGAACTCACTGTCACCGTCAACAACGATCAATCTTTTATCCATCTCGGCGATCTGCGTCAGTTCACCAAACTAACGGTCAGCTTCGACAAAGGCGTCGTCTCGATTTCGTGAGTCAAAGGCGCTTAGCGGGCTTAGTCAAGGCATCGGGGAGACGGAGGGTGAAGTCGCCGAGGAGGCTCCAGAAGTAGCTTCGCTTGCGTCCGATTCCGTCTTTGGCCAATGCGGAGTCGAGGGATTCCACTTGAAAATAACGCTTCCATGCGTCGCCGTAGGTTCCGCCGGTGCCGAGCACTTTCCAGAACTCACGGGGCTCGTCGTAGAACACCTTGCCTCTTCCGACGAGGGCGAGTCCATTGCCGTACATCATGGTGCACTCGGCAAGCTGCCACCGGGCGTATCCGGCGCTGTTGAACGGCTCCGATTCAGCGCCCAGAGGCCGAGTTGCTTCACATCCGGTGTGGAAGTATAGGACTCCGTTGGTGGGTAGAGCCTTGTTTTCATACAGGGTTCGCAAGAATCCAAAGCCCATCGTGCCGCCGATACCACTGAGCGAAGGAACCAGTTTGTTGCCTTGCTGAGTCCAGTACCAGGGCTGACCGCCCGTTTCGGCGGTAAGACCCGCAAGGTCCTTTGGTGCCTCGAATGCAGACAGGATAGCGTTGCTGTGAGCTCGAATCTCTCGAACGAGCGCAGGTTCTTTCATCCATTTCGCGACATCGGTGATCGTGATGTCGGTGTCCAGGAACTCCTTTCCACCCAAGTCTTTCCAGCCTGGGACATCACGGCGCAGTTCGTCGAGATCCGATCCCAAGCCTGTCGACACCGCAGATGCCCCAAGCACTTTGGGCGATTGTCCAGACCGGTAGGCATGGTTTCGTGCGAAGTATTGCGCCAACAGAGTTCGCTCCAGGGTGGCAGACGGCACCCACATATTCATAACATTCGGTACGGACTGCGGGTTGGCGAACTCGACAGCTTGGGGCTTGCCATTCGCGTCAAGAAAGCTTTCGCCTTTGATGCCATGAATGTTGGGGTCGGGCACAACGCCAGCATGAAACGCATTAATCCGACTGACTCCGATCTTTGGAATACCGAGCGGATTCGGCAACTTCTTCTCCGCTCCCGTGCACTCCTCGTTCGGTTCAGCGTCGAACGTGAATCGAACACTGTGACCACCCAAGGGTTGTTCCGTCCACGGACCATCTTGAACGAAGAAGAAGTCCTCGTACCGTTCGGACTTCTCCTCCCAGTTTTCGGTGACGTCAGATCCTTTGGGGAATACGGCGTTGAGATCGGTCACGTTCATCGGTTGGCGAACATATATTCGATCCCAACCGCCATCCAAGTCTGCGAGCACAATATCCGCTGGCGAAACAACCGGCTCCGCCACTGCGCGAACCCACGGTTGATTAAAGCTAACTTGAGCCTTAGTCCCTGCGAACAACGTCACAGGGTCATCACGGTGCCAGGCATATTGGCGAACCATGAATGCCTGTGGGAAGTTGCCGACAAAGATCACGCCTTGAAAGTCTTTGACTTTTAGCCAAAGGCGGCGCAGGAAGTCTCGATACGCAATGAGAGTCAAGCCGTCTTGGTGTTGCGGGCCATCGTAAAACGAGGTTTGGAGCACGAACGCATTCGAACCACCATTCGCAATGTCATTGGCGAAGGTTTCGAGTGATGGCCGCAGGTCCACTTGACCAGCCGCCTGGTCCAAAAGTCTCTTTTCAACCAGGACGACAACGGTTCCACCCTTCTTCCCTTCGGCTTCAAATCCGCCCTTCAGTCTGCCGAGCGTGCGGATCTCGGGCGTGCCATCCTGATCGCGATCGAACCCACGAAACGCTGCAGTCGCTTGGTCCACTTCGCGCGCGATTTTAGAGAAGGAGGAAGCCTGTTTCTCCGGGTTCCCTTGTGCTCCGACATTCGCCGAAACCGAAGCCAGACCGATGAGGTAAAAGAGCAGACGAGAACGCATGGAGACAGCAGGTTACCCCTCGGCTTGAGCTTGACCATGCCGCCATGGAAGTCTTTATTTGCAGGCTCGCTAACGGAAATATATCAGTGGATAGTGCCATAAAGGTTGTCGATTTTCTGAATAAATGCCATGCCGGTGATCAAGAGGGATTGCTCTACCATGTGTGGCGGTACGAGGGATGCAAACTCCAATGTAAACCACAATTGGAGTCCAGACCATGACACCGAGCGAACTAGAAGTGATTCGAAACTGGTCTACGCTTGCGATAGCAGCCGTTGGCGGGCTCCTCGCGCTATTTCAATTTCAACGAAACCAAGCTTGGAAATCTGTCGAGTTTCTGGCCCTCCAAATGAAAGAATTCGACAACGATCCGTATGTCATCGCGACTAAACAATCTTAGATTACGCCGGTGACTATGTTGACGTAATGCTACCGATCAATGGCATAAGTCAACGTATTTCAGTGAATTGAGATGGGTTTCTTAGAAGCCTGAGAACCTTGAACTCCGACGACATAACACCTCCACCTGAAGAATTTGCAGTTCGTCAGGCCTTTGACCAGTTTTGCACCTGGTTGCTTCGATTCGCAGTTCAAGCACAGACCAGAGTCTACAAATATCATCAGCTTCACCCCTACCTGCTTTATTATATGGACTGCTTAAGTGGCGACCCTGGGGATGATGACTGGGGCCAGACTATAAGAGCTTATCTAGAAACTTATGGTTACGAAGCGATCCTTGATTTAGCCGATAAGCTAAATGTGAGCATTACACCTTCGCTTCCATTTTCGGGCACGAGTATGGCTTCAAACAAGCCGACGGATCCGAGTTGAATCAGCCGCGCTAACGAATTGCCTACCGAAGGAGGTAATGCCAAGCAAGATGAGGAGTCAGAGGATGAACTCAAGGCTGTCATTACCGCCGGAGGCTAAGAGAATTGAAACGTGGCCGTGGGTACCGTCGTCGGCGCTAGGCGGACAGCAGTCGCCAGTCGCCTGATTCCGTCGGTGTGCTTTGGGGAACCCGGTTGGGCGTCTCCCTAGTTCAAATAAACGGTGGCTTCCACACTTATTGGTGTTATCTCCTGTCCAATTGGCCATCCGATCTGATCAGAAAACCACAGTAGCAGGCGGTTTTGGCATTGGAGAGCCTTCATGATTTCCAAAGCTTGCGCACGTTCCAGGAGTCAGCTAAGGCTCGCTCGGCAGGCCGATTTTTCCTAACTACATGGCTTGCGTACCGAATTCTGCTCAAGGACAGCAGCGGCAAGCAATCCGATCATTAGCCCTGCTCGTGCTGTTTTTTTGGGGTGACTTCATCTTCTTGACTCCTGGTAGTGGACACCAGCCCAATCTTGAACATCACTACTATGTAGGCAGCGCAGACCGAAGTCCGAGGAGGGCGACAAATGGATCAAAGTCCCGGTCGCTGAAAAGCAGTTGAAGATTGTCTTCGATGCAGTGTGTCGCAATGAGCGTATCAATCGTTTTGCGGATCGTTATTCCTTGAGACCTTAGTGCGCGATAATTGCGGGCCGCTTGGATTGCGATTGCTTCGCCTCCAATGACGATCAGTTCCAAGGTCTTAAGCCGCCTACGGACTCGGTCGAAATCTCGCTCAGAGGACGTACCTTGGAGGACCTCGGCGAGAATGAGATCGCCAATCGCCAGAGGCTCGATCCCCAAAAGAGAATCTAGCAAATCGGTCTCCGCTGTCACCGAACCTCGGAAGTAATCAATCCATACACTGCTGTCAACGAGAATCATCGTCAGTTCTCATTGCGTCCAAATCCCCGACCCACTCGACTCGCCCTCGCAGAAACTTGATATCCCCCTGCTTGGTGAGACGAAGTACCGTTCGCAATCCAAGGTCAACCGCCTCTCGTTTTGTCTTCAGACCGGTTGCGGCGAGAGTTTCCTCCATCAACTTCTCATCGATGACGATGTTGGTACGACCATGTGTATGCATATCGTAAATTATACACATCGGATGTGTCTACGGGCTTAGGAACATCCAGAACCACCAACTCAGAGTGCAGGTTAATGTGCTCCTAGGTCAGAACAGGTGGGCCGTACTAAGCGAGTTTCTAACTTTCACATGTCACAATTTAAGGCGGTTGGGCATGCGCGCGCCGTCATCAAGAGTTGGCACGCTGTTTTGCTCGTTAGCTTCCAATAGTTCGCTAATTCAGACGCAATCATATAAAATCATGTATTAATTTAGCCCTAAATGATTCGTTTCACTGTATTATGTGTCTGTGCTTCGGAAGTTTGAGGCATTCGACCAAGCGACGATAAACGAAGAATTCCTTGCGCTTCCTCGTGCTGATTTCCGCGATCTGACACATGCGATGGCGCAATTCCAACGAGGCGAGGAGTCCGGCTATATCCTAAAGAACTATGGGGACGACCTCATGATGATCAAGGGTAACCGCCAAGGACGGTGTCTCTGGTTCACCACAAACAGGGTCGAGGACGGAATGCAAATCCTTACTGCGTTGCTTGTTTACAAGAAGGAAACGATGCGCGTCCCCGACCGCATTCTCCAAACCGCCCGCGAGCGGATGAGAAGGAAATAAGGAACCCTAGCAACATGAGCATGCTCGAACAAGTCAAAGACGCCCGCGCAGCAGCCGATTCCGAATACGCGGCTGAACGACCAAAGATTGATGCGATCGAGAGGCTAATCGACTTTCGAATAGCCCAAGGATTCACGCAAGCCGAGGTAGCAAGGCGCATGGGCGTGCCGGCGCCACGTGTCAGCGTGCTTGAATCGAAACCTTGGGATGCCACCTGGGAGCGCGTCCATGCTTACGCTAAGGCACTCGGCGTCGACTTCGTCTTAATATTCCCTCCCTTTGAGCGCTGCCTCGAAGCGAAAATCGGGGGTGCCGGCGTCAATGTAGATGCTGTCGGCACGAAACTTCGCGAACTGGCTACCCTATTAGAGCCTCTAACGCATACCTAGTCAGTACGATGAAAGAGAAAGGTTGGCTTGACGAACTGGCCGAAGAGCGATCAGCAACGGATCGTCGCTTTGCCGAACTGAACAAACGAGCTGAAATGGTTCTCGAACTGATCCTCGCGCGCCATGCTCTCGGTCTTACTCAGGAAGACATCGCCCGACGTATGGGAGTAGGCCGCGTCCAAGTTGCGATCATCGAGAGCAAGCCGACAAAGGTATCACTCGATAAGATCGCCGCTTACGCCGAATCACTCGGTGGTCGTCTGACCCTAAGCCTGCCTAAGAAGCCGAAGCGGCGCACCGGGCACATGGAACGACTTGCAATGACCAAGAGCTGAGGGCTCTAAATCATTCGTGGGGCAGGGAACCTCTTCATCTGGCACAACTATCTTGAGGTGAGTTTGTGTTCAATTCAGAGGCTTTGGTCGGCCTGCCCGGTTATGAGGTTACCGGGATTTGTCATCGTGGTCGTACGGTGTGTTTTTCGGTTCGTTTCTTGGGTGAGA
>CAILEM010000158.1 GCA_903833215.1 uncultured Armatimonadota bacterium
ATTGTGCCCTATGAACCTTGCCGTAGGGTGCGCTTGCGCACCATTTTGGAGTAAGCGCACCAAGCCAAACCGCTCCCTCCCCCGAAGGGGGAGGGCTGGGGAGAGGGCGAAGGTTAATGGTTAGGGTCGATGAAATTGGTGCGCAAGCGCACCCTAGTGCGCCCGCGAAGGCGCGCAAACTGCATGGTGCAAGTCCATGTCGGAGTAAGCCAAGACTCCGTAGCCGAAGGTAACTGCGTCGCAGCGATGTGGGGTGGAGAGCAACCGGACGCGAACTGGCAGTCCGTAGTAAAGCGAACTCGATTCGGCGGCAAATGACGGCGAGCTTGCTAAGGTGTGGCGAAGCCTGGAACCCATCAGATGCGCTGGAAACAATGGCGTGCAAAGCGACATCTGGGTCATATACGTGGTTGGAGACGGAATGTTGGGAAGTTTGTGTGAGATAAGCGGGGAGACCTGCCTCTAGGTGAAGGGGGCAGGAGTCAGAACCTTCGTAGTACCGTAAAACTGAGGAGCACCGTAGGGCCAATAAAGTCGGGAAACTGGCGAATACCGTGTCGGAAGACATTCGTGCCTAACCCCGTGCAAGTCAGCCTGAAAAGCGAGGAATAGGAAAGCCGCGCCGAGGGAAGGGAGGTAGGAAAGTGGATGTTTGAAGAACAGGAGAAGCGAGATCGTGAGCGAAACAGTGAAAGTGCCCGAGTTGGCTAAGCAAACTGAATCCAGACCAATCGAATGGGATTGGGTGGATCGCTGCATCTGGACGGATAACATGTTGGCGGCACTGGGTAACGGTGTCAAAGGAAGCAAATGGTTCAGTTTGATCGACAAAGTTTATCGTCTGAGCACCTTGAGAGCGGCATGGGAACGTGTAAAAGCCAACCGAGGGACAGCAGGCATAGACAAACAAAGCATCGAAGCATTTGGAGCTAAAGCTGAGCTTTATCTAAACGAACTGGCGACAGCTCTTGAACAAGGAAGTTACCAACCACAAGCCGTGAAAAGGGTGGAGATAGACAAAGGGGCAGGTAAGAAGCGCCCACTGGGTATTCCCACCGTCAAGGACAGAATCGTCCAAACAGCGGTAAAGTTAGTGATAGAACCGATATTCGAGAATATGTTTCTGGAAATGAGTTACGGATTTCGGCCAGGCAGAGGTTGCAAAGACGCACTGCGAGAAGTTGATAAATGGCTCAAGGAAGGCTTCGTTTATGTGGTTGACGCCGACATCAAAGCCTATTTTGACAGCATTTCGCACGAACTGTTATTAAAGATAATCGAGGAATACATCAGCGATGGACGCTTGCTGGACATATTGGCAAGTTGGCTCAAACAAGACATCGTCAAGGGAACGGAAAGATGGACACCCGTAGGGGGCACCCCTCAGGGGGCGGTGATTAGCCCATTATTGGCTAATCTTTTCTTGCACCCCTTAGATGAAAAGATGACTGAGCTAGGTTATCGTATGGTGCGCTACGCAGACGACTTCGTCATTTTATGCCAAAGTGCGGAACAAGCACAGGCGGGATTGGAAGAAGTTAAAGTGTGGGTAGAAGCTAACGGCCTGACGCTGCACCCCGACAAAACACACGTAGGGAATTGCATGATGGAAGGGCAAGGCTTTGAATTTCTAGGATACCGATTTGAAGCAGGCAAGCGCTGGGTAAGGAAGAAAAGTCTGAAAGCGTTTAAGGATAAGATACGCGAAAAGACGAAGCGAAGTAGAGGTGATAGTATCGCTTGTATTATTTCTGACCTTGCTCCGATGACCAGAGGTTGGTATGGCTACTTCAAGCATGCCTGCCGATGCGTATTTCCAGCGTTGGATGGATTCATCCGACGACGACTACGGGCGATACTGCGCAAGCAAGAAAAGCGACCGGGATTTGGAAAATGTCATGCCGATCACAAACGCTGGCCAAATGCATTCTTCGCAAAACTCGGGCTGTTCACCATGACGTAAGCCTGAATAGTAGCGAGCTAACCCCGATGCGGAAACCACTAACTGGAGAGCCGAATGCGGGAGAACCGCACGTTCGGTTCGGAGGGAGGGGACGGCGGGAGTCGTTTCCTACCCCTATCATTGATCCCTGCTGCGCGGATATATCTGTTGAAACTTTAGACAAAGCATTATACCGGACAACTACTAGGGTAAAAGTTGAGAAATTGTGGATTTCAAGTCCGACAGGCTGCTAGCTGTGATTTCAAACGTTCAATTTCTTGCAATGCGTCCTGTTCTCTATGAA
>CAILEM010000159.1 GCA_903833215.1 uncultured Armatimonadota bacterium
ATCACGCTTTACCGCAACGCAGATTCCAACTAAGAACAGGGTGTCCTGCGTCTTCCCGGCAAACTCTTCGGCAAGGATCTGCGGGAGTTCGCTCCGGTCAGGATGCCGCTCCCCAAGCAGATGCCCCACGAACTGGTCACCGCCGACATTATCCGACATCGGTCCCACCGCAGCAACATCGCCATCGAGCCTGGATGTCAAAGCGTCCAGCCATCCTGCATTCACATAAGCATCGGGATTGAGCGTGACGAGAATCTCGCCCTTTGAGGCAAGGAGCCCAATATTGGCTGCCTTGGAATACCCAAGGTTGGACTCCTGCTGAAGGACTTGAAGCCGCGAGTCCGAAATGCCCTTCAAAACAAGGCGGGTTCCATCGTTTGAGGCGTTGTCGACGACAATGACCTCATCGTCGGGGCCGAGCGTAGAGAGAACACTTTCAATACACTTCCCAATTGTGCGAGCCGAGTTATAGCTGACAACAATCACCGAGGCATGGCAACTGCTGGAGCCAAGCGTTCCCGCATGCGGACCATGAAGCACCGCCCGGCCCCTCTGCAAAAGCTTTGGCGGAAGTTGCTCACGCAGGATGCGGCGAAGTTCCTTTATCTGAGAATCGGTAGTGAACAATTTACAGCCATTCGTCGCCTATAATATGGAAGGCAGGTGGACGATGCTTTGTCAGTGTCGGCGGGAGCTTCCCCCATCTGCCGTTAACTTCCTAAGTCGAGTTATCGTTCCTCCAGAGCTGGTTTGCCAGCGATGACTTAGCCCATAGACTGTTTCAGTCAGAATTTTCAGCGGCTTTCGTTCCGTCTCAGGCATCATTGAGTTCATCAGGATGTGAGCGATCAAGTCGGCAACCTGCGCTCCAGCCATTGATTGAGAGTCTATCCAGAATGGTGCGGGAAAAACGTTGCGCATGTTTTGCCCCGCACGCGAGCGGTATAGGAAGTCTGCGATACTTCGGCTGAGCGGAAGATTGACGCCATTATGTTCTGTGTCTAAGACTAGGGAAATATTCTGCCCGGGATGCTCGTCCTGCATCCACCTTGCAATCATTTCGATGAGTCTCGTGTAGACGGGCGGACAACCATCTGAGCAACTCTTAACCTGCTGGGGATCATCTGGATTCACAAGGACTCCGAAGGACGTCCCCCGACAGCGTCTGACGTTTCCTAGAATCTCCGTTACGAGTCGATGGTGCGGAGAATTCTCCTCGCCGAATCTCCGTAAACTCGAAGCCTTTAACAAGTCTGACGCTTTAAGTTCAATGTCATCATGGCTCTTCTCGACAATGATCTTGTGAGTAAGCGCCTCCCGCCAAGAGTCTCCCACGTAATTGGCCTGGACATCAAAGAATTGTCGAACAAGCTGGTACGAGGCAGCTTGAATAGCTCGGTACCGAAATTCGTTCACAGCAAAGCCCGCCAGCGCGTAGTGCCAGACACCACCGCTGTCCTTTTGATAACTTTCATCGATAAAAATGACCAGTGCGAACTCCCCTGGCTTCAATAGCGCCAGAACGGTTGTAATCATACCGCTGGAACAGATCTCTTGCGTTCGTGCTGTGCATAGGCAGTCCACCGATCGCCGCCCAAGTGACGACCAAATGCAGCGCGCAGGTTCTCTAACCTCGTGCGCCACCAATAATCGATTGTAATTTATGCGGTAGAAGTCGCGCTCCCCCTATAGGCAGTTTTCCTTGTCTACGGTTTGGGCATTCGCCGACTTAGCTGGTTGGCGTACGTCTGCATCTGCAGGGCCCCGCAGGGTCCGGAAAGGGAAAGTCCACCTCGTCTCCCCCCGACGTCCATAATCGTCGCCGGTCGCTCGTCGATGGACAGTCAGCGCGCCACTGTTTGAGGCCGAAGGGCCGAGTTTGGCGCGCGTCCATCGAGGACGAACGATAAAGCGACGGTTCGGGACGGCGGGGGGAGACAGCACCTCAGCGGTGTGAGCGTTCAACCCAGCGAAGGAACATAACAATACGACCCAATGACACAGCGGTCCGTTCGGTCTGGGGGCCCAAGGAAGGAAACGGACCCTGCGAAATAAGCACAAGGAGTGTCGAAGCTTCGGAACAGTCAAGATCTCAGAAAAAAGTACATGTCAAAACAATGAAAAAGACTTTGATTCCTTGAAGATGCGTTGTAAGATATTGTCCTGAGGTCATCTGTTCGAAGCCAACTATGCTGAATTTCAGAAATGGAAAGTCATTGTGGAAATCAGAGTATGGCTATGTTTGGACCAACCTCTACGACAATATGGGCTACCAGACGGGCACGATTGATCCCCTTGGGAACCAAACAACCGTCGTTTATAATTCTGCTAAACAGAAGATTGCTTCTTATGACCAGCTTGGGAACATAACAAGCTACGGTTACGACAACGCCAACAGGTTGATAACTGTTCAAAATCCGAGAGGTTACGTTTCCACGACGATTTATAACGCTCGGGATGCGATTGCTTCGCAAGATTCACTTGGGAATCGTTGGTCGACGACTTACGATTCGCTCGACAGGCCCATCTCAAGCGTTACTCCCCTTGGGTACGTCGACACAACGATCTATGACGCCGCTCGCCAAGTCATCGCCAAGGTGAACGCGCTCTCGTATTACACAACCCTAAGCTACGACGTCGCTGGCAACCAGATCGCCACGCAAGATGCTAACGGGAACTTCACAACAACTGTCTATAGCGCGAACTCGAACCGAATTGCGGCGACGATCAGCGAACTGAGTTACCGAACCTCACTGGCGTATGACCTTGCCGGGCAAAATATTGGCCGTCAAAACGCTCTCGGAAATTGGATAACCATGGCGTATGATGTGGCGGGCCGTCAGATTGCCATTCGGAACGAAATTGGTTACGCGACGACGTCGGCTTACGATCTGAACGGAAGAGTGGTCTCTGAAATAAACGGAATGTCGAGGGTCAAAACGATGACCTACGATGTTGCATCGAATCTTACTGGTACCGCGTATTTCGATGGAACGATCCTCACCTTCCAATATGATCCTCTGAACCGGGTTACGACGATGTCCGATTGGGGCGGAGTTACGACATACGCATTCGATTCTCGAAGCCTCTTGGTTGGAAAGACTGATCCAGGCAGCCTCGTTCAGGCCTATCAATATGATGCGGTTTCGAATCGCATTCTCCTTGTCGATCCAGACAATGGCAGGTGGACCTACACCTACGATGCCCTGAACCGCATGAGCGCCCAAGCCGACTCCGCGGGCAGAGTCTTCACTGGCCAATATGACGCAGACGGGCGAAATACGACCCTTCTTGCCGCCAATTCATCAAGAATTATTCAGACGTTCGATGCCATTGGCCGTGTCATCACCCAAATCGAAGCAACAGCATCAGGGACTCCTGTGATGACGCTCGTAGACACCTATGACCCTGCGGGCCACAAGACGCTGAGTTCACGCAACGGCGTCGTAACAACCTACTTGAACGACGCCAAGAACCAATTGCTTGGTCAGACCGTTGCAGGAGGTTGCGCCACTTTCGCTTATGACGCTGTCGGCAACGAAACGCTCAAATGGCATCAGGGACAAGCGCCGATGACAATGACGTTTGACGCAGCAAGCCGACAAGTGACGATGATCTATGGCGGTGCTACCACCCTCTATACCTACAACCAAGCGGGGGCGAAGACGGCGGAAAATCTTGGCGGTGCGATAACGGGGTTTGTTTACGACGGTGAGAACCGGTGCTTGAAGGTAACGTTGCCAGACTTTTCGATCGTGACAAACACTTATTCTGGTGATGGCCTTCGGCGGACATACCAAGACCCCGGCAAGCATGTATTCACTCAGATCTGGGACGGAACCGACTACCTCGGAGAGGTGCAGTAGCATGGCAATGAGCGTTGTTTATACGAACTTCAATGGTCGCATCGTTAAAGAGAATCGCGGCGGTGTGGAGCGATATTATGCACCCGACACCCTTGGCTCTACCGCCCTACTTCTCGATTCGACTGGGACCGTCACCGATACTTTCACTTACTGGCCGTATGGCGAGGTTCGAAGTCACACGGGCCCTAGCACCACTCCCTTTACATTCATCGGGACGCTCGGCTACTACTTCAGCTTGGTAGCGAATTGGTTCTATGTGAGAGCTAGGTTCTATCAACAGACGGTGGGCAGGTGGCTTACTGTCGATCCACTGTGGCCCGATGAACAAGCGTACGGCTATGTAAACGGCACAACAGTGTCGTCAACTGACCCAACTGGGCTGTCCATCCCCATATCACTGTGCAGGTATAGCCTTATACTAGCATACGCAACGGAAGTCTGCGGCCCACCATTCAGAAAATGCGTGATGGGGTGCCCAACCAGCCCAATTGCTGCTCTCATGAAGTGTAGACAGAAATGCACTAAAGGAAAACTAGATTGCGTCAACAAGATTTGGGGCGTGAAGACGGGCACCCGCCAATTGCGGTAACAAGCGTGAGGACCCCAGGCAGAATCATCACTCTGTGTGAATTCGAGTCGAAATATTTCATCTAGGACTTAAAAAGAGATGCTTCACTTGGTATTGAAACTAGTCGTGACGTGCTTGGCCACCCATGTGCAGGCATCTGGTCCGGAATTTAGCGTCCTTCTGGAGACAAAATACACCAGCGAAGGATTACCGATGGTCGTCGTCCAGACAACGACCTTAAGCCTTAAGTCGAAGACCTACCAACGTTATTCAATGGGTGATCATTCCGTGATTCGGTTTGTCGATCGCATGGCCAAGATTGAGAAAGCATGGATTGAGGGATCGCGCCAAGTTCTCGTTTCAGCTTATAAAGAGCCAAAAACGATAAAGTTTTCCGGGCTACCAGAGGGGATACCTGACAAGCAAAGAGTTCGAATGGTAGCAGGTCAGCTATGCTTTCCGGTCACAGCCAAGGAAGACGACCGCAAAACTGTGAGTTGGGTGCCTGTAAGTAACCCCACTGGAATGGCCGCATATTTTATTTACAAGGCTGGGCTCCTATGTGAATCCGCACTCATCGCGGTCAAGCGGAAACCAACTGAATGGGATGCAAACCAATTCCGTTTCCCGCCGAACGTAAAGGAGGTCCGTGTGGCCCCGGAGCGCCTATCCAACCTCTTTGACGTGTACTTAAATGCCCTTTTTTAGCATGTGTAATCAACAACTTCGCCGCAGGCGGTCCTCCCCAACGGACCATTTTTGTCAGCGATCATCGAAAAGTGCACCGCCGACAATGAGGTCCTATTCCGGAGATGGCCTTCGGCGGACATTCCAAGACCCCGGCAAGCATGTGTTCACTCAGATTTGGGACGGAATCAACTACCTCGGAGAGGTGCAGTAGCTATGGCAATGAGCGTTGTTTATACGAACTTTAATGGTCGCATCGTTAAGGAGAATCGAGGCGGAGTGGAGCGATATTATGCGCCCGACACCCTTGGCTCTACGGCCCTATTGCTCGATTCGACAGGAGCCGTAACAGACACCTTCACCTATTGGCCATTTGGTGAGATTCAGAACCACACGGGACCTAGCACGACTCCCTTTACCTTTGTAGGGTCACTTGGCTATTACTTCAGCGCTGTCGCAAATTGGTTCTATGTGAGGGCAAGATTCTACCAACAGGTCGTTGGCAGGTGGCTCACGGTAGATCCTTTGTGGCCGAAAGAGAGCGCCTATTGCTATGTTGGGGGGAGACCTAGGAGTATTACTGATCCTAGCGGTCGGCAAGGAATATTCGGCAGCGGCTTTTGTGATCCAGGATTCGCAAATTCGCTTAGCCATGGCATGGATGAAATAAGCAAAGATATTGATTGTAAATGGTGCGCCAACAGCTATTCCATTAATGCTCGTAACGCGGGAATAGACTTTTGCAGGAGAATGGGCATTACTATGGATCAAGTCATGTCAGATTATTGCCTAAACGATGGACCAGGTGGAGCAATCCGGCATTGTGTTGGGTCATGTATGATGAATCGACATTGTGGGGCGAAATGCGCAATGACCGTATTGAATGACCACGAAGCTCAATGGATGGACAGCGCACCAGGTTCGTATAATTACTTGGACACATGTATGGACCTCTTCAACAATTCAGTCGGGAAGAACCTTGCTCGCTATAAGGGAACTTGTATTGATCTTTGCACAACCGCGTTGTCACATGGTAGTTTGTCTATGAATCAGGGCTTAGGCTTCAAAAAAGCAAATGTTGATTGTACACAATGGATGAAAAGGTGAGTTCCCGTGTATGTGTTTCAAAGCGCACTATTCAATGGACAATTTCTTTGATTGGTGTTTTGGTCATTGCATTCGCTTTTTGGGTATACCGACTTGTTGCTTATGGATATTTGGTTTACGTAACATCATCGCGTGATTCATCTGTAACCATTACATCTGGTAGCTGTTTCTTCTCGTCAAGTGACTCAGACTATTACACGTATAAGTGTTATACTTTTGATGCTATGCCTACTGTTTCAAGTAACAGACTCGGAGTTATCAAGCACCGAACGTTTCGGGCTAGGCCAGCAGATACGTATATTATGTTTGAATGATGGTGAGGCTAGAGGCTGCCGCTTGCCGAACACAAGTGGCGCTCACTGCGAACAGTAAAGGCGCTTAGGCCGAGCACCTCTATCTGAGTTTCTTACCTTGGGTCATCTTCGCCCCGCCTCATGACTCTGGACCCAAATTTAGGAAGGAGTTTCCGGTGCCCAAGAGCCCATTGGAGAAACGAGCGTAGCCATGTCCCTCTAATTCGTCCGTCTTTTCATTTTGCATTGGCGTATGTCTTGGGCTTGCTTCGGCATCGTGTTGCGCCGGTCTTGGCGCGTCCGATGGAACACTTTCGATCGTTTCAGGTTGTACAATTGCCTGTGGGTGGTGCGGGATACCTAGCGTCACAGTGAAACTTCGGGTCAGAGTTGCGCATTCTCGCGAAAGCGGACGCGAGTTGCGTTTTAAGCGGGCAGTGTTTGCGCGGAAAGCGGACGGCATTTGCGTTTTAAGCGGACAAATGAACATGGAACAGGCTCTTATGCATGAAATGCTGCATTGCTGTGGCGCAGAAGATGTCAAGAAGAAAGGCAAAGTTCGCATGGATTGTCTTGAGCGATGTATGCGTGGACTTTATCACTGGCCACACACAACGACGGATTGGCCAGGTTGGCCCTCTCCGTCGGATCAATTCAATTCAAATTTAGGTAATCCTGTTGCTTGTGCTTCACGTACGTTGAGGGATTCTTGAGTAGTGAAAGGTAAGCGAAGAAAGGCAAGGATTATAGCTTTGATAGGGGGCAGCGCGGGAGTTTCTGTGGCAATATTTTTGTCACTATTTTGGATCAATTCCAAGACATATTTCTCTTTGCAATTCCTAAGGGGGCATCAACCCATTACCAAAGGAGTCGAGTATTTAAACGGTTCACCAAAGGCGTTCGCTGTGTTCACTTGGCACGAACCATTTGAGGAGTTACGCAGATCTGCTGGCCTTGAATTACGAAAGCAGAACTGGCATCTTTCTCGAAGTATCAGGCCTGCGTTTGATTGTTGGCGACTAAAGGGCCAGACAAAGATTTACCTTCAGGCCGGAGAATGGCAAGTCTGCAGTAATAACAAAGATCCCAACTGGACGACGATAATCCTTCAGCGGCCTATATCTGACAATCCAACCACCAGACTCGAGGCATACCTAACGCCATGCTTTTAGGGCCAGTGGCTCCTTGTCCAGGCTCCGGCCGCGAAGCCCCACAATGATGCTATGGGATTAGCCGCAATGCAGATGAGCCTGGCAAGGGCACTGTAACCTACTGCCATGCGCAAACCTGATCGTCTCGGATTGCCTCTAGTCACTCCCATCGCCCCTGCCAATTGTCAAGCGAGGGCGATGTTCAACTGAAGAAGTGAACCAATAGAAGCTAATGCTTCTTCATGATCTCGCGGAGTTGCTTCTCTTTTTCGGGACCCCAGTATTTGCAGTCTAGGTTAAAGAAGACGGTGGTGTAGGGGACAGTCATGGTTGTTTTTAGGATGACTACCTTGAAGGTCTTCCCAGCCTCATCGAGCTTGGCGATGAGGTCGCCGTGGAGGACGCCTTGGACGCTTCGGCCCTTGAGCAGCTTGTTGAGGTCCTTCTTGTAGCGATCCATGCCGGGGGCGAGATGATCGTTCAGGTGTTTCATCTCGGCGTCGACGTACAGAATCGGCGAGACGTGCTTGGCCGTCGCGAGCTGGCGAAGGACTTCTTGCACGACCTCGATTTGAGCGGCTCCCGTCTCAATCGTCACGATGCCGGAGCTATTCTGAGCCGGGTAGGCGGAGTCGGCGACAACGATCCAATTACGGTGTCCCAAAATGGGGAGTTGATCCCTTAAGTAGTTCTTCCAACCTGCAGTATGGGCAGGTGCATCCGCGACGGCAGCTGCCATCGAAAAAAGCACAAGCGCGACAATGAGTGTGGCCTTAAACATGTATAAACCTCTTTCGGAACCATACCGAAGTTGAGCCACCCATCGCTCGTGGATCGGTAGAATCGCACCTAGATGAGCTTATGTTTGCTTGCCCTCGCCCCCGTCATCCTGGTTTCAACGATGAGTAGCCCAACTTCTCAGTCCGGGGACAAGGATTACGCCTCTGTCGAGCAAGGCCAGCAGTGGCTGAATAGCCACCGCCAGGACAGGCTCATCCTCGTCACCGAGCCCAGAGAGCGTCCCATCAAGAAGCAAGCCTCCCTACCGCTGGCTTGGCTCCAGCGCTCATCGGACCAACTGCATCTATTCAAAGGTCATGCCCAGCCAGGCGAATTCTATGTGTTCCAAATCGCCGTGATCAACAACGGCCCCGAACCCGTATCCATCCATTCGGTTCAATTCACTGGATTCGCGCCCGGCACACAGACCCTTTGCCTCAATGAAGCCGTCAACCCGCGCGTAAGCAAGGAGATCGTGGTTGCCCCCGGGCGCATTCAACCGGTTTGGATTGGCGTCGAAGCTGAGAAAGAAGGCACTGCCTCCGGCACCGTGATCATGTCCGTCGCCCTAGGGGAATCGGGAGACTTTCAGACGACCCGTACGCCGGTCCAGATTCAGGTTGACGGTCCCAAGCTGCCCAATCATGGCGTCGACGAGGGTTGGCGCCTTGCCCGCTTGAAGTGGCTGCTCCCTTCCGGGATAGGGGCGGCATCCGAGCCGACAAAGCACTTTCATCCCGTTACGAGAAATGGAAATGAGATTCACCTCACCTCCACCACCCTCACGGTTGGCGCCAATGGCCTCCCCGCCCAAATTCGCGCCAATGGCCAAGTGCATCAGGAGTTACTGAAATCCCTGGCGGAATTCAAAGTGATCACCGACCATGGGGTGGTGGTATGGAGTGGTTCTCACCCGGTTTTCGAGACTCAACGCAATGACAGGATTACGTGGAGGAGTGAGCAAACTTCGGCGGACGCAACGCTTGCCGTGAGAGGCACGGCCGAATTCGACGGGTTCGTTCGGTACCAAGTGCAACTGGAAGCAAAGCGAGCCCTCAAGCTTGATGACATCCGACTCGAAGTCCCCTATCACCAAGACTCCGCGAAATATCAGCTCGGACTGGGATACCACGGCGGGTTCACGCCGAAACAGACCGACTGGAAATGGAACTCGGCCTACCAACAGGATTGTGTGTGGCTGGGAGACGTACCCGTCGGAGCTCAGTGGCGATTCAAAGGCAGCAACTACCAACGTCCGCTCGTCAACATCTATTACGGATTTCGGCCCTTGAACCTGCCTGAGTCGTGGTGCAACGACGGGAAAGGTGGAATCCAGGTCAGCAGCCCCAATCCATCCACTTGCCTTCTCAACGCGCATTCGGGTACGAGAACGATGGGCGCGGGCGATAAGCTCGAATTCAACTTCGACCTGCAGATCACACCCTCACGCCCCATCGACACCGAGCTTCAATGGGCGACTCGCTTCTATCACCCGAACGAACTCTCGGAAGCGGCCAAGATCGACGAGGCTGTCGATACGGCAAAGCAGACCGGGGCAAACGTCATCAACGTTCACCACCGAAAGCCGGTGAACCCATTCATCAATTACCCGTTCAACGATTTCTCCGTCCCTGACCTCAAGAAGTTCGTTCGAAGTGCTCACGACCACGACATCCGAGTGAAGCTCTACTACACCACCCGAGAACTCACCTGGCAACTCCCCGAGATTTGGGCACTCAAGAGTTTTGGCGACTCGATCATCGAACCAGGCCCAGGAGCCAACTCTCGAACGGTCATCAATCCCAATGGGGCCCATCCATCTCTCACCGAAGCCCTTGAAAACAACTTCATTCCGGCATGGGTGGCCCAATTGGACGGCAAATACGCCGGCAAGTTGGATCTGGCCGTCATCACCCGACCCGATTCGGCTTGGACGAACTACTACCTGAATGGTCTCGACTGGCTCGTCAAGAACGTCCAGATCGACGGCACTTACATCGACGACACCGCCCTCGACCGTAGTAGCCTACAGCGCGCTCGCCGCATCCTGGAGGCGGGCCGCCCTGCGCCACTTATCGACCTACACTCCTGGAATCACGAGGATCCCCTCGCCGCCCGCGGTTCGAGCACCAGCATCTACCTGGAGCTGTTCCCCTACGTCGACCGGATCTGGCTTGGCGAGGGGTTTGACTACCAAAACGCGACTCCCGACTACTGGCTCGTCGCCATGTCGGGGATTCCGTATGGGGTGATGAGCGAAATGCTGCAAGGCGGCGGGAATATGTGGCGCGGGATGCTCTTTGGTGAAACCGCCCGCTTCGGGTGGTCTGGCGATCCACGTTCGATGTGGAAGTACTGGGACCAGTTTGGGATGGCGGGAACACGAATGATCGGCTGGTGGGACAAATCCTGCCCCGTCCAGACCGATTCCAAGGACGTGCTGGCGACGGTTTATGTGAAAAAGGGCAAAGCCCTGGTCGCCATCGCGAATTGGACGAATGTCGCCAAGCAGGTCAAGCTGAAGGTTGACTGGAAGGCCCTGGGCATCAACCCCACTTCTGCGAGACTCACGGCATCGTCGATCGAAGGATTTCAGGAGAAAGCTGAGTGGACAGCGAAGGACATCATTGAAGTGCCTGCCGCAAAAGGCTGGTTGATTGAAATCAAATGACCTATCTGGCTTGAAGTTGTGAACCCACAAGCGCCTGAAGGAGTTCGAGGGGAACGTAGAGTGTTTTCCCACGCACGCTGGATTCGCCACGAAGCGGACGTTGGGCGCCGTTAAACAAGAACCATCGAGACCTTAGGTCGTAGATCACCTTATCGCGCGATCTTGAAATCGTCAGCCGGACACCTTCGCTGCTCGTATCCACACGCGCGCCGATGATGGACGCGGTCGACTTGACGGGGACGTACACCACACCATCCTGCCGGAACGGAGCTTCCCCCGGGCGAAAACGCTGAAGCCGGTCTCCAAAGAAAATGGCAGGATCGCGCCCTTCGGCGTAGGTGGCCTTGACTTCGAGCCCACCGCCCGCCATGGTCTGAATGAGTTCTAGCGGGACAAAGACGATCGTCCCGCGCCCTTCGGGTGCGACGCGCAATGTCTGCCTAGCGCCATTAAACGTAAACCAAGGGGTTCCCGCCGCGAATTCAAGGCGATCACTCCCACGCCAAATAGACCACTCCCTTCCATCTCGGCCGCGCTTTACGCCTGCTCCAATCGCCAAACACACGGTTCGGAGGGGCATCATCGCGCTTGAGCCGTAATAGTAGGGTCGTTCACCTACCGCAAATCGAATGGGCCGCCCCTGATACGAAATAGCAGGCTCTACCTGAGCCAAAAGCTGTGCGCTTAGGAAGGCTCCAAGGGATAGGGCAAGAACTTTTGGAAACAATTTGAGCACTGGCCTCATCAACTAAAGATACTTCGATTGTCTCGAAAGCGCTCCCGAATCCAATAAGGATTCAGACAATCTTAGCGAATCCATCGATCGATGGCGGAGAGATTTTCCAAAAACGCTTCCGCAATTTCTGGGTCAAAATGGCAACCCGCTTGAACACGGACATACTGAACCGCCTGCTCCCTGGACCAGCCCTTCCGATAAGGTCGGTCTGATCGAAGTGCGTCCCACACGTCAATGACAGCAAAGATTCGGGCTGAAAGGGGAATCTGAGTGCCCTTGAGTCCGCGCGGATATCCGGTTCCATCCCACTTTTCGTGATGGCAGAATGGAATGTCAATGGAAGGAGTGAGGAAACTCACCGGCTGCAGGAGATCGAGGGCAATGCCGGGATGGCGACGCATCACGACCCACTCCGCCGGACTGAGCTCGCCTTCTTTCAGCAGGATGCTGTCGGGAATCGCCATCTTCCCGATGTCATGAAGGAGCGCTCCCCGACGCATATGGGCGATGTCTTTCGGAGGAACTTCCAGAATCTTTGCGAGATCCACCGTCATTTCGGTGACGCGTCGCGTGTGCCCCTCGGTTTCGTGGTCACGCAGGTCCAACGCACGGGCCCATCCCTCGATGGTCGCGTCGTATGCGGCCGTGAGTTCACGGTTTGCCGTCCGCAGACTCCTTAGCAGGTTCGTGTTTTCGACCGCAATCGCAGCCTGGGACGCAAGCATCTCCGCAAAATTATCGAGGTCGACGTATTGAGGGAGTTCGGCTCGGTGATAGATCTCGAGGACCCCAAGCAGATTCTCGTTGGCGATGAGAGGTACCGCGAGGTAGGACTCAAAACCAGCGGCAATCAACGTCGCAAAGCGCCTCCCTTTTGCCCCTGCCTCTTGAAGATCGACAAGACGTGATCGGTGTCGATTCACCATCAGGTCCCGCCCGAGCGGCGGAATCACAACCCCGACATTGAGTCCCATCGACGCTTTTAGAAGGAACTCCCCAGACGCTTCGTCACAAAGATGTATTGCGGCGGCATCGATCCCCGTTTGAGATTGGAGTTGGACCAACAGCATGTCCAGCGTTGTCCTAAGATCCATATTTTCACTGACGGCGGCATGGATCATGCTCAGTGAGTGCAGACGGTGCAGTTGAAACTCCGTTTTCTCTCTCAACGAGGCACGTTTCAACGAGGAAGCCGCGATCTCAGCGAGAATTCCAAGCAACCTGGTCTCGCCTGGAGTGAAGATTGCCTCGGACGTATTGGCGTCGATTCGCTTGCCTAGCCAAAGCACACCAATAACTTCACCGCGGGCAACAAGGGGTACGCCGAGAATCGCAGTGGGTTCGTCTAGCGCTCCTCTCAGAATGGTATCGAGATCATTCTCAAAATGCGCGGCGACCCTGACCTCATCTTCTGCGAAGACGTTGCCGACAAGCCCCTCTTGAGCCTTGAACCTTAGCCCAACGAGCTTCTCGAATACACCGCTGGCATGCCGGACTTCAACGGTGTCGGAGCTTGAATCCGCCAAAGCCACGCCGAGACTTCGAATGGATAACGACTGAGAGATTTGCTTTGAGATGAGCGGGAGCATTTCCTGGGTGGTCTCGGCTTCCCTAAGCGCCAGACTCATTTCGGCGACAGCCTCAAGTTCCCGATCCCGCTGGATTCGATCGGAGATATCGTGGATGGATCCGACCATACGAACGGGGCGATCAGCCTTGTCGTAGATCACCTTGCCGAACGCCTCAAATACCCCGAAGCTGCCGTCAGTCAGGCGCAACCGAAGCTCCACTCGGCGCGGCGCGGCTTCAACCCTCTGATGCACAAGCGCTCGACGGCAACTCTTTCGATCGTCTGGATGGATGAAATCCATCATTTCGGCCAGGTTCTTTGGCAATGCTTGGTGGCTTAAGCCCAGTAGCAGGCAGATTCTTTCTGACCATGTGAGGCGATTCGATGCTCGATCCCATTCCCAAATCGCATCCGAACTGGCCTCGGTAACCAGTCTCAAGCGCTCTTCACTGACAGCCAGAGTGTCTCTCTGCGCCTCCACTTGGTCATAGAGTTCGTGATTCAGAACCGCCACTGCCATGTTGTCGGCAACGATTTGCAGATGGGCCAAGTCCTCCTCACTGAACTCACGTGGGACATCGCGGGTGAAGATGCCGACCAAGCCGATTGCATTTCCTTTGACAAGCAGAGGCGCCCCTGCGTAAGAGATAAATGGAAAGGGACTAAAAAGACTCGTGTTTAGTTGGGGTGCGTCTGGAGATTCGCGAACATCATAAACCGAGATCGCCTTGCTCTCGCCTAACACGCGATTGGGCAAGCCGATCGAACACGAAATGTGGGAGAGCAAGCAACTTGGGGAGATACCCACGCTTGCGAGAAGGTGCAACTCACCCTCCTGAACGAGTCGAACGACACATGCATCGACGGCAAAGGCACTGCGAACTTGCTCTGCCATGACTCGCGCCTGCTCGGCAAGGGGGAGCGACCCAACGACGGCACCCGTCACTTTTGTCAGCGACTGCAGGCGAACATTCGAAACTTGAAGATCGTGAGCGAAGCGTTTGGCGTCGGTGATATCACGAATCACCAGCACTCGAATCGCCATGTCTTTGCGTCGAATGACATGGGAACTCACATCGACATCGATGAGGGTCCCATCTTTCTTGAGATGCTGCTCTTCCTTGTGAACGGGTCGACCAAGATCCGTTCGTACCGGCTGCAATTCCAGATCTCGATTGGCGCCCGACGGCCATAGGTCGGCGATGCCCATCGCCAAGAATTCGTCTTTGGAGTACCCGTAGTGGGCCACAGCGTGGTGGTTCACATCCAGAATCCTCCGTGAAAAACAATCGAAGGATATGACCGGCAACGGCACACCCTCAAAGAGTTCGCGATGCCGAGTTTCTGCATCCTGCCACTGAGTTTCTAGGGTCTGGCGCTCGGCTTCGGGCAGAATGGGTGACGCACTGACGGGAGGGTCAATCCGCGTGATAAAGCCTCGTAAGAGGCGCGGGCTAGGTGCATCCCCGACAACCCTAACGTTCGTTGTATTGCCCCCAACCGATTGAATCCGGGCCTCAAATGCAAACGGAGTACCGTGCTGGGCGGCGTGCCGCAATTGCGACATGACTTGCCGGTTACAGCTATCATGCAAAATCTCAATCCAGCTCGTAGCTACCCCAGAACGTAGGCACTGAAAAGTGGATAGCGTCTTTGCACTGGCAGGACCAAACAGCCACGATTCGGTATCGGCCTCCCAGTATCCAGAGACCGGCTCAAATTCAGACCATGAACCTGTTGGAATGGCCGTAGCTATCTGATCACCTCCCTAGAATTTTTCTGCAACCGTTCCTCTACCGTACTGACGTATCACCCAGAAGTGACTTCGCCTGACAATTACTTACTATCTTGCTATGCGTGTTCCCAAGATAACAGAGGCTGGCGTATTTATCCAAATCATTAGGCGCAAAAAGGGCTCTATGAGAAATTGAGTGGATTGTCGTAGCCTTGTTGCGTGGGTGATGCCGATCTATTTTCTTCGTTGCTTGGCTTGAACGACAGTTGGGAAGTGACTTCGGTCGATTTCAAGCCTGAATTGTCTCGGGTTGAGATTC
>CAILEM010000160.1 GCA_903833215.1 uncultured Armatimonadota bacterium
AATCTCAACCGTACGAGACTCCTCGTTCAAAACCACCGAAGACACTGACCATGAAGATGTCAGACCCAACAACGAAGAGAAAAGATCTGTGTCACGCACGCAAGAAGATTACGCGAACCCACACGATTCTTCATAGACCCCCAATGTCTCGGATCTCAATATGAAGCCAGCCCACACCTTTTTGCCAACCTCTCTCTTTCTCACAGCCCTCTTAACGGGTTGCGGCGGCGGTGCATCGGTCACCCAACCTACGTCAAGTGGACGAGTTCACTTCACCGGGTCTACTACAGTTAGCACGACATCGACGAGTCCAGTGACCGTGCCCGCTTCCGGAGGATCTGTTGTTTCAACCGGTGATGCTGGTACAGGTGGGACTGCAGTTATCCCTTCTGGAGCCGTTTCCGGTAACACAACTTTGCCGCTCGGAACTCAACTCGCCATCATTCCGATGGGAAGTGGATTTGCGGGATCATTCAGCCCGGGTTCAGCACTACGGGTTAATGGTGTTTCTGACAGTGGCGTAGGCGTATCTGATTCTGGATTCACCACCGTGAATACCGCACTGCCTGTCACCGACGGCACAAACGGGACTCCAGATGGCACCAGCTATACACTGGTCTACCCGAACGGCACTATCAACACCACTCCAAAGAGCGGAACCGCGCTCCACAAGTTCAGCCTGACGATCCAAAACATTGTCTTCACGGGTAAGTTCTACATTCGAACCAACCCACTTCGTGTGATCTCACCCACGGCCATCAACATCACCGGTCGACTTCCAAACAATGGACAGAATGCCGCCGGCTCGGTTGTAACTGCGTTCTTCGGACCTGGCAATAACGGCAGGAGTGCGACTCTGACTGTTGACTACGGCAACGGCTTTAGCCTTTACCAGACCAAGACGATTACGAATAATCTCGCCGGATTCAACAACCTTCAGCAGGATTCGAGCAATGTGCCCGGTACGGGCGTACAAACGGTGAGCTTCGCTATCGGCGATTTGCCGTAAGCGATCGCTGACCGAAAATGCGTCTCCGTCAGTGGAACTGTTGACTTGAGATCTTGATAGAAGTGTCTCAAAATAGAGACTGGATAAAGGCGTCCGAGATGACTCGGGCGCCTTTTTTGTCAGGACGCAGCCCGTATATGAGCTGCTCAAGGAGTTCTAGATGGCTACGCTCAACGCCGACGCACTTGAGTATCACGACAACGGCCGGCCAGGGAAGACAGAAGTCGTCCCGACCAAACCATGCCTCACCGCGAGAGACCTCTCGCTTGCCTACTCACCTGGTGTAGCGGCACCTTGTCTCGCAATCGAGAAGGACGAACACCTCGCGTACCGCTACACGAATCGCGGAAACCTCGTTGCGGTGGTATCGAACGGCACGGCTGTGCTCGGCTTAGGTGACATTGGCGCACTTGCTGGCAAGCCGGTTATGGAAGGGAAGGCAGTCCTGTTTAAGAGATTCGCGCAGGTGGACGTATTCGACATCGAACTCAACACTCACGATCCTGCCGAGATCATCCGCGCATGCCAACTCCTTGAACCGACCTTTGGTGGCATCAACCTCGAAGATATCAAAGCTCCCGATTGTTTCGTCGTTGAGGAAGAACTCAAGCGAACGATGGGAATTCCCGTCTTCCATGATGATCAGCACGGAACCGCGATCATCTCCGGCGCTGCACTGTTGAATGCGCTACACATTTCCGGCAAGGCAATCGACAAGATTAAGGTCGTCGTCAACGGGGCGGGTGCGTCTGCACTGGCATGCGCTAAGTTCTACGAATCACTTGGCGTAACGTCCGAAAACATTATCCTCGTCGACACCAAGGGAGTCGTCTACCTTGGTCGCACGGCAGGCATGAACGAGTACAAGGCGCACTTTGCACGCGAAACATCGCTCAGGACGCTTGAAGAAGCACTAGTCGGCGCGGACGTCTTCCTTGGTTGCTCCGTCGCGAATGCGCTCACCACCGAGATGCTAAAGGGCATGGCCGCGAATCCGATTATTTTCGCCTTGGCTAACCCAGATCCAGAAATTCCTTACGACGTCGCTCTCGCTGCTCGACCAGATGCGATTGTTGCCACGGGTCGCAGCGACTATCCAAACCAGGTCAACAACGTTCTGGGATTCCCATTCATCTTCCGCGGTGCGCTCGACGTTCGAGCTTCCACGATTAACGAAGAGATGAAGCGAGCTGCCGCGAAAGCCCTTGCTGAATTGGCTCGCGCTCCTGTGTCCGACGACGTCGCCATGGCGTACGGCGGAACACGATTCGAATTCGGTCCCGAATACATCATTCCAAAGCCGTTCGATCAGCGCCTGCTTCGTCAGGTATCAACCGCAGTCGCCAAAGCAGCCTGCGAGACTGGAGTTGCCCGCGAACCGATTACCGATTGGGACGCCTACGGTGCCCGACTCGACGCAATGACGAGCAAGACCGAAATCGTGATGCAGCGCATCCGAACCGGAGCCCGAAGTCGCTGCCCGAAGATCGTTTTCGCCGAAGGCGAGAACCCCAAGGTCATCGATGCGTGCCGAATCGTCCTCCAAGAGGGCGCATGCAAGCCAATTCTTCTTGGCCGTGAATCCGTGATAGAGGGACTTGCTGCGAAGGTTGGACTACCTAAGGGTGAGTTCCAGTCGATTGACATCACGACGTCACCTGAACTCGATAAACTGTGCGATGAATTGGTCCAGGTTGGCTCTCGAAGCGGAATCAGTGCTCCCAAGGCCAAGTTGCTCATCCAGGATCCGTTGCATTACGGAATGATGATGCTGCGGTTGGAGCAAGCTGATGCGATGATCGTCGGGGCGGATGATGCCTACAGCGATACGATGCAGACGCTGCTACCGCTCACCGAACTGGTACCCAACGTGCATCGGGCCGCTGGTTTCCACGTGATCTTGATTGAAGGTCAAGTCTTCGTCATCGGTGACACAACACTCAACATTGATCCCACAGCAGAGTGTCTCACTGAGATTGCCCTGCTGGGAGCCGACTTTGCACGTGAGCTTGGTCTTACTCCCAAGGTCGCTTTGCTGTCGTTCTCTGACTTCGGTTCGAGCCATCACCCGAAGGCTAAGAAGGTCCGCAGAGCGGCAGAGATCCTGCGAAAGGATTATCCAGAACTCATCTGCGACGGCGAAATGCACGGCGATGTCGCCGTAATTCCTGCGATTGCAAAGCAGAACTTCCCATTCAGTCGCATTCAAGGTGATGCCAATGTCTTGATCTGCCCAGATCTCGACTCGGCATACATCTCCTACAAGCTGCTGGCCTCGATCGGTAGCCGGTCTGAGTTCATCGGCCCGGTCCTGAAGGGGCTCCGACAGCCCGTCAACATGGTCTCGTTCAACTCAACCGCGCGAGACATTGCCAACCTGGCCGCGTTCTGCGCCTACGGTGCTACGCCAACCGTAGAGCGAGCATCCAACCTCGTCACGGCTTGACCAGCGCTTGAAGATCGCAAGGGCCATAGGCATCTAGCCTATGGCCCTTGACCTTTGTTAGCCTTGGGGAACGACGAGCTGTTCTTTGAACTCTATCGCCGTGAATTTCTCCGGCATGTGAGTGTCGTAGGTCCCGTGAGAGCTTAAGCACCATGCGGCTTGGACTTGTTCTTCGCCGACGTCGATTTTTTGGAATCGGCCCAGAAACATCTTCCAGATGTCTCCATCCTTCGGAGGCAGACTTCGGTTTTCCGCGAGATGCTTCATTCCCGCCCAAGGGAACTTGAGCATCGTTGTCCAGCCTTTACTTGGTTGGGTTGGGTCGTTCAAGGATCCGTTGACGTGAACGGCCGACTCCATGCCAGGGAAGTCCCAGTCGAGAAACGCCCATCGGATACCCCGCGGGTTTGTTCCACGCCAGAAATTGTCCTCGGTGCGATCGAAGTTGCCGCCGAAAGTGTAGGCATCGCGCTCTAGCAAGTCGAATTCAGGGATATCGAAACGCCCACCCTTCGTGTAGGCATCTCGCCAAATGAAGAACACCTCGTAAACGGTGTTGAGTGCGTTGATCTCGAATTCGTAATAGCAATCGCCTCCGTCGATGAAGACCTCGACGTCATTTTCGCGAAAAATCAGCGAGTCTCGATCCGTCTGCTTTGCGGTCGGAAAGGGCTCTTCGATCCAAAAGCCAATGTACAGATTCTCGTCATCCCAAAGGATGGAGCACTGAGTGTTCAGCAGCCCCGGTGCCCCTGTTGCCATGTCGACAAATCGCTTGGACTTCGGTGCCGCTTGCCAAATTGGATCAGACAGAGACCCATCAAGCGTTAGAGGCTGGGACGTTCGAAGTGCCGTGAATTTTGCCACGTTATTTGGCTCCCGTCAGCGAGCGAAATAGTTCGATCTCGTTGGGATCATATGGCGTTCCATCGCCTCGGAAGAGGTCATGGAACCATGGATCTGGTTCCGGACTGCCTTCCTCAGAACCCCAAGGATAGATCGTTTGGGTCTTTCCGTAGACGAGTCCCCAGATGATGCATCCGATTCCAAATTCCTTGAAAACGGGGAGATTGGTCTCGACTCGGCTGCCCCGGCTCCGCGCCATCCATTCCGTGCAGATAATGGGCCGGCCGTACTGCTCGAATCCCTTGAGGAACTCGCGAAGGACATCTTCAGGCTCGTAGTTGTGGACGGTGATGATGTCCGATGCTTCCACCTGAAATTGAGCTACCGGTGCGCCTTCTTCGTCAAGGCGAAAAACACCCGACGAAATCGGTTGGCTCGGCTTGGCACTCCGCGTCCAGCTAAATGCCTCCTTCAAGAGTGGAAGCGCTTTGACAGCCGGTTCGTTGTAAACGTCCCAAAGTAAGATCCGCTCGTCGTCGCGGAAGGAACCGACGACATCGAGAACGTACTTTTCAAGTTCTGGCCAAGTCGTGGGGTCGACTTCAGACTTCGCGCCAGGCGATTGCACCCAACCGCAGTTGTGAATGCTGACCCGAGTTTCCGGTTGCTTACCGATCTTCGGCTCCGGATTCCAGCAGCTATCAAATAAGACCAATAGCGGTCGGATGTTATGCTTTGCTGCCAGGTCCAGGAACTGAGAAAGGCGCTGTTTGAACCCTTCTGGATCTTGAGACCATGCGAGATCGTGCAAATATACTCTCACAGTGTTCATACCGATCGACTCGGCCAGACCAAGTTCGCGATCCATCGTCTCAAGGTCGAATGTGTCGGCTTGGAACATCTCAAGCTGATTGATGGCGGTGCTCGGAATGAAGTTGCAGCCGACCAGCCAAGGCTGTTGTCGATACCAATTCCAGGCCGATTCCGGCGACCAGCGTGACGATTGAGTGGAGTTTGATTCGGACGTAATTTCGGAGCTCATGTCGGTGTTTGACCTTGGCGCTAGCCTACCTTCCAGGTGGTTCTAAGCCCCAATCAGTTGTAGCGAGTGAACTCTTGGACGGCCCACATAAATCCGCGAATCGATTCCAAGGATGTACCTGCAGAAACCGAGCCGCAGGTTGTGAGGACCAGACCACCGTCGGCGCCTACGGAATTGAAGTCCCGCTTCACTTCGTCCACAACGACTTCAAGCGCTTTGTCACGAAGGGTGTTCGGTGCGACACCCCCGTGGATAACAGTCGTAGGGAGATGGCTGCGAATCAAGGTGGATGGGATAGTAGGACCCAGGTTCACGATCTTAAAATCGTAGTTAGCAAAGATTGGCAGCAAGTGACGCATCTCCGAATCGGAGTGGTGATATCGGTAGTCATTGTTTCCGGGTGCGAGCGCTTTTAGCACCTTCTGGACAAGCGGGTAACAGAACGTTTCGTAGAGATCAGGAGAGAACAGCGCGCAGTTGTCGTCAAGCCAGTAGTAGCCTTTATAGGTCACACCCCGTGCCGCTTCGACGATCCGGTGGTAGCGAATGATAACGTCGGCTAGGACTTCGAAGAACCGCTGCATGTCGTCTTCATAGTCGATCAGCCAATAGAGGCTGTTCATCGTGCCAAGAATCGAGGTCGCCTGGGTTGCCGGTCCTCGGCTGCCGGTGATCACGACCGGCTTGGAACCGTCGGTAAGTGGTTCTGCCTTCGCGATTTTGCCGCCAGTGCTGAAAATGACGTCAGAGAGATCCTTGTCGGACCACTTCTCGATTTCGGTGAGCTTTGCTCGGACCTCTTCGATGCTGAAAACAGTCGGTTCGAGCCAGGGCGTGCCGCCCTCGATGATATTACTTTCACAGCCCATCACCTGCTCGATTCGAAGGATTGCTGGCAGATCCACCGTCTCAGAAAAGAACCTGCGGCCGAGGATTTCCTCGCATCGATCGTTGCATTGCCGGTTCACTTCTGCGCGATATTCGGCGTCAGAAAAATATCGCACTGAACTCGGAACTTCCATCTCCTCAAGTAGCCAATGGTCATCAATCGAGATGACGATGGGGGTGCGCGGTTTATCCGTACGAAACGGTTTGTCACTGCTGAGTTCGTTTTCCTTCCAAAACTCCGCGAGGTCAAAAGCAGGCGCTTTGGAACCTATCATGCTGAATCCAGATTACCTATGATCGGGATGATCAGCGGCGGGCAGCGCTATGCGGAAGCGGTATCTCTCAACCTCTCGATGTCACCGGCTCTTCCGGTTCGCCAAAGGCGATCGTCTCAAAAAAGCGAAGGGATGGCCCGTCGACGGGCCTTCCCTGGTGATAGGGCAGGCTACGCATCCTATGCCAAGGGTATAGCGTCATCGGCTGTTCGGATAATCACGATGTCTGGGAGGCGCAGAACCGCCCGAACACGAGGAACTCAAACGTTTCCAGACGCAACGCCTTCGGCGTAGGACGTGACTGATTATCCAATACCAGGCAAGGGTCCTCGCGGCCCCATGCCTTCGCTTTTTGGAGAGGAACGGCTTTGCCGTACCGAACAGTGCCTAGGTAGCGGCGAGCGGACACAATAGATGACACATGGAGCCAATCGACCAACCTTCGCTTACCGTCGAACCGATTGGCTATGTTCGTTCGGGTAGTCCGGTGAAGTTCTCGGCGCCGAGCCAGCCGATTTTGGAGTCTCAGGAGGTCAACCGCATAGAATTGTTGCCGGGCAAACAGTTTGAGTTGGCGCTTCAGGACCTTGAGGGGTTCGACAAGATTTGGCTGGTTTCTTGGTTCGACCGTAACAAACACTGGCGACCGCGAGTGATGCCGCCGCGAGGGGAGGCCAAGCGAAGAGGGGTGTTCGCAACACGGTCGCCACACCGGCCCAATCCGATTGGGCTCACTTGCGTGTCTTTGCTCAAGGTCGAGGGATTGATTCTACACGTGGGGCCGATCGACCTCATCGATGGCACCCCGATCCTAGATATCAAGCCTTATTTGCGGACCGTTGATTCCTATCCAGAGAGCACCTTGGGCTGGGTCGAGGCGATTGAAGCTGAAGAGCAGGCAGCACCGGTGTACCAAATTGAAATTTTGCCGGACGCCCAAACCCAGTTGGACTGGCTGAAAGAACAGTGGAATATTGACTTCACCGAGCGGGCATTCAAGATCCTCCAACGAGATCCGACGCCGCACCGCACCCGGCGGATTCTGCAAATTGAGCCTAACCGGTTCCGGATCGCTTGTGGAGCGTGGCGAATGTACTTCCAAATCCACGGGGATCGGGTTGTCGTGGGCGAAATCGCGAGGGGCTATTCCGACGAGACTCTGTCGAAACCTGGGCGGGAAAAGATCGTTGATCGCGAGGCACTTTTGGCGTTTCCAGTTTGGAACGCCGAACGACGGACGCTACAGACCTGACTCTAACGTCAAAGCCCTTGTTGAAATACTAAAGTTGATCGTAACCGTAGAATTACGGTGAAACCCCCTACCGGAATATTGCAATTCGCTGTAATATAGCGCGAATATATCGAGGCAGTTAGCTGGGAGAGTTCTCAGGTTTGAATGTCCAACCTATAGGATCTCCAATTTCTGAAGTTTTGCCAACTGTATCGCGGAGAGTTTTATGAATACACGCCTTCCCCTTCCAAAACCCGGAGACATTAACTCTGGCCTTTCCTTTCTCCATCCCGCAACTGCCGAAGACATTTTGGGATTTCCAACAGATGGAGTCCTGGGTGACGACTGTGGCAAAGCTTCTGCAGCATTGACCGCCAAGCTCGTTACGGCAAATGTCGGTCCGTTTAAGGTGACCGCCCACAAGCAGGCTGTTGCGAGCCTCACAGCGATTTTCTCCGAGATCAAGGCGGCCAAACCAGCAGTCTATGCGCACCTCGGCACTGAGGGTGTGATGTGCGTTCGCCGTATTCGCGGGACCAAGAACACGCCGAGTAACCACTCCTGGGGAATTGCGATCGACATCACCGTCGGTGGCGTCCTTGTGCCGCTTGGCGAAGCCTGGGTGACGCAAGGCCTATTGGATATCTATCCCTTCTTCCACGCCCACGGTTGGTACTGGGGAGCTGGTTTCCATCGCCCCGATCCCATGCACTTCGAAGTCGCCGACGAAACCCTCCGAGACTGGCACGCCAGCCATCTCGCCTAATTCCAAACTCGCCGGAGCACACCTTTTGCTCCGGCGAGCCCAATGAATAACTTGGGTTCAAATGAAACCTCTCACTTTGAATCGTTTTGCTCTCAGCGAATGAGTAGGCTACAGAAAAGAACTGCCTAACATCAGGCTGGGCGGAAGGTGTAGATAAGTGATCAGAGCAAAGGCAATCGCGATGACCGGCGTTGGGGTCGTGGAGTTTTTGGACGTTGAGATTCCGGAGCCGGAAGCAGGGGAGCTTCTGATTCGGACGGAAGTGACAGCGGTGAGCCCCGGCACAGAATTGCGATGTCTCGCGGGTAAGCAGCCAGACTCGGTTCCATTTCCCTTTGTGTCCGGTTATTCTCTTGCTGGCGTCGTCGAGTCGGCTCCGGAAGGGAGCGAAATCAAGGTTGGAACCCGTGTTTTTTGCACGGGAACAAATAAGGTTTCGATTCATCGACAGTGGGGCGCGCATGTTTCGCATGCGATTGTGAATCCGGGGCAGGTCGTTCCGATTCCCGACCACTGCTCCTCCAAGTCTGCGGTGTTCTCCAAGATGGTGGCGATCGCTTTGCGCGGCTCGCGAGTTGCGCAACCACGACTGTGTGACTCGGTGGCGGTTATTGGGCTTGGACCGATAGGCATGTTGTCAACGCGCGTCTATAAGGCGGCTGGAGCCAACGTGCTCGGCCTTGATTTGGCCCCAAGCCGCGTGGAGATCGCTCGAAAGGCGGGCGTCAAGGCAGAGATGCCAATCAACGGTATCAAGCAAATGGTCCATGATTATTTTGGTCACGGTGCCGACATCATCGTGGATGCAACAGGTGCACCCCAGGTGTTGCCCCTGTCGATGTCTGCCGCCAAGGAAATGCCTTGGGGAGACAGCTCGGCAACCGGGTCAAAGCTAGTGATTCAAGGATCTTATCCCGATACCTTCACCCTGCCGTACCAAGAAGCGTTCTTAAAGGAGTTGCACATCCTGCTTCCGCGAGACCACTCGCCGAAGGATTTGGTGGATGCCTGTGCGTTGATTGCCGACGGGAAAGTTGAGGTTGAAGACCTCATCTCATGGTTTGGTCAACCGTGTGAAGCATCCCACGCATTTGGCTTACTCACGAGCGACCCAACAAAGATGACGGTTGCATTTGACTGGAGCCTTACCTGACGAATGAATACCGCTGAAGATGTCCTTGGCATGCTTGAATTATTGGGCAGGCCGCGATGTGTCCTCGTTGTGGAAGACCAACTTTCATGGCTTTGGGCGCTGACGACCATTCTTGAAGAGCGGGGACATACCGTAGTTCCGATGATCGGCGTGCTCACAGTGGATGCAACGGGAATTGAGGGTATCGGGCTTGATGGGAAGGTGATTTCTCCGCGCATACCTGTGGCCGATATTCACGTCGTTTTCCTTGATTACAATTTCGCCGGTCTCAAGATGAACGGTGCCTCCTTCATGAGAGACTTCAGGCTTCATTCCAACGCACCGGTGATGGGGATGTCATCCGACCGCGCATTCAACACTCACATGAAGGAGTCGGGAGCTACGGCTGCGATGCAGAAGTCGCATTTGAAGCAGATATTGCTTGCCTGAGCGGTACGCTACCGCCGTGGAATCGCGACTTATCCTGATCGACGGATTGCCTGGCTCAGGCAAATCGACGCTTGCGAGAACGCTGGGCGACCGGATTCCAGAGTCACAGGTTTTCTATGAAAACTGGGGAGAGAATCCGTTTCACGGTTTCCAGGTTGAGGCGGATGCGGCGGAGTTCGCTGAGATTTATAACTACTCGGCAAAGGAAGTTTCTGGGAAACTCGTAGCACCGTTTCAGCGATTTGCCGGTGACCCTCTGTTGGGCGTAAGCATCGCCGAGAGTTACCCTTTTCAAAGTACGATTCGACTTCTTCTCCAGATGGACGCCGATCGAAGTCTGATCGCGTCGTGCATGTCCGATCTTGAGCAAGCCCTTCGGCAGGTGCCGACGTCGCTGATCTATCTGAAGTCGGAGGACTCTATGAAGAACTTCGCCGAGGTGTCTCAAGTGCGTGGTGACGTCTGGTTTCAGAGAGTTTGCGAGCTGTTCGAGCGGTCACCGTGGGCGAAAAACCGGGGTCTTACCGGTGGAGAAGCCGTCCTTCCGTTCATGCAGGAGTACGAGTCGATCATCAACGAGTTGCTTGAGAAAACAACGATTCCTACTATCGTATTGGTGGGTGGCAAGAATTTTGATACGAGCACCGTTGACCAGGCCGTGGTCTGGCTGGGTTTGTAGGTTCTGCTCAGGTCGGATGGCGCTAGGAACGGGAGATCCAGAAAGACGGGCGAATTGACACGGATTCGACTCTTACGTGGGCGAAGGAGTCTCTCTAGCGACCACATACGGACGCTTGAGCAGGATTAAGTAAGCGTCACTGTATGAAGTAATTCCGCATGCCTCCCACCCGTCCCGAGATGCATTATTCAGAACATCTTGGATCTTCTTTCCGCTGCCTTCAACGGTTATGACTTTATGCTCCCACTGGATCATGGCTCATTATAGGGTGTCGGCTTCATGTATATTGCCGAAGTGAGGCAGACCCTCGCGGGTCTATCGCTTTGGACTTTTGGTCATCGATGTGGTTGACGGGCGATGCCCACCAACGCGATGGGGCGCGCTTACAGCGCTCTGATTTTGGTGGCTGCGCAGTTTCCAGGGCGATGCCCTTCGCTATGATGGGGCGCACCGTTGGTGCTTTCGGACTGGTTCACATCCAGCAATAACCACCCAGCCTCTGATCACCCGCAGGGTTCCGGAAAAGGAAAGTCCAACTCGTCTCCCTCCTTCGCAGAGCTACGGCGGACAAGCTCCTCAACGTCCATAACCGTCGCCGTTCGCTCGTCGCTGGGCAGTCAGCACGATCCTGTTTGAGCGCGAAGGGGCGAGTTGATCGTGCGCCCAGCGATGACGAACGATTAAGCGACGGTTCGGGACGTGGAGGAGAGACAGCACCCAGCGGTGTGAGCGTCCGAACCAGCCATCGTACAGAACAAAACGTAGGATCCAACCAGAGCCGAAAGGAGGAAGTACGAGGGAAGCAGCCAGAGTGTTGGAAACGATTTACTATTCGCCTCGTCCAATGGCTGGGTGGGTAAGTTGTTTACAGTGAAATCAAAAGACTCGAGAAGCGTGTTTCAAATCGTGACGACGGCTATTGTTAGCGGTGCCATCATTACCGGGTGCGGCGGTGGTGGCGGGTCATCCACCCAGAGTTCGCTTCAGCGAGGCTTGATTCACCAATGGAAGTTTGACGGTGACGCAAACGACGCCGTTGGGAACCTGAGCACTGTTCCGACTGGCCCTGTCGGCTACACGCCGGGGCCAACCGGTCAGGCGATCGTGTTTAACGGCACATCAACCGGAATTAGCCTTCCGTCCTCGCCGGACATGATGTTTCAGAATTCGTTCACGCTGAGCGCGTGGGCCAATTTGTACTCTTATCCTACCAATTCACAAATTTGGGCGACGATCATTTTCTGTGGAGATGACCGGAACGGGCTTGACCCATATGATCTCCAGGTGGCCCCCGATGGCACGCTGCAATTTCTGACGACGAGCGCGACCCAAGCGGCCGGTGCCAATGGCCCGACCAAGTTCCCGCTTAACCAGTTCGTTCTCGTCACTGGCACTTACGACAAGTCCACGGGCGTCCAAACGCTCTATGTTAACGGGGCGATGGTTAGCAAGAATATCCACGAAAACAACCTGACTCCGGTCGTGCCGCTTGACCCAACCGCAAACCCTGGAGTTGGTATCGGGACAAACAATGCCTTCGGCGTTTCGGGTTACAACATGGGTTGGAACGGCGCGATTGGTGATCTGAGGATCTACAACCGAGCTTTGTCTGCATCCGAAGTGAGGGCTTTATACAACCAAGTGTCTCACTAGTCCTCGCGAACTCACAAACAACAAGACGGGGGCGATCGGCATGGATCGCCCCCGTCTTGCTGTTTACTACTTGAGGTTTCGAACGATCACGACATTCTGCGTGACGTTGTATCCGAAGATAAAGAACGCCACAGTGTGATTTCCACAAGCGACCATGCTATGACATCCACCAGGGATGTTGCCCGTGTCGAACCATGGTGCTTCGTTGTAGGTGTTGATGTCGAAACTAAGCAGTCGTTTGTTATGCTGTGAATCCCACGTCACGTAGTAAATGCGCTGGTCGGCGGTGCTCACAGATACAAGCTTGTCGACAAGGAAGTTGGTCGTTGGGATGGACTGAACGACGTATTTGTTGACAGGATCGACGACCGTCGGAACGGCAGTGTAGAGCAAGCCATTTGCCCATTGGCAGCCATTGACTGGGATGCCAGTCTGGGACCAAGTCATGGTGGTGACGTTGTCCGTGAAGAACGATGGCTGCCCGTCGCCGTACATGAGCTGGTTATTTGATCCAGCAAAGTGAACCGCGTACCCTCCCGCCACCTTACCGGGACGGCGAACGCCATCATCCCAGATCGTTGTGTTCTCGCCGTACACAGGATCTGTTACCACGACGTAGCTGTGAGGCAGGCCTGGAACGGCTTTGACATCGAAGACGCCACCGATTCCATCCGGAAATATGGCGTCTACCTTGCCCAGGACAAGATCTGCCCTGCGAATGGAGCCGTCAGACGGGAAGTCCATATAGGCGTAGTGCCCGTCATCCGTGACCGAAACATGCCCCGGCTGAGCACCCATATTGATGGTCTTCACAACGACACCGGTTGAGGGGTTAATCGCTATAAGGTTGTTTGCGTACTGCGATGCAGAACTTTGGACGGTAGCCCAAATATAACCAGAGACTGGATCAAAGGTGATCTCATTGACGGCTACGTTGACGATCTGAACCGAAGTTGCCGCCTGACTATTGATCGTCAGCGATGCCGTAATCGGATTTCCGCTCGGGTCCGTAATCGTGATATGAGCAACCGTCTGACCGTTCACCGATTTGGTGACAACGCTAAAGGTTCCGGTCTTCGAGCCCGACGCGACCGTAACTGTTGTAGGCACTGGAGCGGCCGCCTGATCACTCGTGATTCCAAGCGTTAGCCCAGAACTAGGAGCCGGCCCACTGAGAGTTACCGTTCCTGTACTTGTTGCACCACCGATCACTGTGGCGGGTGCGAACGTCACTCCCACGAGAGTTGGCGGGTTTATGGTCAACGTGAGTCCAATCGAACTGGAAGAAAGTGATGCCGTGATCACGGCGTTGGTAATACTCCCGACCGGCTGAGTGGTCACCGTAAAGATGGCCGAGGTCGAACCAGCAGGAACCGTCACGGTCCCTGGGACAGTTGCCGCTCCCTGGCTACTTGTAACGCCAATCGAGACACCACCATTTGGTGCCGGGGTGCTAAGGGTCACGGTTCCGGTCGAACTCGACCCTCCCAAAACGCTTGTAGGACTCAACGTAAACGAAGCGATTGGAGGTGGATTTACCGTGAGAGTGGCACTGAATGTCGCCGACAGAAGGTTCGCGCTGATCGTCGCTGACGTTGAGGTCGCAACCTGACTTGTGGTGATTTGGAATGTTGCGGTGGATTCACCCGGAGCGACGGATACGTTGCCAAGAACCTTGGCAACTGGTTGATTGCTAGACAAGGAAACACTCAAGCCCTGTGCAGGGGCGGGGGCGTTAAGGGTGACAGTACCGGTTGAGCCAGAACCGCCAATGACACTCGTTGGGGCAATGGTTAGGCCAGCCAACGCAAGCGGATTGATGGTGAGAGTCTGACTTGACGATGCCGAGCCGATCGAGGCAGTGATCTTGGCCGACGTTGATTTTGTGACGGACGTCGTCGAAAAACTAAATGTTGCGGTGGATGCGTTTGCAGGAATCGTCACCGTCGAAGGTACGGTGGCCACCTTGCTTGCGGATTTGAGCGACACCTTAAGGCCACCTGTGGACGCCTTTCCATTCAGCGTTACGGTTCCGGTGCCAGATGCCCCTCCCCCAACGGTCGATGGTTGTAAGACAAGACTTGCCAACGTCGCTGATTTGATCGAAAGCGTGCCAGTGACTGAAGATCCCGAGATCTTTGCGGTTACGGTGGCAGTGACGTTAGTGGCGACGGTCGCCGTTGTGCAGTCGAAGCTGACCGTGGACGAGCCACCAGGGACTTTTGCAGATGCAGGCCCGCCCCACGCAGAAGAACTGGATTTCAGGTTGACAACGATTCCGCCTTGAGGGGCGTTGGAACTAAGTTTTACCGTGCCTTGAGTCGAAGAGCCGCCCGCGACCGTTGATGGTGTGAAGGTGAGCGAACTCAGTTTTGGCGCGTTAATGGAGAGTGTTGCCGAAGCGGTACCCGTTCCCAACTTGCCTTTGATGATTGCTGTCGTGCTCGTCAAAACCGCGCTAGTCGAAACTGCAAACGACGTGCTCGTCGCGCCACCCGGAACAGTCACGGAAGCAGGCACGGTCGCCGCGACATTCGACGAACTCAATGTGACGACGGCTCCGTCGGCACCCGCCTTCGATGACAGCTTTACCGTTCCGACAGAGGCGGCACCCCCCGCCACCATAGAGGGTGCAAGTGAGATTTTGGACACCGCCTGACCAAAAGACGCCACTGGTATGGCGATCAAAAGGCACAAAGCTGCGATTATATGTCGAAAGCCATTGGCTTGGGGTCCGTGTGGATGACAAAGGCGGTTATTTAGCAGGGGAGGCTCCCGAAATCGTTCAGGTGGTCAAACCCACTCTGATATGACCAATGTTAACTCTTATCCATGGTGTACGAACAGTGATTTGGTGTTTGCCCACAGAAGTGTTAGCTATTTGACAGGAATGCAAACGAGAACGCCCTGATGTGTTCGATCCATCAGCGTAAAATCCGGCTATGTTGCTTACTGTCATCGCATCGCTTATGGGCATCCAAGCTACCAAGTCTGGATGGACATTGGTTTGGAATGATGAATTTAATCGATCCGGATTGCCCGACCCCAAAAAGTGGGGATATGAAGTCGGATTAATTCGAAATAAGGAGTTGCAGTACTACACAGAACGTCGAAAGGACAACGCCAGAGTAGAAGGCGGCAAGCTGATTCTCGAAGCCCGGAAAGAGGACTACAAGGGTTCGAAAATCACCTCAGCAAGCATCAATACGCTTGGAAAATTCACATTTGAATATGGTCGCGTTGAAGTTTGCGCCAAGTTGCCAAAGACGTTAGGATCGTGGCCAGCTATCTGGATGATGGGGGAAGATCGTCCAATCGTTGGCTGGCCACGGTGCGGTGAGATCGACATCATGGAGCACGTCCAGCATGATCCTGCGACTATTTATGCAACCGTTCACCAACCGAAGGATGGAGGTGGACATCAAAGCAAGGGCGACAAGACAAAGGTCACCGACTATGCCGATGCATTTCACGTTTATGCGATGGAATGGAAAAAGACCGGCCTCGAATTCTTCGTCGATGACCGGTCTTATTTCAAATTTCCCTATGAGGGGCCGTCCAAGTGGGCGTTTGACCGCAAGATGTATATCCTGCTGAACCTAGCAATTGGCGGGGCTTGGGGAGGGCAGAAAGGGATCGATGAATCTGGATTCCCCTGCCGAATGGAGGTCGACTATGTACGGGTGTACAAGCCGACCCCCTAGCGACTACAGCTTGATTCCGAGCTTTTTGAGGGCTTCTTCCAGTCGGGTGTCGCCCTCGTCGTAACCGACGATGGAGTCGGCGACGTTACCGTTCTTATCAATGATATACGTGGTTGGGATCCCGCTCACGTTATATAGCTTGGCAGCGATGTTAGTCGCCGCTCGACCAGCTGGGTCGAAGGCGAACTGGAACGAATACTTGTCTTGGTTCTTTGGCACCCATTCCTTGTAAGCGTCTCGCTCATCCCAAACGCAGATACCGAGAACGGCAACGTCTTGGTCCTTAACCAACTTGTGAACCTTTTCGATATGCGGCATTGACTTCTGGCACGGTCCGCACCATGTTGCCCAGAAGTCGAGAATAACGACCTTGCCCTTGTAGTCGGCAAGCTTCAACTCACCGCCACCCCATTTCTCAGCCACGAACGTTGGTGCGGTGGCACCTGTCTTGAGGAGTGGGAGAGCTGGAGCGGCTTTCGGCGCTTCGGCAACCGCCTTCGTAGTTGGACTGAGCGTGATCTTGAAGCCATCTGTGCTGATTTTCGCTTCGTATGCCTTTCCAGCAAGCTTGAAAGGACCTCGAGCGTCCACGACCTCAGGCTTGCCATCGTCGTTTAGGTCCACGACTAGCCACACAGGTCGGCCAGTTCCAGCAGCATCCTTGGAATACACGCCATCAGCATCGTTCTCGACAAGCGTGACGTGATGGCTCTTTCCATCGACGCTTATCCGGCCAGCTCTGGATGTTTCTCGGTAGGTGATCAAGCTGGGCAAATCTGGGAACCGGTAGAGACCAAGCGTGTAGTCCGATGAACCTGTTTCCTCAGTCTTCGATCCGTAGGATGCGCGAAGTTTGACATCCATGACGCCGTACATGACGCGACCCTTTGTTCGCTTCGTGTTCCAAGCTCCATCGCCATCGTCAGTTAAGTCGCCATTGCGATTCTTGTCGATGTAAATCTTAAAATCGGCCGTTGCTGGTTCATCGAGCGCGAAAGCAAAGTCGCTCTTGGGGCCGTTGCCAAGGTGGATCACACCGTATTTGGGCTTTGCGCGATACTCCGGCTCTTTTGTGATTTCTTTCGGTTTGTCATCCGTTAGCTTGATCTGAACTGGGAAGTAGCCCAGCCTCGCTTTAACCGCGCCGCGCTCGTCGAGCGTCAAATAGCTAGTTTGGGACAGCGCAGTTGAAATCACTGCGGGAAGGAGGACGCCGACCGCAACGACTTTCATCGAGGAAATTCGGGTCGTAGAATGCTGAGAACGGGAAAAGACCATGATCAAAACTCCAAAACAGCATTCTAGCGCTTTTCGGACTTTGATCCACAGATCCAATAGTAAACCCTTACCCATTGAGCTGACGAACCTTCGTTTGTTCGTCCGACACTGGCTTCGGCACTACTTAATAAAGCCAGGGAATGAGGCGACGCGTCCGCTTTGCATAGTGCTCGTATGCCGGGTATTGATCTCGTAGCCAAAGCTCCTCTCGTGCTGCCTTGCGGTCAAAGAACAGCGTAGCCAGCACAACGACGACGAGTTCCAGCATGGATGGCAAAAACAAGCAGTATCCGAAGATGACTAGCAGTAATCCCAAGTAGATCGGGTGCCTGACAAACCCATAGATACCGCTGGTACAAAGCTCGGAAGTGGTGGCAGGTTTCGGCAACGGAGTTAGGCTTTTTCCAAGTGAAGTGGCGGCTAGAGCCAGAAGAACGAGGCCACCTACCGCAAATGCGGAGCCAACAACTTGATGAAATTTGAATGGCCAAGGATATCCTTCTGGTGCAATAAACGGAGACGCTCCGACAATCCCGAATACGGCAAATTGTCCCAAAACCCAAATTCCGCCGCGAGTCCAAAAAGTGTCGCGCACTTCCTATTGTGTCTTCAACTCAGGCCACTGGTAGTGTCCCTCTTTGTCAACGTGAGGTCTCGGCCACCGGTGAGTCCGTTCGAAGGCTTGAAATGCCGGACGAAGGGTCTCCCAGAATGCAATGAGGCCGGGATTCCCAGCATTATCTGCGTTCATTTTTGACCAATTGGCTCTGTCCATTCGGAAGGGAAAGATCGACACCGGAATGGCACGTTGACCTTTCGACTTGGCATAGGTCGCGAGCCGGTAAATCACATCGATGACCGGATCCGTCATCGCCAGGCACCCTGCGCTCACGTGATTTCCATGAATGAAGATATCTTTGCCGAGATGATTTTGGTCGCCAAGGATTCGGTCGCTAGAATTCGGGTAGTTGATTCCGAGTGACAGGTGAAATTGGCTATGCGGGTTGAATCGGTTAATGTAGTAGAACCCCTCTGGTGCCTGCATATCACCGTCTCGGCGTTTTGGGCCAAGTGTTCCCGAGACGGCAGCAATCGGATAGGTCGCGATAAGGTGAAAGGGTTGCCGGTCGGATTTCGCTCCCCAAATCTCAAGAACGCGCTCAAATTTAAACGCGCGAAGGCCAATTCGAGGCATTTCGGGGACGCGACTCAAAGCAAGGAAGGGGATGCAGGCGGCAAGCATTGGTATCCATTAACATTATCACCACGTTAGTGTGAAGGAACACTCTTTTTGGATCGGGGTGTCGTCCAGCGGAACTTCAACTGACGATTTCTGTCTAGTAGTTCGGGGCCGATCGCCATAAGATGGCACCGCTATAGGGCGTCGAGTTCTTGGGTCGAAGAGTGGAAGGTTAGAAAATCAATGAGCGACAGTCAGCCAGTGCAGGGAATTCTGGATCTCGAAGTTGATGCGCTCATCGCGAAGGTGAACTCTACTCGTGCCGGTCTTTCATCGAGCGATGCATCGACACGATTGGCATCTCAACCTGTATCCAAATCAAACGCTCCTAGCGCGTGGACGAGTCTCCTGCTTCAGTTCACTAACCCAATACAGATCCTCCTTATCGTCGCAGCCGTGCTAAGTGGCGCGTTCGGAGAGTTCGCCGATTGCCTAATCATCGTCTTCATTCTTCTCGCGAGTGGGCTGCTGAGTTTCGTCCAAGAGTTCCGGGCCGGAAACGCGGTTGCTGCGCTGATGAAGCTTGTCGAGACGCAGTGCACGGTATTTCGGGACGGAAAGTCGAGCCAGATTCCACTCGCGAATGTCGTACCCGGCGATGTCGTCGGACTGACGGCTGGTTCGGTCATTCCCGGCGATGGCTTGGTTTTTGAAGAGGACTCCCTTTTTGTGGATCAGGCCTCCTTGACTGGCGAGAGTTATCCCGTCGAAAAGTCGATCAAACCCGGTGAGAACAAGGTGTTTGCTGGCACGCATGTCGTGAGTGGAACGGCGAAGGCGATTGTCGCGCTCACTGGCACGAATACGCAGCTTGGGGGGATCGCTGATGCGCTCAAGGCGAAGCGACCGGAAGGGGATTTTCAACGGGGTATTCGGCAGCTAGGCGTTTTACTCATCCAACTCACGATCTTTCTCACGCTGCTCGTGCTAATGATCAACTTGCTTGCTCAGCGGCCGATCCTAGAGTCATTCATGTTTTCCCTGGCCCTTGCGGTGGGATTGACTCCACAACTGCTCCCTGCAATTGTCAGTATTAACCTCTCGCGTGGAGCAATGGCGATGGCGCGTGACAGTGTCATCGTCAAGCGATTGTCCTCGATCGAGAACTTCGGCTCGATGAATGTCCTTTGCTCTGACAAAACTGGCACGCTGACACTGGGGACGGTCAGCGTTTCAAAAGCACTTGACCCTCAAGGGCAGGATTCAAGTCGCGGACTAGAACTTAGCCAATTGAATGCCGTTTTTGAGTCGGGCTATATCAACCCGATCGATCAAGCTCTGCGCGATTGTGCTCCCAAGGGGCTTGCCGACACCGCGACCAAGCTCGGTGAATTGCCCTATGATTTCCAGCGAAAGCGTCTAAGCGTATTGGTGGATCAAAACGGTGTGAAGACGCTTATTTCAAAAGGCGCGCTCGCCTCTGTCCTAAAGTGCTGCACGATGGCGAGTTCTGCAAAGAGTCCCATTCCACTGGAACCGTTGAGAGCGCAAATCCAAGCTGACTTTGAAATATTTAGCGAACAGGGTTTTCGGGTTTTGGGAGTCGCCACCCGGGTGATGACGAGCAGTAAGCAACTTGTGTTCGATGACGAGAAGGAGATGGTTTTCGAGGGGCTTTTGTTGCTTGAAGACCCGCTCAGGACGGAGAGCGCTGCTACTGTCAAGCGGCTCGCCAGTATTGGGATCGAACTCAAAATGATCACGGGCGATAACCGCCACGTGTCCGCACATCTAGGCACCATTCTGGGACTGAAACATGGCCTACTTGCTGGCGAGGAAATTGATAAGCTTTCCGATGACGCACTTCAAGTTCGTGTTAAGCGCACTTCAATTTTCGCAGAGATCGAACCCAGGCAGAAGCAGAGGATCATTCTCTCCCTAAAGAAATCTGGTTCTGTTGTCGGTTACATCGGTGATGGAATCAACGACGGCCCCGCACTGCATGCCTCCGACGTCAGCATTTCTGTGGCCAACGCGGTAGACGTTGCCAAGGAAGCCGCCGACTTCGTAATGCTTAAGCCGGACCTTAGCGTCCTCATCGGTGCGGTGCTGGAAGGTCGGCGAACCTTTACCAACACCATGAAGTACATCTTCATGGCGACGAGTGCGAATTTTGGGAACATGTTCAGCCTTGCTGGAGCAAGCCTTCTCATTCCGTTCCTGCCACTCTTGGCAAAGCAAGTCTTGCTCACAAACCTTCTCACCGACCTCCCGGAAATGACGATCGCGGGCGATAACGTCGACGACGAAGTCCTCCAAAAACGACAGAAGTGGGATCTGGCATTTCTCCGCCGGTTCATGATGATTTTCGGACTGCTGAGTTCGGTGTTTGATTTCACAACCTTTGGCGTTCTCATCTGGTTGAAGGCTCCACCCGAGCTGTTTCGAACGGCTTGGTTCACGGAGTCGGTGTTGTCCGCCAGTTTAATCGTGCTCGTCTTTAGGTCTCGGCGATGGTTGGGGCAGTCTCGTCCGTCTACCGCATTGTTATCGACGACGCTGGCAACGTGTGGCGCGGTGCTTGTCATTCCATTCACACCACTCGCCGGACCGTTAGGATTCCGAGCACTTTCCTTTGGATTGTTAGGTTTGATCCTCTTGATCGTCGTGCTCTACGTTGCATCCGCTGAGATTGCGAAGCACTGGTTCTTCGGCACGCTCCACAAGCACGGAAAGCCCAAAGTGGTGGGTCAGCGCTGAAACGGCAGGGAGCCTTAGATTGTTAGGCGGTCAATCCATATGAGGGACCGGTTGGGTGGAATGCCCAATCAGTCCAGTAAGTAGATATCGTCGCCTCGGACTTTCAGAAATAATCTACAATTGATATGTAGATCATAAGGAGTCAGAAGATGCGAGTTTCGAAATGGGGGAATAGCTTGGCGGTCCGTATTCCAGCAAGTATCGTTGATGCTCTGAATCTGACCGAAGGTGACTCAATTGAAATCAGGCTTGCTCGGGACGGGGCGTTTGAAATAGCCGAGAGTTCACATGCAAAGGAAGCATTAGGGCGATTGCGAGCGATCCGAAAGCCTATGCCAACAGATTTCAAGTTTGACCGCAGCGAAATCAATGAGCGATAGGGTCTTCTTCGACACGAACATACTCGTGTATTCACTGGCTGAAAGTGAACCCAGGAGTGCGACTGCCGAAGCTCTTCTTTCCAGAGGAGGTTACATCAGTGTGCAGGTCCTCAATGAATTGACGGCGGTTGGCCGCCGCAAATTCAATATGAGTTGGAGTGATATATCAATAGCCTTGGAGGCTATTCGTACTTTGTGCCATCCAGCATTGGGAATTTCGCTCGCGACTCACGAGGCTGCGGTCAAGATAGCTGGACGCTACGGTTACACAATTTATGATTCTTTGATCGTTGCTTCAGCCCTGGAGGCGAAATGCACAGTGCTCTATTCGGAGGATATGGGTTCGGGGCAAGTGATCAATGAATCGCTCACGATTCGAAATCCCTTCTAGCGATCAAGGTTTGATCTTCTGAGGTTTTCCAATCTTCTTCCCGAAGAGTTGGCTTAGCCGCTCGGCAAGTCGCTTCGACTTCTTTGACGAGAAGCAAGCGGTGATCAGGGTGTCTTCGACGACCATTAATGAGCCTGACACGACCAACTCACCCTTTTGCATCTCGAGCCAGCTCCACGTCTGGTCTGTTTCGAGCCTGAAGTCCGGGTGTTCGCTCAGGATTACGTCAAATTCGGGTCCGGTTAAGCTCAAGCTAAAGCCGTTCGAAATAACCTCAGCAAGTTCGGCCTCCATGCTGTTTTGTAATTTCTCAAATGCCTCGTCAGGACCGTTTATCGCAATCCATCCGGTTAGCGCACCGTCAAGAGCATCTTCGATGCCCCACTCGACTAGGTCGGCAAGATATTCTGGATCGGCCAATTCCTCTGCAGTACTCTGTTCTTTGTATGCTAAGAAGGCTTCCTTCCTCATGTCCTCCAACTGGCGCATCGCCTGTGGAGGAACGCCCACCATCCCTTGCGTCATGATGGTCTTTCCCTCCACGAGGATGAACTTCGCTCGAATCAGGTCACCCTTGGTTAGGAATGTTTTGGCTTCGGGGATTCGAGTCTTGTACGTCGCATTCTTTCGAAACACATCTTTGAATTCGACGTGATCATCGTGAGAGAGTTTTGCGACCTCGAAAACGGAGCAAACTGCATTTTGCAGAGCGCGCACGAATTCAAGTTGAGACGGTGTTGGAGGCACCTCTGTGTTCTCCGCGTACTCATCCAGGATCTGTTCGTCTTGATAAAAAACGAAATCCTCCATTAGGCACAAATTCACCAGTTCTTGGAGGTCCTCGTCCATCCCGTCCATGTATTCGTACATGGGTAGGCCGAATGCCGATTGAAAGTCCTCGGCGAAATCTTCGCAAAACTCCCCATAGGTCTCGGCCCAGTCCGAGGTCTCGATCCACTCAGCTAAAGCAAAAAGGGCGTCTGCAAATTCTTCCATGACTGTGGCTAATTATGGCCTCTGGACCTTGAGAACGCCTCTTCGGAGTTACCACAAGCGCCGGACTTTGTACGCATCCAGTTTTTCATCTATGCTCAAAAGGGTTAAATTCTCGATCTTAGCCTGAGCTACCAGTAGCCTATCAAATGGATCTCCGTGTACTAAGGGAAGTTGCCTTAGCTGGAGCAGGTGCTTTCTGGAAATATCGAGAAACTGCAGACCATTACCTTCGATCTCATGATTGAACACAGATTCAAGCGGCGCACCGAAGTCTAGGCGGCCCAACCCATGCTTGATGGCTATCTCCCAGCAGGAAGCGGCGCTCACATATCTGTCGTTCTGAGAATCTTCAATCTTCTCACGCGCATTTTTCGAAAGCCTAAGGTCCCCAGAGATGAACCACAGGAACGCATGAGTGTCAAGCAATACCTGCATCACACAAAGTCTTCAAAGCCGGGAATGGGATCATCGAAGTTGTCGCAGATTTTCACTTTTCCCTTCAAACGACCAAAAACGCTTTTTTGTCTAGGCTGAGGGGCCTCAGTGACAACACTAACTTGGACGGTTTGCCCAGGAGCTAGTTCTGGAAAGATCAATTCGATTTTTCCGCCAGTTCCCACCTCAATCGACCTTGTCACTTCCATACCAATTACTATACGCCGAATACGCGGGCTGTCTTACCGAATCGTACAACGCGTGCGGAACATAATGAACTCATGTTGCTGGCAGCGTTGCTTGGGTCTGTTTTGCTTTCTGGCTTTGGCACGTCGGCGGGGACGAGTGCTATGAATCCTTATCATCTCACCTGCGAGTATTCGCAGAACCCACTTGGAATTGACGTTGCCGCACCAGAACTTGGTTGGTGGCTAGAAGCGAATGCACGTGGTCAACTACAATCTGCCTACCAGGTGGTGGTTGCAACGAGTTCACAGAATCTGGATTCAGGGCACTATGACCTTTGGGATTCAGGCAAAGTCGCAAGCGGTCAATCCGCCCATGTTGAGTACAGCGGAAAAGCGCTTGCTGCCGGAACCCAGGCTTTTTGGAAGGTGCGTTGCTGGGACCAACTTGGCCACTTATCGGCGTGGAGCAAACCGAATGTATGGAGTATGGGGCTGCTTCAGCCGAGCGACTGGAAAGGGCAATGGATCGCAGCGACGAATCGGCTGAGTGTCACCGGCCAAACCGGCCTAACAGGATTTCACGCCCTGGAAGCAACTTCTGGGGATGACACGAAATGGGTTCAAGTGGACTTGGGTTCGGTTCAGCCGATCGACGCGGTGATTCTTCATAAGCCGTCTCCGTCGGGATTCGACACTCGCACTGGTTTTGGATTTCCACACCAGTTTCGAATCGAAGTTTCTGACAATCCCGCGATGGCGAACCCCAAAGTAGTCGTTGATCACACAAGAAGTGATTATTCAGCGACCGGCAATGATCCGGAATCGTTTTCGGCGCATGCGGTGCACGGGCGTTATGTCCGGGTCACCGCCACTAAATTGTGGAATCGTCAGTCTGGGCCTGCCCCCTACTGCTTTGCCCTTTCCGAACTTGAGGTTATCTCGGGCAAACGGAACGCCGCCCTAGGAGCGAAAGTCTCGGCGAAGGACAGTGTGGAAAACGGCGAATGGGCAATGAGCCGCCTGACCGACGGCAAATCACTCGAAACGATGGCGTCGTCCGGGCACGGAGACCCTGGCAATGCGGCCGTAATGCTTCGAAAGGAGTTTGAAACTCGCGGAAAGATCGTTCGAGCTACGGCATACCTTTGTGGGCTTGGATACTCGGAGCTCATGATCAACGGGCGGAAGATAGGTGATCATGTCCTTGATCCTGGGTTCACTGACTTCTCCCGAAGGTCGCTGTATGTGACATATGACGTTACGAAGGAGATTGCCGAGGGGCAAAACGCTGTCGGAATCTTGTTGGGAGGCGGATGGTTTAATCTTGGAACTCCTGACCTCTTTGGCTTTGAGAATGCACCTTGGGCTGCTTCACCAAGAGCAAGGTTGAACCTGACACTCGAGTACCAAGATGGCTCTCAACAGACCATCGCCACCGACCCAACGTGGAAATGGTCGACAGGGGCCATCACCTTTAACAGCGTACGCGGAGGAGAAACGATTGACGCGAGAGTTGACCAACCTGGGTGGAGTACGACTGGATTTTCTGCTCGCAACTGGAAACCTGCGGTATCCGTAAGTGGCCCGACGGGCAAGCTTGTCGCGCAACAACACCCTCCTATTCGCGCCCATGGTTCCATCCGACCGGTGAAGATCAGTTCTCCCAAACCAGGGGTGTACCTATTTGACTTCGGTGTGAATATCGCCGGCTGGGCAACCCTTCGCACTCACGGCCCTAAGGGCACGCGTGTCTCCTTTGAGTACAACGAAGCGCTCAATCCAGACGGGACCGTCAACATGCGGCACACCGCGAGTCACACCTATGGCCGCTTTCAAACCGATGAGTTCATTCTCGCTGGAACCGGAATCGAGGAGTTTGAACCGAGATTTACCTATCACGGATTCCAATACGTTCAGGTTACTGGCCTTACCGAAAAGCCATCCTTCGATACCGTGACAGCAAAGTGGGTGACGACGGACCAGCCAATTGCCGGTCACTTTTCGTGTTCAGACGAGCGCATCAACAAGCTGCAGGAGTTGATTCATCGGACCACTTTGAACAATATGCACGGAATTCCCACCGACTGCCCTCAAAGAGAAAAGATGGGATGGATGGACGATGGCTGCGTGATGATGGAGACGGCGTTTATGAATTTCGATTCCGCCAACTTCTATCGAAAGTGGATTCACGACATGCTCGACAGCCAAGACGCCAATGGCCATGTGCCTGACATCGTTCCTACCGATGGTTGGGGTAAATCTCACACCGGTAACCAACCCGGCGAGATGGCGGACCCGTGGTGGGGAGGCGCGATTGTTTTGGCACCATGGAAGCTTTACCAGCAATTCGGAGACACTCGAATCTTGAGGGAATCCTATGCCGGGATGAAAGCATACGTTGATTACCTCACTTCGACCGCCGAAGGTAATCTCATTCATTGGGGTCTCGGCGACTGGCTAGATGACAGCGCGGGTGGTGGAGCCCGCCGTGTTTCTGTACCACAAACATCTACCGCCGCTTACTTCTACACAGCACAGATTGTCAGCCAGGCGGCCTCTGTTCTTGGCATGGATGCCGATGCCAAGCAATATGCGGCTCTCGCATTCCAGATTGACGAGGCATTCAATGCCAAGTTCCTGCCTGCGAATGGCTTCTACGCTGCCGATAGTCAGACCGCCCAAGCGATCCCGCTGTTCGGTGGGTTGGTCCCTGAAGACCGGCGTGATTCCGTCTTGGCGGCGCTAGTCCAGAACATTAGTGAGACTCGCACGGGCCACATAAGTGCTGGTATTGTCGGCACCCTTTATGTGTTCCACGCTTTGCAGCAAGCCGGGCGAGATGACCTCGCTTGGAAAATGCTTAAGCAGGAGGATTTTCCGGGTTGGCTGAACATGGTCAACCATGGTGCCACCGCATTTTGGGAGGACTGGAAAGGCGAGAACTCTCTCAACCACCCAACTTTGGGCTGCTTCGGTTTCTGGCTGTACCAAGGTTTGGGTGGTATTCGACCTGACCCCTCAGCACCTGGCTTCAAGAAGATCATCGTTAAACCGTACATTCCCAAAGACCTTCAGTGGGTGAAGTGTTCGTACGATTCTGCGCAGGGTCCGATTGTGGTGAAGTGGACACGCAAAGGTTCGAGTCTCGAACTCGACGTAACCGTCCCTGGAAATTCGTCTGCGACGATTCACGTGCCGACGTCATCTGTCGGATCTGTTACCGAATCTGGAAAGAAGCCTTCAGCGGGTGTTGGAATACAGCCGCTGGCAGGTGGTGATGGCTTCGAAGGTTTTGAGGTTGGTTCTGGGCATTATCGATTCAAGTCACGGCTTTGATCGACCATAAGCACGAGTAAATATGCTCGTAAAGCGAGCATGATGGGAAGAAGATATGGTCATTGCGGATCTTTCTCAAATCGAGGGCAGGTGTTATCCCGCCCGACGACGCACACAGAATCTGGTCGGTGGCTTGTCGCCGATTCAGGCAACCAACTTCAGCATGGGTTACGTCACTCTGGAACCCAATGGCGGTCAAGTGCCTTGGCACAACCACGAGCAAGAGGAGATCTACTTCATTGCGGAGGGTACAGGTGAAATGTGTGTGGGGGAAGAACGCCTGACTTTGTCAGCCGGACAAGCGGTTTACATTCCGTCAGGGGTGTTTCACCAACTTACAAACACTGGCGAAGTGCCGCTTCGCATGATCTACAGCTATGGGCCAGCTGGAGACGTTGCCCACTGGCGGCAAGAACTGGATGGGACCCTTCCAAGGGCCGGAATCGATGCTCCGTCGTTACCCGAAGGCGCGATTCCACAATTTGGTGGTTTCCTGGAGAGGCCATGAAGCACGTTGGCATCATCATGAACGGCGTCACGGGACGCATGGGAACCAACCAACATCTCTTGCGCTCTCTGAAGGCAATTCGTGACCAGGGCGGTCTAAGTGCGGGAGGCGAAGTCATCATGCCCGAGCCTCTGCTCGTGGGTCGAAATCAGGCAAAGCTCGAAGAATTATCAGCAAGGGCGGGAGGCATTGCTTGGACGACATCGCTTGATGAGGCACTCAGCGACCCCAAGAACGAAGTGTATTTCGATGCCCAACTCACCGATCTCCGGTTTGGCGGTGTGGAGCATGCCATTCGAGCTGGCAAACACGTTTATTGCGAAAAGCCCACGGCGACGACGTTGGGCCCTGCATATGAGCTGTATCGGATGGCAGTTGCCGCCGGGGTGAAGCATGGTGTCGTTCAAGACAAGCTATGGTTGCCAGGCATCGTGAAGTTGAAGCGGCTGATCGATACTGGATTCTTTGGTGAGATCCTGGCGGTGCGTGGCGAGTTTGGTTATTGGGTGTTTACAGGTGGTGACCCTGCGGAAGGAGGTGACGGAGCGGTACTCCAACGACCTTCTTGGAACTATCGAAAGGAGGATGGTGGGGGAATTATCGTCGATATGCTTTGTCACTGGCGGTACGTCCTCGATAACCTCTTCGGACCAGTTAAAGCAGTTTCCTGCCTCGGGGCGACACATATTCCAAAGCGATGGGATGAGAACGGCAAGCCGTATCCGTCAACCGCCGATGACGCTGCCTACGCCACGTTCGAACTGGAAGGTGGTGTCGTAGCTCAGTTCAACTCTTCATGGGCAGTTCGAGTAAGGCGCGATGACCTTCTCACGATACAGGTGGATGGAACGAAGGGTTCGGCAGTCGCGGGATTGCGCGAATGCCGCATCCAATCCGCAGCTAACACGCCCCGAGCCGTTTGGAATCCAGATGTTCCGAATCCACTCGATTTTTGTGCGGGATGGGAAGAATTTGCACCTGGAGAACCGATCGAAAATGCGTTTAAGGCGCAATGGGAACTGTTCTTGAAGCACGTGGTTCTGGACACACCTTTTCAGTGGGACCTCCGAGAAGGTGCCAAGGGCGTTCAGTTGGCCGAGCTCGGAATTCAGTCTTGGGCAGAGCGCCGATGGATCGAGGTTCCAAACCTTCCGATTCTAAATCTCCAAGGTGATACGGCATGACGTTGGGAGATTTGCATTCCAAGCGCACGTTGGGCAGATCCCCGATTGGAATGGCGGCAATGCTGTTGCCGTTCAACGAAAATGGTTCGATCGCCGCCGAAGCCTATCAGAACTGCTTGCGGGAGACGCTTGAAGCCGGCTTGACTCCGGCCGTGAATATGGACACGGGGTACGCAAACCTATTGGATGCCCGCGAAAAGGCGTTTGTACTCCAACTCGCCATGGAAGCGGCAGGGGGCTCTCCATTCGTGGGAGGAGCGTTCATCGAAGGAGAAGACGGAGATGTTGTTGATCTCTACCGAAGGGAGATCGACAAGGTTGTCGCGGCGGGCGGCACGCCGATTCTGTTTCAGACAACGAAAACTCATGGGCTAACCACAAAGGAGAAGGTCGAGACATACGCACGTGCCGCTCGAGGATACGAAACGGTGTACACCTTTGAGCTAGGCAAGATGTTTGCTCCGAATGGCGAGATATGGGATATCGAAACGATGGAAGGAATCATGCAGATTCCTGAGATCAAAGGCTCCAAGCACTCCAGCCTGGATCGCGTCCAAGAAATCCAGAGACTAGAATTACGCGACCGGGTTCGTCCCGATTTTTCTGTATTCACTGGAAACGATCTAGGAATCGATATGATTGAGTACGGTAGCGACTATCTTCTTGGACTCGCCGCGTTCAGCCCCTCGAAGTTCTCCGAAAGAGATCGTTTGTGGGCAAGCGAGAGCGCGAGGTATTTGCCATTAGCCGACGCACTGCAGTTTCTTGGGAATGTCGCGTTTCGTCCTCCCGTCCCGGCCTATAAGCACTCTTGCGCGGTGTTTCTTCACCTGCTTGGAAAGATTCCGACTTCCAAAACACATCCCGGCTCGGCATCGCGTCCCCCATGGGAAATTGAGATCATGCGAGACTGTGCTCGACGGCTAGAGGTTTTATGAGAGTCGCATTCGTGGGACACAAGTCGCAGATTGCCCGTGTTTTCGGAAGCGGAAGGCGGTCGAGATTGGAGTCGCTTGCTGATGTCATTCCTGGAGTTCTCTCACCGGATGACGAACGCTTGGCTCAAGTCGAGGCGATTTTCTCGACATGGGGAATGCCTCTTCTAACGTCGGTGCAATTGGACGCGATGCCGAAACTGAAGGCGGTGTTTTATGCTGCTGGAGCTGTGGGCTATTTCTCCGAGCCGCTGGTTCAGCGTGGAATCAAGATCTCAAGTGCTTGGCAAGCTAATGCGGTACCCGTCGCGGAGTTCACAGTGGCTCAGGTGTTGCTCGCATGCAAGGCGTATTTTACGAACATCGAAGGCTATCGACGGGATCCAGCAGGCGGCTTTCGGCAGGGGAAAGCACCAGGCGTGTACGGCGAGACGGTCGCGTTGCTTGGAGTTGGAGCGATTGGGACCCGCGTCATTGAGTTTCTTCGCCCATTTCGACTCAATGTGATCGTGTTTGACCCATTCCTTACCGACGAACGAGCGGAAATTCTGGGCGTTAGGAAAGTGTCGCTGCAATCAGTATTTGCAGAGGGGTATGTCGTGTCAAACCACTTGCTAGATGTTCCAGATACCTACGGGTTGGTCGGTCGGGAACAACTCGAATCGATGCGTGAGGGAGCCACCTTCCTGAATACGGGCAGGGGACGTACCGTCATTGCGAAGGACCTCATTGCCGTCCTCAAAGAGCGCCCCGATCTGACTGCGATTTTGGATGTGACAGACCCAGAGCCGGTTCCGGCCGATCATGATCTGTGGACCCTGCCGAATGCCGTGATTTCATCTCATATTGCTGGCTCAATCGGCGACGAGGTTCTGCGAATGGCAGATTTTGCCATCGAGGACTTCGAGCGGTTTCTTAAGGGCCAGCCGATTCAATACGAAGTCTTCTGTTGAGGTAACACCGAGAAATGATCGTCACAAGTCTCCTTGTCGGTTACGTGCTGGGCCAGGCGTTGGATGGAAATTCCACGATCCGAGGGAAGACCGAGGATTCCGAAATCGTGATTGTGACAACGTCCCGTTGTGCAGGAGCGATTCATTCTCTTATTTGGCGCGGCCATGAGTTTTTGGACTCATACGATCACAGTCGTCAACTGCAATCGGCAAGCAATTTGGACCTGGGGACGCCGATCACCGGTGAAACCTATAACCCTACCGAAGCCGGCTCTCGTGACGATGGGGCTGGTGCCAAAAGTACAAGTCAGTTGCTCAGTATCCGTGCTAAAGGAAACCGTCTTGAGACCAACTCCAAGATGGCTTTTTGGCTTGCACCTGGTGAGGATTCGGGTGGGAATCCGGCGAAGAATACAACCAAGCTATCCAACCACCTCCTTCATAAAGTGGTGAAGATTGGGGCCAGGGGGCGACCACACCTCATTAGCTATGATGTGACGTTCTCACTACCGAAAGATGAAGTTCACACGGCGGCTGTATTTGAGGCACTCACAGGTTATATGCCCGCCGAGTTCAGCCGGTTTTGGCGATTCGACCCTGACTCCCAGAGTCTGAAGCCGCTGTCCGACGGTCCTGGTGAACAGCCTCAACCCGTGATCCTTGCGACCGAAGACGGTGCCTATGCGATGGGAATCTATTCGCCAGATCCGCAAACCAAAGGTTACGGTCGATTCCGATTCCCTGTCGAGCAGGTCGTCAAGTGGAACTGCGTGTTCCGCGTGGCCAACCCCAAGCCGGGTGGCGTCTATCAGTACCACCACCTCGTCGCCGTCGGGACCCTGAACCAAGTGCAAGAAGAAATGAAACTACTTACCAAATCTCGCTGACCTAGGGAACGTTCAAATGGATAGAGTGCTGTTGCCTCCAAATAGTCAGGCTTTTCGCAGGCAGTTTCACCCCTTCCAATTCCTTCACCGACCGGACGGCGATGCCGTTGACTTGCTGAAGGACGTCCAGCGTGCGCAATCCCATAGCCTCAGCTTTTGAACCGGTGCTGACCTTACTCAGCAATACTCCCAGTCGTTCTCCAAGTCCAACCGCCGAGATCATTGAAGGGTTGACGAGGTCTTCAGCCTGTGCGCCCTGCCAATCGATCTTTGCGGCAGAGGCCTCGATTGCGACCTGATTCGTCATCCTCGGTTTTTGCGCCAGTGCTTTGAGGTTCTTTGGACGAACGCCAAACGAATCCATCGCGAAGTTCTTGAAACCAATGCCAAAGGCAGGAGAGCCTTCGCGTGCGCGGTAATCACCTTCCAACGGATTGACGAACAGTGCATCTCCCATCATTGAGTTCTTATCTCGTCCGCTTTGCTTGCCCAACTCAACGGCTCGGCTCACGGCTACCTTGGCTTGATGAAGAAAGTTGAAGTCGACATCCTTGCCCCAAGGGTTCGGAACCTCAATCGGCTGGTAAGGCGTGAAGACGATGTTGCGTCGGAAGACGTCGCCACTGTTGTGGAACCACACATGAGGGTGGAATGAATTGCCCACCATGATGTTGTTTTCCACCTTTCGGTTGAATCCTTCTCGGTTCTTGATTCCCCCATTGAGGCATAGGTTGTTAATGATCACGTAGTTAGAGGCTCCGTCATCAAGGTCGACATCCCAGCCATGGTCACATCGCCATCGGTTGTTGCGCAGGACAATTGGGTCAACGCAATCGAGGGCAGCCAACTCCGGTTTTTCGCCTTTGTTCATGTCGACATCGGCAAGGCCCCAATATCGGTCTCGCCCCCAAGAATTGAACGACCCGTGGTCTCCCGTTTCGAGGACGGTGTCAAAGACATCACAACCTTCGATCAGATGACCGCCGAAGCAGCCATCGCCGATATTGATGCCTGCACGCGGTACGTGATAAATCGAACAGTGCCGTACCGTGATGTTCTTAGATATGGCAATTTGAACGCCGGCTGTCTGCTTTTCGACGGTACCGGTTCGCGTGATGAGGCAGTCTTCGACCGTACAGTGTGAAGGATAGTCATCCGTCTTCGGTCCGGGCTGCTTGTCCATCGATGCGAACGTTTGACGCTCGTTGTACTCAAAGAGAGGACTGCGAACGGCTTTTGGCGAACCCACAAACGCAACGCCATTTCCTCCAATATTTTCTATGAGGCACCTGAGGATCGCGATGTTCTCATTTTTTCCATCCACAAAGACGGCATTTCCGCCCAGGTCCTTCAGGACAGAGTCGATGATCTGGCAGTCTTTCGACTGAGTGAAATACAGGGCACCGCCGCGATAGGTGGTCCAATCACTGCGTAGCAAAGGCTCGCGGTTGTCCATGAAAGTTCGGGTCGTCTGTTCAAAGCTGAACCCTTGCATGGTAATTCCCCGTGCACCACGGAATTCAAACAAATGTCGCAAAGTCGGGCCCTCAACGACGCAGTTCTTGAGGTCGACGCCGGGGCGGGGATAGCAGTAGAGCGTATGCGATTGGCGATCGTGGAACCACTCACCTGGAGCATCCAACTCTTCAAAAATGCCTTCAACAAATCGGTATTCCGGATGGAGGCCAGATTGGCGATTGTTCTGCCAACCTCCTTCGAGGTTTAGTGCGTTCTTTGCATCTTTACCTAGAATTCGATAATGGAAGTCACCCCACAACGATGCATGCATGACGTGCAAGTACCCACCTGCAGGATGAGGCCACCTTGCGGCTCGTTCTGCTGACACAGCGTCCTTGGCGTATCCATGAAAGATTCGAACGCTTAGGTCTTCGTTCGGATATCGAGCCCAAACCTGCTTTTCACCATTGATGAAGAGTTGGTCTGTATCGAAGTCAGCGGGAGTGGCACATTGAAGAACCTTGCCGTGATAGGGTTTCCACTTCGGTACAAATGATTTGCTACCCAGAAACTCAACGGTCGCGCCTGGATTTGCCTTGTAGGTGACGTCGCCTGAATCGTCAGGAGAGAACACGACCGGATGATCTAGGCGGTATGTGCCGCTTTCAAATTGGACAACGACCTTCTTCCCATGATGCTTACGGGCGGCAAGCTTGGCCGCTTCGATTGAGCGTAGGGGTTGGGAAGATGTACCAATATTGGCGTCACTTCCGGCAACGCTGACGTGCAAAGTCACAGTTTGGATGAGCATGAGTAAATGCGGAAAGAGCCCCATGGTTTATTGGGTGATTACACCTCACTATTCCTTGGAAATGGCCAGATAAGGCGCAACACAAACGTTTTCGTTTCGTCTATCAGGTTAGGTTCCCCTATCTGACCTTTGCTTATGCCGTGCTTGCGTTCGCTGGTTCGAAGAACCGCCTGCCCGGGTGACCAAGAGAATTGCGACTTAAGGAGGATGTCTCGGATGAGGCGATCTTGTGTATCTAGGATTTCATTTCTGCCAATAGTGGTGATGGTGGCAGTTGGGATTGGCTTGCCATCATTGGCGGTGAGCCAATTGCAGTCTGGTGCGATCTGGCCAAAGTATCACGCCAACTCTGCAAATACTGGCCGCAGCGCCTTTACAGGTTCAAACGGTCTTCTGAAATGGGCCGTGTATTCCGGAGACTCCGCGGCTACCGCTATGCCCGGCTCACCAGCAATCGCAGACGACGGAACCATCTATGCTGGCACTTCAAAGGCCCTCATGGCCATCAATGAAAGCGGCGGTCAGCGTTGGAAGATTGCTGTAGGCGTCTCTGGCACACCCGCTATTGGCAACGATGGAACGATTTTTGTCAACACGATCGATAACTTGGGGCAAATCCGGTTAGCCTCCGTGACTCCCGATGGGGGCACGACGAAGTGGCTAGTTGGTCCGTTCAACTACGTATTCTCCTCCCCTTCCATCGGTCCCGACGGTACGGTTTACATCGGCGATGCCATGAACAGCTCTGGTTACCTGTATGGCTATCGGAAAGATAGTACGGTCGTCAAGCTGTCTCCAGGAAATGGGGTGGTGTCCTCTATCGCTTTTGCCGCGAACGGGACGATCTACTTTGGAACTGGGAATAGCAACGGTCACCCGCATGGTCAATTGATGGCGCTGAACCCAACGAACGGTACGACGGTGTTTGCGCATGACGCAGACGATTTCATTTTCTCACCAGCGGTTGCCTCGAACGGCAATATCTACATGACGACACAGAAATCACTGACATGCCTGGCACCTGATGGTACGGTCCTCTTTCATATTGTCGATCCGCATGGAATATTGACTGCCCCGACCATTGCTGCCGATGGCACGGTCTATTACGGTTCGGGATCGAATGCAAGCAGTCCGATTCTGAATGCACTCAACGCTGATGGGTCCATCAAATGGCTTCTCGCACTCACTGGGGCTAATTGGATCAATGAAAGCCCAGCAATTGGGTCAGACGGAACTTTGTATGCCCCCGTTACCGTCGGTGGAGTAAACGTCATCGACGCGATTAGCTCCGACGGAGTACTGCAATGGACTTCTGGTCCGGCCTCTTTACCTGCCATCGGCCTTTACGGAACGGTTGTATCGATGGGGTTGAATGCGGTCGGAAATACGGTTCTCGCCTATGGAATTCCGAGTGCGTCGGTCGCTGTAACCGGGTTGCAGATCTACCCCACCTCGGTTGAAGGTGGAAATCTATCGACCGGCACCGTAACCATCGCCTCCAAAGCACCGCTGAGTGGGACGACGGTTTATTTGACTACCGACAACCCTGCTGCGTCGGTGCCGCCATATGTTGTGGTTCGTAGCGGATCGAATTCAGCGTCCTTTCAGATATCCACGATTCCTGTGCAAAACCGGAAAGTTGTAAGTGTCTCGGCAAGCGCTGCTACGCAAACAGCCAGCGCGATGTTGGCGGTTACATCCCCCACAATAAGTTCGTTTTCGTTGAATCCCACGACAATCACAGGTGGGCAGCAAACGATTGGATCGCTGACCTTAGGTTCGCCTGCGGCGCCTGGCACGGTCGTCGACATCACTTCGGACAATCCGAATCTCGTCAGCGCCACGTCAGTGACATTCACGTCTGGCGCGAATACGGCGACTTTATCTCTGGACACGGCCGGAGTTTCGGCTCAAACAACGATCCAACTGACCGCTACGCTTGGCGCAAGCAGTCAAGTTGCGAGTTTGAAGTTGATTCCTGCCGTACTTACGGGTCTGCAACTGACTCCGACTGTGGTTGTCGGCGGGGCACCGGATGTCGTGACTGGCAAGATAACCCTGAATGGTCTCGCTCCAGTTCAGGGAGACACTGTGTCCCTCATCAGTTCGAACCCTGCGGTGGCTTCGGTGCCACCAACCGTCACCGTTTCTGCGGGAGCGACCTCTGTAAGCTTTGCAGTGAAACATTCGTTAACTTCGACAACGCAGCCAGTGGTTATAACCGCGACACTGAATGGAATCTCTCAATCGGTAACGCTGACCGTGAATCCATTTTCGGTGGTAAGCATTTCCGTCACTCCATCGTCAGTAGCGGGTGGGGCGCTGTGTTCGGGCAAACTGAGCATTTCAGGCACAGCACCTAAAGGGGGGCTGAAAGTCGCCCTGAATTCAAACGCGAATTCGGCACAAGTTCCGGCTTCGGTTACGGTTTTGCAGGGGACAACCTTTGCGACTTTCGCAGTCACCACTCGCCCAGTAACAAAATCAACAACGGTCACCCTTTCAGGAAAGCTTGGCGCAAGTACGCAGTTGGTGTCCGTGATCATCTTCCCGGCAACGCTTCGAGGTGTAGCCGTTTCGCCAACTTCAGTTGTCGGGGGAAATGGCAGCCAAGGGACGGTCACTTTGACAGCTCCGGCTCCTGACGGAGGGGCGGTGATTACGATTTGCGCTGACAAGTCGATCGCATCGGTGCCGTATTCGGTTACTGTTCCCGCTGGCTCTCGATCTATCGGAATCAAAGTTTCAACTTCTGCAGTTGGGGCGTCGACCGTGGTGATCCTCAAGGCGAGTCAGGGAAATTTGAGCAGAACATGTCGGCTGACTGTACTGCCCGTCACGATTTTGTCGATCACGCTCAAGCCTTCGTCGGTCGTTGGTTCCTCAAGCACTGTCGTAGTGGGAACCATAACGTTGTCCGCGCCGGCAGGCTCTGCCGGCGCAAAGGTGATGCTGAAGAGTTCTAGTATGGCGACGGCAAGTGTGGCGACCTCAGTAACGATCCCTGCCGGAATGACCTCAGGCACTTTTTCTGTCACGCACTCAAAAGTGACTGCCACTCGCAGGGTCACGATATCTGCATTATTCGGAACGTCAACGAGATCGGCGTTACTCACCGTCACCAAATGAAATAGGCGTCGGGTTCAGATCGAGAAAGCCGATTTGTTCGAAGCCGTAAAAACAAGGGGAGCGCGCCGTTAGCGGTACGCTCTCCAAGTCTTTGTCGTTAGGTGAACTTGGTTGATTTCCACATTACTTTTCCTTGGTTGCATGGGTCTGAACTCACCTGAATTGAAGAGCCAGACCCTACATCATCATCCCGTAGAAGCTGAGTTCGCTCCTAGCGAGTTGTATCCCAAGTCGACCGAGTTGGTGAAATCGCTTGGAAATACCACCTATTACGTTGATCCTGTTCACGGGAATGATCGGCATTTGGGCACCGATATGTCGACGGCTTGGAAATCACTTGCTCCCGTGAATCGTCTGAGCCTGGCGTCTGGGGACAGTGTGACAATCCTTCCTGGCCCCCTGAACATGACCCTCATGCCGACTGCAATCGGAAGTAAGGAAAAGCCGGTCACGATCCGCTTTACATCTGGCAGGCACGTGTTTCACGCTGAGCTCGCGGCAAAGCTTTGCTATTACATCTCTAACTCTGCCGATGCCCCGACGAAACCTCGCCCGATTGGCATTTTGATTAAGGGCTCTCGTTATCTCAACATTGTGGGTGACCAAAACAGCGAGATAATTTATGCCGATCGAATGACGGAGTTCATCAACGATCACTCACGCAATATTTCGTATCGCGGGCTTACATTCGATATGGATCGTCCGACGGTATCTGAGTTTCGTGTGGTTGGTGAGACCGAGCGGAACGTTGAGATTCAGATAGCAGAAGGATCGACGTATTCCATCGAAGGTAGCCATTTTGCGTGGACCGGCGACCTCGGCCCAGGTTGGAGCATGGCTCAGGAAGCAGAACCCGAGACGGGGAAGTGTCACCGGCTTGGGCAGTGGAATCCATTTGCGAATGCGAAAGCAGAGGCTGTGAGCCCAAACCTTGTCCGCCTTGAATTCGCAAAGCCTGGACATGGCATGCATCTTGGGTGTCAATATCAGTTTCGAAACACTGAGCGTGATACGACCAGCGCCGCCAATATCAGATGCCAAGACATACGTTTTGTCGACTGTAGGTTCCACGCACTGCCTGGGATGGGAATTGTCAGTCAATTCACGCAGAACATCACGTTCGAGCGAGTAGAGATCGTCCCTCGTCCAGGGACGATACGCACTTGCCCAGCATGGGCTGACTGCTTGCATTTCTCAGGCTGCAGAGGCAATGTATTGATTGATCAATGCTCCTTTTCCGGCACTCAGGATGATCCAATCAATGTGCATGGAACGTTTCTGCAACTCGTTGAGAGGGTCAAAACGAATCAGGTGCTGGTGCGATTTATGCATCCCCAAACGTACGGATTCGACGCTTTTGAATCGGGTGACGATATTGCGTTCGTGAGCCACGTAACTCTTCGGCCGTACTCCACAGCGAAGGTCCGTTCTATTGATCGCAAGACCGACAAGGATTGGCTGCTCACGTTTGAGGGGGAAGTTCCTCATTTCGCAGAGGGAGACGTTATCGACAATGTGACTTGGTATCCCGACCTCACGGTACGTCGCTCCACCTTCACGATGGATTCCTGTCGTGGCATTCTCGTCACGACCAGAGGCAAGGTCGTCATTGAGAACAACTCATTTGTCCGCACAGAGATGAGCGCCATCGACATTGCCAACGATGCGAATTCGTGGTACGAATCTGGGGCAGTGAAGAATGTGACCATCCGAAACAACCGCTTTATACAGTGCGGTGAGCCGACGATTTACATTCATCCCGAAAACCAAACCGACGACCCGAAGCTTCCCGTACATGAGAACATAACGATCACGGGCAACCTCTTTGATCAAGGTGCTGGTAACGCGATTTATGCAAAGAGCGTGAAAGGTCTTGCCGTTGTTCGAAACCGGTTTTCTACGCCGAAACTATCTATTGAGACAAAAGCGTGCACTGATGTGCAGATCAAGGACAACCTACTTGGCGTGAAGTCAGACAAAGCTCGGTAAAAAGCAGAACGCTCCGTCACCGCCAAGGAGTTCGTTGACAGTGTGTCGGAGCGCTTTCGCTTTCACGGGCTAATGTGCTTTCATCGCCGTTTCGTAACCGACAGGATCGGCTTCGGCGAGAACGGAATCGTATGCAAGGTTTAGGAAGGCTGTAGGGACAGTTGTTTTGATAGGCGTGTTCTTTGCCGTTTCTGCTAGGTGCTCGAGAAGAGCAGTTACCTTTACGAGGTGGGCAATGACTTCGGGTGGGGCGGTGGGTCGTAGTTGCTCAGTTCGCGCTGAGTTGAACATCGCATAGGCGCTATAGATCAGGTGACCAATCTGTGGCGACACGGTGACCATCTCGTGGTCAGCGCGATCTGGTGGGCCGATAAGGCTCATCAAGTTGTGCTCTTCACGCTGAGCCTGAAGCTGGAAATGATTGCTGAATCGCTGGTCGCCAGGTTTAGTGATTTCCATCAAGCTGTTGACGACAGGAACCATGTTCAAATGGGCTATTTTGAGGCCCTTGTGATAATTGATAAGTGCGTTGCGTCCGTCTTCTTTAAATCTTTCGACAAAATCTCGCTCAAATGCCATTTTTGTCTCCTTTGACGATGTAGTGCTTACGTAACTCATCATATCACTCGCACCAAATTTACGGATGTCCTTGCAAATACGGACGTTGAAAACTGGGCACAACAAATGCGCGGGCGCATCTCGGGGGCGCATAGCACTCGAAGATTGTTCTAGCCTCGGTGTGCCGGGCAGTCCCTGATCAAAGCACGGATAGATGCCACCCACTCAGGTTGTGATGCGATAAGGCAGCCCTGACGGATAGCATTTTGGAAATCTGAATATTCGAATTCAGCTTGGATTCTGGTTGAAAGATCACCCCAGATTTTTCGATCATGTGGGTGTACCGCTTCACGGCATTCTTCTCGGAGTTTTATAGAAATGCCCAGAAGTACTGCGCTTGACTCGAGATCACCTCGCACTATCTGGAGCATAGAAAGTGACACAAGGCATGCCGCCAAGTTTTCACGATCCTCGTCCTCAAGGAATCTGTCTGCGGAAACAAGAATCCAATGGACTGCATCATTAATGCGATTGAGATGCAGGTAAGCACGGGCGAGCCGAGACGAGACAATGGCAATCCATTGATCGTCTTGCATCTCTTGGCTTAGCGTGAGGGCACGCTCAAGATAGGGGACGGAACTCGCTAGATGGCCGTGTGCGAGGTGCATTTCACCCAGTTCATAGAGCCCTTCGCGTTCTCCGGGTTTATTGGCGTTCTCAACGCAAAGGACAATCGACTCTTCATATTGCTCCTCAGCTGGTTGGAAATTTAGCTCTCGGTGATAGGTCCACGCTGCGACGTGTAAGCAAAAAGCGAGTCCCCAATTGTCGCCAAGACGTTGGTTTAGTTCTTTTGCATGGTCCAGATACTCGCGAGCTTTAGCATAGCGGCCCATTCTCGCATGTGCATTCGCTATATTGGCAAGCGCGCATGCCTGACGCACCTCGTCTTCGAGTTGAACCGCGAATTCTAAGCTACGGCTGTAGAAGTCAAATGCCGATTCGTAATCTCCCTCAAGGTCACAAACCATGCCAAGTCCGTTCAGTCCAAAGTTTGCGAACTCCAAGTCAACGGCGCCCAGGCTGAGTTCAGTAACGCGTTGGAAATGCTCCTTGGCCACGTCACGGTCGCCACGATAGAACGCCAGCGACGCCGCCGATAAAAGGGCTCTCACCAGGATCTTCTGATTCGTGGTATCAGGTGCCGTTTCAAGTGCCCTTGTCAAGAACGATAAGCCCTCGAGTGTTGAACCCCTGGCGAACCAAAATGCACGGAGGCATCCCGTCATAGATAAGGCAGATTCGATGTGCGTAGGTTCACTTAAAGCAAATTCGATAGCCGCGCGGAGGTTGGCGTATTCTTGTTCGAGCCGCTCCATCCATTCCGGTGCCGAGGCACCGCTGAGATGTCGGTAAGCCTGATCTGCAAACCTAACATACCAATGAAGATGTCGGGTTTTCAGGTCGTTGACTTCTTCTGACTTTGAAACCAGGTCGGTGACGTAAGCATGGACCGTCTCCAAGAAGCCGAAGCGTGTGCCAGTGGATTTGTCGTCTTTGGTAACTAGCGACTTATCGACGAGAGAAGCGAGAATGTCCGCGGCGTAGAAGGAAATTGTCCCAGTCGGTGGGAAGCAAACGCATTGGCATGCTTCCAAGGTCCAACCTCCCTGGAAAACGGCTAACCGAACGAAAATTTCCCTTTCGGGCTCTGCCAACAGGTCGAAGCTCCAATCCATCAAGGCAGAGAGAGCCCTATGGCGAGGTAGTGCAGAACGACTTCCGACAGACAGCAATTTGAATCGATCTGAGAGATTTTCATAAATCTCCTCCAATGCCAATGTTCGAAGGCGAGATGCAGCGAGTTCGATTGCCAGAGGCATTGCGTCGAGTTTTCTGAGCAGAGCCACGGTTAGGGATGCATTGGATGAACTAATTGAATGATTTGGGCGGGCCTCTTTGGCACGGTCGAGAAACAACCGGATTCCGTCGAACCCTAGAAGTGATTGGAGGTTGTCGCAGGAGCCACTTGGCAGCGCGAGCGGAGGAGCGCGATATGTCTTCTCTCCGGTAATACCCAACGCTTGACGGCTCGTGGCGAGTACTCGGAGCTCGGCGCAATTACGGGTGATGAAGTCAACAATCTGCGCAACCGCGTCAAGGAGATGTTCGCAGTTATCGAAAACGATGAGGGTTCCCGGAGCGCTTAGGACGTTGATGATTTCGTCGCGTCGAGCCCATCCCGAAGCCTTACCGACACCGATATACCGAGCGGTTTCTTGTTCGACGGCTGCCTCCTCGGTAAGTGCGGAAAGGTCAACCCACCAACACTGGTTTAATTCGGCCGTAATGTGAAGTTCGGCGACTTGCATTGCGAGCCGAGTCTTCCCAGCACCACCTGACCCGGTGATCGTTACCAAACGATTTTCGGTCAAAAGTGATCGGATCTCGGAGATTTCATCGACCCTTCCGACAAAAGCCGTTAGGGGACGAGGAATTCTTTGCCGAGTCGCCCATGGATTAGAAGCTGAACTGTTTCGATTTGTTGAACGGGAATGCGAGGTGAGCGATTCGAACAAAGCCCTGGTCTCAGGTTCGGGGGAGACGTGAAGCTCGTGAAAAAGGAGTTCGTCTAGCGACCTGAAGATCTTATTCGCCTCCGCGAGATTTCCCATACCAATATGGGCTTCCATTAAATGGCGATGGGCGCTTTCGCGATACGGCTCGATCCTGATGAGCCGTTGCAGGAGTCGAATCGCTGCCTCAAATTTCCCTTCAGCAATATCTTGCCTTGCGAGCTTTTCGGAATTCGCAGCCCACGCAAATGAACGCAAGTCTCGGGCGGTTTGGGCCCACTCTTCATCGCACCCGTCAAGAAGCGGCCCGCCATAGAGTTCTACGGCCTTTCGTAAATCGGAGTCGGTGCCCGCCACGAGAAGGGAATCGAAGGCGAGCACGTCGGCTTCCGTCGGCTGAAGCAGAATCGATATTGATCTCGGCGACGAGGATGCAAGCCGCGTTTGATATCTTCCAAGTGCTCGCCTGAGGTCATGAAGGCAATCTCGAAGATTATACAAAGCTTGCTTGTCGTCGCTGGAAGGCCAGAAAATCTGTGCGAGCCAGCGGCGATCTACGTCTTGATTTGCATGAAGAGTCAGGAATGACAGAAGCCAAAGGCACTTGCGTGATCGCAAGCGTCCGATCGGCTGACCGTCAAGAAGAACGGTAGGTGAGCCAAAAAGAGTAATGGATAGCTCGGTAATTCGGTTCATTTCGTATTGAATTTCACAATTCGGGCCGAACCGCCCACGATCTTGCCCACGCTCCGTGCTTGTAATAAGCCTACAACCAGTCCCACTGGTTGTCAAATGAGGCGTGAAGATGCTAACTAAGTTCATATATGCAGCGATTCTGGTCATGAGCGGATTTGTGGTCACCTCTTGCGGTGGTTCCGGCGGAACGTCGGGAAGCTCGGGAACTGGAGGTGGTCCAACTCAAAAAGCCATACAGCAGCAATCAGCATCAAAAGCGATTTCGTCTGCCGCCTCAAAGCTATTTAATCCGTCAAACGTCGCCGCATCCATGAATAGCATTGCAGCGGCTGCAAAGCTTCAGGCGAATGTTTCGACAGCGGTTGCTAACGCGAACTCAGTACTCGTCACATACAAGAGCGGCGAGAAGGAAATCTGGTGCGCACAGGAGAATTTTGACGTGCCAGCGATGGCCAAGCCAGGCGCGCACCCCACTTTCGTCACGAGGCGGCAATCCAAACATGCATCAACTTGGACGCCCGGTCGTTCGCGGTTTGGAAGACCAGTGTCTCCTATAGCCCCCAAGACGGCGCTGACGATCAACTTTGCAACCAACGATACTCTGCATGGCGACGTTGCGACCCCTCTCAAGCAAGTGCGAGATTGTCTGGCCACAGCCGGATACAGAGGTAAGGCGGCTGCGGCACCTGACTCATGGGGGCACGACGACTTTACTCTGGGATCCGTTGCCAAGTTAAGTGGCTATGGTGTCGTTATCTTGATTACTCACGGGTATCAAGATGCGACGACAGCGACTCAAATCCTAACAGGTGAAGTCGTCACTGCAGCGAATCGCACGAAGTACGCCAAGTGGTGGGCGAAAGGATATGTCATGCCCGGCACAGTTTTGACCAAGTCACCAGGCGACTCCAACGTTAATTTGGAAACCGATTGGTGCTTCAATAAAGACTTCTTGACGTCTGACTTCTTTGACGTTAACGGTCTACCGCATCCGTTGGATTTCTCCGGAATGGTGATGTTTGATGGCGCTTGTGACCAGATGGTCACGATGGACTTGGCCCAACAGTTCCTAGACCTTGGGGCATCTGCCTTTTACGGCTACGACGGCGAAGATACGTTTTCTCCGTGGTCGTTCGAGGCGTTAGCTGAGGCACTTGAAGGTGGTGGTGACACGCAGACTGTCCTCACCCAGCCATGGGCACCTGTGATTATCGAAGACCCTGTCACGGGCAGCATTATCCACGGGTTGGGGCACCCGGTGCAACTGAGTCATTTGGCTCACGCACCGACGATAACCATCACCAGTCCTTCTCAAGGCGCGTTTATCCCTCCAAATAGTAATCTGCAGGTGACCGGGCACATTAGTGGCTATACCATCGTAAATCAGGGGCCGATGTTCCCGTGGGCGTGGCTGTATTTCGCTGGTTCAAAGATGACGGTTAGCTCCACGGGTGACTATCTCATTTCGATTCCGGTTGGACCTACACCCGGCCCGACGACGCTTGTTACCATGATCATGGGTAACCAAGGCTTTGCTGCGACTGCAATCGATGTAGGGAACGGGAACTAAGGGGTTCGACGATCAAAACTTGATGTAGACTCCGATCATGCTCCGCTTCTTCGGATCGATGTTTGCATTGGCAACGCTAGCCGTGGCCGCGTCTGCTCAAAGTTGGACGAACTCTTACTCGGAAGCAATCGCAGCCGCACGAAGCTCGGACAAGCCAGTTTTCGCCTACTTCACGGGAAGCGACTGGTGTTCTTGGTGCCACAAACTCGATCAAGAAGTGTTGAACACGCCTGCCTTTCGGCAGTGGGCGTCGCAGTATGTCGTGCTGCTTGAACTGGATTACCCAAAGAAAAGCCCTCAGACCCCAGAACTGAAACGCCAGAATTCGGACTTGGGAGGCAAGTACAAGATTGCTGGCTATCCGACGGTGTTGGTGCTTTCTGCAAAGGGTGAGGTGATGGCGAGCCAGGGCTATATGTCAGGCGGCCCTGCCAAATGGATTGGTAGCCTTGGCCAGAAGGTAGATACCTGGATGGCGGCCCACCCCCGAAAGCCTGTTAACTTGTCGGCATACCCAGACGTGCCTTATCGGGCGAAAACACTCTTTGCAAAAAAGAACTTGCGTGGTGACTTCTGGCCGTACTTCGAGCCAGATCGATGGTTGACGGACGGCGTACCCGACATGTCTGAGAAGACGGTTTTGATCGAGTTGTTTGACACAACATCAAAAGCCTCCGTTGAAATGGTTGGAAAGCTGAACGATTGGACCCGGAAGTTTGCAAAGGATCTCGTCGTCGTCGGAATCAGCAACGAATCTGCTGCCAAGGTCACCGCCTTTGCCAAGCTGAACCCTATCGCGTTCAACGTTGCTCTTGACCGAAAAGGTGAGCTCATCAAGAAGCTCGGCATCGCCGCGCTTCCCAATATCTTCATCGTATCGTCCGATGGCGTGGTACGTTGGCAGGGCGACCCTGGACACGACATCGACCCTTTGACCGAAGACAAGCTAGCTGCAATCGTCGCGGCCGACAAGAAAGCCCGCGACGAAGATAAGTAGCCAAATAACTACACGCATTTGTGATTGCGACCTCGCGTCAGCCAACCATTGCACAAAACTGTGCAAATGAGTCAGGTCCTGCCACAAGGCCCGCTCGAGCACTAATCCAAGCTGGTGCCGACTAGACAGGCACCTCTCCTTCCATAAAATGTACACTCGCGGATGGAGAGGGAAGGGTGAGGATGGGTTTCAGTCCACAGTGGAGTGCCCCTGGCAACGTTGTTTTCGAAACTCTCAAATCTCAACCTACGAAAGAGAACATCGTCTCCACTAGGACTTCGAAATTAGTTGCAATGAATCTGGCATATTGAAGTAAGTAAATTGTATTGATCCGCCGACAGCATAGAAGGACTCCGTAATGTCAGAAGAGTCCCTAGTCACGCGAATGTGCTTCTTCCCGAGCCATCGGCCCATCGACAGAGTTCTTGTTCAATCGGTCCGCAAGATCGAACATGACCCAGGTTCGAGATGTGGTACCGAGTTTCAGTTCGTGTTCCATAAGGTCGCTTAGGAGTTGGTCGAATGTGATTCCTCGCTTCACTGCATGCGCACGAGCTCGGGTCAAAAAACGCCCTTCTATCCTGATTGTGACGTTCTGCATGATGCGCAATCTTAATCAGAATAGGAAGTACCTCAGGAATTTATGTATACTGATTTCAGATGAAATTCAAAGAGGACATCGATGCCTTGATCCTTGGCTGCCTGATCTCGGGACCAGCGCATGGGTACGAGATTTCAAAACGGATCCGTCAGTTGAGCAATGAGGTGTTGACTGTGGCTGAGGGAAAGCTCTATCCGGCACTTCATCTGCTTGAGGCGGCCGAAGATATTACAGCATCGTGGATCCCGCAAGGTAATCGTCCTCCGCGGAAAGTATATGAGATTACTGAGCAGGGAAAGATGTCGCTCGAAAGCAAGCGTCGTCAATGGCGATCATTTGTTGAAGGCGTTGGAACGGTAATAGGAGGCACGGCTGACCAGAGCCGATGCTGGAGCAGAAGATGACTATTCCTGAATATGTCGGTGACTTGAAGCAAACACTCGCCCTCACTCTCGCTCAGGAAGATGTGGAGGAGGCCATTGCTGAGGTGCAAGTTCACCTTGAAGATCGCCGAGACGAGTTGGCAGCGGCCGATGTCGCGGTCAGTGAAGCTGAGCAACGGGCTGTTCAGGAATTTGGTGCTCTGCCGGTTATCATCAAGGCATTTAAGCAGACCTATCCACCCAAACCACCGTTGGATCCCAAAAAGGTTGCCTGGGTGCCTGAAGCTTTTATGATGATATGGCTCGGAATTGCAGCCTATGTGCTCACCTCAACTGGTGGGTTCCAAGGAGTGGTTGCCGTCGCCTCAATGGCAGTAACCAACTCCACTATGTTGGTCATTCCCGGCTTATTTGGTGGGCTGGGTCGCCTTAAATATCGCAAACTGCGAATTGTCAAGCTTCAAGTGAGGATGGCGAACTATGGAATTGGGATGGCCCTTTTGGGCGGTGTGATTCTGGTGGGAGTGACGCTCGCGGGAAAGAACACCCTGGCGGGTCTGTTGCCATTCCACTTGTGCTTCGTGGTGACATCCAGCTTGGGATACCTCGTCATGCGTATGTCTCTGTCCAACGGCAAAGGTCCAACAATCCTTCGTGGGCTATTGCGAATGCGTTAGGGACAGCTCTTCCTCAGCATTTCTTGAGAATGGGACTTTAGACCCTTGGTAGACATGACATTGCGTTAGTGGTAGCTGCGGGTTGAATGTGTGATACGATGTGAACATGGTGGTACCGCTCCTATTTGCACTCATAGGCCATTCTTTTTTGACCCCACTTCAAAGGGTCTCAGGAAGTTTGGAATGGGAGGAGCAGGCGATCATTCAGAAGTTGCCTGGCTATCATCCGATGCTGCGATTTGAGGCACCATTCGAGATGCTGGGATTCAACCAAACCTCGCGTTTCATGTTTGCCACCCCCAATTTCGTAGCCGAGGGGCACTACTCGGTTCGGGACGGCCACTATTACTTCCATCCAGTGGCAGCAATGCTCATCGGTAATCGCGAAGTCAACATGTTGCTCGCCGACAAGGACCCGGGGACTCAACGAAAGCTCCACAAAGCGTACGCCGACAGTTTGGATGACTTCGAAGCCGATTACAATCAGCGGACTGGCATATTGTTTCTCACATACCGGGTTGACGGATTGATGAAGACATTCCAGCTTCTCAAGTACAGCGAACCAGACAACTACGTCTCACGCTTCGCCACGGATTCTGAGAGGTCGTTGATCGGTTTGTGGGGCGCTCCCGAGCCATTTCCCGAGAAGCTAGACTGCCAAACTCGGTACAAAATCGGCGGACTCGAAGGGCTTGAGCAGTTCACAAAAGAAGCAAGTGCAAGCGAAGCAGCTGTCTTTGCGCTCCTTGATTTGCGTGGGGACAAATCCTTTCGCCTTCACGGCAAAATTGGCACGTGGTCTCGAAATGGTTCAACTTTGACCCTTCGGGAAGGTAAAGACGAAACGAGATTTACGATCTCATCGGACAACAGCAAGCTTCAGTTGGGTGGTAAGACCGCTTTTGCGCGCAACTGAAGCCTGACGGATACGTCATTGCATGCTCGAACGGACATCCTTCAATATTTGATCCGCCGTGTCTACACGAATATAGCCTTGGCGTGGGGAGTCAAGGTCGGCAATCACGAACATGACGGCGGCAAGGACGCCAGAAAACAAAATGCGTTGCCCCCATTCGCGCGTGGGACGTGCGGCAAGGTTTCGTCCGGCCATGAGGGCGCTTGCCAACGACACCCCACCAAGCAGAAGGTAAATCACGAGAGGAACACGAGTCTTGACGGATTCGTCCCGCGTCGCAGCAACGTCAAACATAGCGTTGATCGCTGGCGTCAATTGAATGCGGGTTGAGTCGCGCGGGTCTCGTTGGTATTCCGCCATCAACATGGTCCAGATCAACTTTTGCTGGGAAGCAGTGGCCTTCGTGAACTCTTCGGTATCAAGCCCGTTATCGAGTGCCTTTGTGTAGTCGAGTCTCGTGTCTGCATAACGTCGGAATTCTTTCCGAAAGGGTGGCTGTTCGACGGTTGGGAGTAAGTCCAAGCGAAGATAGGCAGTACCGACTGCATTGCCTTCGTCAACAACGATCCGCCTTCTGGCATCAAATCGCTGCATCGCGATGGCGAAGGAGAACGATAGAAGCAGACTCAGGAGGCCGTAAACGATCCCCGATAGCAAGTTTGGACTCTTGCCCTCGTCAGTCTCATGCGTTGCAATATGCCCCTTACCGACTCGATATCCAAGCTCCAGGCACACCAAAAGTGCCAAAAATAGCCCCAACGAGAGCCAAAGCCAGAGCGACGTCATTCATCAACCTCCGAACGCATGCGGAAAGATGATGAACGAAAATCGCATTATGTCTATTCCTGTTCAGCAGGCGAAATTGAGAAAATTCGCCGGTTCTCGTGTCAAGGTACGGCCAACTCAAACGCGACGCAGTAATTGGGGAGCTTTTGCTTGGACGTTACTCCGACAGAAGCGTCGGAATCACGCAGCAATCCCCATCGCGTGGTGCCTGGGGAAGGGCTCTTTCGCGCTGCCTTTTCAGCGACCATCGCGTAGCTAATCTTTGCGTTGGGACCAGGATCGGAGGCACATGTGACGACGACCTGATCGCCTCCTCGTGATATTTCGACCGACTCGATTTTCACGTTGTCACCGTTGCTTGTGACGACCTCGAAGCCCTTTCCGTTCTTCCACTCCGGCGTTGCCGCGTGAGGTGTCTCGAAGGATGTGTCCCACGTTAGAGCCTTGTTTGGAACGTGGAATTTGACCACAATGACCTGCCCCGTCCGGTTGATACCGATTGGTTGAAGCGGTTGCCAGTTGTGCCCCAGTACAAATCTCTCGTAGAAAACTTCACCATATTTTTCTCCAAGCAGTTGATATCCTTCCGCGTTTAGGTGGACAGCGTCGGCCACGTACGGATACTGATATTTGGGGCCCGAGCAAACAATTTCGGTGGGGTGATCGGTTCCTGCTCGCCATTGAGCGAGGGTGGATGGCGCATGGTCCATGATCGAGTTTTGTTGGCTCACGATCATGAGGATCGGCCGCATTTGTCCGGTAATGGCACGCAAATCGGTGTTGTAGTCGTTCCACAGTTGGTACAACTCTTTGCCGTAGTTGACATTGCCGCAGTCCGTTTCGCCGTGCGTGACGAAGATCGCGCCAACGCCGTACGACTTGTTTGCCGCTTTGGCTAGTCGAGTGATTGCTTTGGTTTCAATCAGGGCAGCTTCGTAGGATCGACCATTCAGCCCCTTCTTTTCGGGATTCTTCTTGAGGTAGATCATCCCCTGCCCATCTTCGCCGACGGCGCTATGTACGGTGACAAAGGCATGCTTGTCGTTCGCTTGGCTCAAGGCACTGATCTGAATTGAGGCGGCAGTGTGAGGGGTTTCACCATCAATGTTCTCGGGCCAAGAACTCGGATAATTGGGAGCGATCCTGCCGATTGGCTCGATCAAAGGTTCGAGGTGAAGTGAAGGCGCATCGGGATCCACTGGCCACGGCAAGTTCCCGGTGGATAGTTTCATGTTGCCGTAGGGTTGACCTGTTGATTTCACAGGCATCGCCCTTGCCCCGACAGACAGGCTCTGACCGGTCCCAATGATTCCTGTCCAATCCCATTGCTTCGCAGGCACTGATCCACGCTCCATATTGTTTGTGTGCTTCGGCAACGCTGCTACGGTCAGGCAGGCAACACCGGCCAATGAGAGGATCCAATAGGACACCGGTATGTTTCTCAACGTTGATCAATTCCTCCGAATACGAACCAATCTGTGTTTACCTCTTTGATTCGGCGCTGTCCCATGCGGCATGGTGGGCGACTGCTCAAAAATAGAAAAAGCCCCGATCCCACCCGTTGTCGGAGGGACCGGGGCTTTTCAGGAGATCGCCTCGCTAGGCTCGTTTGAGGGTAATGACCGTCGGGGACTGATCGGAAGTGTTCATGATAATCAGGACAAGGTTCCCATTCGGATCGAGTCCAGCTCCTCCAGCAGAGAACTTGGTTGTGTTGTCTGGATTGGTGGCAGTCACTGTGACGTATCCCACCGAAGAGAGGGTTCCTACCAGCGTAACCGTCTTTCCGCTCGTGATGTTATTCGCCGAACCGGATGTAGACCCGTCTGCCGATACCGTCAACGTGACCGTTCCGTGCGAGTCAGCATTTCGCAAAGGTGCCCGAATACTGACCCACAAACATGAGTGGGTTTCCGATTCTGTTGAGGGTTATGTGAGCCGGGCTACCGTCTGAAACCGTGATATCTCCGCTCAGGATTCCGGCTCCCGTAATTGACACAGTTCCTGTTCCGGTAGTGGTTTGGCCATTCTCTGTGAACGTCAACGATACCGTGCCTTCAGTGGATACCGTCCCGCCGATGGTGTCGTTGAAAGCATCTTGCCAGTTCGACGAGGTCCCTGTGACGGCACCAGCCGAGCTAATGTTCATATAGACCCTGCCCACGCTTGGGAGATTAGAACCTGGCGAAGTGTTGAAGTACACGCCCTCGAAGCTCCCCGCGAATTTGCTCCCCTTATTCACAAGAATGGTGAGTTTCGATGTGAACTTGGCAGTGCCAGATTTCGCTGTAATGGTTGCGATGATCTGTTTCGTAATGGGTCTCGTGGACAGGTCGAAAGTTGCAGACTTGGCTCCCTTCTTGATCTTCACGGTCGCGGGCACTGTGACGGAGGGATCGCTGCTCGTCAGGTTCACTTTGACTTCGCTTATGGGGGCTGGCCCCGTGATTGTCAGCGTCCCGACCGAAGAAAAGCCCGCGGTGACACTAGTGGGCTTCAAAGTGAACCCTGAGAGAACTGGCGGGTTTATCGACAGGGGAACACTGATCGAAGTAGTCGCAAACGTCACTTTTATCTTGGCTGTGGTGACTATCGGAACAGCAAGCGTGGTGATCGCAAAAGTGGTTGACTTGGTTCCTCCAGGAATCGTCAACGCTGCGATGACGGTGGCGTTGGGGGAGTCGCTGGTAACGTACAAGCCGAGCCCGTTTGGCGGAGCTATGGAACTGATGGTTACTGTGCCGGTTGCGGCTGTACCTCCGTAAACCGATTTGGGCGCAATGGTGAATGCCGTCAAAGTCGGTGGCTTGATAGTAAGCACATCTGTCGCGTTACTGTTGCCCAGTGATGCCGAAATTGTTGCCCGACAAAGCCCCCCAACGGCGACAGTTGTGAGGTTGAAGGACGCGCTTGTCGCGCCTGCTGCGAGATGTACACTGTGAAGGACATAGGCAAATCCGGAAGAGGACGTGAGCATGATGTCTGCCCCTTCCTTTCCAACCTTCGAGGAAAGCGTCACCTTACCTACAGAAGGTGAGCCTCCAACAACCGTGTTGGGGGTCAACGTCACTTTTGTGATCGATTGAGCCGTAGCTACAGCAACCGTGGCAATGAGCATGACGAAGGCTGTAATCAGCCTGTTAGCGCCTTGATTTAACCGAATAATCATTTTAGTTCTCCGTCGTTAGAGAAGTTATGGATGCCTCACTATACAAAAACTTTCACGTTCTTACAAATCTAGGTTCGCCGCGAGTTGTCCTAGAAGGTGTTCAGAGTTTTTGGATAGGTGGGTCAGGGAAATGGACGGTGCTTCAGAATAGTTCGCAAAAAACCATATCTACCCAAGAGAGGAGGACGACTAACTTAAAGGTATCACTGCGACAGTGACGGCCAAGCGATCTCCTTCGGGGGAGCTATTTTGATCGATCCACTCCGAGAGTTCAGTGATCTTCCTTTTCAACTCTGCTTGCTTCTCGGCCGTCAGGCGTGTTGCGACGCGTGAAATGTGAGAGCGTTTATGGATTTCATTGCCGAGGGCATCCGCCGCCGCCCGATATTCATGGGTCATTCGCTTGGCGATAGCCTCGACGAATTTGCCCATTGCCTTCATCGTAATTTCTTCGGTTACATCAAGGTTGTCTATGCTCATGCGCGATGTGGCTGAGAACACCGAAGTGTTTCGGGTAACTCCGCTCACAGACGTCTTCTCAAGCAGTCCTGCTGCCACCATCTGGCGCAGATGGTAGTACGTGAGCAGGTCATCGGTGCCAAGGCGAGACGCGATTTCAAGTGCTGTCCCAGGCCCGTCTGTCCAAAGATTTGTGTAGATGTCGAGCCGCGTGGGATTTGACAAAATCCTAAGCTGTCGAAACTGCTTTTGAGAAGACTCTGGTGTCATTGTTTTTAATATTGTAAATTACCGACCAAATTACAAAATTAGTTCCGTAGTTTGACATGTTATGAATTCTGCGATCTACTCACTCGTCCTAGCGCTGGCTGTGGGGCATGCTGGTGCCCAGCCGAAAGGATCACCTGATCAGTTGGACCTCCTCCCTTCAAAGTCGCCAACTCCCATTTTCAGTGCCACTATTCGTGGGAAGCAATATCGTTTTGTCCTTGACACGGCTCCCTCAGCCGGAATGGTCAGTAGCCGCCTCGTGAAAGCGCTTTCTCTTCGGCCAATGGGTGATGCCGACGCGAATGACTCGTCTCACAATCCGAACGTCAAAGTCCGCTTGTATCGCCTTGATGGACTTCAGGCGGGACACTCGATTTACAACAATATTCTCGTCTCTGCCGATCCATCGGGGCAAGATTCTGGGCCGTTATCGGATGTTGACGGGATTCTTCCTCTGAGCACTTTTGGCGAAAGGGAAGTCACGATCGATCTTCCCGGACGCCATTTGGTGATTGGTGCGGATGCCCACTTGAAGTCAAAATTGGCAAAGTCACCTACTTACGATGACAACCACGGCTGCCCCGTACTGCAAATGCGCTTAGGAGGTGTCAGGAGCGCAGTGCGACTCGACTCCGGATCGGAAATGGGGCTATCCATTCCGAGCTCGATGCTGTCAAAGCTTCATGTGATCGGAACTCCGAAATTCGTCGGGAAAGCGCGGACAATGTTTCGAACCTTCGATATCAATCAAGTCAAAGTGTCCGACGAGGTTAGGATTGGCGGAGTCGCGTTCCCCAACGATGGGATTCTAATCAACGACATCTTCCCCGAACCCAACCTCGGAAGCCGCGCAATGCTGTCCCACCGCTTCACGTTCGATCAAAGAAACCATCGAATTTTGATAGAGTAGTTCGCGCATGTCAGATTCCTCAGCTGCTTGGAGTTCTTGTCAATGAAGTCAAGAATTTCTCGCCCGAATACGAACGGAACAGCGCTTGCTAGATGATCTTCAAGTACGACCTTAGACTCCAAGTTGCGGGCACTGGGGCGTTGCTGCCTTTGTCTAAATCGCTAAAGCAGTGATAACGTCAATACGGACCCGGCTAGCAAGAATTCGATCAAGAGGCCATAGGGAGGCTTTTAACGATCTTGTCGATCGGAACTCCCAAGGCGTTAGCGTACGAGATCATGCGACCAAACGACACCGATAGGGGGCGACTTTCAAGCTCTGCGACGCGTGGTCGAGCTACACCCATCCTGCGCGCAACTTCATCCTGGGTCAAATTTGCCTCCTTTCGAAGAAGAGCAATCGAAACGCGGGCCTCCTCAGCATTCCATTTTTGAGCGAACTCAGGATCTTTACAGCTTTCTTCAATCAGTTCATCCAAATAGTCTTTCATTTCTGGTTTTCCATATATCGCTTAATGCGCTCTTGTGCCAGTTTGCGGACCCGCTCCGGCAGCTTTTGTCCTTCCTTCTTGTAAGCCAGAATTGCAACGAGCGTCTGCCTTTCGCTGTTTTCGATTACTGTAAAGAACAAACACCGCCCTTGAGATTCCTTGGGCTTGATCATCATTAACCCGTCGCCGTAGCTTTTCACGATGTATCCGACGCCTGCATCGTTGGCATACAGCTTCATTGCCCCAAAAAGACGGATGCAGTCATCCATTGGCAGGCTGCGGAACTCTTTGTCCGTGACACTTTTGTCAAAGCTTGTCCAGTGGCGTTCCACTAATTAATTGTACGCCATAGCGTACGCGCATGATGTTGATTTATGGACGCTGTTGGGCTCGAAGTCCAAGATTCCAGAGCATTTTCTGGGACTTGGGGCCACCAGACCGAAATCACCTGGCCAAAGAAGATGGTATCGGCCTAGCCCCAAATCACCCGCAGGGTCCGGGAAGGGAAAGTTCAACTCGTCTCCCCCCGACGTCCATAATCGTCGCCGGTCGCGCGTCCATCGATGACGAACGATAAAGCGACGGTTCGGGACGTCGGGGGGAGACAGCACCCAGCGGTGTGAGCGTCCGAACCAGACGTAAACCAGAGCAGCCGATTGAACAAGCGAACCAGACCCCGATCACCGGCAGGGTCCGGAAAGGGGAAGTCAAGCTCGTCTCTCCTCAACGTCCATAACCGTCGCCGTTCGCTCGTCGCTGGGCAGGCAGCGCGCCACTGTTTGAGGCCGTAGGGCCGAGTTTGGCGCGCGCCCAGCGATGACGAACGATGGAGCGATGGTTCGGGACGTGGAGGAGAGACAGCACCTAGCGGTGTGAGCGTCTGTACCAGCCTTCGTCGAGAAGAAAAGAGAGTCAGGCCAGAGCCGTTCGGAGGACTGGAATCGATGATTCCTCAGCCGCCCGGAATAGCAAATTACAAAAGGCATGCTCCAGCCCGATGCTGGAGCATGCCTTCGAGCCTTTAGGCTAGATCAAACCTATCAAGGTTCATCACCTTGACCCACGCCGCCACGAACTCGTGGACAAACATCTCTTCAGCATCGCTGGAAGCATAAACCTCAGCGAGGGCTCGAAGCTGGGAGTTTGAACCGAAGAGGAGGTCCACGATCGTGCCGGTCCACTTGACATCACCGGTCACCCGGTCTTGCCCTACCAACACGCCAGGCGAAACCGGCGACTTCTGCCACTTCGTACTCATATCGAGTAGGTTCACGAAAAAGTCATTGGTCAGTGTCTCTTGGCGTTTAGTGAAAACGCCGTGAGCAGACTGTCCGACGTTTGCATTCAGGGCTCTCAAACCACCGATGAGAACCGTCATCTCAGGCGCGGTGAGCGTGAGCAAGTTCGCCTTGTCCAACAGAAGTTCGGCTGCAATCCCCTCGTGACCTTCAATGATGTAGTTTCGGAATCCGTCGGCGGCTGGCTCGAGCACAGCGAACGACTGAACGTCCGTTTGCTCCTGCGATGCGTCGGTTCGGCCTGGCGCGAATGGCACTTTTACGTCGTAACCGGCTTTCTTGGCTGCCGCTTCAATGGCGGCGCTACCGCCCAGAACGATGAGGTCTGCGAGCGAGACTCTGACGCCGGACTGAGTGCCATTGAACTCCGCTTGAATCGTTTCGAGTGTCGACAGAACCTTCGCCAGTACGGCTGGCTGGTTCACTGCCCAGTACTTCTGCGGCTCAAGTCGGATCCGGGCGCCGTTCGCGCCGCCTCGCTTGTCGCTACCGCGAAATGTCGAGGCGGAGGCCCATGCCGTTGTCACCAACTGCGAGATCGAAAGGCCTGAAGCCAGGATCTTTGCCTTGAGGATATCCGCTTCTTGCTCATCAATCAGACTTGATTCGACAGCGGGAAGTGGGTCCTGCCAAATGAGTTCTTCAGCGGGAACAAGGTTGCCCAGATAGCGAGAGAGGGGGCCCATATCGCGGTGCGTGAGCTTGAACCAAGCCCTGGCGAACGCGTCGGCGAAGTCCTGTGGGTTGGCAAGGAAGTGACGCGAAATCTTGTCGTATTCCGGATCCAAGCGCAAAGCAAGGTCGGTTGTGAACATGATCGGGGCGTGCTTCTTGCTTGAGTCGTGTGCATCGGGAACAGTTTCAGCACCAGCGCCACCTTTTGGCGTCCATTGCTGAGCACCGGCTGGGCTCTTCGTCAGTTCCCATTCAAAAGTGTAGAGGTTCTCAAAGTAGTTGTTGTCCCACTTCGTCGGGGCGGTGGTCCAGGCACCTTCCAAGCCACTTGTGATTGTGTCGGCACCGCTTCCAGTGCCAAATGAGTTCGCCCAGCCGAAGCCTTGCTCGTCGATGGAACCCGCTTCGGGCTCAGGGCCGACATATTTGCCCGGGTCGGCAGCGCCGTGAGCTTTACCGAACGTATGACCGCCTGCAATGAGAGCGACCGTCTCTTCGTCATTCATCGCCATACGGGCAAAGGTCTCTCGAATGTCGCGTGCCGCAGCGATTGGGTCAGGGTTTCCGTTGGGACCTTCTGGGTTGACGTAGATCAGACCCATCTGAACCGCACCAAGGGGGTTCTCAAGTTGTCGGTCGCCGCTGTATCGCTCGTCGCCGAGCCAAGTTGTTTCCCGACCCCAATAAATATCCTCATCTGGTTCCCATACGTCTTCGCGTCCACCTGCGAAGCCAAAGGTTTTCAGCCCCATCGATTCCAGCGCGACGTTGCCGGCAAGAATCATCAAGTCGGCCCAAGAGAGCTTACGTCCGTATTTCTGCTTGATAGGCCAGATCAGGCGGCGGGCCTTGTCAAGGCTCACGTTGTCGGGCCAGCTGTTGAGCGGAGCAAACCGCTGAGTGCCCGATCCCGCGCCACCGCGGCCGTCGGAGATGCGGTAGGTACCCGCGCTGTGCCACGCCATTCGAATGAAGAACGGGCCATAGTGACCGTAGTCGGCTGGCCACCAATCTTGCGAATTCGTCATCACCTCATGGAGGTCTTTGACCACGCTATCCAAGTCCAAGCTCTTGAACTCGTGCGCGTAATTGAACTCCTTGCCCATCGGGTTGGACAACGGTGAGTGCTGATTGAGGAGCTTTAAGTTGAGCTGATTGGGCCACCAGTTGGCATTCGTATGCCCCCCCGCAGTAGTGTGGCTAAGACTCGCGCCCGAGTACGGGCATTGTGATTCGTTTGACAAGACGTTCTCCTTTGGTTGGGTTGCTTTCAGTTCTTGAATTGACTTCAATCCGGATTATTTGGGACGGGTCTATCCCCGCCTGACTGGCCTTGTTCTACGACAAGAACCAGCCCACCCTCTCCCCTCATTTTGTCACAGCGGCGGGTGCCCCAGACCAACTATCATCGAGCCGTCATTCCCATTTAACAAGGTAACAGCGTTACAAAATGCCAAAATTCGGTACACAAACCTAGGCGATCTACCAAAGATTAATCTCGATGCGAATCTTCAAGACTAATTCAGCTTAAGGTCTCAGTCGCTAAGGGGCTGAGAGTGTCTTGTCACGGTGACTAGCCCAGCACTGGCAGTGCTAGTGGCCTCGATCGAGGTCGACTCCCATGGCTTCAAATTCTGAGGCGGCGGTCAGGAAGTGGGCGGTGATCCAGAAGACGGTCCAGGTTTCGCTGTAGCCGCCGCGTAGGCGGAAGACGTTGGACATGTCGCCTTGCTGAGCGAAATTCGTATGTTGTATCTGCTCGCCTTGGCTACCAAACGGGTCGACCATCTGTCCGCAAGACCGGAACATCGCGGTGGCGAGACGTTTGAGGTCGGGACGGTGCAGATATTCGCCCATTCTCCAGATTTCGGGGGTGAATACGACCCCGAAGACGTCGAGATGTTGGTTCTGGGCGGAGACGATGGTCCAGCCTCTTGTCTTTAGGCCGTGGTCTCGAAGCCTGCCCGCCGGCAAGTCGATGTCCCAAAGGACGGTGTAGGACAGAGTCGCATCCATGGCATGACTGGCCCAAGCGAGGTATTTCGGATCTTTGTGAAGTTCGTAGATGGCTAGAAAAGCTTGGAACGCAGCCCACGCGCCTTCTTTATCTTCGCAGCTTGCATCCAGAGTGCCACCCCAATACGGCTCCTCCATGGTTAGGTGCCGGTGGGCATAGTATTCGGCCGCCTTGATTGCGGCATGCTCAAACTCAGGGTTGTGGAAGAGTTGAGACGCTTTGCTCAGCGGGGAAATAAGGAACGCCTCAGCGGTGTTGTATGGCTTCCAGTTCGGACTCAGAATCCGCTTCGCATGAATGGCACACGCTTTTTTCAGGAATGCTTCCCAAAGCGCAGTATTGACACCCTTCGTCTTTCTGCCAACCGAAATGGCTCGTGCGAAGACTTCCATCGCTTGTCCTTGCGATACTGGGTCTTGGTCGCTCCACTCGCGCTTGTCGAGGTTGTAGTTCACGAGGAAACCTTCGGCGTTGAATGGAGAGTGAGTAAGCCAGTCGAGCGAACGCTGGGCCCGATCTAGCATCTTGGGATCCCCGATTCGCTTGGCGAGGCTCAACATTGCGTTGCCGCCTCCCTCCGCTTGTCCACACCAACCCATCACATAGTGGGTGCCCTTCACGTATTCCGGATACATCTCGAATCCAGTCTCGGTCCCGTGATCACGGAACCTCGAAAGGGCATATTTGTATTTGGCGTCGATCGTGTCTTTGTAACTCGGCAGGCCCTCGATGGTGAAGGGATGAAGCCGCATCGCGGTCGCTAGCGCTGTTCGAAACCCGCCACCTTGGTCCGTCTTCGGGATCGCCTCCAAATAGAAAGACTTTTCGACGATTGCGCCAGGGGCAAGGTTTATCCAAGTGTCTGGGTACTCGAGGAATTTGTCTTGGAGCGCTTTAACGACACTTGTTCGGCCATTGGCTGCGGTCGGGCCTGAAAGGCATGCAAGTTCGGTTGAGTTCTCGTGCGAGGTCAGGCCAAGCGTCCACCACTGGTCATTCTGATTGGCACCAAATGCCGCGCATGGCACCGTGTGCAACGCGGCACCTCGAAAGATTTCTCCTGATTTCCACTCAATAAAGGCGTAAGGGGCGGCAAAGCGATGCTCCTCAAAGTAGGACCGTTCACCGGGGGCACCTGAATGAACGGCGACGGCATGGTTGCCCGTCTTTGCTCCAGCTGGATTCCCGTAGATGAGGATGCCGGGCAGCAGCGGTTTAGCATGAGTAGCACCGGGTACTGACCAACGAACCGAGAGCGTGCACTTCTTTAACGGCCGCTTACCCGTCCAAGTCCATCGGCGAATCCCGTGGACAAGTCCCTCTTCAATGCGATACGAATCACGAATTTTGAGGTCGCCACTGGGCAAATTGAGCGTTCCCGAGATGATGAGCCAGTCACCCGATCGCTCTTGCGTGTCAAATTTCCCGTGCACCCATGCTGCTGGCCAGCCATCAGCCCAGTCGGTTGCCACGGACCATAACCCTTCTTTGGGTGATACGAACATCTGTTGCCCATCGGCAACGATTGAGACGGCGCCTTCGGTTGAGATGACATTTACTGAGTGCCCAAGGGAGCCTGAAGCGGCGTCGGCAGAAGCGATTCCAAGGCATCCAGCAACAAAAGAAAGGGTCCCAAAGGCACCAACCATGGAGCAACGATACCTGTCGCCCACCTTAACTGGCTTCTGGCGCGTATCGACTCGGCAATCCGGAGTAGATGCAAGGCGTGCCTTGCAACCCAAATCTGAATTCTCGCATCACTATAGAGACTTATCGGCCTTATCTATAGTGTTGCAGGACTGGCAAGGTGTATCGTGTCTGATGCTGACCCAAATCGGCTCAGGGATTTCGTTAGCATCTTCGCGAATTAGGTTCTTTCCCAAGATTTCTCGTTCCGATTGGCTTTTCGAATCTGTCCAAATTGCGTCAATTACCACCCAGTTTGGGTAGCGAGGCACGCATCGCCCCTACTGGTATTTACTCATGTAGAATGGGTTCTGCCCCGTGTTGACGAAAACAAAATGAATTGCCGATGGCCCAGCCTGAGTTCCAGTCGGTTGCGAACTTTTCTCGTCTTGTTCGCGATCCTGTGCTTCGGTTGGGTTCCAAGCAGCTCGTTCGGGCAAAACGCGTTACCCCTCCAATGGTTTCAGGGACAGATCCGGGTGTCTCAGTGTCTTGCCTATTCGCCCGATGGCAAGTTATTCGCGGTGGGAGGTGACGGCGGAGTTATCCAGATCATGGACGCCAATTCCGGGTTGGTCCTGCGATGTATTCCTTCGTCCGCGAGTCAGCAGGTGAACTCGCTAGCTATTTCTCCAGACAGCAAGACCCTAGCCCTAGGTGGGTTGGCTCACAATCCGTCGACCAACACGGACGTTGGAGTGGTTGAAATCTGGACGGTTTCCGATGCGCAGTTGGTCAAGACGATCAAGAAAGCGTCGAACCAATCGGTTGCCGGTGTTGCATTTTCGCCGGATGGGAAGAGCCTAGCCGATACGGGCACCATCACGACTGGTGGAATCAGCAGTTCATTTCTGGAGATCTGGGATGTTGCGAGTGGTAGCCAAAGCGCGAGTTTAGCTTCGACGTCGGTGAAATCTCTGGCTGTTGCCTATTCCCCAGACGGGTCGATGCTTGCTGATGGCGGTCAGGGGTTCAACTCCTCAACCAACCAATATGTGGGGGTTCTTGAAATCTGGAATATCTCCACGCGTAAGTTGGTAACGAGTTTCGGGACCCAAGCCAATCGAGGGGTTTACTCGCTGGCATTCACTCCAAATGGAAAATCAATCGCCTCGGGCGGAAATCAGTACAACCCCTCCAATGGCGTCCTTGACGGCATCGTCGAGGTTTGGAATATCGCGAATGCGAGCTTGAAGATGTCCATCAGTACTGGACTCAATCAGGGTGTTTGGTCGGTGGCAATTTCTCCCGATGGAAATACCCTGGCCGACGCCGGCAACAACCTGAATAACCTTCCAGGCGAATCGCAGTACACCGGTGAGGTCCAAACTTGGAATATCTCGACACCGATTGAGACCGGGTTGATTTCGAGCGCTGCAAACTTTTTCGTGAATGCTGTCGCCTTTTCACCCGATGGCTCGACGCTTGCTAGCTGCGGACAAAGCCAAAGTAATTCTCAGGGGTATGGGGCGGTTATCGAACGGTGGACAGTTCCGGGGTACACCCAAATTTCCTCCACCAACAAATTCTCCCAGGATCAATACAGCGCCGTTACTTTCGCTTCTGATGGCAAGACCCTTGGCGCAGTTGGAGGAAAGTGGTTAAGCGGCTCCAGCGGTGGCGGCTATATCGGAGGAATTCTGAGTCTGTGGGACGTCCAAACCGGGGCACCTAAGGCATCACTCCCGACCTCGGCTACGAACCTCTATTCGTTATCATTTTCGCCGACGGGGGGCACCCTCGCATGTGGCGGCCAAGTCACCGACAAGAATTCAAACACGACCCACGGCGTGGTTGAGATTTGGGATTTGACCACAAAGACAGTGACGGCGAACCTCAAGACTTTCGCCGTTTACGTTTATGCCGTGGCATATTCCCCCGACGGCAAGATCCTTGCTGTTGGCGGTGGGAATCCCGGCCATCGGCAGGGAGTCTTAGAGCTTTGGAATGTTCAAACCAAGGCCCTGATCTATTCGCTGGGGACGGCCAACAACATCAGCATCAACGCCGTGGCGTTCGCCCCGGATGGGAAGTCGATTGCTGTCGGTGGCTCCGGATACAACACAGGAACCGGTCTCCCGACTCAGGCGCTCGAGCGATGGGATGTCGCCGCGGGCAAGTTATTAGGCACGTTTAGCACGAGTGCAATCACCCTCTGTTCACTGGCCATTTCGGCTGACGGGCACACACTGGGGGTCGGAGGAAACGGGTCCTCCAATTCCAACTTTGGAGTCTTGGAGCTTTGGGATATTACAAACAGTTTGAAGCTTCAGAGCACCGGTGGGGGAATACCGGTCAACACAGTCTCGATCTCCTCTCAGGGGAATGTGGTCTTCAAAGGAACCGATACTGCTCTCACCGCCTTGGATCCAACGAGTGCGGCAACCCTCGGAACATATGCGTGGCCGGTTAAATCGCTCGTCGTATCTCCCGATAGCAGCATGGTCGGTTTTACTACGGTTAATGCCCTCGTTGTGGGTGCAAATCCACTCTTCTTGGATCCGGTGCTGACTCTGGATATGACTCCAGCCACGGTTCAGGGCGGAGGAACTTCGACGGGAACGATCACGTTGAAGCAAGCCGCGCCTCCGGGTGGTGAAGTCGTAAACCTATCGACAGATAACCGGGCAGCTACGGTACCCGCAACGGTTACGGTGGCAGCACACGCAACCACGGCAACCTTTCCAATTTCGACGAATCCGGTTTCGTCGGATACAGCGGTCAACGTGACGGCTACCGATCTTGCCGGGCCTAAATCGTCGACTCTGACGGTGAAAGCGGCAACCATTGCGTCTATCTCGCTGAACCCGAACTCGGTTGGTGGTGGAACCTCACTTATCGGGACAGTTACGCTCACTGGCTCTGCCGGACCAAATGGAGCCACCGTTACCTTGGTGAGCAGCACCAAACTCGCGTCGGTGCCGCCTGCCGTAACCATCTCAGCAGGAACCACGACGCAGACGTTTCAAGTCGACACTTTGCCAACCGCAGTCAGTTTGTCCGCGGTCATCACTGCAAGTTTAGGAAAGTCATCGCAGAGCGCGACGCTAGCGATTACGCCGCCCGATCTCGCATCCGTGACGGCCGGACCGATTCTCAGCGATGGAAGCGCGACAGGGACCGTCACGCTCAATGGAGTCGCGCCGGCTGGGGGATTGGTCGTGAAATTGGCAAGCGGCAATACCGCTGTCAAAGTCCCCGCTTCAGTAAGCGTCACTGCTGGTCAATCCTCGAATACCTTCAAGGTAACGACATCACCGGTTCCGAAAGCAGTGGTGGTCAGCATCACGGCAACTGCTGGAAAAACGGTCAAGTCAACGACGGTCTCGTTGGTTCCGCCAAGCCTAGTCTCGTTGGCTATCAATCCAAACTCGGTGACGGGGACAATGAGTTCCGTCGGCACAGTAAAGCTCTCGGGACTGGCTCCCACCGGGGGCATGTCGGTAAGCCTGACGAGCCATTTGAGTTTTGCCAAAGTGCCAGGGAGTGTGAAGGTGGCGGCTGGGAAGAATTCGGCAACCTTTTCGATTTCAACTCTCGCCGTCTCCAATCAAGCCACGGTGAAAATTGACTCGACGTTGAATGGGCTCGCAGAGGCGGCGACATTGACGATTTTGCCCCCCTCGCTGAAGGGTCTCACGCTAAACCCAACATCCGTCAAAGGTGGGAAGTCGAGTACGGCGACGGTGAGCATTTCGACACCAGCACCCTCCGGAGGGTTGGTCTTGACTTTAACAAGCAGCTCGAAGGCGGCAACAGTTCCCCAATCGGTGACGATACCGGCAGGGAAAACCGCTATGACCTTCACTGTGAAAACCAACACGGTTGGCGTCAAGACGCAGGCAACGATCGGGTTGTCGTACGGCGGGGCTTCGAAGTCGGCTGTCCTGACCATTTCGTGACGTTGGTCGAGTGACAACGTTCTCCACCTCGCCCTGCAATGGCAAGGTGGAGAACGTTTGAGGCACCGCGGACTTTATCTGTGGAGCGTTTTGAATGCATCCCACAAGACGCCCAACTCGTGTTGGCCCTTGTAGAACGGTGAAGGATCCTTGTCGAGGCCAAGCAGGGTGTATACGGCGATCTGAGCAGATCGCACGGAGTACTCCACGGTGAATACGACGTCATCTGGCATTTCCGCGTATTGACCGATGAACGCCAGATTCTTCGATTTCGGTGGAACAACCTGAGGACGGTCACCCTGCTTTCTAACCAAGAATTGGCTTGTGATGTAGGGCATCATGCATGGAATGCAGATGGAGGAAGCGAGGATGGCTTCTTTGTCCTTTTCGAACCGAAGATGCCCAAGAACTTCCTCTAGGATCTCTTTGCCGGAGCATTCCTTCATCGGCTTCTTGACGAAGTCGCCGACCTTGTCTGGGAAGAGTCCGTAGCCCCACCATACCGAGACGCCTCCTGGCTGATCGACATAGAACGGCTGCTTGAAGATGGAAAGTGTTAGGAGCCATTGAGATTCGGTGAACGTCAGCAATCCGCCACGGCCTGGTGCAGAACCGGAAAATGCCTCCATCAATCTGAAGAATGTCGGATCACTTTCGGTGACGGTAAAGGACTCCCAAGTGGATTCGTCGATATGATTGTTGAAAGCGCTTGGATTGCCGAACTCTGGTCGACCGGCAGCCAGGGTCTCCCAAAGTTGCCAAGCCTTTCCGCCCGGCGACACGGGTGGTGCCATCGTCATCGTTCCAAAGCTCTTGTCAGCCGTCATCGATCCGTTCGTGACAAAGACATAGTCCTTCTCGGCGATAGGAAATGTGCCCACCACACCATTGCCCTCGAAACTGAGTGAATTCACGGTGATGGAATCGGGATTTGTCGCAAATCCGAGCCCAGTCACTTGTGTTCCCATTCGGAATTCCACTCCCTTACCGCGAAGCCATTTCACGATCGGCAGTGCGATGGCATCGTATTGGTTGTAACGGGTTCGGAAGATCCCTTCTTGAGTATCGATTGTTGAGAAGTGATGGATGAATCGATGCAGGTAGCGTCGGAACTCAATCGCACTGTGCCAGCTCTCAAAAGCGAAAAGAGTGGACCACTCATACCAAAAGTTGGTTGTAAAGAAGTGCGTTTCAAAGCAATCTGTGATGCGCATGGAATCCATGGAGTGCTCGGTTCGCGCCATGATGGCGACAAGATCCAAGCGATCCTTCTCGTTGAACCCCATCGCATGGAAATCCACGATCTTGCCTTCTTTATTGACGAGGCGAGCTTTGTTATGCCATTCGGCATCTTTTTCGACCTTTTCGGTTTCCTCCTTGATCGAAAGACGCGGATCGCTGATCGAAGGAATGAATGACAGAAGGTCGAGCGTAGCGTTGTAGTGGTGCTCGAACATGCGGCTACCACTCATGAAGTACCCGGTCTGCGGAGAGCCGTGGGCGTCGAGTGCTCCCCCAAAGTCTTCTTCTGATTCAAAAATGACGATGTCTTTTCCAAGAGCTTCTCCGTCTCGGATCAGGTAGGCCGCCCCTGCCAAGGAAGCGATGCCGCTTCCTACAAAATAGAATTTATTCATTGGATGCACGTAACTTGTCCTTTGGAATTCGTTCGGTTGCGAAATTGCTTTCGGCAACGTAGGTGCTCAGAGCATGCTGAAGATCGTGGCGGCGGTCGTTGCGGGCGCAGTGACTGCTTCAGCAGTCCATGAGTTGGCGGGTGTTTCTAGCTTCGGATAGTGGGACCACGACACCATTTGGGCGGTGTTCCAGAGGCTGAATCCTCCACCGAGTTTGCGACACGCAAGGGATGGGTTGGCAAAGAGGTGGTGCATTTCGGCTCGTTCTCCCATACCGCCCACCGAGATTTCACTAAACTCCAGAAACAGGTGCTCTCCACTGACAAAGATGATTTCGGAGAGGATGTTGCTTCTTCTGCCCTCTACCTTGGGCATCGTGTTGTGACGCTGAAGGTGAAAGCTTTCTTCGCTGATCTGAGTGACCACCGTTTTGGACATATTCTCACGGAGCGCAAAGGAACTAGGGAGCAACTCAGTCAGGATAGAGATGCCTATGAGCCCACGTCCGGCGAAGGCGGTGACCTCATCCTTGCCTTCTATGATGAGGGTCGGTTGGGTAAATACCCTGCCATCAAGGTCATTGCAAATCGTGGAAATGAAAGCGGGATTGTCTTGATAAAAAATCCGCTTGAGTCCATTGGCCAGGTGGAGCTGGATGCTAATTGGGTGAAGGGTTTCCATCGTGTTCTTCTCGCACTGCAACCATGCAGAAGCACTCGTCGGGCAGTGCAACCTTCAGTCTCTGCGAGGCGATGGGATCTCAGCAAGTCCACCCTTTAGCCGTCGGTTGAAGCATGTACACCGATGCTAGCTATGTGGAATTTTTGCTGCTACTCGGGGGTAACGGCCCAGGAAGGTGTCGGGTGATTTCGATGGGCTTTAAGCGGAAGCCGCATCCTGACGAGAAGGATTCAGTTCTTGTTTCAGGCCGAACGTGTATTTACACAGACATTTCCACAGATTAGTTTCCTGGAGTGAATGATTGATATGAGGAAGGTATGTTGTGCTTAAGGCGGGAGTCGCAACATGGCTATCAAAGTTGGAGTTCTTGGATTTGCGCACGGGCATGTCAATGCTTATTGTTCGGTTTGGCGGGATCGGCCGGAGCTTGGTGTCGAAGTGGTGGCCGGGTGGGATCACGACTCCGAACGGCTCGCGAAGGCAGTCGATTCCTTTGGGTTAAGGGCGTGTGAAACTATCGCCGCACTTCTTGATGCGGTGGATGCCGTAGTGGTTGCATCGGAGACTTCTCGACATGCTGAGCTCGTTGAGCTAGCAGCCGAGGCGGGCAAGGCGATTGTCCTTCAGAAGCCGATTTCACTGACGACGCCGGAGGCGGATCGAATCGTTGATGCGGTCGAGAAGGCAGGCGTGCCCTTCACATTGGGTTGGCAGATGCGCGTAGATCCCCAGAACCTTCAGATCAAGGAACTCTTGGAGCGCGGAACCTTGGGCAAGGTCTTGATGGTGCGTCGCCGCCACGGCCTTGGAGTGCACCTTTGGCCTTGGTTTGCCGACAGCTGGCACAACGATCCGACATGCAACCGCGATATTTGGGCGGATGACTCGGCGCATGCGATTGATTTCCTTCTTTGGTTACTCGGTGTTCCCGAGACGGTGACTGCCGAAGTCGAAACGTTGCTCGACCCTAAAGTTCCCAACGACAACGGCATCGCGATCTTTCGCTATCCTGGTGGACCCTTGGCGGAAGTCTGCTGTAGTTTCACCTGCCCTGCCCACGAGAACACGGTTGAGATTGTGTGCGAACGAGGCACGATCATCCAAAACCTTGGCGATGCCCCAAGCTGCAATATCCCTCGCCCAGACGGATCTGTCGGCCTAAAGTGGTTCGATACCGCGACCGGAAACTGGACCATCAGCGACATCCCGTCCCCATCCAGCCACGGCGAGCGTATTGCCGCATTGGCAGAGCCATTGGCGGAGTTTCTGCATGGCCTGCGCCCCGCTTTGGCGACTGCTCGAGAGGGAAGAACCGCGCTGCAAATGGTGTTGGCAACCTACGTCTCCTCACGAGAGGGGCGGCGGGTTCGCCTCGATGATCCTGCGATTGCTTTGGTGTGAGCTACCGGGTTAGTTGTAACTGTAGTCCAAGAAGGAGCCGTCGAGATTTCGCCATTTCTTTCCATTTTATGTATGGAAGGAGAGGGTAGTGTGCGGATGGAATCCGCTATGCATGCCTCTGGCACCGACGTTTCCGTAACTAAGGCCGTCTACGTGAGTTGGAGGACACCGACTCCATCGGGTTAGCGTAAAGCTACACACATGTAGAAAGAAATTCAGTTGGCGAAAATGGTCTTTCGTCAGCTGACCGCTTTTCTGGCTGTGTTCCCCGCGAGACACAATGGTCGACGATTCAGTGGCCGCATCCTTTAAGGACTGTCCCGACTTCGTCGAGACCGATTGGATGGCTGACCCCTCATCCTGACCTTCTCCCCTGCTAGGGTAGAAGGAATCTACACCCTCGTCGAAGCATTTGTCGCCAAGCTGGTAAGGTCAGAAGTGTGATAGTGGCCCAGGCCTGACTGGTCAGCCCATTTGTCGCAACAGCGATCCGGCCTTACAAGTAGCCAAACGAGAGATCCCAAGAGATGATTTCACTTCTGCCCCTCCTGATTTCAATTCAAGTAACTCCCGCCCGTGTCCAGCCTGCGAAGACTCGGCTGGCGGTTTACGAGTCGGTGTTAGCTGAATTCAATCAGGCCCTCAAACCGCTTCCGACTGGACCTGCAAATCAGATGGTTCGATTTGGGAAGTTGCGTCCATTCCTTGAGAAATCGTTGGGCAGGCTTGTGGAGGCGCAGAAGCTGCCACTTGGCACTGGGCCCAAAACTTCCGTGGATTCGGCTTTCGATTTCCCAAACGATATGGTCCGCGTGGACCTGATGCGGAATTTCGCGCGGCTAGCCGAGGACCAACTGGGGGCCGGTCATCGAGCTCAGGCCGCCAAGACGATCACCATCGCCCAGGAAACCAGCCTCGAACTTACGACTTCTGGTCAAATCCGTTTCCTCACCGCGGCGAGAGATGTTGCAATATTGACCTCGGTCGTCATCAACAACATCGAGCGGTGGGATAAGCCGTCTCTTGTCAGTTTTCTCGCCCTCCGTAAAAAGATGACGGATCCGAAGCGGTTTCGGGCGCTCATCGACAACTCCATTCGATCCAAGTCCCGCGAGGCCCTTGGGCTGGTTCCAGAACTGATAGCGGACACCGGAGGCCAGGCCGATGATGAGCAGATTCGAGAGATGGTGAAGTGGGTTCGTTCGCTCCCAGCTGGCAGTCGGCGGAAGGTTCTGGAATCGGAAATCGCTACCCGGATCAAGAAGCTAGAGCAAGTATTTCAAAATCTCCGGCCACCCGAATACACCTGGCCACTTTCGGATGCAGCCTATGCACGTGCGGTGAGGGTTGTGCCCATGCATGAGTTCCTTGACCTCATGACAACTCAGGGGTTGGCAGGGCTTCCCAAAGCCATCGCAAAGTCGGCAACTGTTGCGAGGCTCTTCGGCCTCTACGTTCAGGTCCAGATATATCGACTCGATCACGGGAAGCTGCCGTCCGTATTGACCGACGCCGTGCCGGCTGCCGACGCATTCGACACCCTCGCCAATCATCCCTTCCGATACTCATCGACCGGCAACAAGATCAACGTCTGGAGCGACGGCCACCCGGAGGTTGGGGGGAAGATCGAACTCAAACCACGGAATCAGCAGCATCCCAATTAGCCGTTTGAATCAGTGTGTGACGGGGTAATCTTGGCTGCGATAGCGGTTCAATCCATGCCATCTTCGGGTGCTGCTCCAAACTCTGGGTCCCGATCGCAGACCATCGATGTCCTCCGCGGGATGGCCATCCTCGGAATGATGCTTTCTGGTTGTGTGCCCTGGGATGGATTGCCAGCCTGGATGTACCACGGGCAAGAACCTCCTCCTAGCCACGCTTTCAATCCGAATCTCGCCGCGCTCACTTGGGTTGACTTGGTCTTCCCGTTCTTCATTTTTTCGATGGGTGTTGCGATTCCATTGGCGCTCCAAGCAAGTGTCAATCGAGGAGTTAGCCCGCTCCAAAGTGCCTTGAATGGACTGAAGCGTTTTGCTCTGCTGGTGGCCTTCGCCCTCATCAATCAGCACTTTCGCCCCTACGTCCTGGCAGATTCCCCCAGCACATCCATCTGGCTCATTGGCTTGTTAGGTTTCCTGCTTGTGGGGCTTATCTATGTGCGTTTACCAAGCGATTGGCCCAGATGGGCTCGCGCCTTGGTTCGGGTCGCGGGTTGGGCCGGCGTCGCTTTTGCGCTCTCTCAGTTAAGGTTTCCCAGCCAAACCTCTCCGACCTTCAGTTTGGATCGAACCGATCCAATCATCCTTGTCCTCGCCTCGGTTTCGTTCTTTGGCTCGCTAGCTTGGTTAGCTACACGACACAACGTTCAGGGCCGGATCCTTATCATGGCTATGCTCCTGTGCCTCAAGCTGGGCTCGCTTCAAGCGGGATCCTGGGCACAGTCTGTTTGGAACTACGGCGGGCCAATAGGTTGGTTCTTCCACGTGTCGTTCTTGGAGTACCTACTCATCCTCCTGCCGGGAACAGTTGTTGGTGATTGGCTCGGCAGCAACAGGGCTCAGGAGGCAAGTGATTCTGCAGGCTGGGATGTTGTGCGAGGAACGATGGCTTTCGGCGCGATCCCTATATGCCTCTTTTGCTTCTTTGATAGGGTTCCATCAGTCTATCTGCTTCCCTATGTCGGTACCTTAGCGTGGTTGGGAACGCGATCAAAGTCGACTCTGACGCAATCTTTACTTCTATGGGGCAGTGCTCTGGTTACCCTTGGGATTCTTCTCGAACCCTTTGAGGGAGGCATCAAGAAGGATCATCCGACCCTGAGCTATATGCTTGTCACCCCCGGTCTCGCCATGCTGGCTCTCGTGGTCCTAACCCTTTTCGAGCGCTATCTACCGAGGTCCCTCACGTTCAAATTCCTTTCGGCGACGGGTCAAAATCCCCTTCTCGCCTATGAAGCACTCACGAATCTTGTTGCTCCGGTTTGGGCGCTTACCATCGGAGGTTGGGTCTCTGAACACACCCCAGGAGCGGCACTCGGTCTGGGAAGAGCCGTGCTCCAGACGATATTTCTCGGGTTGGTCGTGAGCCTGTTCACGCGCTGGAAGGTCTACTTCCGAGCCTGAGTTGGCTATTGCTGAATCGAGACTCCGTGCCATTTCAACCCCGATAACCGATCAATTTGGGTTATCCGGCAGTATGAGATTGCCTTATCCGACGGAATGGAGAGGCCAACGGCAGAGATGCCGCCCGTTCGGTGTGCCAACACACATACACCCTTCTGAGTTTCCGCTCTGACCTGAAGCCCGTACTTCAGCTTGTAAACCAACGGTTTTGAATCCTGGATTCCAATCTCAATTTGGGCAATCTGCTTGCCGTCTTCGACCGGTTGATCCGTGCTTAGGGCCAGAAAGAGTTTGCTTCCTTGTCCGTCCAAGTGCACCTCAAGTTGGGATGGGGAAACTTCAGGCTCCATGTTCAGGATGCTTGCCGAGTGAAGTGGCAGCTTAAGCAGCTTAAAGTTGACGCGGCCAATCCTCTGCTCGGTTGAAGCACTGCTTTCGTATTCCGTCCCCGGTGTCGTTACGGCAGAGGTTGGCGGGTCGAAGTACATCTTCTTCAGGACCTGCATAGGGTCATAAGGAAGTGCTGAAACTGGTTCAAGCCGTGGATTCCATGCGTAGTCAGCGGCAACCACCATCGCCGCGTACTGCTTGAGGGCGGCAAGCATCGTTTCTTCACTGCTCTCATATCCTGCCCAAGTCGTGATCAATGCCCCGTCGGATGCCGTTGTGGATGCGGCGTTGAAGAAGGAACGAAGGTTCTGGGAGTTAAACCACGCGCTCGCGATGGGTCGCTGTCCGCTCGCTTGCCAAACCTTGAGCGATGTTTCGAACTTGCTTGGGTTGGAATTCCCTGCATAGTGCCAATCGCAAATGAAGGCACCCTTCGGGACGACGCTTCGTCTTTGCTCCGCTTCCTCTGCGTTATCTCCGAATGCGGCGTCAATCGCCTCATTCGGAGCCAAGCACTTGTCTCCCCAGAGCATCATGCCTACGCTGTGCCTGTCGGCAATCGATGCTAAGAACGGAATGTGAAGTTTCCACATCTCGGTCACAAACTTTGGATCGGGCTTCCATCCTCGCATATCCACTTCATCCAATCCAAAGTGGACGGTTTTGGGCTTCAACGAGGCGATGATCTCATCCCATAGGGAAGTCAAGACTTCACGTGTTCGTGGCTTTCTCGGGTCAAGCGAGTAGGGAACGTCGGGGTTGAGGGCGAGGTCGAGGTTTTTGCCGCGCACAAACATCCACTCCGCATGGCCAAAGCTTTGGATGAGTGGAATCGGGTCGACCCCAATGTCACGGTAATAGCGAAACAGCCGCACCAAGTTGGCGCGCTTCATCGTGATGGGAGTGTCGATTCCTGGAAGCGTACGCCACGATGTGCGTTCGCACTGCAGAACGACATGGTTGAACCCGAGCGGCTTCAGGAATCGATCCCATAGTTTGCGATGAAAGGCATTGGCTGTCGGCCCGACAAAGAGGTGAACCCCGCGCCAAGCAATGCCTGGTTCATCTTTGATCTGGCCTGAAGGGATCCACTGACGCCCATCCTTGACGAAGCATAACGACCCTAGTCTCTCCCAAGCGGACTTGATCCCTTCATCGTCTCCAGCCCGGATGTCCACGCCACTGCTTTGCATGGAAAGCTCATAGCTTCCCGGCTTCATACCGTTTCGCTTGTCGAATTCGACATTGATGCCACCTGAGCGTAATCCAGGTGGGGAAGCAAACCTTCGAGCAAGCGTGTCAGAAAAGATACTGACGAAAGGTAAGGCCCTCGGGACCTTGAATCCGCGGGTCACTTCGATTGGGCTACTGAATTGGAGCTCGGCAGATTTTGGCTTGGGTATGAGAATGGGTAGGTCTTCATTCGGAGCCACCAAATCATTGCTGTGAAGTGGCCGAAGAGACTGACTCATTGCCCCACCTGTGGCGGGAAGATGCACCGCGACTTGGTACATTGCGTGGAGTTTTGCGGGATGACCTGCGCTCACGTTCAGGTCTTGAGCACCTAGCCAAAACTGATCGTCTTCGTCTGCCCACTCGTATCCTCTTGCATCAAATAGCGTGAGGGGAGCGTCGGATGAAATCCCCAATTCCCCCAAGCGAGATTGGAGGCGATACATTCGACTATCAGGGGTGAACTTTCGCTCTTCGATGTCCGTGTTTGACTTGAAGGTTCGTAGATTCAAACGTGCTGTGATCGAATCCGTACCCAGTTTGCCTTTATCGAAGACAGGTGCCCAGAGGTTTCCGAGCGTAACCTCCACTTTGACCGGCGTTGGCCCTGACCAGTTGAAAACGTAATCGACAGTCAGCGTCGATCCGTCCTTCCTAAAGGTCTCGGTACCGCTGGCGAGTCCGTCATCGGATGCGAAACTCACGACCGTCGAATGGTCTGGGAGCTGCTTAACGGTCTGCTGGTGGTATTTGCTTGAGTAGTAGCTCTTCTTCCACCCAGCCTCGTAGTATTCAAATCTGGAACCTTTGATCACCGGGATCCCTTCGGATAGGACGGTTAGCCCCCTCCCAGATTCAAGCGACGCTTGAGGAGCACTAGCTTGGACAACGAAGAACAGTGGGAGGATGGGCATTTTGTTCAGATTCCGGACTCATCTCTGCGAAGAGTCAGGCTTCAGGAAGATGATCGAGGAACAATCACGGCCCTGGATGAGCAGCGGCACGCCGAGCTTGGCCAGGTGAAGCTCCGCCAACTCCATCGGCGCCGACCACTTTGCCGTTGATGGTTCGCTTGTCGGATTCATTTGATCCGCCCTCGGGGCCGGAGCAGCCGTAAGCCACGCCAGCAAGAATAACGACTAGAGCGAGTTCTTTGTTGAGTTTTAACTTCATAGTGCACGTTGTGAGCAACCACCAAACTTGATGGTTGCCCAATGGGATGTCTTAGTTACAGCCTGACCAACTGTCCATGAGAACCGAAGAGTTAGCTCGGAAATACTTGTTCGTAGCAACGCATTCAGGATCATTTGGGGCAAGCGCGTACATCGCCACCGTATCAAGTGCGTAGATTACGGACTGCTGCATGGATTTGGCGTGTCCATCTGAGAAAGCATAGTTCGCTTGCGAACCGTTGTGGCGCTGTGGCTTCTCCCAGTGGTCATTGGCAACTGTCTTGGGGTTGCTGATTGAAACTCCGTCCCACCACTCTTCGAAGTAGGGTGGCGCTAGCTTGTTGGCTTCACGTGATTCGCCAGCAAATACGAGGTTTGCAGGGTCGCTGGCCGCGGTCTGGCTGATCGGGGGCGAGACGGCAGGGTCGTCGGGGCTAAATCCAGCAGGCGGTGAGTAGTTGCGCATGGCGAGGTGGTAGTTGAAACCGTACGATGGAAATCTCGAATTAGGTTGAGTGCCATCAGGGTTCGCAGTTGAATTATCGTCTGGGCATCGCCACATGCTGCCAGCGGCATCAAACGTGTAGCCGGAGATCGTAGCTGCTTTACCGTTCTTGATGTAGGGCTGAAGAATTCCGTACCAGATGTTGGCTTGGTTCTCGTAAAGGCCGTGGTTGAAATGCGAGTAATCACCTTCGGTCGCGACCGGGACATACATGTCGTCGTTGTCGTTTGAGTAAATGAGTTGGCCTAGTCCGATGTTTTTGACATTGCTCAGACAAGAGGTCTTCTTCGCAGCCGCCTTGGCTTGAGCAAATACGGGGAACAAGATTGCAGCCAGGATGGCAATAATCGCAATGACGACGAGAAGTTCGATAAGCGTAAACGCCTTTGTTTTCATAGGAATGATTCCGAATTGGTTCTAGATGGATATGCGACAGCAGTACTGTCGCGAACGACGAGTGCAGGGTCCATGATCACCTGCTGAGATTCAATTTGCGTCAGGCTGCGTGCCTGCATCACCACCTCACAGGCCCTAACCGCCATGGCTTCCAGCGGCTGGGCAATGGTCGTAAGGGGCGGGTTGGTCATACGGAGGAAGGCTGGGTCATCGTAGGAAACGATCGAGAGTTCCGACGGAACCGAGATCCCTTCCCGCTGGCAGATGCCCAAGATCTGCATCGCAAGGTGGGGGCCCGCGGCGAATACGGCAGTAAATCGATTGTTCGAACGGAGCCCGTGGATGAAACGCTCCACGGTGGGATCGTCGAGACCGCTTGTGTTTTGCCCCAAAAATACGTCGCTTTCGTCTAGAGCAAGCAGCCTGCCCTTGAGTGCGACGCGGAAGCCCCTGAGACGGTCGACGGTGTTGGAGTCTTCCAGGCCAGCTCCCACAAAGGCGATTCGCTTATGTCCGAACTCAACGAGGTGGTTTACGGCGAGTGCGGCTCCGAGAAGGTTATCGCTGTCGATGGTGTTGACGTGGCCACCTTCCCAGGAGGAGCCGAGAATGGCGACTTCCTTGCCCGCCCGTCCCATTGCCGAAAGCGCGGCAGCAGCGGCAGGATCAGGGTTCATCGCGATGAGAACGGTGTCGGAAGCTTCCTGGAATTGCTCGGCAAATCCAAGGTCCATTGGGGCAATGTCCACCCGAATATCGAAAGCCTGGAAGTAGTTCCGAATCCCCCAGTAGAGGGAACCGTGGTAGTAGTCCTCCACAGCACCAGCAAGCGCCAGTGGTCGCATAAGGATTACGCACCGATCCAGCACCCTTGAGGGCCTCTCCGCGACAAAAGTGCCGCGTCCCTTTTCCCGAACCAGCCATCCCTCAGCGGTGAGGCTGAGAATGGCCTTGTTGGCGGTCATCCTGCTTACGGCGAGTTGGTTTGCGATCTCGACTTCGGAAGGAAGCACCGCCCCAACCTTCAAACCATCGCCAAGCAAGGCATCGAGAATGCGCCTCTTTACTTGCGTGTGAGCGGGAATGTCGGAAAGCCGATCAATAGGCCCACCCAACATTTGAGCAGTGTATGAGTCTTCCACTGATAATCAGTATATACAGGATTAGGGGCTCGTGCAAGGGGAATATTCCAGAGAGATGGAATAACCCAAATTGAACCTATCTACCAGGGGGAATCTCGATTTTTCCTAAGGATATTGGTGAATGGATTGGTTCCTTTTGCGTTTCTTGGCGTGAAGAGTCATAGCTTGTATACACAGCATCGCGGTAAGTGTCTCATGGCAAGAGCCTTGAAGAGCTTTTTGGGAAGCCTTAGCCCTTCATGCCCGTCGTGGCAACGCCGGCGAGAATGTATCGTTGAGCAATCAAGAAGAGCCCGGCGACGGGAAGCATGGAGAGTAGTGCCCCTGCCATCAATAGCGGTCGGTTGTCAACGTACGGGGACCGGAAGTATTCGAGCCCCGGGCTGATCGTTCGATAGTCTGGGTTGTCAAGGTAAATCAACGGCCCCATCACATCCTGCCAAGCCGCGACGAACGAGAAGAGTCCCACAATGATGAGAACGGGTTTACAGTTGGGAAGCACAATGCTTCGATACACTCGGAACGCTGAAGCCCCGTCGATCTCCGCTGACTCATCGAGTTCCTTCGGGAGGCCGAGCATGAACTGTCGAATCAAGAACACGTTGAACGCCCCCGCCGCAAATTGAGGAACGATGAGGGGCCAAAAGCTATCCATCCAGCCGATCGACTTGAAGATGCAGAAGAGGGGAATCAGAGTGACCTGCCCCGGCACCATCATGGTCGCCAGCAAGATGATGAACAGCAGGTTTCTTCCTTTGAAGTTCGTTCTCGCGAACCCAAACGCGACGAGGCTGCTGCTGAGGATTTGACCCAAGACAGTCAAGACGCCTAACATCAGGCTGTTCCTCATAAAGAGCAGAAAGCCGCCGCTCTTGGCACCGATCGCGCCCTCGGGGCCCTTGAGCGCTTTCCCGAAATTCTCCCAATGAGCACTGAAGTGCCGGATATCTTGGTGGGGACGGTTCTTGACGACTTCTATGCGATCGACATTTGTGTTTGGCGGGGCCGTGAAAAGTAACTCATCAAAGGCAGCCTCTTTCTTACGGACCATCCTCGCTAAAACCGCTCGGCGGTTACTGTCTACGAGTTGAACAGGAATGCTGGGCAAGTCGAGCTGTGCTGATTGCCAAGGAATTGGTTTGGCAGATTCGGTGGCAAACCACTTCACAAGCTTGGTTGCCTTGTCGCTTGCAAACTGCAGGAAGTAGGCACCCGGGCGTTGGTCGTTACCTAGGAGATCGGCAGAAGGGATCAATCGCATCCAATTGCTGCCCTCGATATGAAAGAATCGGCCCCTTGATGGCATTCTGACCGACAGGCTGAGCTGCTCGGCTGGGTACATAGATGGTGGTTCCAAGTTCATGCCCTCCACCGATTTCAGAGAGCTGATCACGACCCAATAAAACGGAAACATTAGGAGTAGCGATACGACAGTGAGAGCCACATAGACCGGAAAGCGCTTCATTAGTTCGCCTCCGTATGAACGAAGCGCTTTGCCAGCTTCAGTTGGCCATAAGTGATCGCGAATATGATCAGAAACAGGATGATGGCGTAGCAACATGCTTCACCCATTTGAAGGTTGTTGAATGCCTTGTCGTAGATGTTGACTGCGTAGAAACGAAGCGAATCGTTGGGTGCGCCAATCTCCGTAGAAGATCCAGCAAAGAACAGCGCGGGGGTGAAGACCTGGAAGCTACCGATCGTTGTCATCACCACCATAAACAGAATGACGGGGGAGAGCATCGGGATCGTGATGGATCGAAACTTCCGTGCAGCGGACGCGCCATCCAGCTCGGCCGCCTCAAATAGGGCCTGGGGAATCTGCTTCATCCCTGCGTAATAGACGATCATTGCGCCCCCAACCCAGAACACATTCATCAACAGGACCGAGTAGAAGGCATGGCCCGAATCCATCCAATCTGGACCGGAGATATGCAGCCAGGAGAGGATGTAGTTCAGAACACCATGGTCTTTGTTGAGCATATTGGTCCAAAGAACCGCGGTCTCCGCGCCGGTAAAGAGCGCGGGGAAGTAGATCAACGCTTTGAAGAAGTCCGCTCCTCGAATTCCTGTCGTCAACAATCCAGCCGTGAAGAGTCCTCCCGCGAGGGAAATAGGGATCGCGATTGCGGCATAGGTGAAGGTAATGCGGATGCCGGTCAGGAATTTCGCGTCGCTCGCCAGATCCAAATAGTGCTGAAACCCGACCCATTGCGGGCTCGAGATCATGTTCCAATTGGTGAAGCTCAACAGGACCGAAGCGAGGATAGGCCCGACCACAAAGCAAGTCAGCCCGATGAGCCATGGAGTCAAGAAGAGCGCTCCACCTCGGGTGATCCTTGACGTTGCTTTGGCTGAATCATCTTGTCGTTCGCGCGATATTCCACGAAGGTATAAGCCTGCCAAAAGGAGAATGCCGATCAACGTGGCCGCGGGTAGTACCTGCCTCACAAAGGCACTTGAGTGTTTCGGCTGGTCTTCCTGAATGGCGGCTCGAATGCCGGAGTCCAAGTTCGTTAAACGGTCGCGAACGCACTTCTCGATAAAGGTATTCATTCCCGAAACGAACTGCGCATATTTCTGCGATGAAATCGGCTTTGGCAGAGCGACCAATCGACGTTCGTATTCACCAGCAATTGTCTCTTCGGTACCGCTCAACCAGTCGTCGCGGACCTTGGCTACTGTGGTGATCCCTGCGGTCAAGGCGGGCGACGCAACGCTCATATCGTGGATGAACGCCTCGCAACCGGGGATGCCATATTCATTCTTGAGGAATGACTGGACAGCGCCTTTACGTGGTGGGATGCCGCCTAAACGTGAGGCGCGTTCTCCGGTGACCTGATTGGAGGTCATATATTGCACGAACTCCCACGCCTCGTCAGGATGCTTGCACCCTGCAAAGATCGCCAGTGAGTTGACGTTAATGAGAGCGTGATCGCCGGCTCCGTGTGGGACTGGCGTCAGACCGAAATGAACTCCAGCATTCTTTAGCTCTTTGAGCGCCCAAGGGCCGGTGGTGCCCATGGCGATCTTGGAATTCAGAAGGAGAGAGTCGGAGTTCACCGTGAATGCGCCTGCGGAAAGTGGCTTCGGGCCCAAGGTTGTCGCATCACCATATTCGGATTGGAATAGCTCAATAATTGACTTGGCGAGGCGATCATTTCCCGCAACAGTGCTGCGTGTTGGATCGACGGGGCGATCCACGAAGTCCGATCCATCCTTGCCCGAGATCGTAAGGTTCCAGTTTTGTCCAGCCGACATTCCGTACTGGGCGACGGTCCCGTCCGGATTCCGTAGCGTGAGCTTCTTTGCCAAAGACTGGAATTGATCCCAGCTCAACGATTTGTCACTTTTCGGCCATTCGGACTTAGGGATGCCACTCTGTTCGAGGAGGTCCGTGGAATAAACAACCGACCAACCTGCGATGTCGGTGGGCAGTGCATAAAGGTGGTTGTTCCATCGACAATTCTCGATCGTGACTGGAAAGAAATCATCCAGGCGATAGCGACTCTTTTCTGCGAGTTTGTCGAGGGGCATCAACGCACCTCGCGCAACCCAGACACCAAAACTGCCCGAAAAGAACTGCATGACGTCGGGTGCTAGGCCGGAAGCCATTTGGGTTTGAAGTTTGGCCCAGTACTGTCCCCAGGGATAAACGCCGATGTCTAGTCGAATATTGGGATGAGCCTTTACGAAGCGTTGCGCGAGATTGCGCGTGCTTACAACTTCGTCTGCTCCACCCCATAGTGCATAGCGAATCGTCGTTTTCGGGCCAGGAAAGCTTGTGTTCTCGACGATTTCCGCGCGGGCGCAAGCGGTCATCATGCCGACTGCCGCCAACAACGCGAAAGACACGCCCTTCATGAGCAAGCAGTATATACTGCTTCTCACGATGTTGCTCTGGCCCGTCACGTTGCTCATTTTCGCTCCTGTTAGCTCCCCAATGCAGCGACTCGAGAAGGCGATGGTCGAGGTCTGCGGGACCTTTCATGGTCGTATCGGCTTTTACGTCAAGAACCTCAAGACCGGGGAGGCAATTGGGCTGCATGATGTGGACGCCTTTCCATCGGCCTCAACGATCAAGACGGCGATCATGACTGAGGTCGTAAACCAGGTTGAGGAGGGCAAACTCAAATGGTCAGAGAAGATCAAAATCCCAAACAAGAAGCAGAGAAGCCCAAGTATGTGGACCGCCTATTTGGAGGAGGGCACCTTGGTGAATATCGACGGTCTGACCAACCTCATGATGAACGTGAGCGACAATACTGCCGCCGTCATGCTAGCCGACCGGGTCGGGGTCGAGAATATCGAGAAGCGCATGTTGTCATGGGGGCTGAAAGACACCGCATGCACCATCCACGAACCGGCCACCAACGAGCGACTTCGGAAGCTGCATGAAAAATTCGCCAACATGGGGGTTACTTCGCCGAGGGACATGGGGATGCTTTTGGAGCGGCTCTATCGTGGAACCGGAGCAACCAACCGTGCCGCATCGGAGCGGATGCTTCGAATCATGAGCCACCAATATTGGGATGACTTCTTCACGAGCCAGATCCCGCCAGGAACCTATGTGTGCTCCAAAGTAGGGGCCTTGGAACGGAGCCGGAGTGACTCTGCGATTGTGTTCGGGCCCACGCCATACATCATCACCGCCTACACCGACGACGCCAAAGATCGAACCTGGGGCGACCATTGTGAGGGGCACGATACACTTCGGACTCTGAGTCGACTTGCCTGGCAATACCTAGAGCCGAAACACCCCTTCACTGCCCCGAAAGACGCCGAACGATGGTTCCCCACCGGATCTGGCGTTGAGGATTCCTAAGCTTAGTCCCCTCGCAAAGCGTCATCTCCGCCTCCATATTGCTGTCACACCGCAGATGTGATTTACCCTTCGCGACACTGGCGGCAGTGCTGGTGTCGAGTTGAGGTTGCTGGCGAGGAAATCAGAGCCGCGCGGTCCCTCACCGCATCAGGCGATCGCATTCGTTTGCCAAAATACTCGCTCGCAGCACCTTGAGGGTGTCGTCGAAAGTGTGGCAATCGTTGGCTTTTTCGATAGTGCGAAGTTTCGCAGCGCAGTCAGCCAATGCGGCGTGATAGGGTTGACCGCCTTCCCGTCGCTTTAAGAGGGCGCGGGCAAACAGTCCCTCCGGTTCGTCCTCGAAGACAACATTCGATGGGCGGATCCCCTTGCGCGCAGAAAGGAGAAGCTTGGCGACACCCGCATCACGATCCCCGTCTTGATTCTCGAAATTCCCAATCAATTCATCCCACCGACCTTGACTGGCATTGAGATCGAGAGCTGATCTGGCCAACAGTGGAGAGAGTCCTCCGTAGGTGTTAGGGTCTGCAATACGATAGCGCTCCAGAAATGACTCGAAGCGAATCTGAGCGGACGGATCTCCATTTGCAGCTAAAGCAAGAGCTGCCATTGTTGGCCTTCGAACTCTCCATGACGCGGATTCATCGGAGAACGCATTTTCAACGACGGAAACCGCTTTCACAAAATCGCGGTTTCCGACAGCGGCTTGAAAGAGTGATGTGCCGGTTGTCTTCGATTTGTCCAGGGACCACAACGCCGTAAAGGCTTTCTCAGCTTTAGCGTATTGACGAAGCCTGAGGGCGACGGTGCCTTCTAGATACAGGACCCCAGCGTCAGTCACTCCATGCTTCTTTGCTTCGGCTAAGGTATCGGAAGCCGCCTCGTAGAGACCGGCACTCACCTCCGCCCTTGCTGCGGCAAGGAGTGATGTTGCGTCGCGGGTGGGGAGACCGATGTCGCCGACAGCATCGTCAACGGCATATTCTGTGCGTTGGCCATGTGACGCCGGCTCTGATTCTGCCTGATTCACACCTTTCGTCGAGCGTGTGAGCCGGGTGCGTAGTTTTTTCCAGGTGGTCGAGTCTACGCGACGCATTGTGATTGCTTCTGCCGCTTGTTTGAGGAGTGCCTCGTTAGAAGTTTGACTATAAAGGCGTCGCACCACTAAGTAATCACCGATCTTACTAGCGTAGGCGCTTTGATCTGGTGAAAAGCAGTAACCACTTCCTCCTGCCAAATCGGGAAGCACCTGCTCTCCCGTTTCAGGATCACGAAACCCAATCCGGCTACTCAAAATCACTGCCAGCAATTCGCCACGTGTTGCTATTCTTGGAACTGCAAATGCTCCAAGAAAAATGGGGCCAGCCATGTGGTGCGTCTTGAGGTTGAGCACACTCATTGAAGTTGCGGTTGAGATAGCGAGGTAGCGTCCGTCTTGACTGAACCAGTTTTCAATGGGACGCTCGTCAGTTAACTGACCTGTTACCGCCGCGCCATTATCGAACCTGTGCAGTGCACGCGTCGAGGGATAGAAGAACCACCGATTCTGGGGATCTTCTGAGACTCCAAACATCTCAGGGCGGTCGAACGGAAGTTGAGGATAGGAGGCAACCACGCGCCCGGATTTCATATCCCATAAATGGCCGTAATCGGTATCCAGAACTCGATCCACCGCAGAACTGTGAAGCAAGTTGTTGGTAAAGTGCAGCCCACGGAGTTGAATAAGTGGATGGCCATCTGCCGTGCGAAATGTACTTATGCTCCACACACCATTTCGCACACGATAAGCCCCAAACAACCTTCCATTTGGGCTTGTTACAAGGAGCTTTGCTCCTGACCCCGGTTGGGCCGTCGCAATCAGCCGGCCCGTGTGCATGGACCAGATGTCAGCTGCACCGGTGGGACGGAGCGCGATGACACGATCTATTTGCGGAAAAATCGCCAACTCGGGATTTCCCATTCTTCCGTTTCGTGCGTCATCTTCCCTAAGCACTATATCGGCTGACAATTCAATCGTGCAGATTGTTTTGCCCCCAGAATCCAAGTCCAGAATTCGAGCTCGTTTGGGAGCGTACTGATCGAAAAGATACCGCTCGTCATCCGTTAGGCAGGCATAGGATCGAATCCGCGCTGTACCTCCTTCACACTTTAGAGGCGGCGTGATGAACCTATTGGCTGAGAAATCGAACACACGAATAGCGTTCCCTCGCAAAAAGATTCCCCTTCGATGGGCGGCTTCTAATGATCTGGGAAAAAAGAACTGGTAGCCGGGAAGGTATGAGTTCCACCCAATTGACGGAGTCCATCGATAGGTTGACTCTATATCGGATGCTACCAATGTTCCACCGGTCGTCCAATACCAAATGGGAGGAGCCTTAAAACGAAGATGCTGTGTCGAGGATTCAACGAGTCCTACGGTTTTCGCAACCCAAAGTCTGGCGGTGCCATCCTTACTGCAGGTGAGAAGCTGCGTCCCTGCCTCATTGAAGCGAACTTTTGTCACTTCCTGGCGGTGCCATAAAGTTGAACCGACCTGCTCTCCGGTCTGTACATTCCAGGTTCGAATCGAGCCGTCAGTGCCTGCAACTGCTGCTAACGCTCCATCGGGCGAAACATCGCAATCTACAACTTTGGCATGAGATCGGATGGTGGGACCAACTCGCGATCCGGTTCTTACGGAAAACAGTTGCACCGTCCCGTGATCGGTGGCAGTCAGCACTAATTCTCCGTCTCGGCTTAGCCGAAATGCCGACCCAATTCCATCTTCCGCCGATACATTTCGGAGTTTTTGAACGACAGACCCAATTTTTGGAAGGCAGATTTGGGCGACGCCTGCTGTCTCGGGAGGGTATGCGCCGTTTATCAAAAGACCGTTCCCGCCACGCACAAAGGCGGCTTGGTTCGCATTGAAACAAGTCGATATGGAATGGTTCCCCGCACCATCACCAAGATCCACACTGTAGGCAATGTAGTTCGCAGAACAGATAACCAGGCGCTTGGCGGTAGGTGAAAACGTCAGGGCAGTAACTCGAACAATGGAGGCATCCTGAAAGGCATGCGACAATAGCCTTCCGTCATGCAGATCCCAAACCCAGACATCAGTGTGTTCTGACCCGCCCAGTGTTCTGGAGGCTCCCGCCAGTATCCGGCCGTCCTCTGAGTAACTCAATCGAAGCATGGCGCCTGGTGCGCGAAGACGGCGGATGGCTTGCCTTTTGTTTACATCCCAGATGCAAATCTCTCCTTGGCCATTTCCAGATGCAACGTGCCGCTGGTCTCTGGCAATCGCTACACAACTTAGCCCGAAGTGATGCATTGGATTTCCAACGCGCTCACCATTCTTCGCGTCCCAAACCGCAATTTGCCCGTCTTGGTTTGCGGTGATCACGCTGATTGTTGAGGGGACAAATTCCGCATCAAGCATCTCCCCCGAACCCGACCACACTTGCCTGAGGTTCGAGGCGGCGCGAAGAGCGTACTCCAGACGGATTCGATGCATTGATGCTCGATGAGCATCGTTTCGGTCGAGTTGTAGCGCGCTGGCGAGAGGAGCAATGGCTCCGGCCGGATCTCGGGAGTCGAGACGCTGCATGGCAGTCGCGACCAGTGATTGGCTTAGGCGTTGGTTTGCAAGGTCGGTCGCCGTTTTGGCGTTGGTTGCCTCGATCGCAGCTTTGCCAGCCGCTGTTTTGGCCAGTCCGCGTTGGAATTCGGCCTGTGCCGCCGCTTGACGAGATTCCGCCTGTGACCGGGTGGCGTCTCCGAGGGCGGAATTCGTTTTGCCTAGTGCATTGCGTAGATTTTCCTCGGTGCGACTCAGATTTTGGGTGAGTATGCGCGAGTTGGAGAGTGCAGAACGGGCAATTCTTGCCTGCGTAAATGCGTAGACGGCTAAGCTTCCCACTGCTAGTAAGCTGGCAGCTCCAAAGGCCGCTGCCCGAACGACACCTGACCAGTAGGCGGCTCGACGGCGACGCTCTTCTGCATCCGGCATGTGGTGGTGGACCCACGCCATGTCGAAGACCTCGGCGTAGATTCGGTTTCGCACCTTAAGGGTGCCGGACTCCACTCGCGTGATACCCGCCATTCGCAAAACCGAACAGATCGGATTGGCGGGATCGTCTTTTACTTTCTTGCCAGACCGGACATCTGCATACAGCTCAAGAATCGACGGCACATCCGATTCATCCTTCAGGATGCGATCGCGGACAAAGGCAAGATTGTCGTCGCTTTCCTTTGCTCTTCGCTCAAGGAACAAAGAACGGCACACACTATCCACGTCTCCGCTCCCAGAAACAGAAACTTCCTGACATAGCCGCTGGGTGAGATAGGGATGACCGCCTGTCCAATTGAGGATGCGACGGAGGACTGACAATTGGTTTCCCGGAAGTCCCTCGGCAAGCACCTGCGCCTCTTCGGTTCGAAAGTCTTGCAACTCGATGCGTCGACCGATATTGAAGGGAGAAACACGGGTGTCTTTGATGAGTTCGGCTGGTGTCGCAGTACCAAAAAGGCTGAACGTGAGCCTCTGCAAACTTGGGTTCGTCGCTCGTCCCACATAGCATTGCCGAATGCCGGCAAAGAACTCGTCGGTATCAAACGGTAGGGAGCGCGTGACGTCGATTTCATCGATGAAGATAGCGATCTTGCTTTCGACTTCGTGAAGTGCCACATCCTGAATGGCTCCGAAGAACCTTTGGACCGGTGCTAATTCGGTATTGGCCCTCCAGTATCCAAGCAGTTCCTGAGAGAGTCCAAGACTCCTTCCCAACTCGCGTAACATGGCCATGAACCATTGGTCTGGCGTTATGTTGCGTACACCAAACTTCGTTAGATCTAGGAATGCAGTTCGGACACCCAATCCGTTAAGTTTCACGAGGGCACGGATACACAACGACGACTTGCCCATCTGACGTGAGTCAAGCGTGAAAACGTAATCCCCGGCAAGCACGCCTTGGACAAGTTGACTGTCGGCTGCCCTCTCGACGTAGCACGTTGCCGTGTCGGGAAGGGTGCCTCCAGTGATATAGAAGGGGCGGTTTAGCTCAGGTGCCGTGCCAAATACCTCCGATAAAGCTTGCAGCGGATCATGTGGTTACCTACCGAGTTCTTGGTTAGGATGCCCGCGGCGACGAGTCTATCCACCTCGGGAGATGATTCCACGAATTGGTTGGCGAGGACCCGCTTTACGGCATCTCGCACCGTTGAAAGTTGGCTTACGGAGACAAGAACACGGCGTAGGTGATCACCGAATGGGCCATCATCTCGATCGGCAGAAGCGAGCAGAGCCCGCAAGTGTCCCTGGGTGCGAAGGAGAACATCGAATGCGGTCCGCGTCAGGTACGGTTGGCCATCAAGAAGCTCCTGCAACTCATGTACTTGGTCGATGCCGTGCAAGGGCTCAGCGTATCTACGATTAAGCTCTTCAGATTGGCGTAACGTGAAGCCAGAGAGGAGGATTTTCCGACCGACGTTGAATGGCGATTGGTTGATATCCTGGATAAACAGATGGGCTTCGGTTGCATAGGCGATGACAACCGAGAATCGGTGCCAAACAGGATCGGTTGAGAGCGCGTGAGCGTTATGCCACGATCGGATGAGCGCAAAGAAGCCGTCCGCAAAGTTCGTGGAAAAGAGCCAGTCCGCCTCATCCAGGAACCAAATGATTTGTCCAGGATGAGCACTGAGCAGGGAGATCATAAACTCATCCAGGTTGGAGGTCGGGGTGAAACCTTCTTCCCACGACCAGTTCCACGAGGATCCGGTTGAGGCTTGAATTTGTCGTGCCAATCCCCTCGCGATCAAGAGGTACAGATCGTTCTCATCGGCTTGGAGGTTAGAACCCATCCGTTGAAAGTCGGTGAAAAGAGGGTGAGCACCTATCTCGCGGCAGTACTGAACCCCTTGGGCGAGGAGAGAACTTTTACCGGTCTGTCTTGCCCCCTTGACGAGCACCGTCGGCTCACTTACCTTAAGGCAATCTTTGAGGTCGGTATCGGCTTCACGCTCCAGATAGTAGGGTGATTCCCACCCGACCGCACCGCCTGCGGAATCGAAAGACAGGACCTGGGTGGGCCGTTCAACTGGTTCTTTCAGTACGGCAAGAATCTCGGCAATGAGCGGGCCCGTGTCGTCATCCGACCTCCAGGCACCCGTGTAATGGGCTCCAGCGAGAGGCAAATCGTCTTCAGGGTTCCCAGGAGGAATCGGAACACAGATGAATCGAAGTTTGGGATTCTTCAGCCGAGCGTCAGCCACGACCTCCAACTCATATCGGAGCATTTCGCTTCTGAGAGATGCGTCCGATATCACAGCAAGGACGGAATCGGCGCTTCGGATTTTTTCGTCGACCGAACGTGCCCAGTCGACACTGATCCGCAAATGTCGATCGACATACGTTCCGTAACCAGACTCTGTCAGGGCCTCTTCGAGCGTGCATACGAGTTGATCTTGGGGACCAGTCGCGCGATCAAAAAGGATAACAAGTTGATTCATGACGTTAAGGCAACAGACGACAAGGTAAATGCTAGGCTCTATTTTGCCTGGATGTACAATGCGGCAAAAAGTGTCACCATGTCTCCAGGAAAGGCTGACTCCATAGGAACTCTTCAAAAAAGCTGTGGTCAAGTGCGAGTTGTCGGGAAATTCGAACCGCAAGCGAGGACCAGTGTTGCGCCTCTTGCTTCTTCTCTAGAGAGTTGTGAATCTCGAATAGGCTGTGTGCCTCGAGCGCATTTATGAGTGGAGTCGAATCCGAGAGCCCAACAATCGCCCCCAAGGCGTCATCGGGTTTCCCCTCGGCTAGGTGAATTCTTGCCCGATTGAAACTGAGAAGTTTGACGACCTTGGGACCTGAGTTCTTGGCAGACGCGAGTGCTCGGTCTGAATACGCAAGGGCTCTGGTGAAGGCACCCGTCCGGGTGTAGATTTCGGAATAGACGTCCATACGATGGGAAAGCAATTGCCAATCCAGCGGGCGTTTATCGAGTCCATCAAGGATGCGAATAGCCAGTTTTGGGCCTCGGACCTTTGAGGCACCGCTATGGCATCGGGCAAGCAAAATGTCTACCGCCAGTAGTGCTCGATCTCCAGGTTTTCTGCATTCTTCGAAGAGCTGTTTGGCATTTTCAGCATGGTGGACGGCTTCTCTGTGCCGGTGCCGGGCCATCAGCTTCCAAGCGTATGCGCCGTGGACATGGGCTTGCCAACGTTTGTTTTCCGTTACGGTTGGAAAATCAAGCAGCCTCAAGAATTTGGCGTCGAAGAGTCGTATATCCGATCCATCCTTTGGAGCCAGGACCGATTCTATTGCTGTGATGAGTTCAACCTCTGATTTTGGTGGCATCAGCGAATCGGACATGAGACCACTGAGCTCACCGTCAGATATCTGCAGAACTTCAAAAAGCTTGTCGATTTCTGATGGAGATGGACTCAGTCGCCCAGATTCCCATCGCCTTACCGTCGTGGGATCACAATCAAAATGTTGAGCGAGTGCAGCATGAGACAAGCCCGATCGATTTCGGGCAAGTTTTAGTAAAAGTGCAAGTCTGCCCGTCCGAGCGGGATCGAATTCCCGTTTGGCTCGATTGCTGGTCAAGGTCATGGTGAGTTCTTCGACTTCTTCGGAACTGAGCCGGAGGGCTTCGATCACCGATGCCAGTTCAGGGACCCACGGCGAAACATCTGCATTTTCCCATCGGATGATCGTCCGGCGAGAAATTCCGGAAAGGTCTGCGAGTTGACCCTGGGTCATCCCACGTCGCACTCTGGCTTCGCGTAGGGCATTTGAGAAGGATCCAGCATCTCTCAACTTAGGTGAAGACATTTCTGTCATCACTGATAATGTGACATATTTTGCCCACATCTGAACAGGTTGGGTTGGGCACCTAGATTGTAATCGTCATGGAACGCTCACCCAGTCCCGACCTATCGGCCGCTATTAGCAGCCGTCGGAAGAAACAACGGCCACTCAGCGCGCTTGCCTGCGCGTTGGCTTTGACGATGCCTCTGCACATTTTCGCGCAGACCGACCCAATCGAGAGCCGACTGCCCTTTGGCACTCATCCGATCCTCCAAGCCATACCAGAGACGGGTATTCCCATTAGCGGTCGTCCACTGGCGTTACGTGGCAACGTACCCCCAAGAGCCCGGCTCGCAGCCGATTTGGGCCCCGTTTCACCCGACACGAGCCTAGCGGTTACCTTTCATTTGAATAGACACAACCGAAAGGGCATGGATGACCTAGTGAAGCGGATCTACACACCTGGTGACTCGCTCTACCATCGATTTCTCAGTGTGGATGAGCGAACCAATCTGTTTGCTCCTTCTTCCCAGGAGGCCCTGACGGTTGCTCGGTATGCCCAAGCCCAAGGATTCATAGTGGTGGATATCGCCCCCGACCGCTCGACAGTTCAGGTCTCAGGAAAAGTAAGTCAAATCCATAAGGCTTTCGGAGTGAATCTGCGGAAGTATCACGACAGAGCTGCATTCCACGGCGACTTCTTTGCACCCGACCGCGATCCGCAGATTCCAGAATCGGTGGTCAAACTCCTTTCAGGAATCGACGGCCTCACGGATGCTAATCGACCGCGTCCATCCCTGAAGTCAGATCCCTCAAGTTGGTGGCCATTCAGCAAAGGTTTCCCTGCCGCATTTATTCGTACCGTTTACGGATTGAACGGACTAAAACTGAACGGGACGCCCCTAAACGGGAAAGGACAGACCGTCGCCCTTGTAGAATTCGGCGACCTTGATACGACAAACCTCGACGGCTACATTGCCTATAACGCCAAGGGCTACGATCCGACGGATGGAATTTCGAACGGGACCCAAATCTCACTCAAGAAACCCAGTATCGTCAAAATTGGCTCGGCCCCACTGAACGATGTCCAGGGCGAGGCCGAACTCGACCTCAACATGCTTGTCGCCCTGGCCGATGGTCTATCGACGATTTATGTCTATGAAGGGAACGACGTCGCGACTGTGTTCAATAAGGTCAAGAACGATAACAAAACTAAGATTGTTAGCTACTCCTATGGATCGAAGGAGATCCACTACGGTGCCAGTTCTTTGGAATCCTTGAATACCATTTTTGAGGAGATGGCTCTTCAGGGACAAAACGTGTTTGCCTCTTCGGGTGATCAGGGCGACTACATTCCCGATGACCCCCACGGCACACCCCATAGCTACGAAAAGACAGTTGAGGTTCCCGCCGATAGCCCGTACGTCACCGGTGTCGGAGGAACGCTTATTGGCTTCAATGCGATGACCTACGGCTGGAGCAGCGAGACGACTTGGAACAATAATGCGAACTCTGCCACCGGTGGTGGTGTGAGCACCCACTTTCCCATCCCTTGGTACCAGCAAGACTATCTAGGGATCAATCCCGGATCAATTAACTCTGACATGCTTGGCACCAATGCGATGAGTCATTACCGAAGTGTGCCAGACGTTGCCTTGAACGCACGACACTTCTACTCGTACTCCAAAGGTTCGGGTGGACCCGTCGGAGGTACGAGCGCTTCGGCACCGTTGTGGGCGGCTTTTACCGCTCTCGTCAATCAGGGACGAGCCATTCTGGGTGAAGATTCCATTGGCTTCCTGAACCCAGTGCTCTATCGGCTGGCATCCAATTCGACAACTTACGCGAAAGACTTTCACGACATCAGCGATTACAGCAACAACGCAAACTACGTCACCACTGACGGCTACCAAGCGGTTGCGGGCTACGACGCTGCCACGGGCCTTGGTAGCTTTGTTGGTAAGAACCTCCTTTCCGATCTCCTCCTTGCCGATCACGCATGGAGTATCGGGCTCAAAGCGAGTACACCAAGCATTCCGCTGACCTCTTCCATCGAGGTTGGAAGCGGAACCGACATTAACTTCACAGCAACCTTGTCACAGGCTGCACCTGTGGAGACGACGGTTGGGCTGTACGGCTCAGGTAAAGATCACACGTACTACGGCAAGATCACGATTCCCGCAAACCAGCTTTCGGGAAGCACCACGGTTACGGCCCCGTACGTGAAGATCAAGAACAAGCTCTCGATCCAAGGCACCTATTCGCTCGGCGGATTTCAGCCGATCGTAAGCGTCACGGTGGATCCGCTGACGGTGGCTTCCTTTACGTTCCCAGCGGGTTCGTTCTATTCGGGTAACCCTGGCGATACGATTGTTGGGACCATTACGCTGAATGGCGTGGCACCCAAAGATGAAGTGCTGAGCGTGCAACTCAAATCGCCCAACTACGACGTAACTTTTCCAAAGACAATTACGATTGAGAAGGGATCGAGCACAGGAAAAGTCGCGATCCAGGCCAACAATGGCTCCGTCGGGGTGGAGCAACAGATCCAGGTTTGGGTCAACACCCTTGGCTCTGACATCGTTCGAAATATCTACAAGGCTAACCTCGCTTTGGAGCCTGCGCCTATCGTCACCGGTGTCACGATTACGCCACGCGATCCCAATGGTCCTGCCAATGCAGGAAAGGTCCTTAGCGGACTGTCCGCTGTTGGAACTGTAACCCTTCAAAGCCCTGCCCTAGGGTTGGGGGCGACCATGATGGTTCCTTCTAGCTACAGTGGCGTTCATCCCGTCACTTTTATGGTGGCACCTGGTGAGACCACTGCCAGCTTTACCATCAACACGGATCAGTCGCTGACCGACTACACGGCTCAGATGGTGGTGGAGACAACGTATAACACCCCAGCATCAGCGAAGCAGTTTTCGTTGCTGGTTCAGGGGCACGAACCCTTCATCCAGACGACGACATCCGTCACGAGTACCTCGCCGACGGCGGTGGCTGGTTCGCCTGTTACGATCACGGCAACGGTTTCGGCAACAAAGGGTGTAGCGACGGGCAGCGTGTACTTCAGCGTGCCAGGGGTAAATGTTCCTCTCGACGGAACAGGAACGGCCCGAATCGTTATGCCAACCGAGCTTTCGCTTCCTGCCGGAACTTACAAGTTCAAGGTGAGTTATGCAGGAGATGGCGTGTACCAGCCATCGAGTGGCTCAGTCACCCAGGTGCTGCTTCCACCGACAACGGTGAAGCTAACTGCTAATCCAACTACTGCCGTTCAAACTCAGACCATCTATTACGTTGCGGGAATTCCTTCCAAGCCAGGCTTGCCCATACCGACGGGAACGATCACGTTTGTAGATCAGGGCGCTGGACCTGGCAACTACGTAACGCTCGGAACCCAGACTCTGGACAACGCAGGACTTGCGTTCTTTGCCGACAACTCTTTGCTCCCCTTCCAAACCCACCTGATCGTTGCGAACTATAGCGGCGATGCGAACTATCCGGCGGGCTTTACGGCAACGCCAATCAACATCACGATCAACCCGTGCACCATCACCGGCAAACTCGTATCTAGCCTCAACCCGTCACCCATCGGTCAGCCGATCACCTATACGGCATCGTTCACCGTTCCGGCAAACGCGGCTCTCCCCGTCGGCACAGTGCTTCTGGTAGACAACGATAATATTATCGATCAGCAGCCAATTACCGAAGCCAACAAAGGTGTCGTGGCCTTCAAGACATCTGGACAATTCGCGGGAACCCATTTCATGCAGGCGCAGTTCATTGGCAACGCGCCCGGGCTGGTCAGTTCGGGAGAAATGACTCAAACGATCGCGGGCAACGTCGGTCCCACCACCTTCAGCGAAACCGTGACACTAACGAAGGGCTCCTATGTGAGAGCCATCAATGCGAACGTGGTACTCAAGAATGTGGGAGCCAATCCGGCCGGATCTGTCAGGATTACTTCCGCCAGTCTCGGTAGTACTAGCTCGGTGACAGTCCTGCCAATGGAGTTAGGAACTCTAAGCCCAGGCGCGAGTAACTCCTTCACGCTCCAGTTCAATCAGGTCTCTGCCGGATTCAAGGTTTTCACCTTGAATGGAACCTACGATGATGGATCGGCTGCAGGAGGGAAGTTCACCTTGACCGTTAGGGTAAGAGTGCCGTAGGGCACATTCGACTCCATGGGCCGCAGCCATCTCCGGCTGCAGCCCTTTTCTGTCTTAAAACCACGATGCAGAGCTTTCAAACGATGTTTGTCCCAGAAAGCGGTTCAATATTCTGCGATCTTCGCCGCGGCAACTCAGTCTAAGAGTGAAAAGCGGGCAAAGCAGCCCGTTGGTAAGGTTGTGACCGAGCCTTGTATTCAAGACACGATTGTAGCCATGCCATCAAATGGTAGGTAAAGGATGTCACTATTTTCGAAACCTGGGCGATTGGGCCTGGTTACTGCAGTCATTTTCTTAGCGAGTTTTTCCTTAGCTCAAACGCAACACCCTCGGTGGGCTCCCGTCGAAATGCAGGTTCCTGACGGAGTCTTCCGCTCCTTGCCGATGGGGCCGAAATCGGCGACAGACATTATCCAAGTGTCGGTATCGCTCCCATTTCGAAATCCAGTCGGAATACAAAAGTTCGTCGACTCGGTGTCGGATCCGGCAAGCCCCAACTACCGGCAGTTCCTAACTCCCAAGCAAGTGGGGGAAAGATTTGGACCTTCGGCTACTGAGATCAATCGGGTTGCAACGTATCTTGCTTCCAATGGTTTGAAGGTGAGTTTGGTGGCAGATAACCGCACGTGTGTTGTCGCTCAAGGGAGCGTTGCTCAGGTTCAAAATGCATTCAACACCACCATAGAGCAATTTACGCCCATCGTAGGTGGCCAACTCGTCAATGAAACACGGTTTTCGTACACAACGCCTCCGTCCCTGCCGATGAATGTGACCATGAACGCGACCTACATCGGTGGACTTGATAACTTCATCGACATCAAGCCACAGGCTGCGATTACTCCAACCCAGATGCGTGTTCTGTATAACCTGACCTCCTACAACAAGGGCTTTCGTGGAAAAGGCCTTACGGTGGGAATCACCAACTACGTTGGATACCGGCTATCGAACGTCAAATTGCTGTACAAGCAGTACGGCTTGCCGACCCCTCTAGGCGGAGTCGGCTCGAATATTATTGTGAAAGCCGTTGATGGAACCAATGTCGGAAGCAATTCAACCGAAAATGGCGAAGGCGATATCGACATCGAAGCCGTACTTGCGATGGCTCCGCTGTGCACCCTGATCGTCTACGATCTCCCGGTACCCAACGATGCGATCAGCATTTACGCATATGAAGCCAACGATAACAAGGCGGACTTCATTAGCGAAAGCTACGGGATCAACCAGACGAAGGCGTTTTACGCTGCGGGGCATACGCAACATCTTGCGATGAGTGCTCAGGGCATCACGTATCTCACTGCGTCCGGCGATAAGGGGACGAGCGACGTTCAAGCCGCGCCCTGGCCGAGAATGGATACCGAGGTTCTTGTCGTAGGGGGCACGACGGCAACAGTCGGGGCTTCTGGCCTTCGCGTGACAGAGACCGGATGGTCGGGCAGTGGTGGAGGATGGGCAACGATTGATGTTCCCGCAAATACCAAGCCTTCCTATCAATCAAACATCTTTTTGACCGATACCCATCGGGCCTTTCCAGACGTAGCCCTCGACGCAGATCCGAACACCGGATACTCCCTCTATGTGAGCGGGAGCTTGACCAACGGCGTTGGCGGAACAAGTTGTTCTTCGCCGACAATGGCCGGCGCCCTTGCCGCCTGTGCCAACCAAATCATTGCTGGAGGTGGATTGAAGAAAGATGCCAATGGCAAACAGCGATTTGGTCGAATCCAAGACCTCCTCTATTACTACGGATCAGACAAAACCGTTTTCACCGATATCGTCAGCGGTGCCAATGGCGACCTTCCTGACGGAAATAAGTCGTTTGCAGCCCCTGGATGGGACTCGGTGACAGGATGGGGAGTGATGAATTTTGCCGGATTCGTCAACCGCGTCATGAACTACAGCACCCTTTCTAAGGTAATGGTGTCGCCAACAAGCGTGACCGGGGGGAGTTCGGCGACAGGCGCGATCAACTTGAACAAACCTTCACCCTTCGGAGGCACTGTGGTGACGATCACGAGTGGACCGGCTGGAGTGACCGCTCCCGCAACGGTTACAATTCCTGCGGGTTCTTCCTCGGGCACCTTTACCATCAATACCACACCGGTGGTGAAGCAAACGAATGGGACGATTCTCGCTTCTGCCAACAGTAGTGCTTCGATGGCTGGCCTCACGATCAAGCCAGCGGTTCCAACCAAGCTGGTGTTTGCGAATAACACCGTGGTGGGTGGAGCAACCGCTCATGCCACCGTCACGATCAGTGGTCCAGCGCCAGCGGGTGGATTGTTGATTGACGGCGTGACCACTTCAAAATCTGCCGTCCCACTCGGCGTCATCAAAGTCCCCGCCGGTCAAACTCAAACGACGTTCGATGTGACGACCTATGCGGTGTTGACAAACACGCCCGTAAAGATAACGGCCCGCGCGAACGGAGTGAGTGTGATACAGCCGCTCACTGTTGTTCCGGCTTCATTGATGAGTCTCACTGTTTCGCCATCCTCTGTGAGGGGAGGTGGTTCAGACTCGGTCACAGGGACTGTTCTCCTTGACGGACCTGCACCTGCGCGTGGTGCAGTCGTCACTCTGACGAGTTCGAATCCGTCAGTCGTGACCGTTCCCGCGACGGTCACCGTTGCCGGTGGGGCGTTGTTCGTGAAGTTCCCGGTCACGACCTCGGCGGTTGCATCCTCAACAGATGTGACCATCACCGCGAGTTACTCTCATAGCAGCAAGCAAGCTGTTTTGACCGTCACCGGCATCGTCCTGACCGACCTCTCCGTTCGACCTGCGACCGTTAAGGGCAACTCTACTACCGTGGTTACCGGAACCGTAACCCTGAGCGCAGCCGCTCCCGCTGGTGGAGTTGTGGTCGCGATCACGAGTTCGCAATCAACTCTGGTCACTGTCCCCGCGACGGTGACAGTTCCGGCAGGTGCGACCTTCGCCACCTTTACCGTCAACCACTATGGGGTGACAGCAACCATCAACGCGACGATCTCAGCGACCTTGGGCTTGGTAACCAAGACCGCGCCGCTGTCCGTTACTCAGTGAGTCGTGATTCATCGCGAGGTGTCTGTGTAGTCGTTACCCTAACGCCGAAACAGACGCCTCACTGATACCGTGAATTCGGCAATTCGATCCCATGCCGAGGAGTGGACCTTGCGCAATTGGCCTAGTGTACGAACAAATCTGGCACAATCCCCGCATGCTTCTTGTCGGCATCCTTCTCGCTCAGCTAGTCAGCACTGACCTGCGTCCGAATCGGTCGGATCTTGCGGATCGAGTCAAGCGGATGGATGCGTCTTGGGTCTCGCACAAGGACGTTGTCCGACGGCAAGCTGCTGTTGTAGAAATCAGCGGCGCCGTTATGGCTTTTTTCAGTGGTCAGACCGGCGACGCGTGTCGCGCTCTTGATCGGGCGATGTCGGCCCTCGAGAAGAAGGCACCGGCAGGGCTTGATGCCTTGATCGTGCGTAGCGAACCAAGGGTGGCTAAGCCCGGCGAGGACGTCAAACTCACATTTGGGTGGGCGTACTCTGCGTCGGATACTCCGATAAAAGTGTTGGGTAAGACCTATATGGTTGAACCCAGCAAGAACCTCGTGGTCTCCGTGCATGCAGCGAAGACGGAAGGAGTTCAACGGATCTCCTTCGAAAGCGGAAAGGAGCGCCGTGTTGCCTCGATCAACGTGATCAATGATTTCGATGCACGGGTCGCGAAACTCAAGACTTCTCCAACAAGTTCGGCGATCGCAGACGCTCTTCAGCAAGTGGCGGCGGGAACGTACGAAACGGAAATCCCAGCGGCCGATTGGTTGGCGCGTGGCGAAAGAATTCAAAAATTGAGTTGGAAAGCGGTTGAAGAGATTCCCGCTGTCGACTATGTAGGGACCCGGTTCCGAGTCCAGATCCCTGCTGGCGCACCGACCGACGCTCCCGTCGTCATTGCCTTGCATGGTGCAGGCGGTTCGGAGAACATGTTCTTCGAAAGCTACGGCGCGGGGGCCGCACCTAAAGAAGCCAAGAAGCGCGGATGGGTGTTCATGAGTCCCCGTTCGAGCACCGGGGCGGTTCCAGCCTGCCTAGCTTGGCTTCGCGATCAGCGCAGAATGAATCCGCGCAAAGTCTTCGTGATGGGTCACAGCATGGGTGGCGGACTTGCCTTGAGCAAGGAGACACTTGGCGCAAAGCCAGATGCACTTGCTTTGTTTGCACCTGCCACTGCTGGGAGCCTGCCCACCGCAATAGGAGATACGCCAGTCTTCCTCGCGGTCGGCAAGCAGGAAATGGCAATGTTGCACACGTCTGCCGCGCGTTTGGGGATCCAGTTGGAGAAACGTCCCAAAAGTATCTACAAACAGTACGACCGCTGCGAGCACCTCATGATCGTTGCTGAAGCTGCTGCAGACGCCTTCCGATTCTTTGATAAATTGTGTCGTTGATCCATCAAGACGGCCCCCTTAAGTATCTGACGTACTCGGTTTTGCGTCTTTGCGAGGCATCCTCCCGCATAAGTTCTTGATCGAATCGCATTCCCAAGCATCTGTCGTGTCAGTTGGTTAGCAGACACAAAAAGGCTGACTAGCTCGAGACGAAAGTCCAAGGCTAAAGTGACAGTGTAGGTTGTCAATTTCCGTTAGGAGGAGTTTGAAATCATGGACAAGAATCGCATCGAAGGGAAGGTCAAGCAGGTTGAAGGGAAGCTTCAAAAAGTTAAGGGTGATTTGACCGATTCCAATTCGGACAAAATCGCGGGCACAGTTAAGGAAATTGAGGGGAACGTACAGGAACAGGTCGGCAAGGCAAAGGATGCCGTGCACAAGGCGGCAAAAGAGTCCTAATGTCAGACCGTGGCGAAGGAACTGTCATGAACGAACTCAGCGGACGAGAAAACCAGGTGGTTCTTCTCGCCGCAGATGGCCTAACTGACAAAGAGATCGCCAAACACCTCAATCTTCAAGTCGCCACTATTCGCACGTACTGGGAGCGAATTCGAGAGAAGCTCGGAACGGCGAACAAGGCACAGTCAATTAGTCGGATGCTCGCGCAACTGTACCGCGAGAAATCGCGCAGTGAGAGAGAGTACGAGCACATTATGAAGCTCGTCGTCGAGACCATCCCAGATTTCGCGATCTTCCTCATGGAGCCGAATGGCACCATTCGCACGTGGAACGAAGGTGTGAAGCGGGTGTTCGGATACGACGAGGCCGAATGGGTTGGCAAAAACGGCGATATCATTTTCACCGAGGCCGATCGTAAGGCTGGTGCCCTGCAGCAAGAATTGGCGGCTGCGATGGAACTCGGGCGCGCCAACAACCAACGGTGGCACCAGCGAAAGGACGGTTCCATTTTCTGGGGAAGCGGATTCGCAAGCACGGTCCTTGACGAGGAAGATAACCTAATCGGAATTGTAAAGATCTGCCGCGACCACACGCTTCTCACTGGCGACAGAACGACTCTTCAGCCTGCAGACGTCGAGACCGATCAGCCAGAAAAGTAGCCTCGTGTGGGGCAAAATAACGATAGGAGTCCTTATGCGCCAAGCTCCATCATATTTCTGAGGGCGCAGCTACCAAGCTATTACCGGGTGGGTGGGACTGAAATGTCGCACGAGTAGGCCCAAGCGTCCTCGTTCCAATAACGCCATGTCGCGCTGTTTGGTCAACTCCTTTTCGAAGTCTTCCTATTTGCCCCGAGACTCTGAAATATCTGCGACGAGACTTACATATTCGTGAATGCTAAGGGCGCGGGCTTTTACGATTTGGCTCTTATCGCCAAGCTTCATGGTTGAGTACATGGTTCCCGATGCGTGAGCGTATTCGGAGTCTAGGAACCCAAACTCGCTGTCTCGAAAGGCTATCCAGGCCCTTTGGGCGACGACCAACTTCTTCCGCGTCTCAGCGGATACGGCTGAAGTGAGCTTCTTGTAGTCTCGGTTCATCTGGGCATCCCACGCTGCGGTCGCCTTCTCCGTGCAAGCATTCATTCCAGCGGTAGAAGGGTGCTTGTCGATGCACTGGGACAAAGCGAGATCAATCGGATGTTGCTCAGATTTTTGAATGCCAGGTGACTTGGCAACGCAGACGAATAAAGCGACTATAACAACAGATAATATATTATGGTTGGCCATGTGAACCTCAGTGGGAGGTTAGTGCTCCCACCAAGAATAGATTATCATGCCGCGCTCACCAGAGGATGAACCTACTTCCCAGTTAGCCCACGTAAGCGGAATGACTTTATGATCTCCAGAGTGACCAGGGGTATCGCACCGACGAACAAAAGCCCAGCAACGGTAACTGGAGGCAGGTATGACACATTGAGAAGGAGTCCTACGGCTTGGTTTTGTAGACTCAAGACTTGGATGCCGCACGAGATCACAACCACCAAGACTAAGTTGAGATTCGAGAGTGGGTTGATACGCCAGATTGGCTTTGTCTCGCTGCGTCCACCCAGAGACCGTAGGAGTTCGGCGAACACCAGAACCGTGAAGGCCGATGTTCGAGCTGTTTCGGCGGTTCCCACCCTCAGCGCTTCTAGGTAAACAGCGAACGCCACCCCTGCCGTTAAGAATCCAGTCAGCAGCATCGTGTGAATGAAGACCGGATTCGCTATCCGCTCCGAGGGTGGCCGAGGTAATCGGTGCATCACATCGGGATCGATTGAGTCGGTTGCGAGGCACAGTGCGGGCAATCCGTCTGTGACGAGATTGATCCACAGAAGATGGATAGGCAGCAGTGGCATCGGCAAGCCAATGACAACACATGTGGTCATCAACAGCAATTCACCAATATTGCCAGCAAGAAGATATTCCAGGGTCTTGCGGATGTTGTCGTAGATCCCTCTTCCCTCTTCGACCGCCGCGACGATCGTGGCAAAGTTATCGTCGGTAATGATCATGTCCGCCGCCTGCTTAGTAACTTCTGTGCCGGACTTGCCCATCGCGATACCGATATCGGCCCCGGTGATCGCAGGGGCATCGTTCACACCATCGCCGGTCATTGCAACAACCGATCTGTCCTCCCTTAGAGCCCGGACAATTCGTAATTTGTGCTCGGCAGTAACTCGGGCGTAAACCGTGACTTCGTGGGCGTGCAGTCGCAACTCTTCGTCGGATTGCTTCTCAATTTCTGCACCGGTGACTGTGGTTCCTGAAGTGATTCCCAACTCATGCGCGATGGCAGCCGCAGTGTGAGGATGGTCGCCTGTAATCATGATCACCCTAATTCCGGCACGTGCGCACGTTGCGATCGCAGACTTCGCTTCCGATCGAGGTGGATCGTACATCCCCGTCAACCCGACAAACACGAGATCGTGTTCGACAGAATCAGCACTGACTTCGAGGGGCGTTCCCGGGTCAAGGTCTCGATAGGCCGATCCAAGCACACGCAGGGCCTGCTTCGCCAGTTTTGAGGTTTGCCCTAATATCCGTTCTCTGTCCTCAGGCATGAGTGGACGGATGCCAGCACTGGTGTGGATGTGGGTGCATTGCTTGAGCAGAGTGCCAGGAGCACCATTGATAAAGGCACGGAGCCCTGCTTTGGAGATGTGTCGGATAACTGTACTTCGCTTGCGGTCCGAGTCGAACGGAAATTCCAGGAGCTTTGGAAAGTCACTTTCGATACGCTGCCGATCTACACCTGCCTTCAATCCAAACGTCAGTAGGGCACCTTCGGTAGGGTCGCCTTCGGTTTTCCAGGCACCGTCGCTGTGAACCAGGTTGGCATTGTTGCAAGCCAAGACGATGGTCGCGAGTTCCAGGAGGGGCAAGTCGTCCTGGACTTTCGCTCTTGTGTCGACACGGCTAACTTCACCCTCCGGTCCGTAGCCTTCACCGGTTACATCGTATTGAATGTCATCAACGTAAGCCGCACGTACTGTCATTTGCCCAACCGTGAGCGTCCCCGTCTTGTCAGTACAAATCACGCTGGTGGAGCCCAACGTTTCGACTGCGGCCAGTTTTCGAACGAGGGCGTGGCGTTTGGCCATCCTTGCCACTCCAAGCGAAAGAGCAACCGTCACGACCGCAGGCAACCCCTCGGGAACCGCAGCCACCGCGAGGCTGATGGACGTCATGAGCATTTCCACCGGCTTCTCTCCGCGATAGACTCCGAGTACGAACAGCAGGCCGACGATGCCCAATGCCGCTCCGACGAGGACGCGTCCCACCGAATCCAGTTTTCGCTGAAGAGGGGTGCCTTCGTCTTTGGCAGCGGTTTTGATGAGCCCAGCGATATGCCCTAACTCGGTTGCCATGCCGGTGGACACGACAACCGCCTCACCTTTCCCGACCGCAATGCTAGTCCCCATGAAAACGATATTCTCTCGGTCACCCAGGGCAGTACCCGCGTGCAAAATGGTCTTGGCTCGCTTCACCACCAGATCGGATTCTCCAGTGAGCGTGGCTTCCATACACGAGAGCGAAGCCGCCTGCAGTAGGCGGGCGTCTGCCGCAACGATGTCTCCCGCTTCCAGCACGAGGATGTCGCCAGTGACGATTTTGGCGGCAGGAACCAAAGTGGTTTCGCTGCCTCGCAATACTTTTGCCATCGGTGCCGTCATCTTTTGCAACGCGGTGATTGATTTTTCTGCGTTGTACTCCTGATAGAACCCGATAGCGGCGTTTAGGACGATGATCAGAAAGATGGCGATTGCATCCAACTTCTCCCCGAGCACAAGCGAGACGATGCCCGCCGCGATCAGAATCCAGATGATCACGCTCCTAAACTGGCTCCAAACGATCTGCAACCAGTTTCCACGTTCGGCTTCCGATTGAGTAAGCCCCTTCGGTGACGAATCTACCGACACCAATGCCTGTTCAATCGACTTGGAATGCCAGCATTCGGCCTTTGCAGGGTTGGCTTCTGAGGTTCGCCTCATGATGCGAGTGCCGAACTAGAAATCGTGCATCACCTTGGGTGGAAAGGCGGCTCGGAGGGCGTTAAGCACGGCGAGGACGTCGATGACTTCTTGCGTGATGGCACCGTTTACGGGGCTCAAATATCCTGCTGCCGCGAAACCCATGCCTACGATGCTGAATACCATCCCTCCGACCGCACTCTGAAGGGCAATGACTCGCATACGCCGGCTGACATGAAGGAATTCATCCACTTTGCTGAGGTCGTTATCCATCACGACAACACCTGCCGCTTCTGCGGTTACGTCGCTGTTTTGCCCGATTGCCATGCCGACGGTGGCGGCCATCATCGCGGGGGCGTCGTTGATACCGTCGCCGATGTACAGCGTCTTAGCTGCTGCAGTCTCCTTGCGGACGATGGCGAGTTTCTCCTCTGGGCTCTTCTCAGCGTAGATTTCCTTGATGCCGACCTGATCCGCGAGATACCGCACTTCAGATTCCCGGTCTCCCGAGATGATCATCATTCGGCCAAATCGATGGTTCGGACCCAGATGGCGCACGAACGAGCGGCTATCGGCTCGGGGTGCATCCCTAAAATGCAGAGCGCCCGCGTACTTCTTATCGATTGCTACCACGCATTCCAATCCACCACCTATGGGCGGGAGGTTTTCTATCCCTGGGGTCTTTTGGGACTCAAGTTTGCCCCGACTCGTGATCTGGACATGATGACCGCTGACGGACCCTACTAGACCCTGACTAGGACGTTCGCTAACTTCGGTCGCCTCGGGCAGTTCGAGCGAGTCCTTCTTCGCCGCATTGAGGATGGCGCGAGCGAGGGGATGTTTTGAGTAGCGCTCAAGGCTTGCGACAAGAGTCAACAACTCTGGCTGCTGAAATCCGGGGGCAACGAGTTGGTCGGTGAGGGTTGGTTCGCCGTAGGTCAGGGTGCCCGTCTTATCGAAGATCGCGGTGCGACACTCGCCGACCTGCTCAAGCACGACCGGGCTCTTGACGATAATTGCACGTCGAGCACAAAGGGAAATCGACCCAATGATCGCGATGGGAATGGCGAGGAGTAGCGGACAGGGGGTGGCGATCACGAGAACAGCCAAGAATCGTATGGGGTCGCCACTGTAAGTCCATGCTCCCGCAGCAACAGTCAGAGCGATCGGAGTGTAAATCGTCCCTAACTGGTCGCCCAACCGACGAAGTTGGGGCCGCTTGGATTCTGACTCTCGCATGACCTCCATGATCTTTGCGTAGCGGGAGTCGGCTGCCTTCAAGGTAGTACGAATTGTCAAGGCGCCTTCACCATTCACGGCACCGGATATCACCAACGAACCGCGTGTCTTGGTGATTTTGAATGGCTCGCCGGTCAGATATGATTCGTCCATCACACCGTGTCCTTCGATGACTTCACCATCGGCAGGGCAAATCTCGTGGGGATAAATGATGAGGGTGTCGCCAACCGCGATGTCTGCCAGGGCCACATCCACAACTTCTGAACCACGTTTGCCGTGGGCAACCGATGGCATGCGCTTTGCCAATGCCGCGAGTACCGAAGACGCACTGCGGAGAGCGTAGTTTTCTAGAGCTTCGCCTCCGGCCAGCATCAGAACGATGATGGAGCCCGCCAAATACTGGCCGAGCATTACCGACGTTACGATGGAAATTCCGCCAAGGAGGTCCGTTCCAAAATCCCGTTTCAGAAGCTTCCGCAGGAGGTCCACAAGAAGCGGGATGCCCCCTACTGCGAGCGTAACGAACAACGGTATTTCGTACGTCGCCTGCGTACTGTGCACCGCGTAACGAAGAATAAGATGCACGACGATCGCGACGATCGACAACGCAGCACTCATCGTGCTCTTACGCCGCCAAAGCATGGCTGGCGAATACCAAGGCAGATTGGGTTTATCTTCAGAAGCAGTGGCTGCCGCAGGAGCCTTCGGGAGGCTACTCACGGATGGAACTGGGAGGGTTGTTTTCATTGTAATGCCGACCTATCGACTTCAGCCAAATCTGTTCAGGGCATGCATCAGCAGGCCTGGACTCGCTGCGACAGCGACCAGCAGTCCGAGGCAAACGATGTAGCCAGCAACGACGAAGACGCCGTCACGATTTGCTAAGCCCAATGCCATCAACATAATGCCAAGAGCTGGGATGGTATTGAGGAATGGGAGTGGGAGCACCAGAATGACCCCCGAGGTAATTGTTAGCAGGGCGACTCCCGCGGAACCAATTCGTCCGGTGCAGAAGGGCCACCTCGGTCGCGTGACCCGCTCGATACGCTTTGCCCACCGAAGCCCGTGCAAACGGAGCAGAATCGAAGCCTTCTCTGAAAAGACAAAAGCCCTCAGGCAAGCAGGTAGCCAGGGTTGCTTCATACCGATGGCCATCTGGATGCCAACCAGTACCAGCATGAGCCCGACAAGGGTCGAGCCAAAGGGAAGAAGCGGGATAAGTGCGGGCAGGGCGACCAAGAAAAGTGCCAGTCCAAATCCAGTATCCGCCGTGGCGGCCATGGCTTCTCCCACATGAATCCGAACCGACCCGCGTGGGGTGACAAACAGGTCAGATAGGCGAAACGTCGGTTTGGGAGTCACCATCAACTCACGCACTGCTGGTGAGGGCAAGCGATGCCGATCGAGATGGTCTTGTAGGTACGCATAGGATTCGAACGAGCCTCGTTCGTTGGCGCCTCGCCACTCTTGCGAGAACGCAGGGACCTGACGAAAGGAAGCCCATAAATGTTCCTAAGTGAGGAGACCTCGCGGGAACCTTGCGCCACCGAGTCAGTCCATCTGTTGTGTATGGTCCCAGATAGGGCCCTAATGACACGAAGAAGGAACTATGAAGACGCTCATTGGAATCGATGAAGAAGGAAAGTACAAGGCGGCCATGGACCTCTGTATGGCTCTGGATTTTTCAGACCAGCACATCCTCCTTGCACATGCCATACAGCCACCGACCTTCCTGGTGCCCATATTTGCTCCGACGGATATCGTCATGTCCTCACTGCAATCAGGTCTTGAGGCGCAGGGCGACAGACTCGTTGAGAAGGCACGAAGCCACATTGATCTCGCAATGCCGTGCGAGACGGCGGTTGTCGTCGGCACCCCGGTTGAGCACCTTTTGGGGTTGGCCGTCGAGAAGAAGGTCGATCTGTTTGCGTTGGGCGCGGGGCATAGAAGTGGCGCGAGCTACTACTTCGGGAGTGTCTGCCGTGGAATAGCGGTGGGAGCGGAGCAGTCGTTTCTTGTCGCGAAAGGGAAGGTCAAGACCAACAAGAAGCTGAGCGCGATCTTTGCGACCGATCACTCGGAGTACTCAAACAAATGCTTGGAGAAATTCTGCTCTTGGGCTCCCAAAGGTATCGATACCATCCATGTCGTGACGGCCTACGATCCGGGTGGGGCGGCCCTAGACCTTCTTAAGAGCAAGATTGAGATTGATATCGACCTTGAAAAGGTTATCCGCACTGAAGTCGAAGCGCTTTGCGCCAACTCAGTGGCGCGACTCGAATCTGCTGGTTACAACGCCGATTACCTGGTTTATGAGGGACATCCAAACGATGCCCTCCACGAAGCGATGGAAACCTGCGATGCCGATCTCCTCATTCTCGGTGCCCGTGGTCACGGGTTCGTCGAGCAGGTGTTGATCGGAAGCATCTCGCTTCATCAGATCTCCCGAGAAAGCTATTCGGTGCTTGTCATGCGGGTCTGAGCTTTTGCCAGTGCCATTAGCCAGCCTTCGACCATTAGCAGAAGCACAATTCATTTGCCCATGGGATTCTCCTTCTAGGTCCGGAGAGGCGTCGATGTACTTTCCTGGGGAGCGATGACTTTCATCTCAATGCAGCACCAAGTTTACTGGCGCGGGACGAGATTCATGGACAAATCTAAGGTGATTGCGTATCCCCCGGGCCAGCGATGCCTTTGCAGCAACAGATATTTGGCTTGGTTAACGAGGTTGAACGGCACCTAAGCCAATTCGATCAACCCGCATGTTGCCGGCTCCTCACGATCATTTCATTTCGGAGAGCTTATCGACGCTTTTGACGATCTTCCACGTTCCGGCAAACTTCTTCCACGTGTCAACGCCGATCTCGTGAAAATGGCTCGTCTTGTTGTCCTTCGAAATTAAGACCCACTTGGCATCGTAGGTGATATCGACTTGGTCGCTCTTCTTCGATGCACTGATGACTTTCTCGCCACCCGTGATGGTCTTCATTTCGAACAAGGGTTTGAACTCTGCCAACGAGTCCTTACGATTCTTTGTCTTACCGTCGGGCGTTAACCACGTGTAGTTATCTGCAACGAGACTTTGAAATTTAGCAAAGTCTTTTGAACGAACCACCTTTGAGAGGTTGTCATATCTGGATTGCCACTCTTGCGAGAGCTTGTCTGCATGCGCAAGTGTCGAAGCAGCGATAACGAACAAGGCGAGACTACTACTCAACCGGGGCATAGCTGAGAATACCTAGCCCTGAACGGAGTCCTCGGGAATCTGCTTTCGGAACCCTCCCGGTACTCGGAATCGGTTGCTTTACCATCGGGACAGCCTAGAGTGAGGCCAGGTGCAGCCAAATCTCATATCTGCTTTGACATCCGGACGACTGGCATTCTTAATCCGTTGCTCGCATCGATCTCTGCTGCTTCGGTTTCTTTGAAGCCAAAGTGGGCATAAAGGGGCACACCCGTTAGGGTCGCTACGAGCGTCAGCATTTTGAATCCTTCGGACTTCGCGGCGATTTCAGAGGCGCGCATGATCGCTGCGCCGATTCCGCGGCGAGCGAAGTCAGGGTGGACGAAGAATGCTCGAATGGACGCAGGTTCACGGCTTGGATCGAGGTATCGACCGCTTCCTTGGTTGCTGCCATAGAGGCGGTCTCGCTTGCTCCAACCTCCGCATCCAACGATTTTCCCTTCAGCTTCGGCGACGAAAAAGGTTTGGTCTTCAATCAGAAGTTCGTCGACCGCGAAAATCGGGCCAAGTGCCGCCTCAATGAGTTCCGGAGAGTAATCGTCTGCCTGCAAGCCGTGGGCCGAAACGGGAATGAGCTCCGCTATGGCAGGAATATCGTTCTTCGTAGCTAAGCGAAGAGTGAAAATCATTCTCGAAATGACCCTAAGCGCTATGCGGCAGGCCGAGAGCGATGAGGTCGCCAACGGTTCGGTGCCACTCGACCGGGTGTCGAAGGGGGAGATCTTTATTGATCCGGTAGCGATTACTTCGCCCCTGCCTCTCACGAACTAAAATGCCTTCGCCTTCTAGGTCGGCAACGATTCTCTGAACTGCCCGTTCTGTGATTCCAACTGAAACGGCGACCTCGCGAAGGGTGGCCTCGGGCGAAACGTCGAGGCATATCAGCACATGCGAGTGGTTGGTCAGAAAGGTCCAGGCTGACCTGGTCTGAAGATTTTTCGTGTTTTCACTAATCGAGCTTGACATGGCGATCATCATATACGACATACTTGTCGTGATTTATGGTACGCGATACACATTTCGGAATGTTTGTATCACGAATCAACTAAGTATGACCGGAAGGAGAACACCATCAAGCATTTGTCTGGAAACTCAATACTATCGACGGAGCCAAAGGTGATCGTCACCCCGCGCCTTCACTTGGGGCTACAGGTGGGCATGGCAATCGTTGCTTTCCTGATGGGTCTATTACTGCTGATGAGCTTCGCATCCTCCAAGCCAATCGTTGTCGGTGGACTTGTTTTTAGCCGATTAACTTGTTCTCTCGGGTTTCTTGTCACCGTGGTCGGATCCGTTGTCATCCGATACTCCGAGAGGTACTTGGACGGCGACGCCAAACAGGCGTCCTTCACAAGGTTCCTTGCGCTTTCGGTCTGTTCATCGCTTTGCATGATGCTGGCCGATAACCTCCTCGTACTTGCAGGTGGATGGGCGATCACCAGTATCGGTCTTCACCGCCTTTTGACGCACTACGGCGCCGAACCCGATGCTCATATCGTCGCTCGGAAGAAATTCCTCATCAGCCGTTTGGGCGACATTGCTCTGCTCCTCGCACTTGGATCCATCTATCAATCCTACGGAACGCTTTCCTTGACCCACCTGTTTGAGCAAATGCGAATATCACACCAAGCCCCGGTCGCGGCAGTTTGGTGGATATGCATCGCCGCGATCTCAAAATCTGCCCAATTCCCCTTTCACACGTGGTTGCCCGACACACTGGCCTCTCCGACGCCTGTTTCCGCGCTGATGCACGCTGGAATCATCAACGGTGGCGGTGCTTTGCTCCTCAAATTTGCACCGGCACTTGTCGAAGTACCGTCGGCAGGTTTGTTCCTGGCCATCGTGGGCAGCACCACGATGGCAATCGGAATGGTAAGCATGTGGGGGCAAACCAGTATCAAGCGAAAACTCGCTTGGTCAACCGTGAGCCAGATGGGCTTCATGACCGCAGAATGCGGAATGGCGGCATTCGTTGCCGCACTCATTCATATCCTTGGACACGGTCTGTACAAAGCAACTGCCTTTCTCGATTCGGGCACGGTTGAACCCATTGCACCACGGTCGATTCACATTTCAGGAATTCGTACGGTTGCACTTCTGTGCACAGGACTGGTCCTTTCCATTCCGCTCCAGGTGAGCCTCCACTCTGGAGCCTTTGTTCCTGCGCAGTTGGCAGTGATGGCGATGACTGGACTTGCGATTGGCCACGTCATGGTTACTTTGCACTCCACCTTCTCTGCCAGTAGGCCACCGATTTTCACCTGGATGGCAATGATTGCTTGCTCCCAGTTGATAGCACTGGTTTCTGGTCTCGTCTTCCGAGTGGCAACTCAAACGCTCTCATTACCACCGGCTCATGCCTCAAACTTGGCGACGATCACGAGTGCCATCCCGGTTGTCACGCTACTTAGCCTCAGCTTATTCAGGGCGTTCGAGACAGAAATCCGTCGATCAAGTTTCGGCCGATCCCTCCACGTTCACTCCCAGAACGGCTTCTATATTGGGCTGCTCGCCGATAAGGTCGTCTCAAGAATTTGGAATCCTCTTCTCACGAGAATCTGATATGAATATTGCAGAACCACCTCCCATCACTACGTCCGAGGAAATTTCCATCGCAGCGGTTCGGTCTGCCTGCGCACTTATTCCACCGCTCTACAATCTTGAGAACTTCGTGGCAGTAAATCCATTCTTGGGTTGGTCTGGGACACCGTTGACAGAAGCTTCGGCGAGAATTTCTGCCGGGCTTAATGCCGAATTTCTTCCTAGCATCCAGTACTACCAAGAGCATTGGCAAAACGGAAGAATCTCCTCTGAGGATGTAGCTCGTGCGGCAATGAGGCACGGAATTCCTACAGACGTGGTCATGAGCGCCTTGTCGAACCCAGAAACTTCTGCAGAATCAGCACGTTCCAAGGTTCTTCTTGAGTCAGAGCGAGTGTTTCAACAACAGGGCATCGAACTTCCCAAAGTCATCAGGAGATTTGTCTCCAGAAGCCTCGCCGATATTTGCTCCCACCCGGTGAGCGACTCCGGAGACAGCATCACTCCCGCCGAGGTCTATATGGAACTCATCGACAGAGCCTCAATAGACAGAACATTCGAGCTTATAGGAGTTACTGGTTGGAGAAACTGGATGGCATCCGCGCCGAGCGATCCGCTGGAAGCGATTCGATGGGTCTTTGAGGCAAGGCCGCGTGCGATGAGGGAGGCCGAAGATTATGCCTATCGACTCCTCGGATCGCAATATGGGTGGGCTTCTTTTCTGCGGGGCTTAGGTTGGAATTCTGGTTCGGGTGAATTGGGATACCTTGAAGCCTTATGTGCTGCCCTGCAAACCTTCGACCTCGCCATAGCTGAGTTGATGCCTTCCGACGGACGTTTGGAGTCTGACTTAGTCGTGTCTCGACAACGTGATGACATCCGACTTTGCCTTCAAGATGCCTATGAGGACCGGCTAGTGAAATCCCAACTGGCCGAGTTCCTTGGCAAGAATCAGCCACCACCATCAGTGCGGGCCGATTTTCAAATGATGTTTTGCATCGATGTTCGCTCAGAAGTAATGAGACGAAATCTCGAAGCTTTGAGCCCACACGTTGAGACGGCTGGCTTCGCGGGATTCTTTGGGGTGGGTGTGGATTTCGTCACCCAAGATCATTCCAGTCCAAGATGTCCGATACTCCTTCAGCCTCAGATTGAGCTCAATGGTGACCAAGCTGGCATTACTGAAATGATTCAGGCGGCTTCGAGGAAGGCTTATTCCACGCCTGGTTCATTCAATCTGATTGAGACGATCGGGATCGGATACATTGGCACGCTGCTGAGCAAGGCAACCGGACGAAACCGAAAGGTTCGACCGGACGAGAGTTCAGTCGTGGCAAGTACCTATGCGCGGACTCACTTTGGACTGACACTTGCCGAGCGGGTTGCCCTTGCAGAATCCATTCTCACCAACTCAGGAATCGGAAACCGCCTAGGTCGCATCGTCGTGCTCTGCGGGCACGGAGGACGATCCTCAAATAATGCACATGAAGCCAGCCTCGATTGCGGTGCCTGCGGAGGACATTGCGGTGCGCTCAACGCGCAGATGGCGGTTGAAATGTTGAACGACACCAGTGTCCGTGAGGAACTTGTGCGAAGAGGTTATGCCGGAATCGCTGACGCGTTGTTCATTGCGGCGCAACACGATACTTCGACCGATGTTGTGACGCTCTTCCAAACAAGAGATATTCCTCAGCTTCAAAGACAAATGGTAATGGAACTCCAAGAATTACTAGCACATGCTGCTACTAAGTGTCGAGTGGAGCGAGCGCGGATGATGGGGATTGAGGAACAAGATGATCAGAAGCTGCTCGCAACTCTTGATCATAAAGCCAACGACTGGTCCGAGGTGCGTCCCGAGTGGGGACTGGCTCGAAATGCCAGCTTTATCGCGGCTCCCCGGTCGAGAACTCGTCAGGCAAACCTTGAAGGGCGCAGCTTCCTGCACGACTACGATTCGACGTCGGATATGGACAATTCCATCCTCAAACTTATCGTTAGCGCCCCAGTGGTGGTTGCCTCATGGATCAACCTACAATACTTCGCTTCTACGGTCAATAACGAACGGTTTGGTTGTGGAACAAAGGCATTACTCAACCGAATCGGCAAGATCGGCGTGATTTCTGGAAATGAAGGTGACCTTCGACCTGGACTTCCGCTTGAGTCCGTTCACCGTCCCGATGGAACCTGGTTCCACGACCCAGTAAGGCTACAGGTGATGGTGCAGGCCCCCATGCAAAAGATCGACGCCGTTCTTGATCAAGTCCCAGCCGTGGCGGAACTCTTCAAGAACGGATGGGCACGACTCCTTGCGATCGAGAAGGAGTCTGATACGGTCCACCTGAAAAGAATGGACGGCGACTGGGAAGTGGTTGCATCATAGCGATGGTTAGGTTGGCCACTTGAAAGCGGGTCAACTACCACAAAAAACAAGAACAAGCTCTGGTTACTTGTGATCAAGATAGCCTTGGGCGAGCAACTCGCCCAATTGAACAATGCCTAAGGTATTGAACACGAGTTTGTCTTGCTGCGGTGAAAGTCCGAAAGCGCTGAGGTGGATGAGAGAAGGATCCGTCGCTGCGAGCGCGGTGAGTTGAGCGGTGACGTCAATACCGTCAAGCCCTTTCTCATTGGGAGGAACTTGCTGGCTCACAAACCATTTTAGCGACGGCAGCCCCAAGTCCTGGCGACTCTTGGCGATGGTGGATTGCAGCCATTTCGCCGCGTTTCTCCGGTAGGGACCAAATGCCATATCGTTCTCTCCAACATGGTAAAAGACGCCCGCCACTTCCACTGGATGCCCCTTGGCTTGAAGCTCCTTCATGGATTCTTGGATGAAGGCGATGAATTTGGGATAGTCGTTTCGATCCTTAGCAGAGGTTCCCTGGGGCGTCCAATCGTTTATTTGCGATCCGCTGTCTGTAAATTTTGCGATCGCAATGTTGCCGGGAACCTTGTCTTGCAGCATCTTTCCGAAGCTAAGTTCAGGGCCGAACGTGTCATAGAATCCGTCGGGGCCGAGCGGCAACCAGCCTTTGGAGGATTTATAGCCGCCACCGATGTTGTATCTATATGCGATCTTGGCATTGGGCTTTGCCAAACCTTCTGTTCCAGGCAATGACTTCAGGTCCTCGGCGAAGGCCCGTTCGCCCTCCATATTGCGATGTCCAGCGAGAATGAAAAGCTTGACGGGGCTTCCTTTGGCATATGGCCATCGTTTCAGCTGCTGGGGCTTCGCAGGCTTTTTGCCAATCGTGCGCAGGTAGGCGTCGGCATAGTTGATGCCGTGTTCCAGTTGTCCCAGAGTGCCGTAGTGGTAATGCAATCCTGCTCCACCGCCTATTTCGACAGCATCGTGGGAGGTTGGGATGTACTCGGCGTTCGGATCCGATTCGGTGACGGCTTTCTGCCCCGCGCGGATGGCATACATATTCTCGCGGTTGTCCATTCCCCAAATCGTCTTCGTGCAAAGCTCTCCAATATAGAATTTCAGTTTGGGAGTCTTTAGGTCCCGTCGCCACTTGGCCAGGAAATTCTGTAAGTTCTTGCCATAGTTCGGCCGGAACTGCTTGTCGAACATGTCGTTCTCGCCCTGGTGCCACATGAGCCCCTCGATTCGGTAAGAAACATGTCGCTGGTCGAGCTCGGCCAGAGAGGATTGGACCAGTTGGAGGGCCAAGGGGTACAGCTTAAAGCCGCTGGGGTCGTCTGGGTTCTAATCGGCACCCAGCGTGGTTCCGCCCGCCGCACATTTGATAATGGCGATGGGAGCCTGTATCTCTTTCGAAACCTTTCTGGCAAAACTAAGCTCTGGTCCGACGACGTTGTCTACTGGCTGCAAAGGAACCCAGCCTTTTGACAGGAGCTTGTCCTCACGGCCGATGTTATATGAGAACAAGACTTTGTCTTGGGGCTTATCGAGTCCTGCAAACGGAGGGAAGAGTTTGATGTCCTCCACTTTTGAATCAGAGCCAACCATATTGGATTGCCCCGCAAAGATGAACACTCGCAGGGTTTTCTTGTCACCATCCGCCTTGGGGAGTCCTGTGCTGCGTGCTGCGGCTGAAGCCAATACTAGAGTGATAAGGAATATGGGAGTGGTCTTCATAATCAGTCGTTAGGATCAAGGTTTTTGCTTAAGTGGATAGGATTTGCCAGCCGTAGTTTGGAACTCCCAAATCTGGTTGCCGAAAACGACTCGACAGGGAAGTCCAGACTTGGAATGGATCACGGCCTTCAACAATCGGCCATCTGCCCAAACCATATCCACCTCAAATCCACCACGCGCGCAAAGTCCGGTGACCTTACCGGCTGGCCAGGCTTTGGGTAGTGCGGGGAGCAACTGGATGGAGCCTGTGTGACTTTGAACCAACATTTCACAGTAGCCGGCGGTGGCACCGAAATTTCCATCGATCTGAAACGGTGGATGTGAGTCAAACAGATTTGGATAGACTCCGCCGCCACTTTTTCCGTAGATGGTCTGCGTCTCGCGAACGACGTTTAGAAGGCTTCTCAACATCGTATAGGAGTGGTCTCCGTCCCAAAGCCTGGCCCAAAAATTGATCTTCCAAGCGCGACTCCAGCCAGTACTCTGATCGCCTCGAGCATGGAGAGAAACCTTAGCGGCTTCCCCCAGTTCGGGCGTACCTGCCTGGGTGATCTGTCGCCCCGGAAAGAGGGCGTAAAGGTGAGAGACGTGTCGATGGTCATCTTTGGGATCGTCTTTATCGGATTCCCACTCCTGCAGTTGACCCCAGTGTCCGATTTTGGGTTTCAGTAACTTTTCGCGGAGGCTGGCAATGTGATCTCGGAATTCCTTATCATCGCCCAATACATCGGCGGCCTCGATTGTGTTGGTGAACAGATCGTAAATGATCTCCTGATCGTACGTGACCCCTTCCTCTTCTGGACCATGCTCAGGTGACCAGCCGTCGGGGGTGACCAGCGTTCCATCGGGCCGCCGCTTTAGGTGATCGTCCCAGAACTGACAGACTTCTTTCAGTACGGGGTAGGCAGTGCTGCGTAGGTAGGCCTGGTCCCTACCAAAGGCAAAATGCTCCCAGAGATGGAGCGCGTACCATGCGCTACCGGGTGGGTTCCACTTCCAATAAGAAACGCCACAGGAGTTGTTCATTGTCTGCACCGTCCAACCCCGGACGTTGCCGTATTTGCGCCGAGTGTTCTTCTTACTGACTTCGCGGATACTCGTAACGTAGTCGATAAACGGCCGATGGCACTCGGCGAGGTTGGTTGTCTCGACTGGCCAGTAGTTCATCTCGACGTTGATATTCGAGTGGTAGTCACAAGCCCAGGCTGGCTCGTTGCTGTCATTCCAGACTCCTTGAAGGTTGGCGGGTAAGGACCCTGGGCGGGAACAGCTGATCATGAGGTAGCGCCCAAACTGGCAGAAAAGGGCTTCGAGGTTCGGATCGGACGTCTTGTTCTGGGCGTAGTCCTCGAGGCGCGCCAAGGTGGTTTTGGCGATCAGTTCAGGTGGTGTGGTGCCGACATCGAGGGTAAATCGGCGGAAGAGGGACTGATAGTCCCGCACGTGGCGGTTCAGGAGGTCTTTCTCACTCTTGATTGCAGCAGCTTCCACTCGCGCGGTTATTTCGGCATGGGGGTCTCTGCCCAGCCACCCTTTGGTGTGGTCTTGAACAAAGCTTGTACCGGCTCCGAGTATCAGGGTGAGACTGTCGCATTGATCGAAGGCCAAGTTCGTGGAGGGGACAGTGATATTCCACGCATTGTTGGCGACACCCGCTTCGCTTTTGGCTTCGACAGTGCCTTTTTTGTGAATCACCCGAACTTGGGCCTCGTATTCGATCCCATTTTCCAGTTTGCCGACGGTGGTTAGTACGTTGCCCTCGGCTGTTATTCGCCCCTTATGCATGTCACACAAGTGAATGCGACCGGTGTAGGAGGCTGGCTTGCTGGCAGTGAGGCGGATGACGATGACTCCAGCCGGATGACTGGCGAAAGCCGTTTGCTGGTAACGCACTCCATCGTATTCGTAGGTCACCTGGTGTACAGCTCGGTCAATATCGAGTTCCCTGCGGTATTCGGTCACCTTTGAGAAGTCGTGGCCGAGATGGATCAGGATGTCGCCGAACGCCTGATAAGCCCCTAAGTTTTGGCCTTCATCGCCAAGACCCTCCACTGCCATGCGATCTCCCGTCCAAAGACTGATTTCGTTGAACTGAATTCGCTCGATCTCAGTGCCACCGAAGAGCATCGCCCCCATCGGCCCGTTCCCAATCGGGAAAGCTTCCGTCATCCAAGCCTTTGCCGGACGGTCGGACCACAGGCATAGTTTTGCGGGCAAGTTTGCGCGTGTGACGCCGTTGCGCGCCATGGCGACAACCCCTGTCAATGGCTCAAGACCCAGGGCAGTTGTTGCCAAAGAAGCGGAGACCAAAAGCTGACGCCGCGAGATGGAAAATTTAGGTTCGACTGATTCGTTGTGCATGACCGGTGCTCGAGACCCGGCGGTAACACTTAGTCGCCCGGATCACTCATTCTGTACGGAGACTTGGATCGAGTATAGGGTACGTGTTGAAATCCATCTCTGCAAACGCTGGTTTTGGCTGGACTACTTTTTGTTATGGAAAACCTTCTGTAGGAACTCGTAGAGGTTGTGGCTCCATGTGTCTCGGTCATGCCCGTGCTCGTCCACATTCCAAAGGTGGGGCACGTCATTTTTCTTCAAGTACTGGTGAGTCCTTTGGCTGATCCCAAAGAGTCCGTCCTTGTTTCCAGCTGATATGTAGATCAGCTTCATCGACCGTGCTGCCGAGGGGTTGGGTAGGAGCTTCTCGGGAGCATAGGCGTTCGGTGCGGCAGAGAAGGCTCCGACTGATCCGAACACGTCCATATGTGCGAAGCTGAAATCGAGAGACTGTCCTCCGCCCATTGAGAGTCCAGCAATCGCTCGGTCATCGCGCTTCGTTGACACCGAGTAGCGTGATTCGATCGTGGGGATCAGGTCGTTGAGTAGGTCGCGTTCAAAAACCGCATATGCCGGTGCGCTGGCATAGACATTTCCCTTTGGATTATCGTCCTTTTGCGCGCACCCATTTGGCATAACAATGATCATCGGTTTCGCTTTGCGGTCTGCGATCAGGTTGTCCAGCACGACGTCCGGCTTGCCTGCCCAACCCCACTGGTATTCGTTGGCACCGATGCCATGAAGCAAGTAAAGGACGGGATACTTCTTGTCAGTGGTGTATCCGGGTGGGGTGTAAACCAGCATGTGTCGGGTTGTGCCTACTGTTTTTGAGTCCCACGTAACCGCTTCGATTTTTCCGCGAAGGATGTCTTTGCGTACCGTGTCGAACTCAGCCGGTGGATCAGGAAAGATTTTCTTGTCGTCGGCCTGTAGGTTGATCGGCTGAGAGAAAGCCACCTTTGGATTGGGCAAGGCATTGGCGTCTTGGCGTGGTGACGGTGTGTCCACGTGAATACTGGGACGCGAATAGGCGGCCCCACCACTGAGTCCTAACACGACGAGCAAAATCCATCTTCTGGTTGCGATCATAGCGTTACTCGTTGAACCGGCACCGAGTGGGACGGCATTCAACCCGCGCCCTGAGGGTATTCACTTTGTGGTTTCCTCAACCAGTTCGTCAACGCCAGTGTACCGGCCCCCTCATTTTCAGGGAGAGATCGGCATCCTCCAATTGGCCATTTGCCAACCATCACAAATTTGGGTCGGATTGTCGGATCAGTAAATTCACGCCACCGGATCGGACCGACCACTACTTAGAATTCTCGCCTCCACGGGAGTTAGTCGCCATCAATGGCCTCTCCTGAATGAGTGTGCACAATGAGGGCATCAGTGGCATCCGGCTTCGGAGTGGGCATTCCAAGATCAAAAACTCTCGGTTTCACAGGAGCAAAGCGGCACTGATGCCCTCTCCCGCGACCAGCGGGCGGAGGGTAGGGTGGGGGTTCCGGTTATATAGTTGCGTCGAGCCGGAGGCGAGACACCCTATCTCTGGTAACGAAGAGTGAGTCAAGAAATAAGGAGTCCCGGCTCCACCAGGACGCGTTTTCGGTTATCTCGTCCGAATCTATGACAGCAAATTGGTGATCGCGTCGGGATGGATATGCCAACCGAGGAGACCGGCAAGACCCATGATGACGCCAAGTAAGGTGGGCACCAGCGCCAGCCAGAACAGCCACTTTTTCTGGGTCAGAGACGTGATGGCAAGGAGCGTGATCGCGAGGGCGAGGAGTGCGTCGGAGAGGTCGAATTGGTCGTCTCGGTAGTTCAGTAACTCGTAGTCCTTGTCATACCCTTCTGCCTTCTTCTTGTACTCGTCTTTCTTGCCTTCCTCTTCTTTGGCCTTGTCGAGCATCTTTTTGGCGCTGGCTTCGGCGCGGACTCGGGCGGGGGCCGGGAGGAAACTCGTCTGGATCTGGAGGATTTCGGCAGATGAGGTGAGCAGTTTGGACTGCGTGTTCTTCGCCTGGTAATAGCCCCAAGCGTCAATTTTGTCCGCCTGATCTTTGGCCATTGCCTGACAAATATTGTCGTCCTTTACTTTGCAGACGCCCATGAAGCTGGCGAGCAGCGCAATCGTGACTGCGACCATGGCATTGAGCAAACTCTTCGCAGCCTCTTCCGCTTGCTCTTTGATTTCAACCGGATTAACGTCCATCGTCGGATTATGGATGGATCGTCCTGCAAAGTGTTACTCTGGCCCTGAGATGAAAATGGAGTTTGGCCGATCGAGGAGGCCTTCGTCGCCGAGGTACCAGTTCAGTTCGGTGGGATTCCGGAAGAATTTCATCCACTGAGATGTTCAACTCGGCTGGCATAATTCGCGAGCAAGACGGAACTCGTTGTTGAGCAATTGTTCGATGATGTGGCGGGCAGTCGCTGCAGTCTTCAAGGCGAAGGGGGGATACATATCGGGGTTGGTCCACATTGCGAAAACGGTAGAGGCTTCGATAAGGCCCCGCTCCAACTTTTCAAGGTCGGTCAATCTTGAGTCGTCTAGGATGTAACGCATTTCGTAGAACATATCGGCGTACCGGAAGTGGGACTCAGGGTCATCGTGGGCATACGATCCCGCAAGAAATAGGGAGTCTGGAGGCTCGGTACATCCTTGGTCTTCGATTTGCGTGGCATAGGCGGCTTGACCGGCTTCACGTTCTGCTAACGCTTGTTCAATTTCCTGCGCAGTCATCCCGAATGCCCCTCCATCATCTCCAAATTTGTGGTCATCTTCTTCAGGCAAATGATCATAGATGTCCTTTACCATCACTCGGGTCAAGGCGAGATTGCCTTCTGCGAGCATGCTAAGAGCACGGCGACAGTGGGATCCGGTGGCCTCATCGGTTTGTGAGTCCATCATTAATGTGATCAATCCTTGCGCGGCCTGACCACGATCATAGGCACCTCCATCGCTGCCAGGTGCCATGTGGGCTCTGGCTAGCAGCTTGGTTATGGCGGTGACTTCTACCGAGTGTTTTCTTGTCATTCGTAGAGACCTGCGACAACCTTCAATTGCGTGCCAACGCGCTATGGATTACTGCCCAGACTTTGTGAAGTGCGTGAGCATAATCCTTATCCGGTAGAGCATCACATCTGCTCTTGAAGTTTGAGTAGTCGATCGCCTTGGCCTGTGCACTAAGTTGCAGAACAAACGTCTCCGAGGAAATCTCGATCCGGTACTCGTAGTCCGCAGAAGGCATTTGGATGATATCACTACCAGTCCACGGACCACTGGAGGCAAGGAAGGCCGCTAGATGTTCTCTGCGTCTGGCCCTAACCAGCATCATGCCCGGCTTATCTCGGTGGGCAACCGCACTGACCATTCCCGTTTCTGAAAAGATCCACATGCATCAGCATGGCAGGATTTGGGTTTCGGCGCGGACAACAGTTAGTCCCAGTCAGCCCGGAGTTCTTGAATGTGCTTATGGGCTGCTTCCTTGCTTTCAAACCCTTTGGTTTCCATGATCCGAGTGAAAAACTCTTGTGGCGTGATTGGCTCCAAAGGCTTCCGTTCTGCGCGAGGTTTCCGCAAGAACTCCACCAAATCGACCGTGACCTCGGGTTCTGCCTCGTCAGATTGATCTTGGGCAGCAAAGCCACTATTCCCCGCTGTGAACTTCTCTGGCTCTCTTTCTAAACGATGGAGCAGGCCAATCAGAATCTCCCTTCCCTCGGGCGTTAGGTTCTGATCCTGAATCTCAAGACTGATTCTCACGATTTATGTCCTCTGAGATAATATGACGCCGATTCGCCACGGTGTTGCTCCAACTCTGACTACGGGCGTTGACAATAGGCGTCGTCACATACTTGCCAAGAAGTCTTCAAGCGAGTCGTACGACTTGCCTGCGCCATACTCAATCCCAGAGGCAGCGTGGCCGTCTCGGTTTTCGCGGCTCAAGTGGCGAATCACGATTTCAACTGTGGTGAGTCCATCTGCCTCCGAAAAGGTGGCGGTTTCGGTACAAACGGCTTCAAGGATGACGGGGACGTTGTAGATATAGGATCGAACGAGTCGATTCGGCGCCTCTGAACTCTAGAGTCTGACCGAAAGTGTCGAATACACCGTGCTCACCCATGTCCATCTTGTGTCGCTACACGCCGCCGATCTCATAGTCAGCGATGCACAGCGTCGTCTTTCCCATCCCGCAACCTAGCCATTTCGGCAGAATCTCGGGATCGGTGAAGCATTTGAAAACCATTTGTTGAGGGGCACGGAATTGGCGATTTAGCACTATCTCGGTGTCGCCGCGAAGCTCAAGTCTCAGTTTGAAATCAGCCATTTTGCACCTTTTCCAAGTAGCTATCCAAGTTGTTGAACGTGCCACCCCAACCTTGGGTCATGCTTGGCCTGCCCGCTTCAAATGTCTTGAGCTGGACGGGGTCTGAGCCGACCGCCGATAGCTCAAGGCGAATGCGGGTACCGCCATGCTCGTCGGAAAAATGGGTTTTCGATAGGAGTTCGAGTGGCCAGTCGGGAGCCATGGGGTGACGTGTGATTCCGCATCCCTCATCGGAGAAGGAAACGTGGCAGATGATCATCTCCTGATCGACGACATCGCGAAAGATCCATCGACCCCAGTGCGAAGTGTGGTTCGGCGGGACGATTTCATAGTGGTAGACGCCGCCCGGTCGAAAGTCCATGAAATTCCTACCTGGCGTCATTCCCGCCGGTGAAAGCCAGTGTGCGAGGTGATTCGCTTGGGTGAAGGTTGCCCAAACGAGAGCCCGAGGGGCTTTGAAGGTGCGATCGAGCACAAAGGGCTCAAAGTTCATTGCTGTTCTCCTGATTGAAGTTCTTGTAGGTAGGCATCCAGCCGATCAAAGCTGACCTCCCAATATTGGCGATACTGCTCCACCCAGCTGTTGGCCTCGGCAAGGGGCTTGGCGTTGAGGCTTCGGGGACGCATTTGCCCCTTCCGGTCGGTCTCCACCAAGCCGGCTCTTTCCAGAACCTTCAGGTGCTTGATCACGGCCGGTTCCGAAATATCGAACGGCTTCGCGATCTCCCCGACCGGCATCGGCCCAAGGGCAAGCGCAGCCAAAATTGCCCGCCGAGTCGGATCAGCGAGGGCAGAGAAGATAAGACTCAGTTTGTCGGAAGCCATAGATAACCATTCGATTATATAACTATATGGTTATCATTCGTCAACGGGCTTGACGGGATTTTTTGGATTTTTGTCTTCGGGATTGAGGCGCCCAACCAAAGGGGAAGGAAGTGCGATGCCGTGATCGGTCGTTAGGCGTGGACAAGGCTCGATTTCATGGAGAAATGGCCCCACTTTGGCCCCTTCTGGTGTCGAATTGCAGTCTTGTCCTGTACTTTGATCACCACCATGCCGAATCCGTTGCACCGTGTTCCTCGTGCCCTTACCCTGGCCATCACAATTGGAATCGCTGCATCGGGACAGGCACAGGTGAAGACTTGGCACAACATCGGTGAGATCGGTGGTCCGATTCTTTGGGTTGTTGGGTTGGGCTCGTCGCTTGTCCAAGACGGAAGCCAAGGCCTTGAGCATTCGGCCCGCACGCTGGACGGCATGATCGTCTCTGGTGGCTTGGCGGAGTTGATTCACTTTGCCGTGCCCGAGCGACGGCCGTATGGAACGACGTTGGATAGCTTTCCAAGCGGGCACACCACGTTGAGCTTTGCTGTAGCCGCCGCGCAGTCGCATTACCATCCCAAGCAAGCCCCGTTCTGGTACGCCGCGGCTGGTCTCATCGGGTACGCCCGGTTCGCCGGCCACGACCACTACCTTCAAGACGTCCTCGTCGGCGCCGGACTCGGCTATGCGGGCGGACAACTCTCCGCGTCCAGCCGCCACGGCTGGATCGTGGCTCCCATGGTAGAAAACCGGCATGTGAGTCTGATGCTTGGCTTTTCGAAGACCCTTTAGGCTAAGAGGGCAGTTACTCCTTCAGTAAAGCCACCAGGTCATCCGCCGTGAGGATCGACAGGCCGAGTTTGCCCCACTTTTCGTCCTTTGTGAGAAACGCGCTGCAGTTTGCGGAAAGGCCAGTCGCCACATGAATGGCATCAGGTGATTTCAGTCCGAACTGGACACGAAGGTTGAGGGCATCTTCGATTAGTTCGAGATTTACGGGCCTCGTTTCGATAAAAGTCGATGGGGTCAGGAAACGCCTGATACTTGCTTGTCTTCTCTCATCCTCATTCCGACGTGCATGGACAAGCGTCTCGAGAATGGTGATTTCGCTCGTGACGAAGACTAGCCTCCCGCCTTCCAAGGCGTCACTGATCTTCTCCTCGCTCTCGTCATCAGACAGGGTTCCCGGTGTGGTTAGGTCAAGTAAGCCATCGGCGTCGAGATAGATTCGCAAAGGGAACACCTTCAATCCCACTCGTCGCGGAGTTCTTGAATATGTTGGTGAGCCGCTTCCTTGCTTTCGAAGCCTTTTGTCTCGCGCATTGCAGCGAAGAACTCCTGCGGCGTGATTGGCTTCAAAGGCTTCCGTTCTGCGCGAGCTTTCCGCAAGAACTCCACCAAATCGACCGTGACCTCGGGTTCTGCCTCGTCAGATTGATCTTGGGAAGCAACGCCACTGTTTTCCGCAGTGAACTTCTCTGGCTCTTTTTCTAAACGATGGAGAAGGCCAATCAGAATCTCCCTTCCCTCGGGTGTTAAGTTCTGATCCTGAATGTCAAGACTGATTCTCACGGTTCATGTCCTCTCCGATATTATGACGCCGCGCCTCTTGGACTTCATCGCTGGCTCCTTTCCAAAAACCGTCTACAGGATGAGGACTACTTAAGAGCGCGCTTAGGATCGCGGGGCCGTTCCCACCGCTTTCGATGCTTGCTGAGGACTCTCTATAGAGAAGAATGACCTCTGCTGGACCCACGGGAACGTCTGACGGCAACTTGAGGGTCACCGTATGATCGGAGGCAACGTTCGCGTCAATTCTAAGTGCTTGCACTGGAGTTAACTCATTTTACAGCGAAAACTCAATTACCAAACGGTTCTCAATCACCCAGTTGGAACACGCCTGAAATCACGGTCCTGGCGAGATAAGGAAGTGCTGCGCCCCATGAATTAATCCCTAAGGCATCGGCGCTTTGGTGGCGAATCAGCACGATCTTGGTAACGCCACGAAGATTGAGTTTCAGTTTGAAATCAGGTGTTTTGCACCTTGGCCGGCCGTCGTCGAACCTTTTCAGTTGGACGGGATCTGAGCCTATTGCCGAACGTTCCAGGTGAGCATGTCCTGAATCCCTTCGTTGGCTGAGTCCACAGAAAATGTCTCAGAGTCGTAGTTCTCTGGCAGCCACTCGATAAAGGATTCATATTCGTCGTCCGAGGGATCGTTTAGAACCCTCAGCATGTGCTCATATCGTGCTGCGCCTCTGACATCCTCGGGAGGGCAGGCGCGCTCACCGGCAAGGCAACTTGGGACGTGTGGTTGCTCGGACACAACACGCTCCTCCAACTGGATCGTATGTTGCCAGTGATCTCCATAGTCATACACGTACTCGCAGGAGCCACCACCCATCATCAGAAGGTCATAGAACCCAACCTGAGTTTCGTCTTTGCCTTCATATTCATCGAACTTGTCATAAATAGCCTCGTACGCCATTCCGCCTGCCCGAAAAATATGTAAATGAGAATTGGACCAGCCAAATGCCCCCTGAATGACCAAGTGGGCCTTATCCAATCTGAACGCTGAGGGAATCAGACTTCGACGCCAAATCGGAGGCTCGACACCTTGCAGCGTGACAAGAACCTGGCACATATCAAGGTGCCATTGCCGTTGGATAAGTCGATTCTCCAATGGTTCGCCGATTATCTCGCCAAATGCCTTGATCGGATTCCAGGTTGGACCGCTGATACCGTGCGCAATCATGACATGAGCTGCTCGCTCGAGCGCCGCTGGATCGGTCAATACTGAACGCGACATCGAGAACCCAGCATCGCGTATTGCATGTACGAGATGGGCACGCGCTTTTCGATCGGAGGTGCGGCAAATGAAGGGGTTTTCCATTGCCGTCAATAGGCCGTTCTCACTCTCTTCAGAGACGCCGTCGTCTTTCAGAGCATCCTTATAGGTGCGCAACAGTTCCGCGCTCAGGTTGGCAATTCGCTTCTTAGTGACGTACGCCGCCACCATCCCATAGCCAGTTGTTGGGGTGTAGAAAACCAGGCACTTACGCCGATTGAAGTTGAATACGTCGGCGTACCACGTCGATAGCGGAGTCAGGTCCTGACGCTCGGCAGGGATCTTGGTGGGCATCAAATCCATCGCCTGCAAGAGCTTGGTTGAACAGCAGATTTGTGATTCCATTTTGTCGTTGGCCCGCGAATCGGTTGTCTCGGATTATGCCTTGAGGTGGGTGGACTGGACGACTATGGGCGCATCTCTGGAGCCGATCACGCCAAATCGACCGTGACCTCCGTCTAGAGCGACCAGCAACATGGCTCCCTTGAGTACAAATGTCTGGACGTAACCGGAGGCTGCTAACCGCCTGAAGAAGCATTCGTAGTCGTATCGGAGCATGAGACGCTGTACGTCTTGGTATCCCTTGGAAGATCGGCGATACAACTGGAGTTGCCTCTTGACTTCGTCGGGGGGCATGCCATTGCCTCGGCATACGGGCGGATCACATTCCACATCCGTGTCAAGGTCGCGAAGTGATATAGCTCGTCAGATGTGATCAGATTGCGGCGGAGGGCATCTTTCAGCGCTTCGATCGCGACATCGGTGCCGACCTTGGTGCGAAACTTGAAGCAATCGACGATCGTCTTGGCGATCCCCGTCACGTTAACCTTGACACCATCGATGAGATGGACCTCGGAGCCCGCGGCCAGAACCTTGGGCGCCATTCGTGTGACGACCAAAGGCGCCGTATCGGAGATCGGGGCGCGATCCTTTAGACCGATGGCGACCCAAACTGCAGCCGGCAATTGCGTTCCGATCTGATGATATGCGAGAGCACTCAGCAGGCAAATCGTGACCTTCGGATATCTGGCCGAAATCTCGACAAGGCTTTGTTGGGCTGAGAGATTGGAATCCGAAAGAGCATAGAGGCCACGGCCGATTTTCATGATTCGGCCCGACTTGGCAAGCCAGTATAGGTAATTGTGGCTAGCCCCAATCTCTGCGAGGTCACTGGCTCTGATCACGCCCCTATTCCGCGCAAGCTCTTGAACTCGTTCGATCATCGTCGACTCCATGTCAATATGTTACTTGAAGGAAGTCGGATGTTATCAATAACATTTGATCTTTCTCAAGTGGTCTCACCGTATGGAATGCAGAACGAACTCGGAACGGCCGTCGACATGATCGTCCGGGCCTACGTAGGGAATGGCGACGACCGGAGCGAACGCATGGTCCTCCATTCGTGCAGAACACACGACGAATCGTTCAGACATCGCAAATAGCCGCATCTTCTAAACTGCAGGCTCGGCTAGGTGAGCTTCTTTCTGTGCGCTTTGGCGTTTTGCGCCTTCCAAACCAAGTGCGGATGTTTCCTGAGGTTCCCAGCCAGTTCCGGGTCTTGAGGGAATAGGATATCAGGTTGGAGCTCGCCTGTATCGAGAGCCATCACGAACTCTAGCTCTTCGCGGTCGAGCGTCAACATCGGCGAAAGGATCGCCTTTGCATTTTCCTTCATCGCTTCGACATCCAAAACGACTTTGCGACTCAGCATTGGAATCAGGGCTGAACTTACTTCTTGCTCGCTAAGTGGATCGAGCCGGTCCGCCGAATAGGTGTGCAAAGGATGATTCAGTGAGCCGGAGTAGAAGACGAACAATCGTTTTTGGTGTTTGCCGGGCCACGGACCATCAGCAAGTGCTGGGAGAAAGGTCGTGTCGTAAACATCGCGTGCGGCAACGCGATCAACAAGTGCGCAGAGTTTTCCAGCGATCAGTTCCTCGCGCGCGCAAAGCCGCGCTAGCGGACGGACGACTCCGTCAGGTTGCCATATTTGACATTCGATGGGTGCTACTAGTGGCACCCGATTTGTAAACGAGATGTCGATTTCGACGCGGTCGGGCGTGCCAAGGGAATTTGAGTAATTGAGAACGAAGCCGCCGCCCGCATGTTCGCCCTTTCTGAGAACGACCCCATATCCGAGACCTCCCGCCAAGCGTTGGAGTGCATCGAGTACCTTTGGCTTTTCGGTAAGCATCGTTTCTCGGTCGATTGCACCGATGTAGTTCAGGTCTATGTCGACAGAAAGGCGGCGAGGTGCCTCGGGCATGAGGTTGATTGCCGTTCCGCCTTTGAGCAGTACCTGAGAGCGAAGAAAGGGATGCTCAAAGATGAGTCCAAGCAATTCACCCAAACGGACGACCTTTTCCAAGGTCTCAGGCAGGAAGCCGGTCGCAACACCTGCCGCTAGATATCCTTCACGGCTAAGCCTCAACGTCTTCACCACCTCGGAGCAGCACATTTGGAACCATTAGGTTCCATGAAGAATCAAAGGTCGCTTCACCCGAATGTCGAGCCATGTACTTGGGAGAAGTCGGGCGCCGACTGAGAAGCTCGCTAAGGATCTGCTCATCCGCATAGAACTGTTCACGGTTCCGATTCAAGAACCAACCGACGCATGCATAGAGCTTAGGGCTCGCGTAACCGTCGAGAACCTTGAGGATGAGATCGAAGTTCAGAACTGGAAAACCGGCCGCGGACCGAACCAGCTCTTCCAAACCACCTACACGGCCTGGCATCCAAAATCCGTCGACCAAAGTTCTTTCCCTACCAGTGAGTTTGACGGCCTTACCAAGCCGATCACCCGATTCGACTCCAACACTGGACAAACCGTGCTTATCCAAGGGAGCCGGGTTAGCAAAAGCCCATAAGGAAACGTCGTCTAAATCCAGCGACGCACGTCGGCCACACGTATAAGCTAAGCACCAATTCCAAGTTGAATGGCTTGCCCCCAAAAGCTCTAGGGCACTGTGGCCGCAGAATATCGCGTCTGGTCGCAACGTCAGCATGACCAAGAAACGATCGGGATTGTAAGTTTCTGGAACCGCGCCGACAGGGACAGTCGCGAACAAGTCCTTTTGAAGTCGCTTGACCTTGCCAGAAGCCATCGCGCGACGGACCCTCTTAAGTGCTGCTTGAGGTGATGAATCCGGAAACGCCGCACGGACGCGGTTAAGATCGAATACAGGGTTTATGGCCAGAAAATCTATGAAGGTCATTTCATTCTATGTACGTATTATGCCCCGCTGTCGGGCAATATGTGTACAAAAAGTGAAAAATGTTGAATCCCTGGATGATGCTTCGTGGGTACGACAGTGCAAGGTGGGGCAGTTTTCGTCAGAAAGGAGGCGAAACCGGATGTGCAATTTGCGATGAGGGCATCCGGAAAGAAATTCGAAAAACCACTCCAAAAACTCGCTGAGTAGCTGGCCATGTCGATGAATTTCGATCCGATTTTCCTTGAAGCGGACGCCGACATCGCAACGGATCTCGGTGGGGTTAGGTCAAGCAAGGCATCTCCATCGGCATCGACACATTTCCGGGATTGCCGATCACAAACAGCGGAGGGCCTGACAGTAGCTGTTATAACGGCGTTATAATAAAATTTGGAATCGAAGTTCCCAAGAGATTACGGACAACCGCATGACAAAAAAACTCATACAGGTCGGCAATAGCAAGGCATTGATCCTGAGCAAAGACCTAATCGGACTGCTCGGGCTTGAAAATGACGCGGTGGACGTCACCGTGCAAGATGGCGCATTGGTCGTCAGAAGGGCCAGTAAGCCAGACGTGCAGACGGCGATGCGCGCTGCCGGAAAGAAATACGAGAAAGCACTCAAACAACTCGCTGAGTAGCTGGCCATGTCGATGAATTTCGATCCGATTTTCCTTGAAGTGGACGACGTTATTGCTATACACCGGTTTGCCATTGAGGAGTATTCAGCAGAAGGCATTGATGGCGTCGCCGTGTATGCTGCGGGGCAACCGTGGTTACTCGATTACAACCTCCTGGAGAGCGCCGTCTTTGCTCCTCGCGCGACGATGTTCGGTGAGTATTTGCACTCTTCGCTGGCGGCGATGTGCTCGTCCTACTGGGTTTCGCTCGTGATGAATCATTCTTTCCGGGACGGAAACAAACGCGTTGGACTGCTCGCCGCTGAAACTTTCCTTCGGCTAAACGATTGCGAGATGGTATTTGACAACGATCAAGCCAGAGAAATTACGCTGAGCATCGCCAAAGGCGAACTTAAAAGAGAGGACCTTCAAGCATTGCTCGAAAACAATATCACGCCACTAAGTGGTATCTGAGTCCGCTGACTTTGCTGGCGATCGATAGCAGAATAATCGTCTCACTTCGGTGGATGGGAGTCATCGGCCCTACGTAAGATCTTGAATGGAACCATCGAATTCGGAATTCTTCCCTTAGTTGGGAGCGAGCTTTCCCTCGTAGACACGCACATAGTCCACGACAAAGTCGTCTTCGGCGGACATCTCTTTCTCCCAGTTAGGGCTTGCGCCTGCCCAGGGGGCCGCCTCGGTACAAAGCTTTACATACCCCGGCTTTTGGCAAGGCCCGTTCGAAAGGGTTTTTCCACCTTCTTTGGACCCAAGGCCCTTGAGCGTCGTGCGCCCAACTTCTTCACCGTCGAAGTACGCCACGTAGGTGTTTTCATCCCAGTAGAGTCCGTACCGGTGGAACTTTCCGTCGAGCGCCTGAGGAGTTGGCTTGCACACCGCCCCCGTTGAGTTGTGCTTGTCTCCATAGCCGTTCCAGTGGAAGGATAGGCTGTAGAAATCCTTTGTTGCGAAGTGGAAGGTCTCTAGGATGTCAACCTCCAACCCGTCCCGCGTGTCCGGCGTCTGATCTCCGACTTTGCCACACATCATCCAGAAGGAGCCCCAATAGTCGCCCTTCAAGTTGGCCGGAAGCTTACAGCGAGCCTCGTAGTAGCCATATCGCTGTTGGAACATCGTCTGGTTCGGGTCGTAATTCCTTTGCGTTCGAATCCCGGCACAGTCATATCGAAGCACCGGGTCTTTGGTGAGCCGAACCCCAAGGTGCAGCAGTCCATTCTCGACCCGCACCAACGATTTCACCCAACGCGAAGTTCCCTGCCGAGGCATTTCCGGTGCCTCCCACTTTGTCGCATCAAGCACATTCCCCTCAAACTCGTCGTGGAAGGTCATCTTGAACTTGCTGAGGTCAATGCCGTGTTTCAATATTGGGGTCGGCTCTTTAGCATCCAGCCCCTTGGCCCCGGCAACAACACTTAAGCCAAGAACTATTTTGAGAACCACCGAAGTCCTCCACCCAGTTCCCCATCCCCTGATCATCCCTTGACCTCTGACCCCTTGATAGTCTGCCGTACCAACCCGGAACAGTTCCATCGAAAAAAGAATACATACGCCTGCGTTGCCAAAGCAATGCTCACGGTTGCTGGAAGTGCTGCGCAATCCGACATCTCCACAGCCAGGGCAGATTGGAAGCAGACAGTTCTGCGAGCGACCGCACGGGAAGGCCGATTCCCAGCGGACTCTGTTTGAGAGCTAGACTCACGACGCATCCCTGGTTGCTTCATTTGCTTTCATCTCGAACTACGAGACTGTCGAAAGAATTTCGTCGAACGTCCACCGAGTCTTCTGCGACCTCACGCATGATGTCGGCGATCCATGCAGGAGCGTACCGAACGTCCTTGAGAAGTCGGGCCTTGTCTTCGTCGGAAAGCTTGGACTTAAGGGCCTTTACCGCCGACTCGTCGGTGGCTTCCTTCCCGAGGTGTCGAAGTGCCTGAATGACGAGTCCACTGATTCGACCGGCAGTCGCCATGTTACGTGGAGTCGTCGGCTTTAGCTGAATCTGTTGCTTACCGATCTGAACGCTTCGAGCGGGGCCATCGGTTAGATAGACGACCTTCATTGGAACCTGCTCGGAGAGACCTAGCAGGTTTGCGGCATAAGCTCCCGATGGCTGCAGTCGCGTAGCATGCTTGCCCGCGAGAGCATGTGCGATCGCCTCGGACGTGGGTGCCAGCAAGCCGAGTGCATTATGTCGCTTGGGATAGTCATACAACCCTCGTCCAAGCTGCCGGACTGTGCCGTCTCGTTCGTGCCTCAGCAGGGCCACCGCCACCGCTGTACGGCTGCCAAGGTCAATGAAGTCACTTGGCGTAAACACCCAACCACGTCCATGCGCCCGGATGCGACGTCGAACTTTACTGTCAATAGAATCGGCATGTTTGCCCACTATCTTTTGAAACGAAAAACAATGGGAATTCGTTTCAAAAATCAGTGCGTGATATATCTATTTCTCTCATCGTTTTTTGAAGCGAAAACATGCCCAAATTCGTTTCAAAAAATATACAAGGAAACGCCAATCGAGACACTGCTTTTTGGCATCAAAAACAGCAACAAGATGTCTCGAAAATCACACAGCATCGACTCTTGATACCGCTCCCACTGAGTGCAGTGATAACTTGATATTGTACAAGGCGAATATTGCTTCCGCAGGGGTCGAAGAGGATCGATGCCGAGAAGCCCTTAGCCCGTACGCGATGGTCCGCGTCACGGAGGAACTCAGTCCGCGACTCACCGACGAGGCATGGAGGCGGAAATATATGGGAATCAAGGAATCGTCTTTAGCCGCTCGCGAACGCGTTGACGACGCGCTTGCCGATATCGCTGTTGAAACATGGTCTGGTTCGGGTCGTAATTCCTTTGCGTCCGAATCCCTGCACAGTCATATCGAAGCACCGGGTCTTTGGTGAGCCGAACCCCAAGGTGCAGCAGCCCATTCTCGACGCGCACCATCGATTTCACCCACCGCGACGTCCCCTGCCGAGGCATTTCCGGTGCCTCCCACTTTGTCGCATCAAGCACATTCCCATCAAACTCGTCATGGAAGGTCATCTTGAACTTGCTGAGGTCAATGCCGCTTTTCAATGTTGGGGGCGGGACTTCGGCATCCAGAACCTTGGCCACGGCAACAACATTTAAGCCAAGAATCATTTTGAGAACCACCGAAGTCCTCCACCCAGTCCGCCATCCCCCAATCATCTTTTCACCTGTGACACATTGATAGTCTGCCATTACAACCTGGAAAGGTTGCGCTGAAAGAAGCATACATACGGCCGAGTTGACAAAGCAATGCTCTCGGTTGCCGTATGTGCGGTCAATTCGTGGCAGCCACGAACGAACCCTCGGTCACAGGTCCGAGGAAAGTAGGTAAGGCGAACAGGTCTGATTTCCCTTAGATTATTTGGCGAGCCTTATGGCGTCAAGAAGTTCTTGGTCGTTGGCATCAATCACCGCAACGATCTGAGGAAGTCGTTCCCGCAACCAAGTCTTGAACTCAGACCGAATCCCATCTTTTTGGTCTTCGGATAAAGAAGCTACTTCCGATCCGAAGCTGTAAATCTCTTCACCGAAGATCTTTGGATATCCAGATTCCACCTTCATTCGAGCGCTGCGACGAACCCTGAAGAGTTTGGAGTTATCTGCATCAATTAGCTTTAGTAAGACTCTTCGCACCTCAGATGTTGACGGCCTAAGATTGCTCCTGATTTCGATGGAATTATCGCTAGTGGCGAAATAGAGACAGATTGGTCCATCTGGACATGATCGTTTGGCTGGGTCATGAAGGAGTGGTTTCCACTGCGGTGGGAAGAAGATCACATAGTCAGTGCCGATTTGCCCAATTGTCAATTGAGGCTCGGTTATCTCAGTTGTCAGAGTAGCTAAAAACTCAATGAGGGCACTGGTTTTCTTGCGCACAATCTTCCGATTGAGGAAATCAAGCGCAGCGGAGTGATTATTGTAAATCTCCTGGCATAAGAGCTCCAAATCAGAGTTAGTCAATACGTGCCTCCTGACCAAAAGCTTAGCGTAGTGGTTGATCGCCACGGTCACTTCTTGGTTCTTTGTACCTTTGGCAATGGGCAACATTCGTTGGACCAGTTCGTCATAGGAAACCCGGCGATAGTTACCGTTGCTGGGCTTGTCACCATTTGGGGTGAGATAGACGAAGACTGTAGCAAAACCCCGGAACCTGCTCTTAGCTTCCTGCTCATACGCGTCAAGCTGCCTCCCGTGCTCTCCACTCCAGATTTTGTTTTCAACTATGATCGCGAATTTGCTTGATTGACTTACGAGGGCAAGGTCAATCCTCCACCTTTCTCTGTGTACCTCTAGGTCGGACAGGTCAGCAAAAATCAATTCTGGTGCTACAAGCTCAATGAACCGCTTCGCAAACTCGGATCCCAGGCCGTGAATTTCCCTAGGATCTAGTAAGTAAGCGAGAAAGAACGAATGTCTGATCTCCTGGGTGGCCATGCCAACCGCTTCGAAGATGTTGAAGGCAGCAAGCTCGCGCTGAAGGCTCTCAAGATTCTTGCAGGAATTAAGTTTCTTGAGTTCTTCCTCAATGGTCCCCATTTGTGAAGTTTAGCTGTTCCTTAGGGTGCCAACGGTTGTTTACCCTGACGTTTGATGCTCAGCTGAGTACTGCCATAGGGCGCGGTCTAGGGTGCGCATGTCGGTATTCCACTCTTCGGCAAGTTGGCGGGTCAACCTGACATAGGTTTCCCACAGATCGAGGGACTGAACTTCATCTTGCAGGCCCAAAGTCCACAGGGCACGAACGTCGAGAATTGGAAAGGGATCGGGGTGGAACCAGTGCAAGATGGTCGAAGCAACTGGCAAACCGACACCGTAGAGCAGTTGAGGGATGTGAACAGCGAGCCTTACCGAATGAGTCGACAAGGCATGGCGAGTAACTTCCTGAATCAGTTCGTTCGAGTTCTGAGCCAGTTTCGGCCGGATCCGCGGAGACTTCCAATCACCTAGGATCGCAAGTTCTGGCTTGGTGAGGCAGCCCCGCGCCTTGACGGACTCAACTAGTGCCGTTAGTGGAGCGTCGAAGCTGTGGTCGTATTGCAGCGCGTAATTCTGGAGGTCAGCGGCGGTGATTCTGGGTTTGATCATTGCAGTCATTTCTTTGTCGAAGATAGTTGAACGGTATATGACAAGTCAGGGAGACATGCGTGATCGACGACTACGGTCTGAAATTGAGCGTTGCAGCTGCAGATGTAAATATCATCCTGGACCTTTCTATGGACGTGCTGCCCCCTCACGAGATCGGAACAGAGGGATTTTGTTGATCAGGTAGGCCCTGGAAATACCACGCGACGAGCGAGAGATGGCGATTCAGCTGCCCAAACATTACTCGAACGTCTGACTCCCAGAACCCTTGGCAACTGAACCTAAAGTGTCAAAATTGTCTCTATCCAGGCAACCATACTGGCCGAATATCCTGCGCTTTCGGTAGCGAGGCCCGAGTGCATAAGCTCACGCTGTAACATTGGCTCAATCGTATCGTGTAGAAGGCCAAGTCGATCATCCAGACCTAGTTGAGATTCACACGGGGTCGAAGTGAGCAAGGCCTCAACCGATCTTTCGAGGACCTGAGACCGCAACCGATCGGCATCCACCGCAAGGGTGAGCAACACTGTCTTGTGCTCTCCTTTCGGGCCTTGGCCAGCAACTCGCCAAACTGTTACGACGCCCGCAATACTCCCCATAACACAAACTCCAATTTCTGATGGGTCAAGCGTCTTCCATCGAGAGAATTCCTCAAGAACCATGCTGTGGTCCAGGCCCAGAAGTTGAGCATCCTCAGATTCCTGTGCCTTCTCGCGATCAGTCGTAAGAAGCGCAATGCGCCCCATCCCACCGTTGACTAGCTCATACATTCCGTCACCGATATCCCGAACTCTTTGCTTCTTGTCCGAGACGGAGTCAGAGAAGAACGAGATCAGCCTAGCAAAATCGGCGCTAATGTCGCTAAATGCCCTGTAGTCATCCAGGTTGAACCCATCCAATTCTTGAAAAAGTTCAAAGACGACCTTGCGTGCTTCGCTTGCATTTTTTACTGCTTCCTCAAGCTCCAGTCGAGTGCGCCTGAGTTCAGGATCTCCGATCGCTTCTTTGTATAGCCTGTCGTAGTTGAGACGCTCTGATAACTGACCAAGAATCTGTGAGCGGAAGTCTTCCGCGATGTTCCCGGCTTCATCGACCTTACCGACCGCCTTTGCAATTTGGGTGAGCTTTTCGTCCAAGAGAAGGAATATTCGGCCCTCAATCGTGTCCGAAAGAACGAGATTGTAGACCTGGGCCGTGTTGATCTGGCCGTAGCGGTGGATTCGCCCTATTCGCTGTTCTACGTCCATGGGGTTCCATGGCAAGTCGAAATTAAAGAGGACCTTCGCGAACTGAAGATTGATGCCTTCGCGCCCGGCTGCCGTACATATCAGAACCTTGGGGCCGTCCTTCTTGCGGAAGCGACGCTCCGCGGCAACCTTCGCACCGTGATCGCCGCCGCGTAGTACGACGACGCCTTGGCCTGGGTATTGAAGCTCGATCTCCTTCGCAACGAGCTCAACCGTCCCAAGATACGTTGCGAAGATCACGACCTTTTCATCGGCGTTCTGCTGCCAAAGCGTCCCAAGACCACGCAGAAGCTTGTCGACTTTTGTTTCGCGATCGCTTGGAAATTCTGAGAGCAAATTGGTGATGCGCCGACGCTCTTCTGGAAGCTGGATGCTGACCGCACGGGTAACAAGGTCTTCCGCTGCAGTCGTCTCTTCTTCGCCACTGTAAGAGTCCGCAAAAAGTGCCAGATCATTCTCGCCGATACTCTTGATTAGCTTGAGCCTCAGGTCAGCAAGGATGCGGTCGACTTCGCCACGACCAACTGGGTCGTGAGGGAGGCCATTTTCCTCATGAATCAGTTGCCTCGCTTCTCGGTGCAGAGCCTCCCGCCCGTCCAGGTCAAGGGATCGATCCTTGATGATGGCTTCATGGACTATCAGCATGATGAGACGCCTGCGAAGGGTCCGCCGTACGGCGGCAAAACTGCTGGCAGCAATCTTCTGGAAAACTGCCATCAGGAAGCCAATGGCTTGGCCTTTTCCTCCCTCTCGCTTGGCGAGCGCAAATCCATCTTCGAGATACTCACGTAATAGTCCATAGAACCGACGTTCGTCTTCTGACATCGTGAAGGACTCAGTGTGGACCCACCTACGTGCGAAGAGAGACGACCCATCGGAGCGGCACGCATCCGCCTTTGTCCGTCTAAATACAACGGAGTTGAGACGATGGCGATTTTCAACCATGTCTGCCGCGTTCTTAAACAACGTAGGATCAAGGAGCTGAATCAGCATCCAAAATCTGAAGTGGTCGCCTTGGTGTGGGGTCGCCGATAGCAGTAAGAGGTCTCGCGTATGCTCCCTGAGAGCTTCAGCGAGTTTGTAGTTCTCCGTCTTCCTAACCTTATTTCCGTTTCGATAGGCTGTCAAATGGTGGGCTTCATCGAAGACGACGAGATCCCAGGCTGGAGCATCGAGCAGGCGCTGGATGCGGCTAGGTCTCTTCAGCGTATCGGTGCTCGCGATCAGAAGGTCGTGCTTGGCGAAAGCGTTGCTCTTTCTATCGGTGACATCCCCTTCAGACCCAAAAACTTCAAACCCTAAGTTGAATACTTCGTTTAACTCTCGATGCCAATTGTTGACGAGGCCCGCCGGAACTATCATAAGAGCCCGCTTGAGCGCACCACGACTAGCAAGCTCCCGCAAGATCAAAGCTGTTTCGATCGTCTTTCCCAGACCAACTTCGTCACCGATCAGAAACCTGCGAGGTGATTCAGTGGCAACTCGATGGGTCAAAACGACCTGATGGGGAAGGAGGTCGATTTTTGCGGACGTCAAAGCGGAAGAGCTGGTCAGCAAGGGCAGGGCGTGCGACTGGTAAGCCAAGCGCACTTTCCTGAGCCTTTCTGCAGTGCCTGCTACGCCTGCGACTGCCCGTTCACTCCGGCTATGCTGGCGTTGGAGGGATTCAACGGGAACTCGGCGCTCACCAGACGGAAAGAAGACGCGGATAAATCCATCTCGAGGAGTTTCAAGGACGACGCCTTCACCGAATTCGGCGTGGCTAATCCTTTGGCCGGGATTCAGGAGTTCCTCTGCAATCACGAGAGTCTCCTTAGAAAAAGGCCGATCGTATCATGCCCAACTGCGGGTCCACCACCCACTGCAGGCTTCCCTAGCCACGACACATCTTCCTCAGCACCCGACCATAAAGCACGACCAAAGTCAATTTCTGTGCTCGTGTGGGGTGGTCCACACTTCCAGCTAAATCCCCCCGTTGTTTCTTGCCGGAGACGCGTATGGCCATCTGGAACGTAAAACACTAAACCGGCTTGTAGTTGATAGTGCTCTTGGAAAGAGAGGATCCATTGACGGAGAGGACGTGCCAGCCATTCTTCCGCATCTGCAGGATCAAGGAGGTCAAGACAGGCGTCCAATCCTGCTACGACAAGGGTATTGCCGCTGTTTGCCGGCAGGTCCTCTGGCCATGCTTGTGAGAACTGGACAAGTTGTCTCATTGAAACGACATCCTTAACCTGCACCAAATTGCCTAAGGATCCACCGTCCCAAAGGATAGTCATGCCTGAGCGCTGCCAACTGGCGTCGCGGAGAATATCCATCAACCTTCCTCCGCGAACAGCGACATTTGGGCCGCCTTGTCGCGATTGCCCGCTTCCCAAGTGCGCAACAAGGTCATCGCACGATTTGCGGCATTCCGGATTTCGCTGTTGCCACCTTGAATTGCATGCCACTCCAGTAGCCCTTTCAGGCTCGGATGAACTCGGAAGTTCTCGTTGTTGAGCGTGCCTTCGGCGCTGATGCCGCTGTTGGCAAAGCATGCTCCGATCAGCACCATCGCCTGCTCGTAGTCGCTGGTCATCCCTGCACGCTGCTTGCCCTTCCAGGATCTAGCAATCTCCAAGGGTGATGCGAGGTGATAGACCTTGTTCTTTTCCGAACACCACCCGAGCTTCAAAAATTCGTCAGGCGAGGAGCCAGTTCCGCGCATATACTTCTGCATCTCGCCCCGGTCTCTAGATATCGCACCCTGGAAGATCCGCAGCAGTTGACGGGTCAATGGCTCGCTATGGACAGGTAGTGGGTCTTTTGCACGCTCACCATCCTCATCAAGAAGTAAATTAATGCCAACGAGAGCCTCTTTGAGCGTAATTGTGCGATCCTCATCGACAAAGACTTGCCCATAGTGTCGAGAGTAATATTCGAGGGCCTTTCCACGCCGAATTACATTGAGGTCCGCGTCGGGCAAGCCTTCTGCACGATGGCTTTCGAGGATTGTTCGGAGCTGATTGACTTCACGAAGCACTTCCCGCCTCATCTTCGCCCAACTAATTGGTTGGGGCTCCGTCATACGCTTTCGGCAGACGTGAATAATATCGAACTCTATCTTCCTGGATCCAAACTCACCTTCGCCCTTGGTCTCATCGCTACGTATAGGGTATGTCGCCTCAAGATAGAATCCAGAGTCAAAGAGACTTTCTAGAACATCGACCCACGGCTCGTCATCTTTGTGATGGAACGTGAAGGCCAATATCCCTCCCCGCTTCAAAACCCGAAATGCCTCGCACCAAGACTCGGTCAGCAGTCGCTTGTAGTAAGCGTCAGAGTCTTTTGGATTTCGAGCTTCGTTTGCTACTACCTCAAGTGATTTTGGGGTGTCGACTCCAGCAAACACCTCTGGAAACCACGATTTCAGAGGCAATCGTAGCCAGCAGTTGAAGAAATCGGAAAGCTCAGAGTAGTGGACTAACCCACTAAATGGAGGATCAGTTATCACCAGATCCATCGAATTTGAGGCAAGCCAGCTCAAGTCTGTTGCACTCCCATTCCGTATATCCGCCTCAAGGAGCTGATCTCTTGGATAAACTTTAACGCTCTTCGTGTTTAAGTCACTTGTATCAACATTGCCGACGAGTGCTACTGGCACAAGCTCCCAGGGGTCAGCTACCCAATCGGCACTTTCCAGGAGGGAATCGAAGCATGATGACCACGGGCCGTATCCTTGATTGACAAATGCTCCGACCTCGATTACTGTCGATTTAGGGTGGAAGTTGCTGTTCGACAATGCTGGAGCGAAGTGGTCGCGATTCAGATGCCAAAATGCCATAACATTCTGATTGGAAATAAAACGCTGAAATGCACCAAGTACGAACAAGCTCGCCGGTCTTCGGTGTGGTTGGTTCCCCAAACGATTTATGGCGTAAAGTAAGTTTGCAAGGCACAATAGCTGTACTGGCAAGAACATCTTCCACCAATGCGTAAACCCGTGATTTGGGATTCCCCCGTTAAGCATGTGAGTCATGAATCCGTAGGGCAACTCAGACTCCGGCCAATGCCCCTTCAGGTCCGCGTGTCTCCTAAGATCCCACTCATGCCATGCACTAATTAGTCGCTTTGTTCCGGGTTTAGCAAAGAACCTGCCGCTATATGAATGACCTTCCTTGTCTGCTTTAGAGCTTTAGGCCTGGACTGCATAAGGTGCCATTGGCCCGGTTTTCTTTGAAGCTTTGATAGCTCCAAGGACATCGTTTTCGCGACCGCAGTTCGAGCACGTAAATGATGATCTCTTATGCACGTTGCCTCCACGACTGTCTGTGAAAAAGGATCCCCCAGTGACCGGATCAACAAGTTCTTCAGGTACGACACGCTCCATATCTGGTGCCCCGCCCGGTTTGAACTTTAAGGCTCCAGTCTTATCGTCTTTCTTCTGGCGAGTGACCTTTCCTCTGCATTCGATTAGGCGAAGGGTTCTCGCTCGCTCCTCAAACCATCGCGCGGAATCTTCTGGAGAATCCGTTGCTGATCCTCCATGGGCCTCACCGCCTGTGGACTTGGCTGGAGTTCCTTTGAGCCATTCCTGGCAAACGAGTAGTGTCAATTCAACTTTCTTGTTAACAGGCTTTCGGCTTGTCGGCGGGAAGAGGATTTGCTTGCAGGAAGGGCACTCCACCCCGTTGCGCCGCAGAACTGCAAAGGGCTTTTCCTCAGGCGAGAGGACGAGGTCAGCATCGGGGGCCATTCGAGCGTCTTGCACTTCTAAATCAAAGACATGTTGGCAATGTGGGCATTTATAGTCCGTGTACGCCCTCACCGTAAGAGTCTTTATCGCTATCACAGGACTCGACATTATTGGAGTTCGGTGACCACAGCTCAGGCAAGGGCCATGTTTAGCCCAGAACGTGTAGATGATCTCAGGCCCGTCGTAGCGAAACTGCATCCGATTTTCTGGAGCGACTGAGAAAGGGTCGAAATCTTCACCCATCACTTCGCCAGTTGAGAGCTCAACCCACTTGCCTCTTTCGCCTCTTGGGCCGTCGCACGCGTAGAAAGGCATGAGTTGAGGCTTAACCTCTGCTTCGATCTCTGAAAGGAGATCTTCAACCTCTTTCTTGGTCACCTTCGCGAACTCGTTCTTGACTACGAACCACGCTACTGGATTGAGATCCACCCCAGTCATCTGCATCCCAAGGCGGGAACCTTCTACGAGGGTGGTACCGCCACCCATGAAGATGTCGGCGACCTTGAGGTGGCTAAAAGCACCCTTTGCCTGATGGTTGGCGTAGTACACATCCCAAACCGCCTTGGCAGCTTTTGTTGGATCTTCCGGGGCCCTCATGGATGCCGAAAGGAGGAGAGAACGGAACACACTTGACCTGCGCCTGGCCCACCACTTGGACATCTGATAGATAGGCTTTCCGGCGTTACCCTCAATGTCAGCGACCTCATTGATTGGGAGAATAGGGAAATCCACTTCAAGACAGGTTAAAGGACGGTTCGGATCGTTGAAGTCAACGGTCTCCATAGCCACTTCACGTCCAGCTCCTACAGCTCGCGCGACTTGCTCAACGAGAATATCTTTCTTGCTTGGTCCTTTCGATCCCGCCATTACTGAATCCCTCCAATCTCGACAAACGGAACTACCACTTCAAGCAAGCTGAGCCCGCCATGCACGAGTGTTGGATAACCACCTGGGCTTCTCCACTTTCGACGACCTAACGCGAATCGAGTTAGGCCGGATGGTGTAGACATGACCATATCCACCGGTGGGCAAAAGCTCCCTGTTGAATGATTCGATGCGGCTGCAAATCGTTGACTCTTCATTGTGTCCTTGAGATAGTTGCTTTGATCTTGGGTCGAATCGGTAAATAGGCCACTTGCAGCGTAGCCATGGTCGCTGGTGATGACGAGCCTCCGCCCATGAGCCAACCTCTTGAGGAATACCCAGAACTGGTGGCTAGATATTTGTTCGGCCACTTCCTTGGCGAGAGCATCAATACCATAGCTAGCCGAGCTGTACTCATGGAGCTTTGCATCGGGCCAGTGATGCCAGAACACCCAGTTTGGATGCGCCCCGAGGCGGTTCGCACAGTCTTCCCAGGGCTGATTGACTGATTCGGTGTGGGCGTGCGGCAAGGCAAAACTGGAGGGCTTGCCGTTATTCTCGAGTGATGACCGCTGCGGCAGGTTCAGTGCCCGCGCAAAAGCATTGGTGTCAGCGGGAAGTTCAGACCTCGTGACGTCAACGGACTGGATTGAGAGTCCATGCCGGGGTGCCTCTCGCATGAGTATTGGAAGTTCACGTAGCGACATTGCATCCAGAATTAACACCGCTTTTGGCTCAGATAGAGTTGACCACCAACCTTTGAGCCTGGATGCAGTCGAAGGCACGGCTGCCTGAAATTCGTGCCACAGCTCCCAGGCTGTGGAGGCGATCAGCAGATCTAGCTCACCCGATATCTGATCCCTCCTTTTGACCTCCGGAACGATATCGCCGATTGGATAAGGCGCAGACCATAGCTCGAGAAGTTCGCCTGATATACTTTGCCACACTTCTGTCGCCGATCCCTCGAGTCGATCCGATAGGCAGGTGGCAGAAATGCTCATTGAGTCTGATCCTCCTTTTGGAGATACAGGCCATATGTAATACCATCAGGCAGACTCTGGATAAGCTTCTTAAGTTGGGCACCTGTTGCCTTATCAATTTGCAGCCTGACTTCGAAAACTTCAGTGCATTGACCGATGCCCCAACCTTCAATCTTTCCGAGAAGGTTGAGGGCCGATGTTGCTTGGTCCGTCTGGTAAGGGCTTCGCGTGCGGATCGAAGCAGAACCGAATATATCTACAGGTTGGGCAGTCGGAGTGATGGAGGTGTCGATCGGTTCGGCTATTGTCGGATCAAAAAGGTTACCGATACCAACCTGAGACACTGGATTGCCCGCGCCACTGGAGGGTTGAGCTACTGGAATGCCGGTGGAAACGGGACTCGCCACCGGGACAGTAATCGTCGTCTGGTCGAGGTCGTTACCGCTGCCGATCTTACTCTTCATACGGTTCCAAGCATCCTCGTCCGGTTCACCAGCCCTCTTTTGAAGTAGCTCGGTTCCTCGATAATTCAGTGCGATTTTGCCCCTTGAGCAGAGTCGAACCACTTTCTCCTTCATGGAGACCTCCCCAAGCCATGGGATGCTTTCCACTCCGTTTGGCAGCGGTTCTTGGAGATCGTTCATGAGCTTTCGAAGAGTGTCGTTTCGATGTGATGCTGCAAGGACGTATTGCTGGAAGTCTTCCGGCATGAAGAGGTCGTCACGAATGGAATCTTCGATCGCCTGCGGGATGCTGGCTCCCTCTTTACCGTGCTTCTCGACGCTGAAGGTGCACTTCTCGGGGTCAGCATAGTTCCAGGTGAGGACGGTTGCAAACTGGTCAAATCGCTTTTTAAGTGCATCCCTTAGGTCGCGCTCTTTGGTGGCCCGTATTGCACCGTACTCAGCCCCCCAATCCGCTGCAATCACGACAGCCCGGGCCAAAACAAGCAGCTTACGGTCGTCATAGATGCTTACCTGCCCGATTTTTGGTAGTAAGAAGCGAACGGTGTTGCGGCGTTTCGTAAGGTTCTCTTTGAGCCATCTGCCGAGTTGGCCGTTGATGTCGCTTGGCGCAACGGGCACCACAACTATTGGTAGTTTGGCCGAGTCCCAACGATCAGGGTGATCAGGATTGGTCTCCTGGCCAGGGATCACCCAGGGATTCCTATCCCAGTTGGACGGCAAAACGACGACTCGGTGCGACTGGGCTGTGGTTTCGAGAACGTATCGGCACTGCTTAGAAATCTGCTCTCGGTCCTGCCCTTTGAATTGTCCATCTTTGAAGAGGCGGTCGTTCTTTGCAGAACTCATCACCCTTGTCTCTGGGTTCTCTTCGACTTTAAAAACCAGACGGTCGCCATCGGTATGGATATTGAAGCTGTGCTCCCGTATGTTCGCTAGTTCAACGGCGAAGTAGTTGTCGTCAATCGGCCTCTCCCGGGTCACGTCAACTTGCAGCATCGCCTTGTCAGCTCCTGCATGCCGTTCATCAGCGAGAGATCGAAGCCAAAGCGCCCCAATGATCTCATGGAGGTGAGGGACTGGACTCTCGGCGACGTCGTCTGCTTCCTCGACTGCACTAATGTTTCGCACTGCCTTGACGCGTAATTCTCGGTGGAGGACATTGGCTACGGAATCCAGGAGTGCCACGATGCCGCATTCTTCGTCCTTCAAATTAAAGTCAGCTGCGGTTAGGATCGTTTCGTTGGAGCCGCGGCTCTTGAAAAGGTCGGCGAGGATACGAATGAGATCACGAGTTTCTTGGGCGTGTGTCGCAATCAGAACCTGGTCTTCGAGCAACTGCAACAAGTGCGGCGCAAAAGGCCATGTTTCATTGAAATCTCTTCGCCGCTTTTCAATCTCTGACGGCGGGATAGGCAGCAATCGAATGTATTCATCGAAGTGAACTTTCGTTATCGCCTCAATCTGCTCATCCGAAATCTGGCCGCGATTCTCAAACAAACGATGAAGAAGGAGTCGCCGCCTATCTTGCTGGGCATACGGGCCCTTGAAATCGATCCTCTCTGGGTCGAGACGATGGATCTGCCTGAATCCTTCCGTATCGCCGTTTCGGACAGAGACGACTAGCAGTAATAAATCCGGGTGATTGGTCGCGATTTCCGAAAGGATCTGTATAAAGTTGAAGGCCCAGGTTTGCTCGGGCCGATCATTCTGGTTGATCAGTCCGTCAAACCACGTTTGGAACTCGTCGAGGAGTAGCGCCACCGGCTTGACCCTAAGCATTTCAAGAATGAGATCGGTTGAAGGCACGTGGGTCTTCGACTCACCATGTGCCTCCCATTTACCCTTGGCGTAGGCTCCGTTGGGATGATGCTCAAACAGAATGTCCCATAGGTATTTCACGCGCTGTCTTTGAAGACTTTCGGTGAGGACCAACATATCCGTCCGAAGGGCGGGCACACTTGATAGCACTCCAGCGATCTGCCATCGCTCAAGCCAACACTGCGCACCTGATGGATCGTGAAGAACGTGATAAAGGACCGCCAGCAAGTGTGACTTTCCAAGTCCGCGCTCGCCTATGAGCACCACCGGCTTTGTTGAGTTCGGCCCTACAGCTTCAAGCGCACGTAGTACGTCGTGCGTTGGATACGTGATGTCCAGAAATTCTTGCGCTGATTTCTGGGTCGCACCCGTATTCGCATCATTTGCCAACTCGATCGCGGTACCTTTCGCCCGTTTGCCCTTGAATTCAGCACGTAGTTCGAGTCCTATCATTCAGTCTCCACCTTAATCTCCTTTTGATTTGCACCCATTTCCAATTCTTGTTGGTCAAGGCTTAGGAGAGTTCCTGATAGCCTTCAATAGTCCTGAATCGCTAGAGCAAGCTTCGAAGTCGTCCCTAAGTCCAATGGGCTTGCGGTAAGCGTTTCGACACCACCATTTACCTTTTGGCATCTCAAGAATTCGGTCAGTGATAAAATATGGCACAAATTGAGAGATGGGTTTCCTAATCTTGACATCAATCTCTTCAATGATGTCTCAGTGTCCGCCAAACACCGCGATCTACAGGGCCTTTTCTAAGTGAGCTTCAAACCAACATGAAAGCATGCTCGACGGAACTGTCGTGGTCCAATGGGGCTTCCATACGATACAAACCGACTTGTATTCTCTTCTTCAAATTTGGTTAGGACAATTTCTATGACATGCAGCCGATCCGATTGCTTCGTCTCACGAGGTAGCAGGCATTCTGACTCCTTTCTTATATTGCCGAGGATCTGTTACTTTGATCGTATTTGGAACCTTTTGGTAATTCTAGTCGTCCAAATGAATTGCGATAGCACGTGCAACCCATGTTAGTGAGTTGGAGCAAGTCCAACCAGTCTACCAATCATTCTTGCGACGGTCACTATCAAGAGCTTGCTTGGTCAAGCTTTGTGGATAGTAGTCAGTAAGGTGTTTGAACGTGCTAAAGCATCTGGTCCAGGAGCCGATGCTCTTGGAAACGAAGGAATCGTGGTCGCTGAGCCTTTTGCTCACGTCGTCCCAAGTAAGGCGGTAGAAGTTATGATGAAAGTATGTGTATCCTGTTTTGTCCATTTCGCCGTCGCTGGATGTTTGGCTGGATTGTTTCCCGAGTCCTGTTGAGCCTCGCTCCGGGACTCGGCCTTTCGATTTCGATTGCGTGAGTCAGATTTCCGCTAATGGTGGCGGGTCGCAATACTTCGTGCGGCGTAGACGCGGGTGTTAGTCACGTGCCACTTTAGATTGGACTGACCGCCTCGTGTCAGTGGCTTCGCAAGCTTCACCTTTTTGTTAATGTCCAACTTCCTGCTCCCCTTTGATGGCTTCGAGCATTCTTCGCCATAACAGACCGCCCAATTTCGGTGTCTGTGCCCAAAGTTTGGGCAGGGCCGCAATCTAATGGACTGCATCAGGGAACTGGCTGTGACCGTTCACGGAGCTTTTTCTAGCCCCAATTTCCTCTCAGTATCGAGTCTTAGGCTACCTGTCTCGTTGACGCTTAGTCATCTCTAACGAATGCACAGGCGATGGAGATGTTCGTGAGCAAACGTAGCCGCCCTAGAATTCGTTGTTCTTTCCCATGGCTCGCCTACGGTCAACTTGGCGGCGCATAACATCAACATCATTTCTCATCAGCGCTGACGAACGCTAACTCTATCCATTGCGAATCTTGAGAAGCATTCGTCATACTTTGACTACTTCGGTTCCATTCACTTAAAGGGTCGCAATGCTTGGAAAAGTATCAACCAACGTCTGCATGGTCCTCTTAGCTTTGCCGGCACTAGGCTCTTTCGTCCAAATTATTGATCCGAATTGGCGTGACCCTTCGCCTAGGCGAATGCATTTGCCGCCGCAGGCGTCGCCACTCGCGCCAAATCCTAAACCGCCGCCACCGGTAATACCATTTTCGAAAAACCACTCTCAGTATTTCTACTCTTTAGCTGGATATGAAAGTGGTGCCCTAAGCCACCAGGATATTGTCCTCTTCGCAAAGCGAATTGCTACAGACCTTTCCGCTCTTTCCGCGATTGGTAAACATGTAATTAGGGTGGATATCACTGGCTTTGCTGATAATATTCCAGTAGCACTGATTGTCACAACACTGGCACCGACAGAATGCATTGCGGGCCTGCCATCTCATATCGGAAACGAAGAACTTGCGTTAATCCGTGCTCGAATGGTTGCTCATTTTGTGCGATTACAAATGCCGCGTTCAGGATCAGATTCTTTTCTGCTAAAGATGTCAGGCATCGCGGAATCTCAGATTTCTCATCGAGGTCCATCCTTCAGAAAGGTAAAAGTGCAAATCGATTACTCAGGTTAGAGAGAAATATCAATGCAACAATCAGAAATGCCTTCACTACCCGACAACCCAGATCAGCCGTCAGATGTTGGTACTTCGCCAAAAAAAGAGTCGCTGCTTCAGATGGAGCCGAAGGACTGGATAAAGATCGTCATCATGCCGATCATCGTGGTGCTACTTACGGCGCTGCTCGGTACATTCGTAGGAAACATCTTGCAAAGCAATTCGTTCCGACTTAATGAGAGATTCAAAGTAAAGATTGATCGAGTCATGTCATCCGAATTAGAGGTCCGCCAGATCTCGGAGAAGGTTGATAATGACTTGGGTCAGCTTAGAAGGAGCGAAGTTGACATGTTGAATGACCTTGCTTCCTACCCTTTACAGAGACAAAAGATCATTGCCAACGCGCAAGTTGAAGATACGCGTGCAGTTTTCCTCGAGGATATTAAGCTTCAAGCCATAAAAGTGGATCACTTGGTCGACGAGCTTAAGGTAATGAAATCCTCTGAAGAACTGGACATTGCTTACAAATCGCTCCAGGACGACCTCTCGAGCTACGTCAAATTCATGTCTGATCAGAAGCGCTTTGAAAGCATCTATTCCCGCGACCTTCAAAGCAATAAGCAGTTGATTTCCCAGCACGTATTTGATCCTAGTAATTTGATTCTCAAGGACCTCACGGCATTGCTAAACTGTCACCGCCAGATTATTGACGATCTGATCCAAGATTAAATAGGTGTAGTGTCTCGTAAATACTTCATCTCTTCGTCGTGCAATCTCGCCGTGAACCGCATATCGCAACATTCTCGGACCCCGGAACGAGCGATAATTGGGGAAAGCTTGTGCACAGCAGCGGCCAGATTTCCTATCAAACTGAGCGAAGCGTTAGGGATGCCTTTTAATTCAACCAGCCATAATCTCGACCGCTGTGCCATTCCAAGCTTTGTATTTGGGTCGCTCCGCAATTATTGAGATGGTGGGCTTCCTGAGGCCATTACCACTCGATCCCTTGAGAAACATCGGAAGAAGCCTAACTGCCGACTCCATCTGATTACGGGAAGAGGCATTAGGTTTGCAGAAAGAAGAGCATATTAAGGCCTAGCGAATATAAAAAACACGAGTAAACAAGAGAGATGGCAGTCTTGGAGGGACTCGAAACCTCGGCGCCCCCTTAGGACAGAAGGTGTCGGGCACGTGTTGTCGAGTCAATTTGTATTCTGACGCCAAGTGGCACCGGCAGTTGACGGTTGTGTCGGGCCGCGTCGGAATCCGTGGTGGCGGCTCATGTGTAGACTGGCGGCGGGGGTGATGAGATGTCATACGCTGTAAAGCGTCCGAACAGGGTTCTTATTGGGGTGATTGTCGCGATTGCGGTGCTGATCTGCGGCATCGGAGGGGCTGTGCTTCTCTTCGGCTCGAAGATCGTCGACATCGGACAAGCGTCCGGTGAACTGGGCTCGGCCGAGAAAGCCTACCGCTCCGCCGGGTTGCCGTGGGTTGCCAACGAAGTCCGTAAAGATCTTCCGATTCCAGCAGGGAAGGATGCGTACCCGGTGGTCACCAATGCCATCAAGCTCCTGAAAAGGCACGACTACGATAAGGACATACCTTTGATCCTGAAGTCGGTCGACTTCGGTCCGCCTGAAAAGGCGCGAGAACGACTGAAACCGTACGTCGGCGTCATCGACTTGGCCATCGAGGCCACCCGTTACCCCAACATCGACTATCGGCGCGACTATGATCTGGGACCAAATCTGCTGCTGCCTGAGTTCGCTTCGCTGAAGGCGATCGCCAAGCTCACGTGCTATCGCGCCGAACTTGAAGCGCGAGCGGGCGATACGCAAGCCGCCGTTCGTGATCTGAAAGCCTCGTGGCATCTCGGTTTGCTTGCCGCCAAAGACCCGATTCTGATCGGAATGTTAGTAGCTATTTCGATCGAGGCGATTACCTGCCGTTCGCTGCAGCACTGCATCTATTTCGAGCGAGACAACTCGAATGCCCTCGAAGCGCTTTCTCACGTGCTTGATGGTGCGACAGCCCCCCGCTTCGTCGATGCGATGCGTGCAGAGGCGTTTATGGGTGTCGCGGCGATCCGAAACCTTCATGCGTTCGGCGGAATTGAGGGGCTCTCGGGACTATCCGACGGGGAAAGCAAGCTTCCGCGCATCGACCCAAAGACATTGGTTCGGTCCGGTTTGCCGGACGATGCAATGTCCCGGGCATTCATGGCGCGTCATCTGCAGGTTTGGTCCGAATTTGCGAAAATGACGGTCCAGGCGGCAGGGGACGACCGCAAATTGAGCCGCAGCATGGATCGCCTCATCGAGAAGATCGAGCAGCGGAAGAGCGTGAGCAACATACTCAACGAGATCCTGTTTCCCGTTTTCGGTCAGGCAGGCGATGCGGTGGTGAAGGAGCAGGCAGAGATCATCGCGAGTCGCGCGCTCCTCGTAGCCGCCCGAGCCAGAGCAGTCACGGGGAAGATCCCCTCGACGATCGCCGATATTCCGGGCAAGTGGATCGATCCATTTAACGGACTGCCGATGCACGTTCGCCGCGACGGGCAGCAATTCCGCGTTTACAGTGTAGGACCGAACTTGAAGGACGATGGCGGGGTCTTGCGAAGTGAGTTGAAGGACAAAAGCTCCGATACCTACGATGTCGTGGTGCAACTTGCGCCACCAGCTCTGCCAACTCCACCGGTGGCAAAGTCCGGGAGGTCCTAGCCACAGAACTGGGGACGCAAGGTGCGATGTCTCCGTCAGTCGAGTTCGAGGGTTCGACGCATTTGATCGGCGACGAGTGTGGTGAACATGTCGATGTCCCCGTTGACCGACGCTCGTTCGAGGGCTTCTAGATAACGGTCACGGATATCGACGTGGATAATCGTCCAGGGATACCCTCCGCTTGCCAGCATGGTATTCATTAAGAACCTGGCGAGCCTTCCGTTACCGTCACCGTAGGGATGGACAAATCCAAATACGAAATGGCCGAGGATGGCTCGCACGGCGGCGGACTCCTCCTCTGCAAGAAGATCGAATAGGCACTCCATTGAGTCGACCACGGCATCGGTCGGAACCGGCACGTGGTTGGACCCAGCAATATAAACCTGGTGATGCCGATAACCGGCCAAGTCGCTCGCTTTGAGAATGCCGGCTTGTACACAGACTCGAAATAGAGCCTCAAACCAACCGTGGTGAGCCTCCCTAACGAGCGTTGCAGCGTCCGCTCCCCCCAGAATGCTTTCAATTGAGGAGCGAACCTCGAGCGAGGTATCGTAATAGCCCCGAGCAGCGAGAGCATCTCTTTGTTGTCGGTCCCGCTCAACTTTGTCAGGATCAAATGAATTTGACCTTACTCGTTCAATGAGGGCGTCGTCGACGCGATAGCCTTCTATAGATAGGGAGTGATAAGCGTCCGTTCTGGCAAGCTCATCCACTCGCTTCAAATATGCTGCGGCATCCTGAGGCATTCCCGGCTCAGGGGGCATCGCGTGGATGACAGCGGCGCGCATCAATCCCCACATGAGCCTGAGACGGGCGACATAGGGCGACTTCAGGCGTTGGCCGCCGATCGCGGGCATTGGGCGCTCAAAAGGATTTGTCTCGGTGACCTCGTAGCCGGCCGACTTCATGGCGCTGGCTATACGGTTGGCTGCCTGGATGTCGCCAATGTGCCTGAACGCTCCAATTAGCCTACCGGCGTATACGGTTCGCCCACGATCCAGAAGGAGGCGGAGGATCCCTGAGGAATCCCCCACCGTGGCAAGCACGGATGCGGCCGCTAGGGGTTGGGTCTTAAAGAATCCATGAGGAGCCCGAGAGAGTGCCTCCTCAATGCTCATCACCTTCACCCCGTTGAGAGAATCGACTCTTTCGGGCAGGCCGTTCACATCCTTGTAAGGCAGAATCGACCGGCCGTTCGGCAGACCAACCGTTGCTCCGGCATTCTTTTCCACAAGTACGACGATCTGATGCGGGATCTCGGCATGTCCAGACTGTACGAGCAACGAAGATTCAGCCCCGAGGCAATAACGATCTTCGAATCGTTGTCCCAGGTACTGCGAAATGAATGGCCAGTAATGTCCTTGCCAAATGGTAGTGTCGTCGGGAGCCGCTGGATTGGTTACGTGATACCAGCCCCTCAGGATCTCCCGAAGATATCCAGATCTCATCAATCGTTCGAAGTCCCGCCTGGGAATCTGGTCGGAGCGGTAGATTCCATCGACCAGCACGTTCTTTAGGAGTTCGAACGAATCCGCTAGACGCTCATGCGGTTGCTTGCGACGGTGTTCATTTGACCGAGTCATACTCGAATATTATGCACGAGAGTTACTCGATTAGTGTGTACGGCTATTTATCGAATATAACGCGCATCGATTGCTCGATTTTTATGCGCAGCAACGGCATAGCTCAGCTCTTTCGGGAGTCCGACTGCATAGTTTTGAGCCGCGTTATCGCTCCGTTCTACGTCTCGGCTTTCCATCGGAAGTGTCCGTATTGGGGCACGTCTGATTAGACCTTCCTTTCCTAACTAATATGCCTGCGATTCTGTGGTGTGGTTTGGGTCGATCAAATCCCCACTTCCCAGCGCAAATGGCGATTAGGGTTGCGGGAAGGAGCTTGTCTGAGGCAATTTGGCCAAAGTTTGAACCTAAGTCCCCTTCAACAAATGGCGGCCTTCCCGATTCCGCTTCGCTGCATTTCCCTTCGGCGTCCCGACTCGGCCCTGCCGAGTTACCCTTCGGCGGGATCTGGCGAGGATAAACTTCTCGTCCACCTCGCCAGCCAGCCTTTGGGCTGGCGGCCTTCCCGATTCGCTTTGCTCATTCCCCTATGGCGGGATAAACTCCTCGTCCCCCATCCCGATGAATCGGGCTGGCGGCCTTCCCGATTCGCTTTGCTCATTCCCCTATGGCGGGATAAACTCCTCGTCCCCCATCCCGATGAATCGGGATGGCGGCCTCGGAGGGACTCGAACCCCCGGCGCCCTCCTTAGGACGGAGGCGCTCTATCCCCTGAGCTACGAGGCCGCGAAGAATCAGTGTACTTCTTTGGTGCGCTTGGATTCCAACGATGTTTGCTGGCTGATTCTCAGCGGCAAAGGGGTTTGCGCTGGTCGCGGGAGTAACGGCGCTTTACTCAGTGAGTCAGCATCATTGAGTATTTTTCGTGATCTTCGCTACCATGGGTAGGCACGGTGGAGGATAGATTGCTCAAGAAGATTCTTAAGTGGTTTGGCAAAAGTGAATCGGTGTATGGCGATCTCGATCTAATCAAAGCGGTTAACGATCATGTTGTGTCGTGGATCGGCGAGCCGGTCATCCTGCATGAAAAGGTGTCGGAGACGATCCATATCGACATCTACTGGGTGGCACCCTCCGACGAGAGGCCGTTTCACACTCTGGTGACATCCGGGATGGCGCAAGAGGCGATGAAGGCGCCGAAGGGATCGGATGCTTGTACCCATGCCGAATTGGTGATGTTCCTCCCACCGGATTGGCCGATGGACAGGATTCAGGACGATGACGGAGCGTTCTGGCCGATTCGGGTGATGAAGCGGTTGGCGCGGTACCCGCACGATTTCAACACCTGGGTATGGCTTGGGCATACGATTCCTATGGGCGACTCGGGGCCGGTGGATTTGCCGTTTGATTCCGTGTTGCTCGATTTTCCGATGCTGCTGGATAGTAGTGGGTGCGCGCTTCCTTTGCCCGATGGGCGGAAAGTGATGTTTCTCGGGATTATTCTTCTGCGGCCGGAAGAGCGTGAGTTTTGTATGGCGAATGAGCCGGACGCGTTTATGGATTTGGTGGAGGAGCAGGATCGGTTGGCGGAGCTGCTAGTTTTGGATTTGGGGCGGGAGTCTATGGTTTGAGGTTTGGGGGTTTCTTCCCGCTAAGGGCACGGAGCGAACTCGCTCCATATCGGATTTCATCACGCAAAGGGCGCAGAGGGGCGCGAAATTATGCGGCTCTGGCTCATGCGGACGCCTGAATGGTTGAATGAATCGAGGACAATATCATTCCTGTCTGAGCAGTCGGCCGTCGCCCTCTCTTTCCGCATTTTTGCGGAAGGAGAGGGAAGGGTGAGGATGGTCTTTGTCCAAAAAAAGTGCCTTTGGCTCCATAGTTCTGGAAACTCTGGAACGGCAACTTCACATCCCCCTTCACGCCAACATTATGGATACTGTTTTGCACTCATGGAACGGCCAGGGGCAAGCACCAACGTTGTAAGGTCTCTCCGCCAGCGAATGACGCCAACAGAGCGCTACGTTTGGAAGCAGCTAAAGGATCGCGAACTCCATTACAAGTTCCGCCGACAGCATCCGATCGCAGGATACGTTCTGGATTTTTACTGCCACGAAGCAAAGCTTTGTATTGAGATTGACGGAGCAGGCCATCAAACCTACCATCGCCAATCTGATCATATACGTGATCAAGTCTTGGCTGAGCTAGGCATCCTGACCCTACGATTCACGAACGAGGAAGTTGCTCTGAATTGGTCGGCCTGTGCCTTCAAAATCTTCTCCACGTGCATCGACAGGGTCTCGCATGTAGACCGACAGGATGAAGAAGAGCCGTGACGTCCGTCCATCCAAGCAATACCTAATCGCATGAGCGTCTACGCATGGTGCCCTTACACTCCAAGGTTTGTAGATAGGTCGTCGATCAGCAGTTCGAACGTAGTAAAGATCGAGAGTTCCGGAAACAAACGTGCCAGGGGCACGCAAAACGGAAGCCATCCTCACCCTTCCCTCTCCTTCCGCGTGGCGGAAAGCGAGGGCGACATTTGGGCTACTCTGGCTTGGGCGAAAGGTCTGTGGTCTATAGAGTTCCGGAAACAAACGTGCCAGGGGCACGCAAAACGGAAGCCATCCTCACCTTTCCCTCTCCTTCCGCGCGGCGGAAAGCGAGGGCGACATTTGGGCGGCTCCGGCTTGTGCGGATGGCTCGAATGGTTGAATGAATCGAGGACAATTTCAGTCCTGCCAGAGCAGTCGGTCGTCGCCCTCTCTTTCCGCATTTTTGCGGAAGGAGAGGGAAGGGTGAGGATGGTGTTTGTCCAAAAAAATGCCTTTGGCTCCATAGTTCTGGAAACTCTGGAACGGCAACTTCACATTGCCCTTTACGCCAACATTATGGATACTGTTTTGCACTCATGGAACGGCCAGGGGCAAGCACCAACGTTGTAAGGTCTCTCCGCCAG
>CAILEM010000161.1 GCA_903833215.1 uncultured Armatimonadota bacterium
CTTATGCAGAGTCGATCAATGCATCCATTCAAGAAGTTAAGACCGTCGCAAGAGGTTTTAGACAGTTTGAAAGCTTCAGAATTGCCATACTCTTCTTCCTCGGAAAGCTTGAACTCAACCCACGGAAAACCCCATAGACCCAAGATCAGTGGTTAATGCAGAGCCAGGAATACGCTAAGTCCGTCCCAAATCCCGTTGCAGAGGAACTTCGTAACAAACTTCAAAAGATCAGACCGCCTCATAAAGTCCGCGATCGCCAGCAGGGCCCAATCATTAAAACAATCTGAAAACAGTTGCCCTCAATCAGTAAACGCGATTTGCACGAAATTCTTCCTTAATCGCGAAGTAGCGATCAGGGTTGTTCAGAACAGCCTGGACGGGATACTTCTGCCGTGCCATTTCCAGTTTTTCTCGGATGACATCTTCAAAATTCACCCCAAGAACGATACAGAATTCTAGTGAATAAATCAAAACGTCAGCAAGTTCTCTTTTAACCCTTTCAGCCTTGGTTGTATCTTGTAGTAGTTCTTCTACTGACGGACTAGACCATTGGAAATGTTCGAGAAGTTCTGCGGCCTCAAGACTTACGGATTTAGCTAACTGGTCAGGAGCTTGGTTGGTCCAGCTACGCTCAGCAAGGTAAGCCCATATCTCGTCTTGAAGGGGTGTCATTTGAATATGTTAGCAGACGCACCAGCGAAAGAAAGAGTGGCAAGAATCTTTGCGAAGTTTTCATTGCTCGCTCCCTGTGTGACCAGTATGCTGGGCACAAATGTAGTGTGAGAATGCTTGTTCCGCGCAAGTGACGACCTTCCGGAGCTGATCCAACATTGTCCGCCAAGTGGAATCCAATGCGTCGGTATCGCCGGGTCCAATCTGTTGGTCCGGCGTTTTTGGTGGTTCGAACGTTCGAATGAGGTCGAGGGCTGGATGGGTGGAAATCGTCAGGGTTCCCTGAGTTAGAACATAACTTGGCGCGAAAGACAGTGCCACCTGCCGTTTGCGCTCCGGACTGCCGGTGGTGAATTCAGTGTAGGCATCGCGGGCAAAGGTGAGCAGGTTTTGCAGCGTTTGCCGGTCACGGGTGGTTTTGGTGGTCGCTTGGTGGCTTGCTTCGGTAAGGGTATCGAGATCGGCTTGGTGCTTGGCTTTACGGGTCAGGAAGTCTTCTTTAGAGATCTCCCCGTCTTCCCGCATGGCATAGAGCCGGTCTAGTCGGCGATAGATGGTCTGTAGCGCCTCTGGAACGGTGTGCTCGGTGATCTGTTCAAGCTTGGATTGGTCAGCTTCTTCCCGCTTCAGGACGTCGATTGCCCAATCGGCAAAGAACGGATCGAGTCGGCAGCCTTCCAGGCTATCTTTGATTTGCCCCTCCATGTCAGCTTCGGTCACGGAGTGCTTGGTGCAGCCCTTCCGTCCGGTGCAGTGGTAGTAGGTGTAGGATCGACTCGTCCCGTGCTGCTTGTACGTTTTCACATGTGTCTCAGCGGTGATCTGGCAGCCACAGACGCCGCAGCGAGCTAAACCGGCATAGGGATGCTGGTATTTCTGTGGCTTCTCGCGCAGGGGTCTACCTAAGATCCGCTGCACCCGGGCGAACTCCTCTTTTGAAACCAGTGGCGGGTGGTTGCCCTGGATGGTGCGCCCTTCAAACTCAAAGACGCCGGTGTAAAAGGGATCGACAAATAGTCGGTACAGCGATGAGCGAGACATCGGTTTATTGCCGCCGTTCTTTGTGCGCGGGAGACGGTAGCCCTTGGCGTTCAGCCTCTCCAATTCCTGTGGAACAGAATACAGGCCGGTAAGCATATCTTCCCAGGCCATGCGCAGCAGCCCAAACCGAATAAGGTCGGCAATGTGGTGACGAGTGACAGTTTCAACGATGTAGCCAGCCTTGGCCTTGTAGGGGTAGGAACCTCGTTCGGCCTTCTCTTTCACTCCCCGGTACACGTTTCGTTTGAGATCCCGGACGTATTGGTTCGCCATGCTCGATTCCACGGCCATGAGCAAGGCGTGGTCCTCCGGGTGGTATTCACGCTCCGGTGTTTTGATGCACTTGATCACTCCAGACTGCAATAACCACTGCAAGACACCTGAATCGGCAGGGTTGCGAGAGAGTCGATCCAAATGCCAAACGAGAATAGCGTTTGCTTTGCCAGCTTGAATGGCATCGAGCATAGACTGATAGATTGGGCGAATGCCGGGCTCTTTGGCCGATTGGGATTCAGAGAGTCTCTGAACAATGGTGAGGCTCTCTTTGGCAATGAGTTCCCGGAGGATCTTTTCTTGGTCCTCAAGACTAGCCACCTGGCGGCTTTCGCCTTGGCTGCTTTTGCGAACGTACTGGATGAACTTGAGTGACTGAGCTTTACTGCTCATGGGTGAGGATTTGAAACATATGGAGATACTTGGTTGCCACAAACAGCGCTTCGTCTGGTGTCAAATCTAGCGAAAAGCGCTCGTTGTACAAGGCCCTGAATCGCTCAACTTCTTGGGAATTAGGTACAGCAAGGCGAATTCCCGGTGTTTGGGGAGTTTCAAGCGGGCGAATATCCGGAGTGAGTGGAGTTGTGCTGTCCAGCATGGTCGGCTTTGGCCGAGCGGTTGCTGGCAACGAAATTCGTCGGCGGTGAATCATCACCGACGAATGGTGGGTAGCCGTTAGAGTTGTCTTGTGTGGTGGTTCGTTCATTTCCCCTCCTTCCGCCTAATCACCGATCCTGCCGATTCCCAGCCCCGGTGGATACGAATTGCCGGTGTCTGTTGCCTTGGATTGGGCGGAACAAACAAACCACCTTCCCTATTAATATTTTTCTTAGTGATTTGTTTTGTCGTTTCTACTTTCCTGTTTCTAGAATCTAGGGTGGCCTGTGGATAATTCTTGAACCAGGGATTAGCGGTGTAGATCGCTTCAAGGAACGACGGTGCAAGGCCGTAGAAGACCTTGGTGTGACTCCGGCGGCGATCTGCCTTGGAGACCAGCACTTCACCCGCTACGGTGGTGACCTGGATGAGGTTCCGGCGGACAAGCACGTCGATGGCGTCGGAAATGGCTTGGGAGGAGCGGCCAGTCTGCTGTTTGAAGCGCGAATGAGAGATCCAATCCCGCTCTTTGCGTCCTATACCATTTTCATTCTGCCAACCAAGTGTCTGGGCCAAAACCACCAGCAACACACGAAACTCAGAATCTTTAAGTGTTGGGAGCAACTCCAAGAAGACCAGCGGGACGAAGAGTCCGCCAGGTTTGATTGGCCCAGAGAATGATTGGGGTGGCGTTGGCATATGGAGTGCGCCCATGTGCCGTGTACAAGACACATGAACGCTGACCCACACTGCCGGAACCGCGGAATCGTGCAAATTTACGCACCATCCGTGCAACTATTGCCGCGATTTTTAGGGGCCTAGACGCCGAGGGTGCAACATTCAGCAAAAGTTGAATCGCAATTCCGGTCCATCGTCCTTGTAATACACGTGAGCACGATGTCAGTTCAGGTTGCAATCTAGAAACTTGCGGTTCTCAAAGCAATTCTTCGAGTGCTCGATTCTTTCCCCTTTTCTAGGTGAGCAGGATGAGAAGTCATGAAGACTATGGTTGGAAAGGTATTTAGCGTCTTAGCCGTACTGGTTCTTTCAGTACCGGCCTTTTCCCAACACCCGAGCGGTCCAATATCGCTTAACGTACCCGGAGGCACGATAAGTCTCTTTTGGACGATCACCACGACCACTGGGACGACTCAAGTCGGGCCATCTACTCGTACGGTTACCTATAGCGGCGTTCAAAAACAGGTTCAGGATGTTAATGCGACCTGCACGGAAGACAGCTCGAATGCCGGAAGTCTGCACATCACCTGGCAGATCAACGCCAGCTTCACCGGTCCATCTAGTCCCACGCCTTATGGGCAGGTTTCCTATCAATTCGACGAACAGCAGCAAAGCAGCGCTTATGCGTACTGTCAGATCGCGAATGACGGCTGCTACACCGGTGCAACCCAAGATATGACCAGCGCAACTGCCTACGAGTTAGGATTCAACTACTACCAAGGTGACAGCGACAACCCCGCCGCCGCTACGGCAAATGTGGCAAATAACGTGGACTTTGGTGTCCCAACCTATTTGAATGGTGTTTGGACAACTCCCTATATCCAAGTTCGAACAACGAGCGACAGCGTGAGCCGAATTTACATTGGCAATCCGAGTTCGATGCTCTTCGGCGGCTCGAATACGGACACGATAATGAACTTCAACCAGAGTGGACCGAATGGCCTCGGCGGAAACTCGTTGACCATTCATTACTAGTCAAGACACAGGGCCAAAGGATAGCGCGCCAAGAACAGACAATGATAACAATTTCGCTTTTACTCGCGGCGGTACTGCAAACTGGGGTCAGCGGGTTCCAAGAGCTTACGTGCCTGCAAGAGCTCTCAAGTCTAGAGAAGCGGCTCCATAAGGTAATCACTGCGAAGCCGGAGTTGCGTAATCATCTTCTGTGTGTGCGTCCGAATCCCACCGACCCGGAGGCCGAACTCACGGCAATCGCCACCGCGCTCAGAGCCGAGATCATGCGGACCGAACATGGCATTGTCCTGGGGCAAACCGAAACGGATTTGATCAAAGCGCGTGAGCGCTGGGCCCAAGGAAGGGCAAAATGGATTCAACAGCGTATCGACCTCGGGTTGGCGTTTCGCAAGGCACACGACGCTGACGACGCCCCCCTGGTTGCAGCAAAAACAGGCATTGATATAGCGCTCAGAATTGATGATCGCTTCCGCTCGGGCGATGCGAGCGGGTTTGCCGACCCCGGGCTCAGCGAGTTGCTACCTGCTGGTAAGTTGGTCTACACGCTACTCAATCGGATTGGCGCTCAGAAACTTGGAGCTTTGCGAGGTGGATCACCGTGCGCGGTCTTCGAGACCGACCCAATCGGCAACGGATTGCCGCTTCCCGAGCACTCGGGCCTCCTGCAGGCCTTTAACGAATCTACGCTTCTGCTTCGCGAGATCAAGGTTCCCGACAATCTTGTTCATTACATGCGGATACCGCTCGATTGCATCGGCCCGGGATCAGGCTCAGCTACCCGTGTTCGGATCGAGTGTCAAGAGCAACCGGCTTCGTTCTATGCGACGCTGGAAGCCTTCGACGATTCGGGTCACCTTTGTGGAAAGGCATTTTTCGATGCGAGGACCTTTTCCGGGCCTATTCGGGGCTACGAAGCATACTTGCAGGATTACCGACAGTCTCGCCGGAACCGACACTTGGAACCGATCCCCTCTGGGCTCCTAAGCCTAGCCAAACGGGTCACAAAGGCGGGAAATCCAACTTGGTTTGAACGTCCGTCCGAACAAGAACCTCTCCGAATTTACGCATCGTTTGCGATGGAGTCGCTCGCCAAGGATTCGCCAGAACCATGCGTGGTGATCGACATGGACGACGGCCTCTTTGAGACTGCAATACACGTGGCGGAGGGGGAAAAACTCGATCTAGACGGATTTCAGATTCTGTTGGACCATCTTGATCCGTATGAACAGATACACGGCCAAGGCTTCTGCGCTTGGCGGCCCGCCGATCCGGATACGCCGGCTCCAATCAGTCGAAAGGAGTTAGGGTTGTTCGTGCAGCACTCACTTGCCAACGGGTACATGGACCTTCGGGAACTATCGGGGCTGACCCAACATATCACGCCGCTTCTGAGGACTTGTACGGAGCGTCTTTACAAGGCACTAGCACTTGGACCGAATAACTCTGAGATTCATCCTCCATCACAGGTTACGTGCAAGCTCATAGGAGCCATTTCCGATGCGGACTGGGATGCACTCCTTGCTGGGCGAAGCTTGACAGCAGGACAAATGGGGATAACGGACGATTTCCTTAAGTTCTTGTTGGGAACTGCGGAGTTTGAAGGTGCCGCAAAGTTACCTGAACAATATCGACATCCCACTGAGTTGTATCGGGGTACATCTTTTGCCGATACACCGATCCACATTACTCGCCAGGATGATGCAGTGTATCGCATCCTTGAACAGGGAAAACGACCGACCCGTTGGGACCCGGTGGGGCCAGGAATCTGGCAATTTGGCCTAAGGGCACACCTGGTTTCTGGGGAGCCTAGGCTAGAGACTACCCGTGACCAGTTCGAATCAAAGCTCGACGAGCGATTTCGGTTTCAAACAGGCAAGCGATCCTTGTTGCAGATGGTACTTGGACTACCCAAAGGACAGGTTTGGAGGTGCAACCTTCCTAATCCGATTGGAGACGTTTCCGGGTCTATGCGTTACAGCGATTTGCAACGAGATATACGCGATCACAATTGGTCAATTATGGTGCAAAACGCTATGGCAACGCTGCACCCCGAAAATTGAAGAATTAAGCGGTTAATTATTACGCCACATAGAGCCCGGTCTCTCACTTAGTCTCTCTTAGCACCTGGAAATCAGGAGACATCCAGAGACGTCAGTAGACTCAAAATCTGCGTTTTAAGGAGCAAAAATCTCCGTCCTAAAGACAATCTCTGCGGATTTGGTTTTGGTACAAGATTAGCCACTTAAACATTCACTAATTGGACTTAAGGCGATTCCTGCGCATTCCGCTGAAAGTGATCACCCTACCGGCGCAAAGTGATCACGCTGCCGCTCCAAAGTGATCACTCTAACTGTCAAAACTGATCATTTTTCTTTGGTTTGTCGGTTGGTTCTTGGGGCCGAGGTTACCGGAGTTCGCCCTCTGGAATTCCCCTCATTTTTCTTTGGGATTCTCCTTTGAGTTCGAGTCGGTAAGCGTTGTGCACTAGGCGGTCCAAGATGGCATCAGCTAGGGCGGGATCGCCGATCCAGGCGTGCCAGTTTTCGAGCGGCAATTGCGCGGCAACCAGAGTTGACTTCTTTTGGTATCGGTCATCCAGGACGAGTAGGTCGACTTTCTCTAGCGATGCGAGTTCTTTTGCGTAAGTTCCGTCCGCACGAGCGACTTGAAGTTCTTGGAGCAGTCTGGGCAAGCGGCAGTACCGGGCGTTGAAGCCCAGATCGCATGCCCGGTGCGTGAGTGCGCTTGCAATGAAAGTTTTGCCTGCGCCGCACGGCCCGGTGAGCGCCACATTCCTCTTGTCTTTGAGCCAAGTTCCGCGTGAGAGAAACTCCAAGGTTTGCCTATCTAGCCCACGCGCGGTCGCTCCATCGAGTTCTTCAAGCCTGCCAGTTTGACGGATGCCTGCCTTCTTTAGCCGCCCCTTAAGTCTGCGCTCGTCTCTTGCCACCCTTTCGTATTCGAGCAGCTCGCAAAGCCTGTCTTCGAAGGAGCGATCGTCATGAGTTTCCGACTGGCTTTCCAGTCCCTATCGCATATCCTTAAGACCAAGAGCGTCCAACTGGTCGAGAACCAGTTGCCTCATGGTTGGACCTTCTTGTCGAAGTAGTCGGCACCTCGTACGTTCTCGTGAGCCTCGGGAACGGGTGCTGGGTCGACTGTGTCGAGACCTGGAATCTCGTCCAATTGGTCGAGTCCCTTCTCGAGAATGGACTTAACGTTTCTATATTGGGTTGCTCCTGCACGAAGCGCTCTTGCGCAGGCCCGCTCCAAACGTTCATGCCCATAGCGTTTAGCAAGACCGATGAGCCCGAACGCTGGCCGGAATCCGTGTTCGGGCCGAACATAGGTCAGAAGCATCGTTTGGACGAATTCTCCGACGCAGGGTCCAGATTCAGATGCCCACCGGGACAGTCTCTGTGGCGTCCACTCGGCATATTCACGGTGTGACTCAGGCATGTGCTCCGGTGTCGTTGAGATGTATCTGGGCCCTGGCTCACGATTGTGGGAAGCTACCATGACCGATTCCTGGAAGATTTCGACTCTGGTGTTCGTCAAACGCACGTCAAGGCTTTGTCCGCAAAGGCGGTGAGGAACGCTGTAGGCTTGAGACTCGAAACGCACATGGTAGTCAGGGCCGACCTTGGCTTTGCGCCATTCGGCGTAGACATACCGCTCTGCTGGCAGTGGATGAAGTAACTTCTTTTCTTCCGAGTCAAAGAACTCGCGTCTCGAACACGGCATGTCCGAGAGCTTGCGAGAGTTGACTTTAAGGAGTTCAGATTCAACCGCTTCTTGAGCGTCTTCAAGGGTGAAGAAGATGCGATCGCGCAAGGGTGCGAGCGCCCATCTCTCGATTTGCTGCACTCCGTTTTCGACTTTAGATTTGTCTTGAGGTCTGCGAACACGGGCCGGAAGCACCGTGACTTTGTAATGCTGTGCCAGATCTGCGTAGGCCGGATTCATTTCAGGGTCGTACCTGCAGGTCTTCTTTACACCTGACTTGAGGTTGTCGATAACGACCACCTCCGACACGCCCCCGAAGAATTCGAACATGAGACAGTGGCAGTCCAGCCAATCTCGAAGTCCTTGAGTGCGGCACACCCGGGCATAAAGCAATTGGGAGTAACCGGTCGCCGCGCAGAACACCTGAGCCTGTGTCTGCTCCCCGGTTGCAGCGTCCGTCAGAGTAATTGTCATCCCAGAGAAATCCACATAGATTTTCTCGCCGGGCCGATGATGCTGAATCATCGTATAGCCGTGGGCACCTTCCCACGCGCGGAACAGTTCGACAAACCGGCTGTACCCGAAGCCGTATTGGGTCCGTTCGTCGTATTCTTTCCAAAGCAAAGATAGAGTTACGCCTTTTCGAGAGAGCTCCGAACGAATATGGCTCCAGTTGGGAACATCGCGAGCCTTCGCCTTGGATTGCTTGGGTGGAAACAGCAACGCATCCAGCGCGCTATCTGTCATCTCTGCCGGAAGAGGCCACTTCAGGCCAGCCGCCTCGGCCAAGTTGATATAGTTAATTACGGTTCCGAATCCGATGCCGCACGAGACGGACACATCGCGGATACTCATCTTTTGCTCCAGCCGTAGCCGGAGAACTTCATGGATCTTTCTCATATTCAGTCGTTTCCTTGCCATCTTTCGATCACGAAAGAGGATGCTCAGGAACCAACCGACAAACCCGAAAAAGGGTGATCACTTTGGACAGTTAGGGTGATCATCTATTTCCGGCAGAGTGATCACTTTCGAGCGGTAGGGTGATCATTTATTACCGGTAGGGTGATCACTTTCGAGCGGCCCGTGCAGATTCCTTCATCCATAAAAGTATCCGAGTTCCTTCTGATGCCGGAGACACTCGGTGTCTAGCAATCACTCTTGGAAAGACAGCGGCGGCACGAATCTCTCGCGAGAGGAGGGCGTCGGAGGTTCGATGAGCCATTCGTGAGCGTCCAACAAACAGCTTCGCCATACCAACTCGATCCCGAGCCTCACCCAACTTTTGTCGTAACGAAATGGCTGCCCCAGAATCCGTCAACTTTTCATGAGACGCGTATCGGGAAAGCTCATTTGGAGTGTTTTTTGAGCATTCATGTTTGCCTGGGAACACGGGTAGGCACCGATTGCGTACCTGTTGATGCGACGGGCGTGCAAGCAGATGCCTCACTTACGCGGTCGCCTGCTATTCGGCGAATCGTTTTATATGTCGACGGGAAGTTTTTCGATGCCTCCTTGAACGGGCGGCGGACATTCCCAGGATGGGTGGCCGTCTGGTACGCGCGACGGCCACCCAAGAGCCATAGTCGCGCCTCATACATTGGGAGATATCCTTGGTACACCTCTGAATCCCACCTGCGCAATTAAATAAGAGATTTCCTTACCTATACTTGGTAAAACTCGATTATAATAGTATTCTCACGCAGGATGCAATATGGCTGTCAGCGGCACTTACTCACAATTACTGGCTAACATTAGGGGAGCTACGGACGGGCAATACTTGGCTCTATGAGAAATTGAGTGGATTGTCGTAGCCTTGTTGCGTGGGTGATGCCGATCTATTTTCTTCGTTGCTTGGCTTGAACGACAGTTGGGAAGTGACTTCGGTCGATTTCAAGCCTGAATTGTCTCGGGTTGAGATTC
>CAILEM010000162.1 GCA_903833215.1 uncultured Armatimonadota bacterium
ATGGCATAATCCCCTCCCGACCCTCCACCTTTTTGAAAAAAGGAGAGGGCATCATCGGTGCCAAGCTCCCGTAAAATCGACAATCCAATTCGCTAGCCGATGGTTAAATCTCGGAAACTTTTGGCACAGAGAACTCTCAGTCGCTCGGGAGCATCGCGCTACCGGTTCCTGCCTAGGTACACGGTTGGTTGAGCCAGTCGTGCGTTTGGCACTCTCAGCATTTCTCCCCAGCTCCTACGTATTATTAGGTATGTCAGCTCACACCATTCATCACGTCACGGCCGTCACGGCTCAGATTGGGCAGAACTTGGAGTTCTATACCAAGACCCTTGGACTGCGTTTGGTGAAGAAGAGCGTTAATCAGGACGACGTTTCGGCGTATCACCTTTTCTATGCAGATGGCGTGGGTTCGCCGGGAACGGATATGACGTTCTTTGATTGGCCACACATCGGCGCGAACGTTCCGGGGGCTGGCTCCATTTCGATGACTTCTTTTCGAATTCCCGGTGAAGCTCTGGAATGGTGGGAAGCTCGACTCGAAGCTGTCGGTGCCTTCCCAGAAACCAGCCAAGACGAACTCGGTCGGTCACGAATTCAGTTCACCGATCCCGAGGGGCAGCAGCTTGAGTTGATCGACGACACTGGCCTTCCCGGTGGATCAACCGCCCCATGGACCCAGTCGGTCGCGCCCGAGCGAGCCCTCAGAGGCATTATCGGCGTCGACCTCACGAGCGCACGGCCACAAGCGACGGCTCGAGTTCTCACTGAGATTTTGGGATACACCTACGTTCCGGGCTCAGAAGGCTCGTTCGAAGCTCAAGACGAATCCTCGTACGGTTGTATTCGCCTCATTGGTAGCGAAGCACATCGACTTGGAAGGGTAGGGGCGGGTGGCGTCCACCACGTGGCATTCCGGGTCGCCGATGACGAAGCTCTGACAATTCTGCAAGCCAAAATTGAGGCAACTGGGATGAAGACTTCCGGTTATGTTGATCGGTTCTACTTCCACAGCGTGTACTTCCGAGAGCCTGGTGGCGTGCTATTCGAACTAGCAACCGATGGCCCTGGATTCGCGAGTGATGAGAATGTGGAGACGTTAGGGGAGCACCTAGCGCTTCCTCCATTCCTCGAAGGCAGGCGGGGAGAGATCGAGGCAGGACTAAAGCCAATAGGCATTTGATCTTTTCTTTCAGCTTAACGAAGCCTTAGCACCAAAATATCTAGTTCGGCTTGCTGAATGCTATCAGCAAGTCCCATTCTGCCTGTACACTATGTGTTCATGTTGGAAGACTCGCTTCCCACGGTCGCCGTTGACGTGGATATCACAAACCGAACTCTCTCAAATCCTTACGGGTATTTCGAGGTGGACTCGGGAGCTTTTGTTATTACGGACGTTCTCACACCCAGACCGTGGATTAACGTCCTGTCGAACGATCGCTACGGCGTCGTCCTCAGCCAGACCGGCGGCGGGTTCTCTTGGTCGGATAACTGCCAGCTGTTCCGTTTGAACCGTTGGGAGCAGGATCTTGTTCAAGATGGCTACGGAAGATTCCTGTACGTTCAGGATGCAGATGCTCCCAGCGAACTCTGGTCCACCACCTTCCAACCAACCCGACATACAGCTAAAAAGGACATCGTGCGCCATGAACTTGGTGCGACAACCTTTACCCGTCAATTCTTGGATCTAGAAACGAGGCAAACCGTCTTTGTCCCCGAAGAAGGCACCGCCGAAGTTTGGATCATCGAAATTGAAAACTTGTCTGACGACGCACGCAACTTAAACCTGGGCAGCTATCTAGAGTGGCACCTTGGTGGCATCGGTGATTGGCATCGGGAGTTCCATCGCCTGTTCATGGAGTCGCGAAAGAATGGGAACGCCCTGATCGCATGGAAGCACCCCGGACTTGTTGAGGGACGTCGGAACAAGGTTGCAGAACCGGAGAGAGCCGTAATCTCATGGTCAGGTGTCGATGACGTCCGATGGATCACCGACAAGCAAGAGTGGCTCGGTCGTAACGGTACTCAAGCGGAACCGAGAGCGTTCTTCGATGAGGTCACCGAATCACAAACTCCACGCTGGGATGACCCAATTGCTGGCGGCCTCACCTCTCTGACACTCGCTCCAGGCGAGACGAAGTGCATTGTGATCACCATCGGTAGCGCCCCATCCGAGCAAGAAGCAATCAACCTTGCCAACCAATATGACGAGACGAGTGCTCGTGCTGCTCTCGCTGAATCGCTGGCCGCATGGAAGAAGCGCTGCAGCGGCGCAAATGTGGCGACTGGCGACCCTGCCATCGACCTAATGTGCAACACGTGGCTACCGTACCAAGCCATCGCAGGAAGATTGTTTGCCAAGTGTGCCTATTATCAGCAAGGCGGCGCATATGGATTCCGTGATCAGCTGCAAGACAGCCTCATGTTGCTCGATTGGAACCCAGCTCACACGTTGCTGCAGCTAGGCAGACACGCCGAAGCGATGTACGAAGATGGTTGCGTACGCCACTGGTGGCATCCTGGCACCGATATCTTTGTGCGGAGCCACCATAGCGATACGTGCCTTTGGCTAGCATTTGGCGTCCTGGCCTATGTTGAGGCGACAGGCGACACGGACGCGTTGAACTCAGAATATTCGTTCCTAAGTCGTGAAACCGAACAACCGGGTGAGCGTGGAAGTCTGTGGGCCCACTGCTTGCGCGGCATTGATCACGCACTCTCACGCATTTCACCTCGTGGTCTCCCCCTCATCGAGGCAGGTGACTGGAACGACGGGCTTAGCCACGCCGGCATCGACGGACGAGGCGAATCCGTTTGGCTCGCCATGTTCCTGTTTGACATCCTGACGCGATGGCAACCGATCCTCAAGCATCTTGGCAACGATGCACTCGTTTCCAAGTTCGCCACTGCCGCAGAGTCTTTGAAAGTGGCAGTCAATGAGCATGCTTGGGACGGTGAATGGTATCTCGGTGGGACGCGCGACGACGGGAATCCTTTCGGCAGCCACACTTGTGAGGAAGGAAAGATCTTCCTCAATCCTCAGACCTGGGCCGTCATCTCTGGCATCGCCCCGCCTGATCGCATGGCGAAAGCCATGGAATCAGTTCGAAAGCACCTGGTGACTCCTTACGGCGCGTTACTACTCCAACCAGCCTATAGCAAGGTCGATCCATATATTGGATACATCACTCGGTACGCACCTGGACTTCGAGAGAATGGTGGCGTTTACAGCCACGCCTCGACTTGGGCGATCAAAGCATTCGCGATGATGGGTGATAACGACACCGCGCTGGCGATCTTTAGAGGCATGCTGCCCGCACTTCGATCGGAAGACGATGCAGAGCTTTACGCGGCAGAACCGTACGTCATGCCAGGGAACGTCGACGGACCTGACTCGCCCTATGCAGGCCGAGCGGGGTGGACATGGTACACGGGAAGCGCTGCATGGATGGTCCGCGTAGCGCGGCTCCTCAAGTAGTTTTTTTCGGCATTAGTCTGCCGAAAAAGAACTACTTGCTGAGTTTGGCCCTCAATCTCGCACGAATCTGTGCGGCGAAGGTTTGCGGCTCGTTCCTTCGCCTTGTTCTGTTTGTAGGCTGGTCAGGGCGCTCACACCGCTTGGTGCTGTCCTCTTCCAGACCCTGCGGGCCATCGCAGCCTAGGTGGTTATTGCGGCAGATGAGGATGTCCGAGAGCACCAACAATAGCGATGTGCGCAGCCTTGGTACGGTTGGCCGCCAACCAAATCCGGAACCCTGAAAGGGTGATCCATCTTGTCGGTGGGTAGCACCCGCCGACTTCGTCGGACGTCACCAGTCCAAATCCTAATGCACTGAATGTGCTACTTACCTCACGATTTCGCTTCGACGAACTCCATTTTGTAGCCTTCTTCGGCGTACTGGACGCTGAGGAAGGGTTGGGATTCGTTGCGGGATGCGGTTACCCATCCGTCGGTAACCATCGCCTCCAGCGCTTCGATCGAGCTTGCAAAGGCTGCGGTTGGATCATCTCCGAAGACTCCCTTCTGGCAGATGCTCCACACGACATCGGCGATCTCGCGCATGTTGTGATAGCGGCCAAGTACTTCGACGAGCATCTCGAATAGGCCCATCAGCGGCAGTTGAACCTTGCCTCGAACTAAGGCTCGGATCGGAGTTACCATGCCCTGATCGTAGAACGAGACGTATTCCTTCTCGGCTTCTGTGAAGTTCAAATGGAAAACGTTATTGGCAGTAATGCCCCAGCTCGATCCACCATCAGAGAATCGGTCAATCGTGTGCTTAACGCTGCCCAGATTCCACGTCGCAGCTCGGGCAACCCCCGGCGTAACGTCGCGAGCAAATCCTCCGGTACTCAACCAGCGAAATGCTTCGTGTGGATCGAGATTCAGACCGGCATCCGCTGCGATCTTTGAGCAGTTTTCTCGAAGGTCAGTAAACACGGCATTCGCGGAATACCAGTAATCGGCAAACCGTATGTGGTGGCCAACTTGGAATCGGTAAGTGTTGTCGTACTCGCGATGGAGCCACTCCGGATTCTTCTCTCCCTTGCGCAGTTCGAGAATCGTAAAGGCGGCTCGGCGGGCACCGGATTGGGCCAGGGTGAGACCGGCGGAAAGGATGGGGTCGGCGAAACCCGCCGAATCCCCAGCTAAAAACCAGTTCTCTCCCGAAAATCGATCTGAGTAGAAGCTCCAGTCGCGCGTCGTCGTCACCCTATCTTCGCGTTGGGCGTTGGCCGTCAACTTGGCGATTAGGGGTTCAGCCTTGACCGCGATCTCATACAACTCTTCGAGCTTCTTGCCACTCTGCTTGAGGTACTCGGTTGGTGTCACCAAACCGATAGAGGTTCGAGTCTTGCCGACAGGAATAAACCACAGCCAACCCCACCCGAGGCTCATAACCTGAATTCGAGTTCCACCGACGCCAATGTTTACTGCCCATTCGGCGTTTTGCCAGTAATCCCATACTGCGACGTTACGGAGAGACGTAGGGCACGTCATGTCAATTCCGAACACGCGTCGGAAGAGCGTTCCACCCGTGCAATCGCAAAAATAATCGGCATCAACCGATCGGTCATCTCCCCAATCCGCCAAAGCGCCATCAACTTCTGGGCTGACCTTGAATCCGGTGATGCGATCGCCCGAGACGGAAACTTCGGAAACACTTACCTCTTCGTAGACCTTGCATCCCATTTCGGTGGCATGGTCAAGAAGGATCTTGTCGTAAATACTTCGGTCGACTTGAAAAGCGGTTGCTTTGCGCTGCCCTTCAAATTTCCCAGGGCGCTGCTCGTCAACAAATTGAGCACCGAGCAGAAAATTGAAGTCCCAGAGGTCGTCGGTAATGCCCCAGCGGTAGGTCGCACCGATCTTGATCGGAAAGTCGGCAGCTTCAACCTTGTCCCATGCGCCCATCTCGTCGAGAATTTCGCATACCGCAGGGAGTTGGCTTTCCCCGACATGATCGCGGGGAAAGCGTTCTCGCTCAAGAATGACCACACTTAAGGTCGGGTCGTATTTCTTAAGCAAGCAACCGAGGGTGGCACCAGCAGGTCCGCCTCCAGCGATTGCTACGTCAAATTTCACTTATTGACCGCCACCTGGTGGTAACACCTGTCCACCTGGCCCCGTTTAGAAGCGACCGTTGTTGCCTCCCGCAGGAAGACCGCCTCCACGTGGATTCACCATAAAGGCCCACATGTGATCTACTTTCGTTTGATCGCCCTTACAGTAATCCAGGAATTGCTTCTTCTGGTCAGGCGAGAGCTGTGAATAATCACCATGAACCGAGTCGAATATTTTCCGCAAGCCGACAATCTTGTCTACTTCTTCTTTGGAAGCCTTTTCGACTGCAGGCGGACCTGAATTGCATCCCACGATGGATCCCACTCCAACGACGGCAACCAGGATGAGTCCTAACTTGCTTATTTGCATTTTCTTTGACAATCCCCAAAACCAGCGAGTTGACCCCGGTCGAAACCGGGGTCAACTCAACCTTTGAATCTTAGCGGAGATCCTTAGGAATGGCGACGGCGGTGTATGCGCCGTTGACTGCACCTTGTGCCAAGTTGGTACAAGTGGAGTCAATCCAGTTCTGATCGCTTGGGCCAGTGTCTGGACCAAGATCTGCACGGCGATATCCAAATGTCGTATAGGCATTAGGATCGCTGAGTGAGCAGGCAACTGCCCAAACCTGTCGCTTTACGTGGCTGTCGCCGAAGAGCGAAATCGTAGCCTTATCGCCCCACTTACCACCGCCGAGAACGTAGTTCAGGCCCTTGGTAGTGCCGCCTGGCTCGCCCCATGTGAATGGTGTTTGATAGACGCCACTGTTGCTACCGCCACCGTCCCAGCTGTTGCATGGGCACCAGTCTGGATAGATGGCCTTACCCTCAATGACCAAGCCCTGAGAGGCTGGCTGAGCGTAAAGGCTGTTTGGAATACCTGGGTTACCCCACTCGTTCTTAAGGAAGAACTGGTTGATTCGAACGTAACCACGTGTATGCGGAGTAACGGTTGGATCAAGGGTGTAACCACCTGCAGCAGCTGCCAATGGATCGGATGCTACGTCAAGGAACTTGGACGCTGGGTTAACCGGGTCAACGCTGACCTGACCGGATTTCACATATGGATCGAGCGCAGTGCGCCACGTGTGCGCATTGTCGTTCAAAGGATATGGAGGCGAGTTAACATCGTCACTGTCGCTGGAGTACATGAACATCGCGGTGCCCAACTGCTTCATTTGGGACAGAGCAACGGTCACCTTTGCAGCAGCCTTCGCCTGAGCGAAAACTGGGAAAAGGATGGCGGCGAGAATCGCGATGATCGCGATAACGACTAGAAGTTCAATTAATGTGAAGGCTTTTTTGATTGATCGATTCATAGAATCACCTCTTTGTGAAGGAGTGCAATAGATAGAGAAAATGGAATCCATTTTTAGGTGGAACCCAGAAACGGCGAGGTCGAACCTCGAATGTCGAGACGAGGCGGGAAGACAATTTGGTGGGGGCCGGAAAAGGGTTCGCCTTTCACGACTTCAACCAAAAGCTGAGTAGCGCGTCGCGCCATCTCATCGATTGGTTGGCGGACGCTGGTGAGAGCGGGCGTTCCTCGCTCACACGCTTGAGAACTATCGAAGCCGACGACCGAAACATCGTCGGGAACCTGGAGGCCGATGCTTGCCAGGTGCTTGATGCAGGTGAAGGCGTCGTCGTCAGACCACACAAACACGGCGGTAGGCCGATCTGTTCGCTTCATCATTGTCAAGAAATCGTTTACTTTGGAATCGGGAAAAGCCTGCTGAACGTAAGCGGGGTTGTATTCGATTCCAGCCGCCTCAAGGGCGCTTCGATATCCGCTGTGGCGATCATTCGAAGATACCGACCGCATCGCGCCCTTCAGCATCGCAATTCGCTGATGGCCCAATTCGATAAGGTGATTGGTGGCAAGCTTTCCGCCCATGAAGTTATCGAGGTCGACAAAGGGTACCGAGGCGTCTTCGGACCGGCTAAAGAAAAGGACCATCGGAAACTTGCGAGAGAGCAACAACTCGACCATCTCGTCATTTTCGTCGCGCAGTACAAGCGCTCCATCAACCCGACCATCGGTAAGCGCATCCGCTTCAGCCGTCAGGTCAAGAGCACTCTTTGTGTGAAGCATCAAATCCACGCCGGCCTCAACACATCCGTCGCAAACTCCGCGCATGACTTCGGCGATGAACGACGATGCCGAGCGGAAGAAGTCTGCATATTGGAAAACGACCGCGATCGTATCTGTCCGCTTTGTGAGAAGCATGCGAGCCAACGCATTCGGTCGGTAATCCAAATCTCGGGCGGCAGCTAGGATGCGTTCTGAGGTTTGGGCACTGATACGGGCTTCTTCGGCACGACCATTCAGCACGTAGCTAACGGTTACTTTCCCAACGCCTGCTCTTTTGGCTACGTCATTCAAAGTCTTACGTTGACTCATTGCTGAACGCCTTCTGCATGCATTGTACGACTCATTTCGGCAAATCTATGGCCGAAAATTGTGCTTTTCATGCTTGATCTGACGGGACAGGAACAGCCATCAACCAAAAAGACTACGATTGACTCTCGTTGAACTGAGAAGGTCAAGCGTCTTCCGCCTAGAACGGGCGTGTGTGAGGTCGTGGAGTTCAGCATCATTGCCGTACTTGAACGGATGCACTCAATGCAGCCTGTTCAATGGTTGATGGATTCTACTGAATGCGTTCAGCAAAGTCAAGCACAAGTTTTTCAATGATCAACTTGTCCCTTAAAATAGCGCTGAGACACGCACAAAAGAAGCCTCAAAGGTGGTGTCCCGTGGGTATAGAGTCCCGCGCACGGTAAACTGCCAGGTTCCCATGGACCTTAGGAACACACTCAATCTGCCTGATCCAGACTTCACGATTCCGATGAAGGCTGACCTTCCCAAGCTTGAGCCAAGCATTCAAGCCAAATGGGATGCAGATCAGATTTATCACGTGATCCAAGAGTCGCGAAAAGACGCCCCGACCTTCGTTTTGCACGACGGCCCACCTTACACCAATTCGCCGATCCATATCGGGACCGCGCTCAATAAGATCCTGAAAGACTTCGTTGTCAAGTCACGAACGATGATGGGCTTCCGTGCCCCTTACGTTCCTGGATTTGACAACCATGGCTTGCCGATCGAGCAAGCGGTCATGAAGAAATTCTCCGAAAAGAAGATCTCCCCCACTGTTGTTGAACTACGCAAAGCTTGCCGCGAGCACGCTGCGGTTTATCTCGATGTGCAATCGAAGCAGTTCCAGCGCTTGGGCGTCTTCGGCCTCTGGGAAAAGCCTTACGCCACGATGAACTTCCGGTTTGAAGCCGAGATCATTCGCGTATTCAACCGAATGGTCATAGGCGGGTTCGTTTACAAGGGCCTACGCCCCACGATGTGGAGCCCTACCCAGCGAACGGCGCTAGCTGATACCGAGATCGTATACAAAGACCATGTCTCGAAAGCGATCTACGTGCGCTTCCCACTGCTACAGGATCCAAACAGACTGTTCGAGAAGTTCTCAAACCTTTACACGATCATCTGGACGACAACCCCTTGGACGATTCCAGCGAACTTGGCGGTCGCATTCCATCCAACCTTTGAGTACGCCGTCGTTAAAGTGGGTAGCGACCATTACCTGGTTCTGGATGCTCTCGTCACCAAGATCGCTGAGGCGCTATCCTGGTCGGACTACACGGTCGTGGAGAAGCTGGATGGGATCAACCTAGAGCACGTCCAATTCAAGCACCCAATCTTCGACCGCCCATCGATCGCAGTCATGGCAGAGTACGTGACCACCGAGGACGGAACGGGCGTCGTTCACACCGCGCCTTCCCATGGGCGAGACGACTTTTTCACCGGTCAGAAATATGGCCTGCCCGTGCCGAACACCGTAAACGAAAAGGGAATCCTCACTTCGGAAGCGGGTGAGTTTGAAGGCGTCAACTATAAGGACTGCGACACGGTCGTGGTCAACCGCTTAGAAGAAGTTGGAGCGCTGCTCAAGGTGAGTGACTACTCTCACTCCTATCCGTACTCCGAGCGAGACGAGCGGCCCGTGATCTTCCGAGCCACCGAGCAGTGGTTCGTGGCAATCGACCACGAGAAACTGCGAGATCGGATCATGGACGAAATCCCAACCGTGAAGTGGTATCCACCTCAGGGCCAGAATCGTATCGAGGCCATGATCAGCGGCCGCCCCGACTGGTGCATCTCCCGTCAACGACCGTGGGGCGTCGGCATCCCGATCTTCTACGGAGCTGAAACCCGGACGCCGGTATTTGATCCACTTGCCATTGAAGCTGTGGCAAAACTGGTTGAAAGCGAAGGCTCTGACGCCTGGTTCGAGAAGGATGCAAAAGACATCCTTCCAGCGGGCTACGTACATCCCGACACCGGTGAGACCGAGTTTGTAAAGGAAACCGACGTTCTCGACGTTTGGTTCGACAGCGGTTCCACTTCCCTTTGTGTGCTCGAAGGCCATGTTGAACCGGAGTGGAAAGAGAACTGGCCCGCTGACCTTTACCTTGAGGGTTCCGACCAGCATCGCGGCTGGTTCAACTCCTCATTGGTCATCGGTACTGCGACTCGAAGCCAAGCACCTTTCAAAGCGGTTGTGACTCACGGCTGGGTCATGGATGAGAAGGGTATGAAGCTCTCGAAGAGGCTCGGCAATTCGGTTGACCCGGTTGAAGCCTCCGACAAGTACGGCGCCGATATCATCAGAATCTGGACCGCCAGTGTGGACTATGCAAATGACGTTCGCATTTCTGACAACCTGCTGAAACAGGTCGGCGATAACTATCGAACGATCCGCAACACGCTGCGATTCTTGTTGAGCAACCTCGCTGGAATGAATCCAGGTGAGACGGTCCCGCTGTTGCCGCTCGATGAATGGATTGTCGAACAGGTGGACTTGCTAAGTGCGAACTGCCTGGAAGCCTACAACCGGTACGATTTTGGTGGCGTCATCACCGCGATTCACAACTTCTGCGCCAAGGAACTCTCCAAGCAGTATCTCGATTCGATCAAGGACCGCATGTACTGCGAGTTGCCAAGTTCCGATCTGAGAAAATCAGGCCAACTTGCATGCCAATACGCTTTGACGGCGCTCGTCAAGCTAGTGGCACCCATCTTGGTGCACACGGCTGAGGAGACGTGGACGAAGATGGGCAATACCGACTCCGTGCATATCCAAACCTTCGATGTCGTCTCTCCTGAGCGTCTCGAGGATATCGAAGGCAGCGAGCTTCTCAATCGCTATTCGACGATCTGGACCGTTCGCGAGGACGTCTTTGCCGCATTCGAGCAGTGGAAGGGCACCGATGGCATCAAGGACACCCAAGATGCGATCGTCACGATCTTCGAAACGGGTGTAACGCTTCGCGTCTTGCAGACGTTCGGAACCGAAGAGTTGGCGATTCTGTTCAAGATGAGTGGGGTGGAGTTGAAGGAGGGTGAGCAAGCGGTGGAATTCCGCAAGAGCCCGTACCTGAAATGCGAGAGATCTCGATTACGTCGCCCAGATGTTGAAATGGTTGGCGAAATTCCTCTCACGAAGCGAGACCGAGCGGCGGTCGGCCTTTGAAGCGACCGGTAATGTTTCTGGTCCTCGCGGTCTCGTTGCTGCTACTGGATCAGGCTGTTAAGCTTTGGGTAATGAACGCGATCCCGCGGGGAGGTTCGATTCACGGACTGCCCTTCCCTGGCGTGTTTGAGATGACCCTTCAGTACAACAAGGGCATCGCGTTTGGCTTCCTTCAGGGCAAGGGCAAATTGCTTTCGCCGATTGCGATAGCGATTGCTGGCATCACCTGCTGGTACAGCTTCAAACACCCGAAAGAAGCCCTGCACACCCACATCGCTCTGGCATTGCTTGCGTCGGGTGCGCTAGGCAACCTGATTGACCGAATCTTCCGCGAGCAGGTCACCGACATGTTCTGGTTCCGGCTAATCAATTTCCCCGTGTTCAACGTGGCTGATTCGTGTATCACCGTCGCCACAATTCTTTTGATTTATACGTGGTTCACAGCCTCCGACCCAGCAAAGAAGGCCCACGTCCCAATCCCTGAAACCTCCAGCCCCGAAGCTGAGTAACGGGATATAAGATGTACAACCGAATGAACTCCCCAACCGGCGGTGCCGGCCTCCTCCTCGTCGCCATCGCGTTCGCCCCTGTCGTCATCAAGAAGTGCAAACCTGCCGTGAAGGCTGTCGGCGAAGCCCTTGTTAAGGCTGGCACCGCGGTGCAGAAAGTCGCCGATTCGCAAGCGTCGTAGGCGATTCGAGCTAGTTGGCGCGGAACGTTGGTGCCTAGGGGTTGGCCATCGTTCGGCGGAACCGGTGAGATTGAGAGGGTTCAACTCCCTCCAAGTCTAACCTGCGATCGGCTCGCTGCTTGTTCCTTCTTTTATTCTGGTTGTCAGCGGGGTTGGACGCTCACACCGCTGGGTGCTGTCTCTCCCCGAGGTCCCGAACCGTCGCTTTTTCGTTCGTCATCGCTGGGCGCACGATCAACTCGCGCCTTCGCGCTCAGACAGTATCGTGCTGAATGCCCAGCGATAAGCGAACGGCGACGGTTATGGACCTCGAGGAGAGACGAGTTGGACTTTCCTTTTCCGGAACCCTGCTGGTGATCGCAACAAAGGGGGTTTCAACTGGCTGGGAAATCGTCCGAGAGCCCCAACGGGGCGACCAATAATAGCGAAGTGAAACCCTGGAGGACTTTTCCGGAACCCTGCGGCTGATTGCTGTGTGGGTGATTACCCCAACCTGCATACTCGTCCGAGAGCACCAAGGGTGCGCCCCATTATAGCGAAGGTTGAAACCCTGGAGGACTTTTCCGGATCCTGCGGCTGATTGCTGTCTGGGTGATTACCCCAACCTGCGTATTCGTCCGAGAGCACCAAGGGTGCGCCCCATTATAGCGAAGGGTGAAACCCTGGAGGACTTTTCCGGATCCTGCGGCTGATTGCTGTGTGGGTGATTACCCCAACCTGCGTATTCGTCCGAGAGCACCAAGGGTGCGCCCCATTATAGCGAAGGGTGAAACCCTGGAAATCTGGCAGCCAACAAAACCAGAGCGCTGTAAGCGCGACCCATCATGTCGGTGGGCATCGCCCACTGACCTTGATTCCGAGTTAAGATTCCTAAGCGAGACGATCTTGAAGCGCTCAACATGTCAGTCTCGGAGGTTCAGAGCCGTTGTCTGATACACCGCTCGGGGTTGAGACTTGGTGAAAATCCACTAACCGTGGTAATTGAGCGAATCTCTCCCTAGCAGCCTCCAGGCTCCGCTTTCGCTTCGGCTGGAGGCATCCTCGTGAGTGGGCGTAAGGAGCCTATCGCAGATCGATCAGCCTTCGCTGGCTTCGTATTTATCTCTTAGCAGGTGAACGACGTTCGGGTCGGCTAGGGTTGTCGTGTCTCCCAGGGCTCGGCCTTCGGCGACGTCTCTTAGGAGGCGGCGCATGATTTTGCCGCTTCTCGTCTTGGGCAACTCGGCGGAGATGAAGATGTCGTCGGGCCGAGCGAGGGCACCGATCTTGTGGGCGACATGCTTCTTGAGTTCATCCACGAGCCCGTCGTGGTTCTGATGCCCACCGCGGAGAATAACGAATGCGGCAATGGCTTGGCCCTTGATGTCGTGCGTCTTGCCGATAACGGCGGCTTCGGCCACCGAAGGGTGATCGACCAAGGCGCTCTCGACTTCCATCGTACTGATGTTATGACCGGCGACGAGCATGATGTCGTCCACACGGCCAAGCAGCCACAAATAACCTTCCTCGTCCAACTTCACGCCGTCACCAGCGAAGTAGGCGTTGTCGAACTTCGACCAATACGTCTTCTGGAAGCGCGCAGGATCGTTAAAAATGCCGCGAGTCATGCTCGGCCAAGGCTTGGTAAGCACCAAGAACCCACCGGCTGCACTGTCGATGATTCCGGGACCTGTGACCTCTTTGCCTTCGCCTTTTTCGTTGTATACGCTCACGCTGATGCCTGGGAAAGGCTGAGTCGCTGATCCGGGCTTGGTTGGAGTGATTCCAGGCAGGGGCGAAATCATGATGGCGCCCGTTTCGGTTTGCCACCACGTATCGACGACGGGGCAATTTCCCTTTCCGATCGTCTGTTGATACCAAATCCAAGCCTCGGGGTTGATCGGCTCGCCGACACTTCCAAGAAGGCGGAGCGAACTGAGGTCGCAACGGTTTGGATACTCGTCGCCCCACTTCATGAAGGCACGAATGGCGGTCGGCGCTGTATACAGGATCGTCGCCTTGTGCTTCTCGATGATGCGCCAGAAGCGGTCTTTATCGGGCGTATCGGGCGCACCTTCGAACATCAGCACGGTAGCACCGTTGGCCATCGGACCGTAGACGATATAGCTATGCCCAGTCACCCAGCCGCAGTCAGCGGTACAGAAGTGGACGTCGTCTTCCTTAAGATCAAAAACCAGCTTGGAAGTCGCATAGGTGCCGGTGAGATAACCGCCCGTCGTGTGGACGATACCTTTCGGGTGTCCGGTCGATCCGCTCGTGTACAGGACAAAAAGCAGGTCTTCGCTGTCCATCGGCTCGCAAGGACAGTCGGTCGATTGCTGAGGTACGAGATCGTGCCACCAAATATCTCTTCCTTCCACCCAACTACCTTGGCTGTATTCAGGGGTGACAACTCCGTTCGTTACTTCGCCAGGTGTACCAACTCGCTTGAGCACAAGAACATTGGTCACGGTAGGGCATCCCAGATCCATCGTTTCGTCCACGGTGTTCTTGAGTGGCACGATATTTCCGCGTCGCCATCCACCGTCTGCGGTAACAATAACCTTGCACTTCGCATCATTCGTTCGCTCAGCAAGAGAATCGGCGCTGAAACCGCCGAAGACAACGCTGTGGGCAGCGCCGATCCGAGCGCAGGCAAGCATGGTCACGGCAAGTTCAGGAATCATCGGCATGTAGACGCTGACCCGATCACCTTTACCAACACCAAGCGCCTTAAGGGCATTGGCCAACTGAGAGACTTGATCTTTCAACTCACCATAGGTGATGAAACGTGTATCGCCAGGCTCGCCTTCGCCAATGATCGCAATCTTGTCTTTTCGGTCACCAAGGGCGTGGCGGTCTACGCAGTTGTAAGCGGCATTGATCTTTCCACCCACGAACCACTGTGCATAGGGAGGTTGGAAATCGCAGACGGTGTGCCACGGCTCAAACCAATCGAGCTGCTTAGCCCAGCCTTCCCAGAACCCCTCGGGGTCAGCGGCGGCATCTTGATAAATCTTTGGATCGTTGGCATTCGCCTGAGCGACAAATTCTGGAGTGGGCGGAAAAGTTCGTGATTCTTGAAGCAGCGTTTGGATCGTCTCAGACATCTATGTCTCCCTAGAGTTGAGTTGGGATTTTAGCTCATCCAGGGTCTGGTTTGGTGATCTGAGGTTCTAGGCAGAGGCTCGCCTCACTATCGCGCAACAATTTTATCGAACGGATCGACCCCAAAACACGTTCCATCCTTGTGGTTGGAAACCTAACCCAAAGAGGAGGGGTTTTGTGATGAAAGTTCACCGGAACCCAACCGCACCCAAAAACTCGTGCTAAAGTTTTCTGAACCTGATGACACTCCACGTACCGTTTGAGCAATTCTCCAAAACCGTCTTACGGATGCTTACGACGAAAGATGTGTTTGTCAGTGCTCACGGCAGCGGCACGCTGGTGACTGCTACCGATGGACACAATGACGTCCTCGTTGCCAGCCACACAGATCTCACCATCGCCCAGACGAAAGTTCGGCTTATGGAAGCAGACCTAGAGCCTCACGATGGGGTTTGGAAGCTTGGTGATCTGCAAGAAGTGGATTGCGATGAGCGCTGCGAGGCCTACATTTCTGCAGTTTCGTATAAAAGTTCTGAATCCATGCCAGGCGTTTGGGTTGATGCACATCGAACTCAACCGACCGAAGTTCAGGTGCTTCGTGTGATGTACGACGAGTTCCGGGAGACCGGCGAACTGAACGAAGTTTCGTTCGAAGAGTTCGTACGATTATCGGAGCCGAATGTCGTGATTGTGCCTCCCCACGAGATTCAGCGTTATCTAGCCAAGAAATCAGAGCCATGTTAGGCAAATTTCTGTATTCCCAATGAATTCCTGCCGATGCAGGTGTATGTTTTTTGACCCGCATCGCGGATACTCTATCTACGATGTCTGAATCCACTACCATTGGTGAGGCTCCCAAGCGCGAGGAGCAGGTACTTGTTCTAGCTGCAAAGGGTTTGACCGACAAAGAAATCGCAATTAAGCTCGGAATTAGTCCCGATACCGTAGGCACCTACTGGCGGCGAATCCTTGCCAAGTACCAGGCGGCCAGCCGCACGGAAGTCGTTGCAAAATATGCCAGCGACCGATCGAAAGCCGCCGTCGAAAACCTTCAGTACGTTAACGAGTGCTTGAAGCTGGTTGCCGACCACATGATCGAGCATGTGGCACGCACCTCGACTCTGCCCGACAGTGTCGACACAATCGTCGCACCCAAGTCCGTAAGTGTCTCTGTGGCAGATTCCATCCTCGCCAACGTCTCCGATTGGATCATCCTCCTCAACGCAGACGGCGAAGTGCTGTTCTCCAACCGCCCGGTCCCGGCTGGGTGCAACCTCGGGTCGCTCGTGGACGATATCGAGTTGGATGACGTGTTGTCACTCGCGGTAACGATGGAGACGGATGCCGATCTCGATGTACTCCCAACCGCGCCGAAGGGCCTCGCACGGTCGTACACGTTCCGTTTCTCACCAGGCGTCGGTGATCTCGCCGATCATATTGTCGGAGTCGGCAGAAGCCTCTAGGCTTTTGCGGTCGTTCTGACGTCTACGGTTCGATCCAGATGAGCGCACCAATAAGTAGAGAGACCCGAGTTTTCCGGGTCTCTCTACTCGTTTTTTAGCCAGCTTGCGCTTCGTTCAATCTTCCTTCTGCCCAAAGCTCTTGCTTCTTCCGAAAGAGGTGTTCTCTTCGGAATCTGAGTAGGGCGCTCACACATCTGGCTGCTGTCTCTCCTTTTCCGGACCCTGCGGGAGACTGACTTATTGGTTATGACGGGCTTCTGTGAACCAACCCGAGAGACCCAACGGTGCGATCAATAATAGCGAGGGCCAGAGGCCTGGTATCGGCGACGATGAAAGCCCAGAGTCCTGAAAGGACGCCCCATCTTGTCGGTGGGAGTGGCCCATCGACTTCATCTGTCCTAGACCGCGTTCCCTTTTCGACGCCCTTCGATCACGAGAGTGATCTCACCTTTTCGGGGGACTTCGGATTCGGTGGGGATGTTGGGGAGTACGCCTCGGTAGACCTGTTCGTGCATCTTTGTCAGCTCACGACAGATCGCGTACCTTCTTGTGCCTAGCGCCTCGTGGGCGGCCTTTAGAAGCACCTCAATGCGATGAGGCGACTCAAACAACACTAGGGTTAGCGGAGAGTCGGAAAACGCTCCTAATTCGCCGCGAATGGACCCCGGCTTTCGGCCAAGAAAGCCTAGAAAAGCAAAACGCTGGGCAAAGAAGCCAGACAGCATTAGCGCGGTGACAACTGCACTCGGCCCAGGGATCCCTTCAAGTTGAACACCTGCCTCGTGGCAGAGGTCGGTTAGGATCGCACCAGGGTCACTGATTGCAGGCGCGCCACCGTCAGTAAGCAAGGCAGCATGCGCTCCCTTCTTCAACTCCTCTAGGTATTTTTCAACTTGCGAATGTGAGGTGTGATCGTTGAGCACCCGCATCGGCTTCTTTAGTCCAAGGTGACTTGCAAGTTTGCCGCTGATTCGCGAATCCTCGACGATCCAAAACTCCGCCGCCCCGAGCGATTCAACGGCTCGGGGCGACAGGTCGGACAGATTTCCGATCGGGGTCGCAATTAGCGTGAGCTTTCCGCGTCCCGTCTCTTCAATCATTTATTTCTTCGCAGCGGCGGGCGGTGCGACAGGTGTTGTTGGCTTTGCAGGAGGGGTCGTAGCTCCCTTCGGCGCCGCGGCTGGAGTGGTAGCAGGTGCTGTTGTCCCGGGCTTGGTGCCACCGGCAGCCTTGGCTGCTTTCTCAGCTTCAGCCTTCTGCTTATCCGTTTCTGCCTTCTGTTTCGCAGCATTGGCCTCGGCTTCCTTCTTGCCTGCCTCCTGCTCCTTCTTCATCTCCGCCTTCTGCTTATCGACTTCTTCCTTCTGCTTAATCCAGTCCTGTTGGATCTTCACCAACTGAGCCTCGTCGGCCGGCTTGAGAACACCCGCAGTTTTCAGCTTGATGATCTTGCCTTGGATGTCTCGATAATCCCGTTCACCATCAACTTCAAAGTTGAAGTTTGACGATGCGGCATCTTTGAGCGCTGCCACAGCTTCATCGTTCGCTTTCGAGTCGAAGAGCAGGTCGACTAACTCCAATTTTTGAGCAAAGAATGGCTGAATGCTTGTGACGGCCTTCAAGACCTCAATTCGCTCACCGCGCAACTTAACCTTATCGGATCCAGGTTGCGAGTAAAGGAAATCGAATGCGGCGTACCAAGCCAACGCGGCGGGCCGTTGATCCGTCGCGCTAGCCGTCATCGCCTTTCTGGCTTCATCGACTACCGCTGCCATCTTGGTTTGCTGCTCGGCGGGAGGTGCCATGAAATCTTGTTGAATTGAGACCCAATCGTAGATCGCCTTTAGGCCTTGGATCTTCCAAACAACGGAGCCGGATTTTTGGAACGCCTTGATCTGCTCCTGATACTGAGTCTGAGCCTTTTGCATCGCGTACGAATCGACGTACTTCTTCTTATTCGTCTTCAAATCGGCCGGGGCATTGTTCTTGACCCCAATCAGCTTGTAAATAGCCTTGCCTTGAGGCGACTGAATAACATCACTTACCTGTCCAGGTTTGAGCGATTTAAGCGGTCGGTAGTCCGGAAACATATCGAATTCTGCGCCACGGACGTCAGTGGTCGTGTCGCTCAGCTTCTTACCTTTGATCGCAGGTTCGGAGGAATACCGATCAATCGCTTGCTCAAAAGTCGTTCCTGACTTCAGGTCTGCTTGAGCTTTCTTGATCTGGCCATCCACTGCGCCTTTTTGGTCACCAAACAGAATTCTCTTGAATTCATAGGCGTCGTATGTCGCCTTGAGTTCATCATCCGAAGGATTGATTGAAGCCTGAACGGCGGCTATATAAAGCGACCGAGCCACCTGCTCCTCCAAACCAGGACGGGTCTTCTCATCCTTGAGCTGCGTGGTCAAATTCTTCTGGAACGTCTTCTTGATTTCCGCGACAGTAGGGAATTTTTCCTTTTTCAGGGCTGCGTCAAACTCTGCAGCAGTTGCATCAGCCTTCAGCTTTTTCTGGCTAACAAACTCAGTCCGCTTCTGCATGATCTGCGCTTCGAGCTCTTCTTTCTCAAGCGTCTGCGTGATCTGCGCATCCGTAAACTTAACGCCCACCTTCTTGGCCAAAGCGATGTTGCCAAATGAAGTTATGTATTGCGAGAGAACCCTACCAAGGACAGTTGCCTCATCGTTCGGCGACAGGGCATCAGGAGACGCCATCCGACCTGACTGCATCTTCTGCTGGTCCCGCTGACGGTCGACTATGCGGTTGAAATCTTCATAGTAAACAGGCGTATCACCAACTTGGAATGCAACAACGCGGTTGTCTCCGCCACCCTGGCGATTGGTGCCGCCACCAAGACCGCAACCCATGTAGAACATGCCACCGAAGAACACTGCAGCGCAAACGTACAGGACTGCGCTACCGCATCCTGTCCTAAAGACTTTTTCTTGAAACTTATTTATCGACACGACTTGGCCACCCTGAGGCTGTTAAGAAGCTTTGTAGTATGGCATGGAGGCGCACCTACTCACTCATTTGAGTTAATGTCCACCTTTACAGTAGACAAAATAAAGTGTATAGTTTGTCTACACCTTCTGAGCATTTATGTGCCAGACTGGTAGACATAGGAATCCGACCATGGCGAAAGGACTCACCAAACGGCAACAAATGATCCTCCAATACATTCTGGATTATGTCCAGAAGGAAGGATATCCACCTTCGATTCGAGAGATCGGATCGCAATTTGCGATCGGCTCGCTTCGAGGAGTCACAGTACATCTAGACGCACTGGAGCGAAAAGGGTTCATCATTCGCTCAAATACGCCGCGGTCGATCAAAGTAGTCCATCCGGCCTATCAATCTTCGAACAGAGTTGCGATGCTTCCTCTTCTCGGCAGTATCGCTGCCGGTACTCCGATCCACGCCCAGGAGCATGTTGAAGACCTGATCGCTGTCCCAAGCGAAATGGTTCGAAACATCGAAAGCGCGTTTTTGCTGAGAGTAAAAGGCGATTCGATGTCGGGCGAAGGAATCATGCCCCGTGACCTGGTGGTCATTAAGCCCCAGATCACGGCAAACCACGGCGACCTCGTTGCCGCCCTTTTGGGAGACGACGCAACCGTGAAGCGATTGCACCGCGATTCCAAGGGCGTCCGCCTCATGCCAAGCAACCCCGCCTACGACCCGATCGAAGTGCGTCAAGAAGATGCCCGAATCATCGGCAAAGTCATCGGCCTCATTCGAGACTACGAAGGCATGGCGTTCTAGTTTATTCGGTGTATCGCGCAGTAATTGTTCTCGCACAAATTCACCGGGTGGCGTAACCGGCTCAAAGACAGTCACCTGCAGGGTTCCGAATAGGGAAAGTCCAATTCGTCTCTCCTCAACATCCATAACCGTCACCGTTCACTCATTGATGGACAGTCAGCGCGAAAGTGCGGTGGCATGGGCTTTTGACGTCCGACTAAGTCGGCGGGTGCTACCCACCGACAAAATATGCCGCCCTTGCAGGGCTACTTGGCGGATTCACTGATTGGCGCGATCAGCGAGAAAACGATCACCCGCAGGGTTCCGGAAAGGGAAAGTTCAACTCGTCTCCCCCCGACGTCCATAACCGTCGCCGTTCGCTTGCCGATTGGCAGTCAGTGCGCCACTGTCTGAGCGCGACGGCGCGAGATTGGCGCACGCCAATCGGCGACGAACGATTAAGCGACGGTTCGGGACGCCGGGGGGAGACAGCACCAAGCGGTGTGAGCGCTATTCCAAATCGTAATCAGAACTAAACGTAGGAACGAACCGGAGCTCTTCGGAGGATGTCCGAAAAGCGTCCTTGGAATGTCAGTTTCTAAGAGATCCGACATGTCGGATCTCATGAAACTAGAGCGCAGACTTAACGACCCAAACCGTCCCTTCCGGCGTATCGCGCAACTCGATGCCTTCGGCATCAAGGTCCTTTCGAATCTGATCCGCCAAGGCATAGTCCTTGGCCTTCTTCGCATTGTTTCGATCTGCGATGAGTTGCTCAATCCGAGCTTCATCCACCTTCACCACTGGCGCATGTGATTGATGAGCGTCGAGGTCGTGCTCGGGACGCACGATGCCAAGAAGATCGTTGATTCGATCGAGATACCTCTTGCCGCTATCGGCTGAGGCAGCCGACATCGACTCAGCATCACGCAGGATCACGCGAGTACCTTCAAGAGCTTTAGCCAGCGCCACCGAAGTGTTGAGATCATTGAGCATCGAGTCGAGGGCTTGATCGTAAAGCTCTTCCAGATTCGCACCGATGAGGTCGTCTCCGGGCCTACCCGCCTCAATTCCAGCAGCAACGGCAGCATCACTTCGTTTGAATCGCTCGAGGTTGCCCATCGCGTCGCTCAAACTCTGGTCGGTAAAGTTGAGGGGCTTGGTGTAGACACCTGAGATGAGCGCATAGCGAATAGCCAAAGGATCGGCACCCTTCTCAAGCAGGAAGCGTACGGTGTAAAAATTCCCAAGGCTCTTGCTCATCTTCTCACCGTTCACCTGCAAGAAGCGGGTGTGAATCCAGTGATTTGAGAAGGGTTTGCCTGTCAGAGCCTCCGACTGAGCAATCTCACACTCGTGGTGCGGGAAGATCAGGTCTTCGCCTCCGGCGTGAAGGTCGAGCGTGTCGCCGAGGTACTTCCGCGCCATTACCGAGCACTCTAGGTGCCAGCCTGGAAAACCCCAACCGAATGGCGAATACCACTGCATGAGGTGCTTATCGTCTTTCTTCCACAAGGCGAAATCGGCCTGCTCGCGCTTGTTTTCGTCGAGCACGACCTCTCGAACGCCCTTTTTCAGGTTCTCTTGGGTGTTGCCACTCAATTTGCCGTAAGTTGGGAAGCTCTCAACGTTGAAATACACGCCAGAGGGCGTTTCATACGCGTTGCCCTGTTCGATCAACTGCTCAGCCGCAACGATCTGCTCACGCATGTGTTGGGTCGCTCGTGGGCGGACCTGTGGCGCCAAAAGGTTGAGACGTGCCCAGTCGTCAAGGAACGCATCTTCGTAATACTCCGCCAACTCCCAAACGTTGTTGAACTGCTCGCCTTCTTTTGACGATAGCGCGCGCGCCATCTTATCCTCTCCACCAGCGTCGGCAACGTCATCCTGGGTTAAGTGCCCCACGTCGGTGATGTTGCTGACGTAGGTGACATTCATGCCAATGGCTTTGGCTGTGCGGATGACGAGATCGGCGGTCAGGAACGTGCGGAAATTGCCGATGTGCGCGTAGGAGTAAACCGTAGGTCCACACGAGTAGAAACGAAGGTGACCTGGCTCAATCGTCTCGAGCGGCTTCACCTGGCGCGTCATCGTATCGTATAGGCGGAAGGTTTTTTCTGACATCGGCAAGAGTTTACCGTTCTAGAGCCAAGTGGCTAGTTCTACCGATACACCTTGGTGGCGATGCGAACACTGATTACGAGTTACACTGTAGAAAACTTTATGAACGACTCAGTTGGTCAGGACGCAAAGAAACGGCTCGCAAGAATTGCAGGGCAGGTTGCCGGAATCCAAAAAATGGTGGATGACGGTCGGTATTGCGTCGATATCCTTACGCAGATTTCGGCATTGAGGGCGGCTCTCGACCAATTTGGAGTCCTCATGCTCTCAACTCACCTTGAGAACTGCGTGTATGGAAACGAGGCATCCTCGACCGATAACTGCAGCAACATGTCGTCCGAAGAGCGATTGGCAGAAATCAAAGTCACGTTGAACCGATTTTTGAAGTAAAACACCGGCCATGCACGGTGCTGTTGCTGTTGATTTTGGGGCGACCTCGGGTCGCTTTGCGGCCGGATGGCTTGAAGACGGAAAGATTCGCTTTGAGGTCATCGAACAGATCCCTCACGTTGCTGAAGAACGAGGCAAAAAGCTGTTCTGGAACATTGGCGAGCTTCTCGATCTCGCTCGACGAGCCGCAAACTATGCGGAAGCGAAGTTCGAAAATCCCACGATCGGCATTGACACTTGGGGGGTAGACCACGGATTTCTCGATAAGGAGGGAAATCTCCTCCAGGCGCCAATGTGCTACCGCGACCCGTGCAACGTAGGGGCGTTCGATAGCCTCAAGCCGCATCGAAGCCGCCTTTATGCGTTGACGGGTATCCAACACCAACCATTCAACACGATTTGCCAATTGGTCGCACGGCGTATCGAAGATCCAGATTTTCCAACGAAGATCGGCTCCTGGATGATCCTTCCCGACCTCCTCGGCTACCTCTTGACGGGATATCGCAATCAAGAATTGACCCAGGCGTCGACAACCCAGTTCCTTGGTCTGGACAACCTTTGGAGTCCTGAAGCATTCGAGATCGCAGGCTGGCCCGTTCCAGACATGCAGCCTCAGTTGCCTGGCCGCATTGGTGGCAACATTCAAGGGAATGTTCGCATAGCTCACGTTGGCAGCCATGACACCGCCTCTGCCGTATGCGGATTCGGTGATCTTGGTGATGCCCAAATGTTTCTGAACGTCGGCACTTGGTCGTTAGCCGGTTGCGTGATTGAAAAGCCACTTGCTACGCCGGAAGCTGAGGAGGCTCAGTTCACCAACGAACGCACTGTTGACGGACGCGTGCGATTTCTGAAGAACATTCCAGGCTTCTACGTGATCAACCGCATCCATGAAGAGCTTGGCCTGAAAAATACGGTCCCGGAATGGCTTGCAACAGCGCAGGATGTCGATGAGCGGATCAATCTTGTTCATCCCGACTTCTACAACCCTGAATCCATGGTAGAGACATGCGCAGGCATGGTTGGCCGTCGGCCTCAGAGCGACCTTGAGTGGGCCGGACTTGCGTTGGGAAGCCTTACGTACACCATCGCCAAGCAGCCCACCGAGTTGGAAAAACTCACAGGAAGGCGCTTCACCAGTCTTCGCGTTGGCGGTGGAGGTTCTCAAAGCCAGGCGTTCTGCCAGTCTCTGGCCAACGAGAGCGGCCTCACCGTTTATGCCGGCCCAGCGGAAGCAACCGTGCTTGGAAACCTCGCTATGCAGTTCTTAGCATCGCATCAAATCGGATCGATGGAGGAGATGCGACAAATTGTGAGCCGAAGTGCCTCCACAAAGGTGTTTGAGCCACAGAAATAATCAGCAGAAATCAAGTCAGGTATGGCACCATCGTAGTGGAGTAGTGATCGCGATCACCCAAACCTATGACCTCTGCCTCCCTTACACAGATTGCCGATGAAATTGAACTGAGTCTTTGGAAAGACCTCATCAACCCATGGTTTCCCGCCTGCGTCGATTCGAAAGGCGGGTTCTGGCAGGTCTTCGACCGCCAATGGGAGCGGAAGCCGTCCAGTGTGCGAGGCGTCGTATTCCAAAGTCGCATGACCTGGGTTGCCGCGACCCTCTCCGACGTTCCTGGTCCGAGGCAGAAGGAATTCGCCCAAACAGCACTTCACGGAGCTCAATATCTGAGTGCACTCTTTGTTGCCCCAGATAGCGGAGCGGTGCGCTGGAAGATCGATGGCAAAGATCGCAACTTGGGTGAGCGCACGCTGGAGGGTCATGCCTACGGTGCCAGCTTTGCCATCTACGCACTTGCCGCCGTTCATCGCTATCTTGACGTCCCCGAGGTGCTCTACGAGGCAAAGAAGATCTTCGGATGGCTGGAACGATATGTCCATGACTCGGAGAATGGCGGGTACTTCGAATGCGTCGATGCAAAAGGCAAACCCATCCTCGTCGCCCCAGATGCGAAAAGCGCAAGCCGGGGAGATGACATTCACACGCCATTTGGCCTGAAATCTCAAAACACACACCTGCATCTGATGGAAGCATTTGCGGAACTCGCGAAGAGTTGGCCCGATCCGTTGCTGCTTGAGAGGCTCGCCGAAGTCAAGGAAATCCTAGAGGAAAAGCTCTATGATCCTGCCGGCTATCTGTATATCTACGCCAAACCCGATTGGACGCCAGTTCCCGACCGCGTTTCCTACGGTCATGACATCGAAGCCGCCCATCTTCTTCTCGATGCCGCTGAGACCCTAGGACAAGGGATTAGTGAGAAAACCTATGACCGATCACGGGCGCTTGTAGATAACACGCTTCTCTACGGCATGGACAAGGAGCGCGGCGGGTTTTACACCAATGGAACGGCTGGTGGGAGACCTCTTCAGACCGACAAGAACTGGTGGACCCAGTCCGAGGCACTCTTGGGCTTGGCGAAGGCAACCGAATTACCAGGTGCACCAGTTGAGGAATATTTGGAGGCACTCACTCTGACTTGGAACTGGATTCGAGATTTTCAGATTGATCAAGAAGACGGTGGTTGGTTCGAGGTGCTTCGATCCGACGGAACCGGTGCGGACCCCGAAGAGCATAAAGAGCGAAAGGGCCATATGTGGAAAGCGGCCTACCACGAGACCCGTGGACTTCTTGAGACTGCGAGAACTCTTAGAAAACTCAGCCTTAGCCGGGCTGTCCTCCCAGCCGAGCCAGGCACCTAAGCGACCCCAAACGACCTATGTCGATGGAGAAACTCAGGCATCTACCCCGCCCTGATGCCTGAGTACGACACGAGACCCGCTAACTTACGGCGTCTTCGCTGAGCCGAGAGGGTTAAAGGCCCAGTGGAGGTAGCGAGGGGTCGGTACGTAGTCCTTAATCGTAATGTCTTCGCGATGGAGGCCATAGTCAATTGTTGTCAAGTGGTGAGGCAACATGACTCCCTTCACCGAGCGGAAGTCGCCGAACTCGGTGATGGACATTGGGTTGCTCAGTTCTCTCCGAAGGGTGAGCCCCGATTCCTCGGAAACAAAATCCAGAATTTCGGTTGGGGAATTCCTGGGAATCTTCCTCAAAACGAACGCTTTTTGACCATTGACGACCTGTTTGGCGATGATTTCGACCTTCTTGAACTTTGATTTCCACTCGAATGCTTGGCAAATCTGGGAATCGAGTTGAAAATCGACAAGGTCGGAGCCTAGCGCTGGCATGGTTCGATCGTTTGTTTCAACGAACGCGGCAGAGGCAGAATTGACCCCCTGCAGTGTCGTGGCGAGGTACTTATTTCCATCGTACAGCCTCTCCATCACACCCAGGTCGTTACCGGCGCGCACCATAAGGCCCTGCGTTCGGAGCCCCTCTTGGTGCTGCAAAGATTCGAATCGCCCCGTAAACTGGAGGTCCTGAGTCAGTGCGGTCACTCCGCCGTAGGCATTGACTGCCTTTGCCATGAGCGCTTCCACGGTTACGCCGGAGGGAAACTTGACCGACGATTTGTATTGGGCCGTTTGTCCGTTGGTGGTCAACAAGACTTGGGGGTGTTCCCTATCCTTGGGGTCATCTGAGAAACAGAGGCTAAGTGGTTGGTTGCGGGCGTCAGCAGTTTCATAAGTTCGCCAACCGGTGCGCTTTAATCGCATTGGCTTCTCTTGGTCGATAACAGCAAACAAACTCCCATCAACGAAGGTTCGGAGCAAGTGGTCGGCTCGCGGGTTCACAAACGTCCCAGCCTCATAGTAGGGCTGGTCATCCCATTTATCGTCCTTTTTCCCGATCAGATTTTCGAGAATCTTTGTTAGCAGTGGGCCCCTTAACTTTGAGTCATCGTTGTTGTCGGAGAAGGCAATTCCTATGTGCTTGGATGGGATCAAACACACGAGGGACTGAAAGCCCTGCAGATCGCCGCCGTGCAACACGAGCGGAACGGGCCACCGATCATCGGTGTACCACCCGAGGCCGAATGCGCCCATCCCAAAGCCATCTAGCTGACGCGGCTTATAGGCCTCAGCCAAAATGGCGGAATCCAAAATCCTCTTGCCGTTGTACGTTCCGCTGTTGAGATGAAACTGAAGCCAGTGCGATAGGTCTCTCGCTGTCGACTTCACGCCGCCAGCCCCAAGGAGCATATCAACGTTGTCGTACCGCTCTCGCTCAACCGAACCGCTTAATGGATTGAACCAATAGCCAACCGACAGCCGGTCCTTATCGAGTTTATCGATCGGATCAGCGGATGTGGATGGCATGTCCAGTGGACCAGAAATTCGATCCTTTAGCAGCTGAGACCAGGACTTGTTTGCCAACTGCGATGTGATCACCGAGGTGGTATTGACGAGTACGTTCGAGTATTGGCCATTTTCGCGAAACTGGTAGCTGGGCTCGCAATTCGCAAGCAAACGAATGCTCTCTTCGGCGCTCAGTCGTTCAGTCCACCACCCCTGGTCCGTCCGGGGAAGGCCGCTGGAGTGGCACATCAGATCTGCAATCGTCATCCCGGCGTCGGCGACAGGATCCTTGAGCTTGAAATAGGGCAAGTACTTGCGAACAGGGTCGTCGAGTGAGAGCTTGCCGTCCTGAACAGCCATCAGCGCCAGGGTGCTATTGAACGCCTTGCTGCACGATGCGATCATCGTGATCGTGTCAGGAGTCATCGGCATCTTTTTCTCAAGATTTCGATATCCGTATCCCTTCAGCCAGACCACCTTCCCATCTTTCACGATAGTCATGGAGAGTCCGGGGACGTGCAGTGATTCCATCAACGTCACCGTGTCGTGGTCGATGCGACGCAGCGCGGATCGGAGTTCAGAGTTGGTCAGGTCAGGCAACGGATGGAGTTTCCGAACGTGATCCTTCTCCGTGACAGCCCAAGAAGCCGTAGTTGCCAACGCAACGACACATGCACCCAAATAACGCATCCGCACATTATAGAGGAAGGCAACCTGCTTCCGTTCTCAACGTTCTTAATAGTTAGAGGCTGCTATGCTCCAAGGAACTAAACGATGAACTGGGACGATCTGAAATCGAAAGATGCGACGGTTCGATTTGAATTTACTCGAGAGGCGATTCGTGTTTCCGCACACGAGCCAGAACGGCTGTACCCTGAGTTCAGCCGGTTCGTCGAAATGCTCGACAGCCGAAACAACGTGATCGTCTGGACCGGTCTTCAGATCATCGGCAACTTAGCCGCCGTCGACACCGAAGGTCATCTCGACGAATTGCTGCCAAAGTTGTTCACCCTATTTGAAAGTGGTGGGTTGGTAACCGCTGCGAATACCATCAAGACCCTGGGCAAGATCGCTTTGAGCAAGCCAGATCTCACCGACAAAATCGTCGCCGAGCTGCTCCTCGTCGAGTCCGTTAAGATCATTCGCCGGGGCGAACCCTCAGCTGAGTGCCGAAACGTGGCGATCGGTCACGTTCTGGATGCCCTCACGCCGGTGAAACACAGCGCAGCAATGCGCCCGCACTGGACGGCGTTTATCGAACGGCAAACCTCCAACTCACGCCCAGCCGTCGCCCGGAAGGCACGCGCCGCAATCCGAAGCGCCCACCGCATTACAGCGAAACATCGCTGACAAGTCGAACCAACGCCGGTTCATCCTCATCGATTTCAGGATAGCGCCCAACCATCGGGTTGATGAAGAAATTGTCGTTCGAGTCGTCGTTGGCAGTCGACACTTCGCCGATGATGCACTCCTCGGTTGCCGGAGCGAACTCGTGGTACACGCCAGGCGTCAGCTTGATCCGCCATCCCGGTTGGAGGTCAATGACGTCCCCTGACATGAACTCCTGTTCGTGTCCGTTAACTTTGAGATTCAGCAGCTTGCCCTCGCTTGCGGCTGGCTTACCTGCCCAAAGCTGAATGCGAAGTACTCCGTGGCGAGCGATGATGTCCTCCGTCTTCCGAGCATGGCAGTGAGCCGGTGTCGTCATTCCGTTCTGGGCATACATCAGTTTCTCGCAATACTCAGCCTCGTCCGCCAAATTAATCAGCACGAGCCCAAACCGACGCCACTCCCCCAACCCGAAGTCGGTTACATCCCACCGAGGCTCCGGTGGCAGCGCCCATGCGTGTTTCAGAAAGACGGCTGTTGCCTCTTGCACAAGGCCATCGATTTCGCTTCTCTTCATGTTGGTTTGCTACTCATCGCTCAACTCGCTGCACGGACACATACACCGTCTATCAGTTCCCAATCTGCGCCAAGGTCTAGCGCGGCAGATGGCCATCCGGCATGAATACGTTCTTCGGCTTCGGCCCAGGAGGGGACGCCGGTGACGGCGTCGGGGCGCTCGCAGCAGGCGGCACCGATGGCGGTGGCGGCTTTTGCGGCTTGGATGGGGGGCATGTTGCGTAGCCAGGCCATGAGGAGGCCGGCGATGGTGGCGTCTCCTGCCCCCGTTGTGCCCGCTACTTCGATTTGGAAGCAGGGTGCCCACAGTTCGGCTCCTTGCCACTCGGCCAGGCAGGTTGGTGTCGCTCTCCCGAGGCCGCTCAAGTCTTGGCGTCCTGCGAGATATAGACCACGAGAGCCGGCTTTGACGGCGACAACTTTTGCGCCCATCGACATGGCCCGTTGCGTCAGTTCTCGAATGCGTTCGACGGACATCTCGTCCGTGTCGTTGGGATCGTAGGACGGTCGATCTAGCATGAAATGGAGTTCTTCGACGCTAGGTAAGAACAGATCCGTGTAAGGGAGTACCTGCTCAAGGATCCCTAACCAATTGGCCTTTCCAGCCGCGCCACGGATGTCGGGCAGGCTAACGTCGAGTGACGTCGTGGCACCAAGTGTTTTGGCTCGCTTGAGCAGTGCGACCGTCTCTGCCCCATCGTCGGCGAACATACTCGCCATGAGGGTTGGGTAGCCGAAATGGATGAGCTTGGTGTTCGCAAGTGCCTCGTCGGAGACATCGGCTGCCACGAAGGTGTCGTTGCAGCCTGGGGCGTGTAGGAACATCCGGTCTTCGCCAGAAAGGCTGATCACAACCGTGTAGGAACTTGCCTCCCCTGGGGAGACTTTCATTCCCTGGCTGAGCCCCTCACCCGTTCGTTCAAGAATCTGCCGGATGGCGTCACCGAAGAGGTCTTGGCCCACTTTGCCGCAAAGGCTCGTCTCGATTCCGAGTTTGTGAAGGGCTTGCCCTGTGTTGGAAACAGCTCCACCGGTGCTGAGCATCGCCTCACCTACCTCGATGAGTCGTCCCGGATCGAACGCCACCTTGCCGAGGAACCCGGGAATGATGTCCAGGCAGATATGACCAGCGACGAGTGCCTCAACCACGCGAGCCCATCCTCGTTCGATTGCATTTGACCATCTCGCCGAAAGTTACCACGATATCACCGGGGATGATTCCTCCGACCGAAGCAGTAATTCGAGTTGGATATCCCCTGCCCAATCACATAGTGCCACCGTAGTCGGCGGTGATCGTACCGACGCAGCCGCCGAAGGAAAGCACACATAAACCGTGACCACCCACCAGCCCCGTAGTCGACGTCTCCGTGGCGTCGCAGCCGCCGATGAAAAGCACACATAAACCAGGACCACCAACCAGATCCGTAGTCGGCGGTGATCGTACCGACGCAGCAGCAGACGAAAAGCACACCTAAACCGTAACCACCAACCGGATCCGTAGTCGGCGGTGATCGTACCGCGTCCGAAAACGTCGAGATACGTCTCGCGAAAGGACATGCCGAGTTCAATCGGCCAAGAGTCCATCAGGTGGCAGCGACCGTATTGTGTGAGTTTCTTCCCTGTGGTGGTTAGGGTCTCCAGGTTTCCGGACGACGGTACGATCACCGTCGATTACAGGGTGGGTTGTGGTTGGGGTGGCGCAAAAGCGTGACCCTGGATAGACGTGTTGAATCTGGGGCACGGGTTCTCTCCACCCGGAACCCGGTCCTTGATAGTCGTGAATTGCGGATGCGCTTGCCGTGAGAGACAATCTTAATCATAAGCCGAGACGAACTAAAAGACTCGCTCGGAAAAATCAAACAAGGAATTCACCAAACGAACATGAAACTAAGAACAAGCATCGCAGTCATCGCTCTCGC
>CAILEM010000163.1 GCA_903833215.1 uncultured Armatimonadota bacterium
CCAAATCCGTAAATAGTAGCTCACATATCGCAATAGACAGGCACAAGCGAAACGGAACGGTGACTTCCTATCTACCTGCTCGCAAGGTGGCTAAGAAAACACGCTGCTTTTTCCGCACCCTGCTAGCCATGTGCTGTCGGACAGCCTACTGGAAAAGACAATCGCGATCGTTGGCCTGAGTCCCACTTCTGACCGAATCATGCGCGACAACCTCACCGGTTTTGGGTTCACGGTGGTTTCTGCCTCAACACTCGATGAAATCGCTTCGAAGCCTGATTTGGTGATCTTCGATCACCCCGAAGATGTCCAAGATTTTGCAGCTCAGTGGTCTGACTTAAAGCGAAAATTTGAACATCCTGATCTCCCATTGATATTTCTTGGGTTCGTGGGAAGTAAACACACCGAGCCGTTTATGGATGTCGATCTATTGATAAAGCCTGTGAGGCGCCAACGTCTATGGGCAAAGCTATCCGAAGTCTTGTGTCTTGAACTTGGTCAGGTACAGACAAATACTCCTGGAACCAAAGAACACTTTGACAATGTGCGAATCCTCGTTGCCGAGGACAATGACCTCAACCAAATGGTTGCCGAACACCTCTTAACGAGCCTCGGGTGCATAGTGAAGGTTGCCAAAGATGGTCGTGAAGCTGTCAACGCTTTTCGAAAAGAGCAATTTGATCTGATCTTAATGGATGGCCAAATGCCAGATGTCGATGGCTATGAAGCAACCATTCGCATTCGAAAGCTTGAGGCAAATTCCGGCCGCCACATCCCCATCGTAGCAATGACTGCAAACGTTGCAGATACTGACCGTGAAGCGTGTGTCGCGGCAGGGATGGACGACTTTCTCTCGAAGCCATTCACTTCGCAAGAACTGACCGACGCGATTCGAAGAAACCTACGGTCGTAATCTTAAGCTGAATTGAGGACGCGCTCGGCGAGGATCAAGGCGGCAAAATCATCGATCGGTTCGGGCGGAACCTGTAATGTAGCTGGCAATAATCGCCTCCAACCACGCCGCTTGGTGTTGGTCCAATAGCGTTCCCGGGCTTGAAGCGTCGTATTCTTCTCATCGACCACCAAAACTGCCATTCCCACAGCGTCCTCTCGAATCTTTCGGACGGCCTTGGCACTACTGGTACCGTTCCCAATGACAACCAATTCGAATGGTCTCACCGACTTAGCAACGAGTATCTGGTCGATCATCTGGGACGCCTCGCAAATCTTACGCCATACGATTTGGATCTGGCCATTTTGATCGCGGGTCACCAAGGCCATGCCGCACTTAGCTGAACCTGGATCGATGGCGAGCAATGTCTTTTCAGTCATGGTGATTCAGCGGAGACGAAATTCAAGCTTGAGTGGATCAGCGGCATACGTATCGGTTACAGCGTGAGCTTCCAGGCGGATGGTTCGATTCGCATTTCGAAGCTGCTGAATGACCTGCAAAAGGTCTGTCTGTGAAACCTGGCCGAAAGATACCTCGCTGTTAGCAACTGGAATCATTCCATCCTTAAGTGCGTGGCTCTTTACGGTTTCCTCAAGGAATTTTCTGAATTCATCGTAGACGAAATTTTCACCACGGCTACCGTCGATGACGGTCTCGGCAACCAACTGCCCACTCAGGTAAACGAGCGGATCGGTGCTAACGGTCACTTCGAGTGACACCGATTCAGTCCGGAAAGCGTTCAGGCTGGAAGTCGCAATAAGAACTTTGCGCGTCGGCGACCCGGCAATCTGTTTGACCAAGGCCGCCTCAATCATATCGGGGGTGATCGTCTCATTTGTTCGAGGATCGCTATGTTCGACGATTGCTGCCTCAGGATAGGAGTGCTTCTGAGCACCTCGCCGATGGGCTTCAGCTTGAGCTCTGCGAACTAAGTTCGTAACAGCCCCACGGGCTGCACTTACACTGAGGCCAGCGGGCACGGACGATCGAACAACCTCTTCGCCGATGCGGAATATCATCGGTTGGTTACGGGAGACGCCTGTCATGAATTTGTAGGCTTGATAATTGTTCTCTGCTTCCCGTAACTGCTCTTGAGTCACAGTGAGCTTGCTCTGCTCTGCAGCAAGTAGGCTTTTCACTTCCCCAAGCGCCGTTTCAGACTTGAGTAGATCGGATTGAGCTGTCTCCCGTGCCGTTTGCAGGTTTGAAACTTCCTTTTGAATTCGAGAAAGTTCAGTCTTAAGGGAACCTTGTGTTGCGATCAACTCATCTTGCTCTTGGACAAGGACCAAGTTCTTCTTTGCAATAGAGTTATTGTCTGCCTCGATAATCCTCAAGTTTGCTCGGTTATTTTTCAAGTCGAGCTGGACACGTTTGAGGTTGAGGGTGGCTGTTTGCAGCCTCTTATCGGATTCAAAAAGGGCGCGAACTTGCTTGGCCTTCTCAGCTTTCAGAGCGCTGATTCTTCCCTGAAGAGATCGGATCGTGCGATCCAACTCAGCAAGTTTCGTCTGGGCAGTTGTCAGCTCAAACTGTCGCTTTGCCAACTCTTTGGTCTTGACGTCGATCGTTTTGGAAAGTACACCGTTGCTGTCGGTGAGTTTGCGGTTCTCGGTAGATCGCTCGTTGACTTTGAATTCGAGCGAGGAGAGAGTTATTTTATCCGTTTCAAGTTGCTTGCGGATGCGCGAACCGTCGAGCAGTGATTGACGGATGGGTGCACTGAGCAAAAGGACAAAGGCGATGGTAAAGAGGGATATGACGATCCCAACAAAGATTGTCCCAAGCGTAGCAGTGTGTCTCGGACGCAGTCCAAAAAAGCTCAGCCGTTTCTTGCCGAGTTTCTTGCCTACGATATCCGCAACGTAGGCGATGCCACCGCTCATCGCGATGAGCAGGATGATAAAGCCGATTGAATTGGGATCCAAATTAGTTCACTAGCTGTTCCGCCGCCACATTATTACGCCTGAACAGATCAATCCGATGATAAGTGGTGCGAAACTTGCAGCCCATGCAGGCAGGATGCCATTTTGAGCCCAAACGTTCATGAAATTTGTTAATGTGAAGTACCCGAAGATGATTGTGACCGCAAGTGCAAAACCGGAGGATGTACTTGTTCGCTGGCTGCGAATGCCCAGAACGGCACCCAGAGTGCCAAAAATGAGGGCAGCGAGGGCCACAGATATCTTGCTCCAGTATCCGAATTCGAGGTTGTGGATAACGATTGGGGTCAGTCCGCCAGCCTTCTGGCCGCGTTCGATCAACCTCTGGGCTTCAGCCATCGAGTATAGGTCGAGATCTTTGAAGTTCGCGTCAAAATCTTCGGGAGTTGCCTTTGGCTCGGGCACTATCGACGGCCATGCTTCGCTCACTTTAATGGCGGTGTCGCCATTCGCGGGAATAATCGTTCCGCCGCCAATGATCCGCCAGTCTTCCTTGCCTTTGAACACCATCTGATTGCAGTGCATGTAGAACGAAGGCTCTCCGGTATCGGCGTACACCACAATCGTCACTCCGCTAAGGGTCCGCTTAACAAGGTCAAGCGACTGAGCCACGACTTGAGCTTGGAGCTTTTTGTCGTCGCTGAAGATCGGTAGTGAGACGGGGTCTCCCGATTTTCCCAACCCTCCACTTTCAATCGACTTGCCAAGTGCGATCGCCTCCTTTTCTGCCGCGGGCACAATTTGGTTATTGAAAAAGAACGTGACGATCGCAACGACAGTCGAGAAAAGAATTACCGGTCGAATGATCCTTAGGATGCTTGCCCCGGCAGCTCTTAACGCCGTTATCTCGCTGTCCGAACTCAGCCGTCCAAAGGCAAGCAATGCGGAAAGCAGCACGGCCATGGCGAAAGTCTTTGAGAGAATCGCCGGCATCAAGAGTGCGGTGACCTTCAAGACAAGCATTGGCGGAAGGCCATGAACGATGTAGTCTGCAATCCGGTTAAGGTATGTCGCCGCCATCAAGAGTGACGAAAACATCGCGACTCCGAACACCCAAGGTCCGAGCAACTCTTTGATGATCAGGCGATCAATCTGCTTCACGAGCTAGCTGTTCTCCAATCGTTATTCACCATCGCCCTCGGTGTAATCGAACTGCTGTCCGAGATAGTGCTTGCGCACCATTTGGTTCTCTGCGATTTCCAAACTCGAACCTGACGCGAGGATTTTTCCATCGGTGAGAATGTAGTTTCGGTCGGTAATGCGGAGCGTAGCTCCAACGTTGTGATCCGTGATCAGGATGCCGATGTTCAAGCGTCGAAGGTGGAATAAGATCGCCTGGATCTCCTCGATCGTCACCGGGTCAATACCTGCAAAAGGCTCATCGAGCAGAATGAACTTTGGTTCGGTGGCCAACGCACGAGCGATCTCAACTCGCCTTCGTTCTCCGCCAGACAGAACGTTGCCAACACTGTTGATAATCTTGCCGATGTGGAGTTCTTCGACAAGTTCCGCGATCTTCTCGTCTTGCTGCTTCTTGGATTTACCTGCGAGTTGAAGCACTAATCGTAAGTTGTCTTCGACCGTTAGCTTCCTGAAGACACTTGGCTCCTGTGGAAGATAACCGACGCCAGCCCTTGCCCGCTTATACATCGGCCACTTGCTGACATTCTCATCGTCGAAAAAAACTTGCCCGCGTGTCGGCTTAATCAGACCGACCGTCATGTAGAAAGTGGTCGTCTTGCCCGCGCCGTTCGGGCCAAGCAATCCGACAATTTCGCCCTGACTGATCTCGAACGACACCCCGTTGACGACTTTGCGCCCACGGTAGACCTTCTCTAGGTCCCTTCCACTAATCTTCATTTTGAGCCACCCTTCGTCTTTGCGGTCGTTGAACCAGGCTTGCCGAAGAATTGAAGACCTTGCGGCTCGAGTTTATCGTTGACGAAGAAGATGAACCGATCCTCAGAGAAATGGCTTGCATAGCTGCTGTTAACTGCATCCACATTAACATTTCCAGAGGCAGTGATCGTGCCCGGTTTTGAGACAAGGTCGATATCGACCTGATCGGCGACTCCAGAATACGTGGAAGTCGAGGGCTTCTTCGTATCTTCGGGCGTCTCAACTTTCTCCATCTTGAAGTGGACTGGCCCAGCGATATGGCCGGTTGACAGTTGGTTGAGAGTTCCATCTTTACCGGGAACGAGGTCTATCGTGCCCGATGTACCGTCCACGTCTAGGGTCTGAACATACGCGACTTTGACTTTCTTCTTATTGATCGTCAGCTCTTGAACTCCGGTGACAACCTGATGAAAGGTCCAGTGACCTGGCATCGTCACCGTGCCCTGCTTGACAGTCCCAGCGTAAAGGAACAGATCCGAATTGGCTTGCACAAATCTCGTTTCAGTTGCGGCTGGAGGAGTTTTCTTGGACTGGGCTTTGGCATTCTCTTCGAGTGCTTTTTGCGAAACGGCGCTATCCACGATGATGACCGCATCACCTTCAAGGCGACCTTTCTTGAATTCTGTGGTTTTGGGATCGACGTCAGCCCACATCACGTCCACATTTTTCGCTCGGACTGTGAGTCCTTTTTCTGGCGCCTCAATCTGAACCGGTGGGCCACTCACTTGAAAGTGATGCTCTTTTTCGCCTGGGGCAGGGAAGGACATCTTCCCACCGTCGTAATTAGACAGGATCACACGTGTGCCACCCATCGTCAACGTCGCAGATTGCTGGGCACTGATCGAGATGAGGCCAACAAGACCGACTAAAAGCTTAAGCACTCTTACTTCCCACCCGATGTCTCGAACTCAATACGGCCCGCTTTGTTGATCACGATGACCGCACGGCTTGCACCCTTCATGTCGCCAAAGTTATCTGCCGAGATATGGACGGATCCGGTGAGAGTAATCCTCTTACCATCAGCAATGTTCTCCATGACCATGTGATCCGACGTCGTATGTAGCGTCGTGGGGGATTTTGACTTCGATTTTGGATCGTACTGAGTCATATCGAAATGCACGTTTCCATCGAGCACCGCTTTTCGAAGTGCATTTTCGAAGTTCGTCTTCTTGAGCGGTTCCAGAGTTGCAACCCCAGAATTTCCTGTCCCTGTCATGGTGGGTTGCCCTTTCTCATTGAAGCTTTGAATCTTCATCGGCACTGGCATTTTCACGATGCTTTCGTTGACACCGGAGATATATTCGGCGCTCGCCCCCTCAATTCGGGTGCTTTGCTTGCCCGTCTTTGAGGGCATAGCTTTAAGGACGACAACATGTCCCGTCGCGACAGCGGTGTCAACCAAGTACGCTTTCTTCTGCTTGGGGTCTTGGCGCGCATTTAGCGTCATCTTGTCGGAATGGATCGTCAGTCCCTGCTGTTCCGACGTAACGGCGACCCCACCCACAAGGGTCAGCTTAACCAACTTTTCGCTTCGCTCCGCTTTTGACAACCGTGATGTTGCCGTCAGCCCATCACCCACCGTCCAGGTTTCGGCCTGCACAACACAGCATTGCAGTACGACCAGCAGTATGAGCAGCTTCTTCATGGTTTGTCGTAAAGTTCCGGCGATGCAAGCTTGGTGAGATCGGCATTTGCCCACACCTCTTCAAGCGTACCTTTGCTACCGACGGTTCCCAGAATCTGAACGTGCCCCTTTGCTTTGTAAAACTTCTTGATGCCATCGTATACGAGCTCGTCGCACAGCAGCGTTACCGCTGGATTCTGCGCGTCGAGCCGAACATGATCGGTAAGCGTCAGCCTCTTGGTTGTTGAGGACTCAAATGCGGAACCTTTGTTCGCTTTGAATTTGCAGGTGACCTTGCCTTCCCTGAAAATATCGCCAAATACCCCAATCATCGAGCCAGAGGACTCCTTCTTGTTGCCAGGTTTGGGCATCGAAAATGAGCCCTGCTCCCAGTGAATCGTCCACAGCTTCTCGTTATCTTTCCCTTTGTAGGTCGCTTCGCCGGTATTGGTTTGAACAAACGACGGGACCGACGATTTCGGCTCCTGTTTGTCAGGCGGCTTCTCTTTGGGCTTATCCGAATGTGAACCCGAACAACCCAGCAGGAGTACGGCAATCAAGGCTAGGGCTGAACGGTAAGCGGAGATACGCCTGCCCTCCTACCAAATTTCCCAAGGTGCTGACCCGCCAACTGACCGCAAGCAGCAGCGATATCGTGGCCTCGTTCCACGCGTTCAGTGGTGTTCACGCCGCGATTATCCAGAGCCCCACGGAAAGACCGAACGCGCTCCCGCTCAGGGCGAGCGAAACCTTGCTCGGTGTCAACCCAGTTGAATGGGATGAGATTGACCACGCACGGAACACCTTTTACCAATTCAGCTAGCGCAATCGCCTGCTCGGGAGTATCCGTCAGACCTTTGATGAGCAGGTATTCAATCGTTATTTTCCGCCCGGTTGCCTTGAAATAGTCTCGCATCGCCTGCATGACTTCCTTCACCGGCCATTTGTGGTTCACCGGCATGAGTCGGTTGCGGACCTCATCAAGCGGAGAGTGAAGTGATAGCGCCAAATGGATAGGTAGCTGCGCCTCAGCAAGTTCGTATATTTGAGGAACGATACCCACCGTACTTACTGTGAGGTGCCGGTAGGACAGCCCCACTTCGTCATGGAGAAGCGTCAATGCCTTCAGCAGATTCTTTAGGTTCAGGAGCGGTTCGCCCATCCCCATGAACACGACATGGGAGATTCTTCTTTCACTGAGGCTTTGCAGGAGCAAGTATTGACCAACGATTTCCCCAGCCGTGAGGTTCCTATCAAAACCGCCGAGCCCGGTGGCGCAGAACTTGCATCCCATTGGGCAACCAACTTGGCTTGAAATACAGCAACTCACTCGGTCGTCGTAGGGAAGTAAAACACACTCGTAAACTTGGTTGTCCCCGTTGTGGACGAGAAGCTTTTCAACTCCGTCCGTTGACTTACGATGGGTGGCGACTTGCAAGGGTTCAGGCAAGAAGTGAGCGTCAAGATCGTCTCGCAACTCTTGGGGCAAGTCGCGCATCTCTTGAAAATCAAGAATGGCACGTTGGTAAAGGTGCCCGGCGATCTGTTTGGATCGCAGCTTTGCATTCGGTCGATCGCCAAGAGCAGTCGCAATCTCTTCGCGGGTCATCCCGACAAAACTAGGTTTAAGCTCCTCCACCTTCGAAGTGTACCGGGAACGCTGACCAGCGGTTCGCCCGAGCCTGCCTCAGCGATTTGCTTGAGAAGTTGGATGAAGACAGAAGTCGAAAGTCATAATGACGCAACTCACCTAACTGGTCGTGTCAGGTAGGAACCTAAATGGACTCAGTGTGGCTTAGCGATACGAGGACATCACGCTGACCACAGAACCGTCCATCGATCAAGACTCGCTCGGCTAGGATGAAGGGTGTAGGTCCGTCTCAGCCATTTGAGCCCACTGCGTCTTCAGGCTCTGCTTGGAAGCGGGGGTGAGCGTCGTATTGCTTGCGATAGCCTGATTGACGACTGTCCAGCCACCGCCGTTGGACTGATGGGAAGATTGGGCTTGTTGGAGGATCTTCGCGATCTCCGCCGACTGGTCGGATGTGTTTGGGTTTGTCGCCAGCGAACCAGGTGGAATCTGGGTAGGGCTTGGCTGTACACCGCGGCGCTGCCGCTCCTGTGCGACTTGTTGCTTCACTTTCTGATCTACCGCGCTGTTGATCTCCTGCTGCAGAAACTAAACGCTTTGGGCTGCCAAACCCTGCGGAGTCAACCAGTTATAAGCAAGCTGTCCAGCAGCGGCGGTCGAGGTCGTTCCCCACCAATTCGTAGGCGATCATCAAGAGTGCTTCATCAGTGGATGTCCTCATAAACTGGCTTTTCGCCCAATTCCAATCGCCAACCTACATCATGGACTCTGGATATATCGCCGTATCCAGCCGCAATAAGACTGAGTGGCTGAGTAGCGCTCAGGCAGATGGTGATATGCTCTGTCCCATGCAACTGGACCAGGAACTCTCGGCCTTGGCCAAGGAGGCGTGGAGACAGTTCGCCGTCCATGCGAAGGAATCCCTGGTTGTTCCCTCTATGCCAATCCTGTTCTTCGGAGACCTGTGCGCCTACCAAAGGTCGAACCTGAAAGTTGTGAGCGTTGGCCTCAATCCTTCGAACGTGGAGTTTTCCGAAAAGGATCCGTTCAAGAGATTTCCGAGCTTCGCTAATCTCGCCGATTCGGTTGATGCTACCGATGACTTCCTAAACGCGTACATCCTGGCGCTCTCCAGCTACTTCGCCGTTGAACCTTATAAGGCGTGGTTTGGGCGGGACGTGTCGGAGGGGCGGAATGCGGGGTTCGAACCAGTCCTTCGCGGACTTGAGAGCAGCTACTATCGGGGTCCAAACGTGGCCCTTCACACGGATATTTGCTGTCCGTTGGCCACGCGGAAAAAATGGAGCGACGTCGATCCTTCGGTTCGAGACTCGATGTGCATCGATGGGACACCGCTTTGGAATGATCTCATCGAATACCTCGACCCTGATGTTATGCTCCTCGCGGGCGGCGCTGGCTACCGAAAAGCTATCCGCTTCGCGACCTCGTCGGATCGCGAGTCGATAATGACGGTGGGGATAACGCGTCCGTTCGACTTTGAACTCGGGAAGTATCGAATGCCCAGCGAGAAGATTTCTTCCGCTGTCTTTGGAAGATCTTTCTCGACGCCGTATGGAACCGTTAGCGCCGCCGATAAGCAGGAACTCGGAAGACGGATCAAGGAGCGGCTCCGTGCCTGACGCAAGGGAGTTTGTGCAGTTCATCCATCCTGGCGGCGAGCATGGAGTTGATGAGACTGGCCGATGCCCATGGAATAGTGGGAACCACCGCAGAAAGTTCTTGCGTGGGCCAGGCATATTTCTGAAGGACGGCGGCATCGAAGATGGGCCGATAGAATTCTGGGGCGAATGGGAGCCACCGTCGGACGTCCAACGCATCGAGGCCCCCATCGAAGACGGTCCACAGTTCGTCCATCATCCTTTTTGGCAGGAGCGGCGCACCTACTTCGGACTCCAAAACACAGATCCATTCGTCTTCGGGGACAAGATATGCTACGCCATTTGCAAGCAAAGGAAGAAGCGAGAAGGCGTGGTCCTAGCCCAGGAAACCTGTCTGTGCAAACTAGCCAAGGGCTCCGTCGTTCTCTTCGGGTCGAGAGTTGAGCACAAGTTCGCGCTCGACACGGTCTTCGTCGTCAAGTCATGGGTCAACCACTCCATGGGTTCGTATTCCGACCTAGCAGAGCTAGTAGACCCAACGTATTTCAATGTGACCTTCAAGCCCTGGTACGCCTGGATAGATAACCCCGCGCTGACGTGGCGGCTATACTTCGGCGCGACAGTCGATGACGACGTTGAAGGCATGTTCAGCTTCTTCCCGTGCAAGGAGGCGGATGAGAGGGGATCGGGATTCTGCAGACCAGCAGTTGAGCTGCCAGGCGTGGTCAACCCAGAACTGCAAAGGGGAAAACGGGACCCGTATGTGGAACCAGATCGCTTCGGGGGTCTATGGCACGCCGTGCGAAGGCAGGTGGAGAACCAGGGCCTGCTCCTCGGGCTTTCCGCTGCGATGCCGCCGAAGCGTTGACATCCTCGCTCGGTCGACAGACTCTTCAGCGGCTGGGTGGCTGGACGGGGCGATATATCCAGGTCAGGGATAACAAATCCGAATGCCTCATCAACGCACCATCTCTCGCCTCTCATATCAGGATGGAATCTGCCGAATTGCACCGTGCTATCATGAGCCGACAGTTGCGGCAAACCCATGAGACCATATATTGCTTTCTTGTTAATAGCATTGGCTTCATTGGGCCACGCTGGCTTTGGTATCTGGCAAAAGCCCAACCTATCCCCGAAAGATATTTACAGCAAATACGCCGACTCCGTCGTCGAAATCGAATGCGATTTGGGTGGGGGCACAGCGTCGGTTGGTACAGGGTTCTTCTTTGGTAGCGAACGCAAGATCGCCACTTGCTTTCATGTCGTAAAGGGTGCAAAGAGCTTGAAGATTCATGGGACTCGTGGCACGACTTGGAAAGTCAAGAGCGTTGAGTTGGATGAGGAATCTGACTGTGCTGTCTTGCTGCTGTCCGATGATTCCACTGGGCGTACACCTATCCCGCGAGGCAGCTATGGCGACACTGCCACTGGAGACCCGATTACGGTTATCGGTAACCCCTTAGGATTTGATGAACTCAAAAACTCGTTATCGACTGGTGTTATTTCTGGAAAACGAGATAGCTCCGCCATCCCAAAGATTCAAATCTCTGCCGCCATCAGTCCAGGCAGTTCTGGCAGTCCGATCATCACATCGGCTGGGAGTGTGGTGGCATACGCCGATTTCACGGTCGAATCGGGCCAGTCTCTAAATTTTGGTATCACCATCGATTCAGCAGCGGCTCTCATAGAGAAGGGGAAAACGGTTCCTATCTCAGAGCTAGCTGGGTATGCCACGGTGAGCAAGACGGAGGGCTCTTCGACACCGCCCGCCAGTAGCAACCGCAAGGCTCGATACAGACAATTAACAGACGATGTGGCGTCATGGGTAAGCGAGGTGGTAGACGCGCACACCAGGCTGGAGATAGCGTACTGGGGAGTTCTTGATGTTCGGTCTGGGCGCGGAGCAGTGAGTTGGTACAAAGGTTTTTCGCGTCGCGTCACCGAGTTATCGGATATTTTGTCTGACCGCCGACGACAAGAAGATCTCGACAGGTTGTCGGAAAATGATGCCAATAATGCGGCTACTGATCTCATTTCGCTGTCCAATAAATGCAGGAACCTGACGAGCGACTTTTCGCATGCCGCTTATAACATCGCCTTGGATTGGACCCACCTCACGGGACAAGGTGCCAAGACAAAGGATGAGATGAGTGCCGACTCCGACGCCTCCATCAATGCCTACTTCAAGCTCGATGATAAAGTCCGCGAGTTCTTCAAATACGGAGCTAATCAGCCGTGGTCAGATGTAAACCGTTATATTTCTCAGGTTTCTGGTACCGCCGTGGCTGCTTCGTACGCGGAAAACCAGCTAGGTGTTCTTCTCGATCCCGACTACGATGCCCGATTAGTGGTCGCTCGTGTTCTTCATAATGGTTCTCCTTTCCAGGAGGGCGACGCCATAAAGGATGTCGAATACAACTCAGTCACCACAACCCTTCCAGACTGGAGGCGTGCAGTCGACTTTATTGTTGACCACCTGGGCAAAACAGTCAGATTCACGGTATCGAGAGGGGGCGTCGACGTGTTGCTGACTGTGCCGATCGGCAAGTGACAATCGTGAAGCGGTGCCTTTTCGCACCTACAGGACCAGGTTTCAAGGCGAAGTTGGCTGCTAGACGCCCTCGTTAGCTAAACTTCTATCGTGCCAGTAGAGAGCGCTCCGTTCCCGAACAGACTCCGTGAAGCCAGAGAGAACGCCTCCCTCACACGCAAGCGTCTGGCCGCGCTTTGTGCCCGCCTTGCCGACGAGGACGCTGTCCGATACACTGCAGTCGGCCAAAGCACTGTCCAACATTTGGAGCGTGGTCTCGCCCAGCCACGGGCCTCAACCGCAGCAACTCTCGCGATCGTATTGGAAACATCGGTGGCCGAATTGTTTCCTCAGGGAATCGACGTGAAAAATAGACTGGCCTAGATTTCTGCTTGTTAAGTGCTTGTTATGTACTAATTAGGTGCTATACTGAGGAATGTTTCGCGACTGCCTGTATGTAGACGGCGCAGACGCGGGATTACCAATTCTGTAGATGCTCCAAATAGACGATTTTCCAAAGAACGAACTTGAGTTCCACGAACGCTTCAACACGGAGGAAGCCTGCCGCGAATACTGGGTCCAAACCCGCTGGCCCGACGGTTTTATTTGCCCCCACTGCGGTCACAAAGGCGGCTGGACCTTAAAGGGTCACGAAGAGATCGAGTGCGCAAACGCCACATGCGGGAAGCAGACTTCACCCAGAGCTGGAACCGTACTGCACAACTCCGAAAAGCCGATCAGGGCGTGGTTATTGGCCATGTTCCACATGTCGATCAACAAGCAAGGCATCTCCGCATTGCGCCTTCAGCGGCTCCTGGGATTCGGCTCGTACGATACGGCGCTTCGCTGGCTCAGAGAACTTCGACGAGTGATGGCTCCTACTGCCGCCAGCGACAAACTCGGACCTGAGGTCGAAGTCGACGAGACGTTTGTCGGCGGCGTTCAACCCGATACTAAAGGGCCGTACGTCGGCAAGAAGCTCGTCGTCGGTATCGTCGAAAAGAATGGTCGGGGATGCGGACGGGCTAGGCTCCGAGTCATTAAGAGGAGAGACGGAGCGACGCTTTGCGGTTTCGTCAAGGAATTCGTCGAACAAGGTTCCATCGTTTGCACAGACGGCTACCAAGGCTACGTCGAGTTAGCGGGAATGGGGTTCGTTCACGATCCACGAACCACAACCAGTGGAAAGGGTGGCAACAGCAGCGCCTTAAAGATTGAAGGCGGAACAAAGGTGGTCGAGATCCACTTGCCGCGAATTCACAGGCTCTTCAGTAAGTTTGACCGTATCGTCGCCAGTGCATTCCAGGGCAATGTAAGCGAGGAGCATATCCAGAGTTACCTCGACGAGGAGTGCTTCCGCTTCAATCGGCGCACGTTCAAGAACCCGCTCAAGATCTTCCACGCAGTCGTTACCCGAGCCGTTACCAGTCAGTGCGTTCCCCTTTGGAAATCCAGGGGAAGAGAAGCACCAGATGTCCCCACCAAGAAGGCGACGATCGAGTGGAAGCTGATGGGTTCTGCGTTGCAAGGATGTAGTTACAATGGGTAGCGCAATGCACCGCTCCTGGAGCCATACGCGCCAGGAGACGTATGATAGGTGTCCCAGGGCACTGTACTTCGCTTACTTCCCCTGGGGCGATCCTGACCAGAATCTGGCCCGATTTCTGCGACGCGCGGTTACGCCTGAACGGCTAGCTGGCACGATCATCCACGACATGATTGTCATCGGACTCCGCAACCTGATGCGACGCGGGGACTATCCGCTCGGCCTCGCGAAGAACGGGATTGAGCAGTATGACGAGACGCTTCGGATCAGCTTGAGGATGGCCAAGACTGTCCGAGATGGTAGGAAGCCGCCGCCTGAAGGGGCTTGCCTTTTCCACCACCTGTATGGTGTGGAAGACGTCGAAGCCGAACAGAGGGGTCGAGATACGGTTGAGGGATGCTTAACTATGTTCGAGACGTCGGCGGCGCTAGAGTTCCTGAAAACGACTGACACTGGACAGTGGGAGCGGGTGCTGACGGACACGGACAACATCCCTTCCTTCGATGCAGGATGGGAGCTCGGGTTCGACAGTGCTGGCGGGCTCCGTGTTTACGCCGCCTACGACTTAGCACTATCCCATGAGGGCGACTACATCCTGATTGACTGGAAGACGGGATCGAAGAGCGGGAAGTCCATCCTCTCTTCCAGGCGACAGCTCGCCGCATACGGGTTATGGGCGATGTGCAAGGGGAAGTCGATTGAGAAGATTAAGGTTCAAGCCTACTATCTCAATGAGGACGAGCCGTGGGACCCTCAACCGCTCAACGCCACCGATGTTGCCAACGCCATCGCCCAGATCGAGGCACACGACGCCGTTGAACGCGCGACCACGACTCCAATCCCCGACAGATTCGGCACGATCGTAAAGTACGAGGCAGATCGGAACGATTTTCCTGCCAAGCCCGACGTCGTCAAGTGTCGCTTCTGCGCCTATCGGTCGATCTGTGCGGCAGGACGGGAAGTCTTCGAGGGTGAACTCGACCTAGCTTCGTAATACGCTCATCGCGCTCGAAAACTTAAGACGGCAGATTTCGAAGCGTTTCAATCCGCATCTCGTTCCAACTTTGGCGCAAAAGTTCGGCGCCCTTAAGATTAGCGACCTTGTACTGCGGTGGTCGGTTTCTTGGCACGTCACGACGAGCTCGATCGACTAACATCTCAAGTGCGCGGTCAAGTCTGTGAAACAGCTCGTATCCAATTCGAGAACTTTCAGCATCGAGCCAGGCACTAGCAGCCTGCGGATGTTGCTTGAGCCAAGCTGCGGCCGCGGCGTTAAGGGCACTCCTCTTCGGTTCTGGAACTACTGGAAGGGGTTGGCTGCTTCGATATCCCTGAACAGCGGTATTCCAGCAGTTACGCCAGCTATCAACGTAACGATATGCTTCCTTCTCAAGCTCCTTCTTTTCTTTCGACAGAGTTCGACGACTGCAGGCGTTGAAGGGGGCGTACCATTCATCGAGGGCCCTTCTGATGATGCTCGACGGTGACGCCGTCGGCTGCATTCTTCGGGCGTGCTCAATATATCGATTAAACTTGTTGTCCGATGAGCTCCTCTCGATAAACGCGGATGCTGCAGTATCAATTACTTCAATTTCTTCCGCCGTGTAAGGGCCTGTTTGGCATTCCATAAGATGTATTGTGCCAATAATGGGGACTCCTGACGCAAATGGGCTTGAGAAAGCCAGGGATTTCAGGCTCCTACCTGACAAGACCAGTTAGGTGGGATGACGCAAGATGCAGCGAGAATCACCATGACGATTCCAACGGAACTTCGGGAGATCTTGGTCGCCGATCCAGAAATCTTAAGCGGGGCCGTTCGCTTCAAGGGAACTCGCGTACCTCTTCTAGCGTTACAGGACACGATCATTTGTGGTGAATCCGTGGATTACTTTCTCGATGATTTTCCAGACGTTACAAGATCCCAAGCGATGTCCGTTCTCAACTGGGCACCCAACGAGAGGATTGCGACGTAGAACAAAATCTTAGTGCACACGATGAAGAAGACAGCCTCCTTTCCAATAGCAATTGCAGTGTTTGTCGGTGTTTTGGGCGCGCTTCAGGTGAATCGAGTGATCGAGGCTCGACGCCAATCTGCTGAACCCATCTCATGGCGCGAACGAACCACGCTTATCCCAACGCTTGGGTCGGCGGGAACAAGTTTCCCGGGCACACCAGCGGATTTCCGCGACGCCTCCAAGCGAGTGATTAATTCTGTTGTGAGCGTCGACCAGTACAACCGCAACCAGTCGTGGTTCGACGATAGCGATGAACTTCGAGAGACTGGCACCGGCAGCGGAGTGATCATCTCCAAAAACGGCATCATCGTCACGAACAACCACGTCGTCGAAGTCCCGCGAGACCCCGAGCACAGTATCGGGGAGCAGGTGAAGGTGCGGCTCACGGATAAGCGAACCTTCATCGCGAAAGTCCTGGGGCGGGATCGCCGTTCTGACCTCGCAGTGTTGCAGATCCAAGCAAATGACCTGCAGCCCGTCGAAATCGGTGACAGCAGTAAGCTTGAAATTGGTCAGTGGGTCGTCGCCGTAGGAAATCCTCTAGGATTTGATAACACAGTGAGCGTTGGCGTTGTCAGTTCACTGGGCAGAACTCTTGGTCTTGAGAGTTCCGTATTGCTCGATGGGATTCAAACCGACGCTGCCATCAACCCTGGAAACTCAGGCGGTGCACTCACCGATGCTTCCGGGCAACTCATTGGGATTAACTCCGCCATCGCCAGTGGGAATGGAGGAAGTGTTGGCATCGGATTCGCAATTCCATCCAACACGGTTCGACGAGTGGTAGACCAAATCTTGAAGTTTGGCTATGCGAAGTACGGCAACCTTGGCGTGAACTACCATGCGCGTTCGCTTGAGATTTTGCAGTCCATCCGCGGCCGAAGTGAACTTACCGATATGGTGGGCGCTGAGCCGCCAGACCACGGTTTGATTATCACAACGGTTCAGCCTGATGGTTCTGCCGGTAAGTCGGGCCTTCAACGACTTGATGTGTTGTTGACCATTGATGGCCAAAGATTGGATGGAACCCTTGACTACAACAGGGTCATGGGTGCCAAGCAACCCGGGGATGTTGTCACGGTTGCCTTTTGGTCCCGAGGCAAGAATAAGACAGCAAAGGTTAAGCTCGACGAAATCCGCGGCGATTGATGAAAATCCTGCGCAAATAAAGTCCTTAATGAAGCCCTTACATCTAGGGCTTCGTCATACAATATGTGGGGTCATTAACCCGGCCCCAGCCTTGCACAACTCAATATGTCGATGCATTCAGACGGCCTCTCGCAGTTCCTCGATGTGCTACCAAGCATTGTTCGAGAGAGACTTGAGCGCGGACCCGCCCTCGATACTCTTCTCGAAGTTGTCCTTGACTATGGCCGCCCGGCCGAAGCGCGTTATCGTGATAGCGTTGAACGCTTTCATGATGTGATCATTACCGAACACGATATCGACTTCGTCAACAAGTCGATCGGCGAGTTTGGAACGGATAACCGCGCCGGCATTGAGCGGACCCTCCACCGTATCTCCGCCATTCGAAATCGGCACAGCCGAATCATTGGCTTGACCTGTCGCGTAGGTCGCGCCCTCGAAGGCACGATTGATATCATTGACGATATCGTTCGGTCTGGGCAGTCGATCTTGCTCCTCGGTAAACCTGGCGTTGGTAAAACAACGAAGCTCCGTGAGGTTGCCCGAGTCCTTTCCGATGAGGCCATGAAACGCGTGGTCATCGTTGATACTTCGAATGAAATCGCTGGTGATGGCGACGTGCCTCACCCCGGAATCGGTTACTCGCGTCGAATGCAAGTTCGTGTTGCCGCCGAACAGCATAACGTGATGATCGAAGCGGTCGAAAACCACATGCCTGAAGTCATCGTCATCGATGAGATCGGCACCGAGATGGAAGCCGCCGCTGCCCGGACGATCGCCGAACGCGGCGTTCAACTTGTCGGCACCGCTCACGGTCAGACGCTTGAGAATCTGATGCTCAATCCGACCCTGGCTGATCTGATCGGCGGTATCCAAGCCGTTACGCTCTCTGACGCAGAAGCGCAGCGGCGAGGGACCCAGAAGACAGTGCTTGAGCGAAAAGCGCCTCCGACGTTCGATGTTGTCATCGAACTCCTCGATTACGATCGTCTCGCCGTGCATCACAACGTGATGAAGACGGTCGATATGATCCTCCGTGGGGTGCCGCCTCGGCCCGAAATTCGGGTTAGGACCGGTGCGGGAACGGTGGAAGTCGTCCAAGCCGAGCAAACCGCCGAACTCACTGACCCTGGATACAACAAGCGTTTCCCAAGCCTTTCGCGTGCTCAGACGCCGAGGGAGGAGATGCCAAAAGGGCAGCCGGTGAGAAACGGAATGACCCGTCCTGTATCGGATCAACCACGCGAACTGGGAGAAAAGCAGGAGGTGAAAGATGAGTCTAAAACGCTCATCCGTATCTTTCCCTACGGTATCAACAGGACGAGGCTCGAGCGCGCGATCCGGGAGAAGAGGGCGCCGGCGTTCTTAACCAACGACATCAATCAAGCTGATGCGGTGGTTGCCATGCGGTCGACTTATCAAAGTCAGCCCCGGAAGCTACGTGATATGGCTGGCCGCCCGGTGCTAACCGTCGTGGTCAAATCCAACACGTTCAGTCAGATAGCCGACGCCCTTGATCAAATCGTCAAGGGCGGCGGCGAAACGCAAGATCTCCACGCCAAAGCGCTTGAAGACGTTCAGGCAGGCATCGAGATCGTGCTCCAGTCAGGAAAACCGTTTGACCTAAGCCCAGCCCCCGCCCCAGTGCGAAAGGTCCAACACCAAATCGCCGAAGCCCGTCGCCTCGCCAGCGAAAGCGTTGGCGAAGATCCCAATCGAAGGCTAAGAATCCTTCCTACTCGCCTCGGGTAGGAAGGATTCTTTCCGGAAACCCATGCAGATGCCTCACGCCCGAGTTCAAAGGCGAGTCCGTGAGGCTCATTCGGCGATCAGCCATCACGCAGCGCTGATGCCTCCAGCCGAAGCGATAGCGGTTTTTGGCGCAGAATGACGTCTGCTGGCGATGCCCCAGACAAGATCTGTCGTCCTTACAGGACTCTTCGTGTGGTGGCGGCCAACGGTACCAGGGTTTCACCCTTCGCTATTATGGGGCGCACCCTTGGTGCTCTCGGATGGACACGCAGATCGTTTTGACCACCCAGCACCAAATCTCCCGCAGGGTTCCGGAAAGACAAAAATCAACTCGTCTCTCCCCGAGGTCCATAACCGTCGCCGTTCGCTCGTCGCTGGGCATTCAGCACGATCCTGTTTGAGCGCGAAGGCGCGAGTTGATCGTGCGCCCAGCGATGACGAACGATTAAGCGACGGTTCAGGACCTCGGGGAGAGACAGCACCCAGCGGTGTGAGCGTCCAGACCAGACCTCGATCAAAACAGAACAAAGGATCGAACCAGAGCCGTGCGGAGGAAGAACGAAGGATGGAAACTTAAGCTTCAAGGTCGAAAGGTCTTCAACGAACTCAGGTCGTTGGCCCCTACGGTCCGTCCTGGTGGGCGAAATAGGAAGCATCCACGACGGACAGATACCGAAACCTATTTCGGCGTCAAATCCTCGCTCAACGCGACCGCGCAAGCGGTACGCTGGAGCGGTTATGGCTAAGCGTGCATTGATCGTTTGGGGCGGATGGGACGGACACGAACCTGAAAAGGTTGCCCTGTTCTTTGAGAAGATGTTGATTGGCGAAGGGTTCGATGTTGAGGTATCCAACACTCTCGACACCTTTGCCGATGAGGAAAAGGTGCTCGGTGCATCTCTACTCATTCCGGTCTACACGATGAGCCAGATCACCGCTGAGCAACTCAATCCAGTCCTCAAGGCGGTCAAGGACCACGGCGTCGGAATCGCTGGCTGCCACGGCGGCATGTGTGACTCGTTCCGAACGGATACCGAGTGGCAGTTCATGACCGGTGGCCAATGGGTCGCCCACCCCGGTAACGACGGTGTGAAGTACATGATCAACATCGATCGCAACAATCCACACGAGATCACCGACGGTATCCCCGATTTCGAAGTCGTGTCGGAGCAGTACTACCTCCACACCGATCCAGGCAATAACGTGCTAGCAAAAACTGCTTTCCCGACTTCAGGCGTAGACGGACCGCATGTCGCCAACGCGTGCAAGATGCCCCAGATCTGGACAAAGATGTATGGTGCCGGCCGAGTTTTCTACAATGCCCTTGGCCACCACTGCGATGTTCTAGAAGCGGAGCATCCAAAAGAAATCATGCGCCGCGGCTTCCTCTGGGCAGCCAAGTAGCGATATGAATAAGGCTGGGATCAAGACATTCCCAGCCCCTGTTGCTAACTCTTGTAAATCAGCGGATTGACGATATCGTCATTCAACAAGTCGCCGACCTTGAGGGAGTTGAAATACTCCTCAGGCAAGATATTGCGCACTCCGTTGAACGTTGCCCCATCCGGCATGTAAGCGCAGGTCATGGCCCGCCGCGGGCCGTTCGTCATATTCGCCCCCGCACCGTGGGCGACCAATCCGTTATGGACGACTGCAGAACCGGCTTTGCAGGGCGTTGCCACGCTCGCGATCTTCTCCCACTCAGGATAAGCCTTGAACAGGTCGCGTTGGTTGGCACCGATATTCGCGTTCACATAGGTTGGATTCTTGTGCGTGCCGGGAAGGTAGTACAGGCACCCATTCTCCAAAGTTGCGTCGTCGAGCGCTACCCAAATGGACAAGGAGTCGGGTGACGAGAACGACCAATACGGATTGTCCAGGTGCCAGCCAGTCGCATTGCCAAATGGCGGCTTAAACAGGGCCTGATCGTGCCAGATCCGAATGCCATCGACGCCAGCAAGCTCAGCGATCATCTTCCCAAGAACGGGATCGGTCATGATCTTGCGCATCCCTGGGTGCACGTCTGCCAGCTTGAGTGCCTGAAGAAATACCTGAGCGTAGAAGTCATCTGTGCGGTATTGGTTGTGAAGCGTGCCCTCAGAAAGTCGAAGTTGAATCGCTTCTTCGGTACATACGCGCCAGTTCTCAAGTTCCTCGAGAGTTAGGAAACCGTCAAGGATGATAAAGCCGTTTTCACGGTAACTCTGAATCTGTTCTGGCGTCAACGTCGTCCGCATCGCAGCAGTGTACTGAACTTTCTATTAACCATTGGGACCGAAATCATCGAGCAATTCGACAACATCACCTGAGGATGAGCGCTTTCTGTCGGCTCTTGAGAAACTCGCGCCAATCCCAAGTTTCCGCGTCGTCGCAGCACCTGAGAGGAACGGGAGAGCTGATTCGCGTCGAGATCTCCGAGACCATAGGGTGAAATCCTTCTCGCTCGGCAACGTGCGGATCGCCAAAGGCACGATCGGTGCAGCACGTTTCGCAAACTGCTCGGAGGTTGATCGGCCGATTGCATCCGCTTCCGATGTGATCCACCGTTGTTGCCGGTCCACCGCACGACTGGCAGGTTCCGTTTTCACGCTTGAGTGCAGTTTCGCGCGCCCGAGCGGGTGCAATCTGAACTCGAAGGGGACGTCCACCTCCTAGTACGTGCCACAGAACTTGGCCGAGGGCCACCTGCTTCTCTGGTTCGTGAATCCATCCCAAAGCGATACCGGACCGAAATTGACGCACAAACCCGGCCATTTCCCGACAGTGTTCGCCGCAATACGGTGATCGCGGTTTCTCCCGTTTCACATCGCAGTTAGGGCAGGTCAATGCATCAGGCATATTTACAGCCAGACCTTGCATTGGGATGGTCGTGCTATTCGGCTTGATGACGAACTGAAGGACTGCTCTCGCTTGTAGTTCTATATCTCCGCTGCCGAACACATCGCGTTGATCCGGCAACGATGCTGCCAGTTGCCGGATTATATCTTCGCGTTTGGTACTCATCTCCTTTCCGTTTGCTAGAGGGTCTCAACCCTTTTCGATCAGCTCGCTGAACACTCCCAACCATGGCTCGTATCGGCGCCACCGCTCAACCGAGGTCGTGTAAACCGGTTGGCGAACCTGCCACTTACTGAAGGTAATAACTCGTCGATCTCCCTCTTCTGGCCGAAGGCAGGCATCTTCCCATTCCAAACCGCAGTATTCGATGATCTCGCGGATATTCTCTTCAGGATTCTGGACGAGCCATTCGTAGTCGACGTCAAGAAATCGATCTGGCCCTAGAGTTTCCCTCCAGTGTTGTATTGCCTCGCGGTAGAGCTGATACGTCTCCACGATCTGTCGACGCGTCCGCCCTAATCCCTGGTTGGTTGAAAAGGGGCGCATGTAGATGGAGAGGCTAGTATCGAGTGGGTTTCGCCGAGCATGGATGAATTTGGCCTTGGGATAAATCAGATGCAGGAGTCCCAAATAAGCGTAATTGCTTGGGAATTTGTCGGTTACATGAGCCTTCCCAGGGGCAAGTTCGCGGATCAAATCGAGATACTTGTGGCCAGCCTTGGTCAGCTCTGAGGTGTTGATTGCCGCCTCGCTGAAATTTACGATGCGCCTAGAACGGTCGCGCCAAAAGAAGAGCTCTCCGGCGGCACCAACGGTTGAATGGCGCGAAAGGATCTGCTCAAGTAAGGTTGTTCCAGACCGGGGCATACCAAAGATGAAAATCGGTTCTTCCGATTCAAGACCCAATTGGGCGAACTGTTCAATCACTTCTTTCGTGAAGAGCTGAGTAAATCTGTGGACTCGATTTGAATGTCGGTCAGGCGCTGGCTTTATGTTCGCTGCTTCAGCACGCTCATCTTGCTCATGGGCGAGGTCGAAATGCCGGATCGCCTTCTCGTAATCTCCGAGATCGTCATAGGCTTTGCCCAACGCGAAGTGAATGTACTGGCTCTCTTCGAGAATCAGATTCGATTTCTGGCTAATCGCCTCAATCGCCGCGATTTGTGGCCTATCGTCTTCTCGGATTTTCCGGTTATGGGCAAGTAGGTAGTAGGCAAATCCCTGAACGGGCTGGAGTTCGATCGACCTTTGGATGCTGGCTTCCGCTGCGTCGAAGTCACCCAACTCCTGAAGCCGACTGCCCATAAGTGCATGCGGAAAGCCTCCCCGAGGGTCTTTATCGATAGCGGCCGCTATGTGTTGCAATCCGGTTGGCCCATGCACGGCAGCAAAGCGCGCGTCCGAGAATAGACGCTGAACACTCGCTGAGTTGGGTGACAGGCTCATTGCCTTCTGCGCGCATTCGATAGCCTCGTCGCCCATGTCTTTTGCAAGGTAACAGCGTCCCAGATGCAAGTACGAATCGACCAATCCGGGTGATAGTTCAGTGGCACGGTGGAAGGCAATGATCGCCTCCTCGTAACTCTCGTCCCGCTGATATGCAACCCCGAGATTGTGAAATGCGCCTCCCATCTGGGGATTGATTCGAGTCGCCGTCTCCAGACTGCTGATCGCCAATGCACTCTCGCCCGTACCGAGAAAAGCAAGGCCTAAAATGACGTGAGCTTCGGCTTCGTTTGGGCGTAGATCTATCGCGCGTCTTCCAAACTCAACGGCATCTAAGCCACCGTTCTTTCCGATGAGTAGCGTACAGAGCCACCTGACGGCATCATAGCAATTTGGGTCGGTTTCCGCAGCACGCCTGAGAAATGCCTCCGCCTCGGCTGTTCGACCTTGCCGAGCCGAAATCGAGCCAAGAATCAGCAGAGCATCGACGCACTTCGGATCGAGAAACAGCGCTTGGTTGCAGTGCCAAATCGCCTTCCCAATCTGCCCAACGGCTTCAGAGGATCGTGCTTCTCGGATGTGGATTTGTGTGTTCACGGCAATTCCAGAGGGTACTGTTCAGACATGCAGATGTTAGCATTGACGCTACTCATGGCAACCGTAACCACCGAGACAAAACCCTTGGTCATACCCCTTTGGCCCAACGGCGCTCCTGGATCGGAGTCTCGACGATCGGAACCAGAAACGCGGCCCCACCCTTGGTCGATCGCGAACATCCACAACCCGTCGCTAACGGTTTACTTGCCGCCGAAGAGCAAGGCGAATGGCACCGCAGTCGTCATTGCCCCAGGAGGCGGACATCGTGAACTCGTAATTGACGAAGAAGGGACGAAGCCGGCAAAGCTGCTCAACTCACTTGGGATTACCGCATTTGTCCTCCGATATCGCCTGGCGAATGAAGAAGGATCGAAGCTGAATGTAGACCGAGACACTCGGGCGGATACTTACCGTGCGATGCGCCTCGTGCGAACACGAGCCACCGATTGGGGCATCGATCCGAGCCGAATCGGAATGATGGGCTTTTCCGCAGGAGGAGAAGTTTTGAACATGGCAGTCTTCGGGGAGGGACTGGGAGACGCCCATGCTCAAGACCCAATCGACCGAGCCGATGAAAGGCCCAACTTTGGCATTTGGATTTACCCTGGTCCGTTCGGCATTCCGGCAACCGTGCCCAAAACCTCACCACCAGGTTTCATGCTCGTCGCGAGTGACGATGGATTAACGGGGGTTGTTCTCAATCTTGCCAGTAAGTACCACGCAGCCAAGGTGCCGATGGAGATCCATATTCTCGCGTCCGGCGGTCACGGATTCAATATGGGTGATCGTTTCCGGCAAAACAAAGCCGTCAATACGTGGCCGCAAAGACTTACGGATTGGTTGTCTGATTCGGGCTTGTTGAAGCGTAAGGCTTGAAAGCTAAATTTGGATCGGTTCTTGGCGACCCAGATAGCGTGGCTGCCTGTGGGTAATGTTCACATCAATCCAAGCCTGTGACCTGGCCCCGACTTCACGGACATACGTCCAAGGGGATATGCGGCGAGGCAGAGGCTCGGTCTGATACCCAATTGCTTTGAGGTTCTTTGAAGCGGCAATGTAGAGTGCCCGTGGCAAGTGGAAATCGTCGGTCACGATGATGCATCGGGTGACGCCAAAGATCTCCTTTGCGCGGACGATTGAATCCAGGGTTCGGAAGCCTGCGTAGTCGAGAACGATGTCTTTCTCAGGAACGCCTAATTTGACAAGTGCTGCACACATGGCGGTCGGTTCGTCATAACGGACCGTCCCGTTGTCACCGCTCACCAGCACTTTGGTTACCTTGTGGGCGTGATAAAGCTTGGCAGCTGCGTCTATTCGGCGTTGGAAGAAGGCATTGGGGCGTCCAGCAAATATCGGTGCCGCGCCAAGAACCAGGGCAACAGGTTCACTTGGAATGGACTCTGTCGACGTGAAAATCTTTCCGTCGGCGCTACCAATGACGGAACGGTTCGAGAGCACACAGAATGCCGTTGCGACAGCAATCAACCCAGCGGTGATGATCCCAACGCGCTTCAAGACTCGCTTCGCCCGCATGTTTCAGTGTAACACGCATATTGGCGGAGTCAAGTTGCGGTTCTAGGGAGTGGGTAAATCTTCGTTGTCTCGCTTGTGCTTGATAGCTGCTGCCTTTTGTTGCGCCGACATCTTTGGGTTGAGTCGTTCTTGTGGGTTAGAGGTTGAGGCGACAGGGGCGCTCCCGCATCCGCTCAGCACAAGACCAGATGAGATCGCCAAGACTACCAACGTTTCCCAGATTTTCGTTTTCATTGTTTGAGGTGCTTTTTGGATCTCGCCAGAGGTGAGCCAATCTCGTGGGTCACCTCGGGCTGGGTTGGCTTATTTCGCTTGAGTGAAATAGCTAGGATTGAAGAAGTCGGCAACGACTTGGCTACATGTTTCCGTCGCGCTATTCACCGGATAACCGGAGGAATCCGACTGGAATGATAGGAAGTCCGAAGGAGCGTTCGGATCGTAGCACCACTTCAGAGCGTCGACCTGAGACGAAGCTCGAGCTACCCAGTACGCACCATCCGGAGCGTTGTAGGTTCCTGCGACCATGGTGATGAGGTGAGCGTGACCATCAACGAAGGCGAAGTTCAGCTTCCCACCGTGTCGAATGGTGCTCGTGCCGGAAGGTCCGTCCGGGCCCGAGAAGATATTGTCCATCGCCGCCGACATACTTCCCGTGTCGTAGCTGTCACCAAAGGCGACCATATCTGCGCTGTTAACGATTTGCGAGAGGTTCTTGCCTGGGCGGTACGACTTGCCATTGTTGTATCCGGCAGTCTTGACTTGACTTGTCAAGCCAAAGCCGCTGTCGCTAACAAATCCGTCGTTATAGCCGTAGCCTGGTTCGTAATAGACTCCACCCTGTGGAGGAACAACCCCCTTCAGGCTTGCGTCGACCAATTTTCGATCTGGGCAGAAGACAACACCGAAATTCTTCACGTAGGGCTGAAGCAGGTCGTACCAGTCACCGTTGGCAACCCAGTCGCCGTTGGCGTCTTTGGTTGCTGAGTTCTTGAACATGGTGGTGTAGTCGTCGTAATCATTCGCATACATCGTGAATGCGAGTCCCTGCTGCTTGACGTTGCTCAAGCATGAGGACTTCTTGGCAGCTTCCTTTGCCTGGGCAAATACGGGGAATAGGATCGCGGCTAAAATTGCGATAATTGCGATAACTACGAGGAGTTCAATAAGGGTAAATCCGTAGCGTTTCATTTATGTCTCCCTCCTGTGGCTGGAGGTCCTCAGTGTCTCGTCGAGATATTTCAAGGGTGTTAAGGTTTTGGTAAGAGTATTGTAAGAAAATATAACCTTAATCTTCGAGCGCAAGCCTGCTGCCCAAGTTGATTCCTCACGCCTGACCCGTAAGTGCTACCCACGACCCGCGCGGGTGGAGATACTTTCAGCTACCTCCCGCGCTGATGCCTCCACCCGGAGCCATCGGCGGAGCCTGGAGGCTTCTCATCGTAGCTGCACATCCCTCGCCCAATCACCAAGGGCCACCGTAGTCGGCGGTGATCGTACCGACGCAGCAGCAGATGGCATTTATCGGCCCCGTGGATTGATGCACCAACACACGGTGTCATTCATCGATCCGGACGCCGG
>CAILEM010000164.1 GCA_903833215.1 uncultured Armatimonadota bacterium
CGATAGTCATCCGAAACCGTGAGCGCACTCGGGTCCGCGATCTGGGCTACGAAGCTAAACTTCAAGGGTTGAACGCGGCTTGGTCCCGAGTGGTCCCGCTCATTAACTTACTAGGGTTACGCAAGCAAAGCGGCGTTACCCTGGGACCAGAAGCAGGAACCAACAAACCCCAACGGGGTTTCGTCCCCTACTCAAGCTTGTTCTCACTGAGTTGCCGGAGACGAAACCCCGTTGGGGTTTGATCGATTTGCAACTCGTTAACCCAGTGTAGATCCCGTTCCGGGCTCAACACTGGGCTTTGATGACAGAACACCTTCGGCGTTCAAACTCTTCGACGCTGGGTTCGGCCTCTGGTTATCAATATTAATCCTTGCGTTGCGGCGAATGCCGTTAATGCCTGTTCGGCGCATTGCTGAGCCTTGGGTGAGACGGTCCCACTCATCTTCGTCCAGAACACCAATTTGCTCTAGCCGGGGCCATGACCGTTTGGCCAAAAAACCGGCTTCTATCGTCGGTTGCGCACGCAGAGGCTGGGATTCGCGTGGCTGATTGAATGGGCACACTTCTTGGCACACATCGCATCCAAAGGTCCAACTTCCAATCTTGGCGGCCAACTCTGGAGCGATCTCCGCCTTGTGCTCGATAGTGAGGTAACTGATGCAGCTACGCGAGTCGACCTGCCAGCGGCCGTCGTCAAAGACGATCGCACCAGTGGGGCATGCGTCGATGCAAGCGCGACAAGTTCCACATCCTCCCAAGGCCGGGGCATCTGACTCAAATTCGACGGTTGTGAGCAGCAAGCCGATAAAGAACCAACTTCCGCGCTTTGAGTCGATCAAGCATGTGTTCTTGCCAAACCAACCAAGTCCGGCAAGGTGCGCGTACTCACGTTCGAATATTGGAGCCGAGTCGACGCAGGCTCGCGATTCCGAACCAGGATAGTCGCGCTCGATCACCGCTGCAAGCCTCTTCAGCTTTCCGCGAAGCACCTTGTGGTAGTCCCAGCCCAATGCGTACGAGGCAATGTGTGGGTGGCCATCAACTGCTGGGTTCTCCTGATGATAGTTGAGCGCCACCGCGATGATGGATTTTGCACCTGGCAGCAAAGCCTGGGGATCCGATTTGAGCTCCACATGCCTCACGAGGTAGTCCATCGAAGCGTGGAATCCCCGACCCAACCACCCTTGGTAGAAATCCATGTGGTCTGTCGGCAGGGCACGACACACCCCGACCGACTCAAACCCCATCGACAGGGCTTCGGCTTTGAGTGTCGCAGTCAGTTCGGCCATATCAATTCGATTTCTCGGTGAGGCAGCCCAAAGTTTGACGCATTCCAAGGCACCAAGCGGTTGGTAATCGTACGGATGCTGCAGCCGATGGTATTCGTCAACCGGCCGCATGTCCGCCGAAGCCACCGTAGCCGGCGTCTCCGTGGCGCCGAGGGCCGATGGGATTCATTGAGCCGATGGCGCGTAATGAATCCCATCGGCAGGATATCTTCCACGTCCCGGACGACGCCACGGAGACATCGAATACGGGGGCTCAGGAAGTCAGAGCTTTTGTGAGCCTTATCCAATCATCTTGGGTGAGGTCGTGGGGGCGGACTTTTTCTTCGAGACCGATTTGGTCGATTAGGTCGGCCATCTCGTCGCGGGATCTTTGGTAGCCGGCCATCAGATTATTCGCGAGGGTCTTGCGGGGTTGGGCGAATGAGATGCGAATCAACCGGAAAAACTGGGTTTGGAACGCCTCATCCCCTTCAAGCGGCTTGGGCACAAACTTGAGAACCGTGCTATCGACTTTCGGTGGTGGGAGAAAATCTCGAGCAGGCACACTCGCAACCCAGGTGATGTCGAACTGGCTCTGAAGAAAAACGGAAAGTGAGCCGCGGTCGCCATTTCCTGGCTTGGCGAGAATACGCTGCGCGACCTCCTTTTGCATCATCAAGACAGCTACGGACAGTTCGCTGCGCGCCTCAGTGATCTTGTTGAGCAAAGGCCCCGTGATGTAGTACGGCATGTTCGAAACGATTCCGCGTGGCTCAGGGAGCTCGCGAAGAACTGCTAACAAATCGACTTTGAGGGCATCCACTCGGCGTACATCGACCGTTGGAGCTGATGTCTTGAGCGCCTCGATCATTTGTTGGTCGAGTTCAAGCGCAATCATCTGTTGAGATTGCTCGGAGATAGGTCCGGTAAGAACACCAGGACCGGGACCGATTTCGCAAACGCCTAAGCAGCCAGCAATGGCGCTTGCGATCGATTCCACAGCGGATTGGGAGCAAAGAAAATGCTGCCCCAGCCCTTTTGAAGCTGCGATCCCGAATCGTTTAAGAAACGAAGTTAGCGTTTCGGGATCGTAAAGTTTCAACGAGTGCCAAGAATGTGAACGCGGACCTTCTGTCGACCGAAGTTATCGGCGACGCGACCCGAATCATAACAAAGATCGATGCGGTTGCCCTTGATCGCGCTGCCTGTATCGCATGCGAGTGCTAAACCGTATCCTTCGACAAAAACGATAGTCCCGAGCGGAATCACACGCGGATCAACCGCGACAACTCCGTACGTGGCTCGTGCTCCGGTTCGAGTTCGCCCATGCGAACCAACCCCGTTGCATCGAGGACTTGGATCATAAGCCGTGGCAGACATTTCCATCACACGCTTACGTGTGAAGGAACCACGGTTCGACGGCATACCACCGCGACCCATCATGAAAATCGTTGGTTGAGGCTCTTTCGTTACCTCTTTCAGGAGTTCCTTAGCGACGGGTTTGCCGTCCTGATATGTAACACGAAAAGTCTTCTCTACGACTCCATCGTGCCCGTCCTGAGCTCTCACCAGTCGACCCGGTCTTAGGTTACGACTGAACTCATATTGGACGCCCGCTCGGAGTTTTTCCGAATGGGTCTCCACCTGAATTTCTGTTTGCCTCTTCCCCCCCGCGAGCGCCGTGGCGGCGACCGTCGTAAGGATGAAGGCGATACTCACTTTCTGTGAGCAGTTGCGCATTTGGAACCTCCTCTTGCATGGCTGCGACGGGTTGTTATACCCGCTATAAGCAACATGACTCCTCATGGAAGAGGGCTCCCTTCGGATTCTTTGCGATAATGAGTAAGTTTTTGACAAAATCTTAGCGTTATAAAGGTAAGGATTTTTTAACACTAGGGGTTGACAGGTTTGGTATTCTAGCGCGCTCGCGCCATCGGACCATATTGTCATAGAATAAGTACTGCTGAGCCCATCCCCCAAGCCTTCCGAACTTGGCTCGAAGGAATGTAGCGGCTTCTCGGTACCGCATATCCGTGATGGCCTTGTCCGCCAAATCAGGTCGATAGAGCCTCGAATATGCCTGCCAAATGTGCGTGTCGATCGGAATCGCCTCCGTGTGATGAAGCGCAAAAAGAGCAATACAATCAGCCAACTTGGGGCCGATTCCCTTGAACTGACATAACTCAGAATGCACCCGTTCATAGGGTTCATTCTTCAGACTCTCAATCCAGCCATCCCCGCGCTGCAGGACTTGGTGAGCTACCGAAGGAATCGTTGCCGCTCGATACCCAAACGCCTTCGCCCTCAGCTCACCCTCAGGAATCATCGCAATAGCGGCAACATCCGGAAATCGATGGATTTGCGTTCCATTCACTTCCCGAATCACTGGCCCATAGGTCGCCAAATGACGTGCCATCGGGACAATGCGTGTCAAGTTGTTATTTGGAGTGCAAAGGAAACTGAAGAAGCTCTCGGTGGAGCAGCTTGGGCACATCAAACGGAGCCCTTGAATCGAATCGACGCAATACGCCAATTCAGGTGCGACCTCGAGCACACCCGCAGCGATCTCCTCAGCATTCCAGTCGAGGCGAAACAACTGCTCGAAGTCCTGTAGGGTGCCGTTTGAGCGAATGAGGACGGTGGACTCTGTCTCGCTCACTCGAACTGGCAACGAAACGTCGTACCAATAATCTCCATCGACGCCAAACCACGATCCATCATCTTTCTTCGTCCAGCGAAAAACCTGGCCGCTCGTGACGCACACGCCGAGATCGAAGCTCTGAGTTGGAAAGGTGACCGAGAAAGTGTTCAGAGTGAGCCCTCGGGCAGCTTCTCAAGAAACTCTTCTTCCGTGAGAACGGCAACCCCGAGCGATTCTGCCTTCTGGAGCTTCGATCCGGCGCCTGGACCAGCCACAACAAACGCGGTGTTCTTACTTACGCTTCCTGCCGACTTACCGCCCATTTTGGCTACGAATGCCTCTGCATCCTCACGTGTAAAACGCTCAAGCTTCCCAGTAAAGACAATCGTCTGCCCTGCGAACAAATCGCTGACCGGTGCCTCTCCCTCAACCGGAGCCACGCCCAGGGCGAGCATCTCGTCCACCATGCGTATGTTATCTGGATCTTCGAACCACTCCTGCACCTCGCGCGAGGTGTGGGGTCCGATGTTTGGGATCGCCATGAGAGTCTCATAGTCGGCGCTCCGAATCGCATCAAGCGTGCGGAGTTCCCGGGAAAGGTCCTGCCCACCCTTTTCTCCGACACTTGGGATTCCTAAGCCAAACATGAATCGCGCGAGTGTTCTCCCCTTCGAATCTTCGATCGCTTCAAGAAGGTTGTCGATGGACAACTCGCCCAGTCGCTCCATGCCAACCAACTCATCGCGGCGGTCTTTCAATCGATAGATGCTCGGCAGATCGGTCAAGACGCTGGTCTCAAGGAACCGGTCAATGAGTTTCTCACCTAGCCCGTCGATGTCCATCATCTTGCGCCCAACGAAATGCCGTATCTTGGCTGAGATTTGGGCTGGGCACGCCCGGTTTGGACACCTGAGGGCAACTTCGCCTTCCTTTCGAACGACCGGCGTTTGGCATTCCGGACACTCGGTGGGCTCTTGCGGAACCTGGAAATCTGCATCACGCTTTTCCAGCACGGGACCAACCACTTCAGGAATGACATCCCCTGCTCGTTGCACGATCACAACGTCGCCCTCACGAACGTCTTTGCGCGCCAAATCTTCGTAGTTGTGCAGAGTCGCTCGACTGACAGTTACACCTCCCACTACGACCGGCTCAAGGTCTGCCACAGGCGTAATCTTGCCCGTCCTTCCAACTTGGGCAAAGATGCGGTTGAGTCTGGTGAACGCCTGCTCGGCTGGGAATTTATAGGCAATGGCCCATCTTGGCCCGCGAGCGGTGAATCCAAGTGCAGCTTGTTGATCGAGGCTATTCACCTTGATGACGACTCCATCGATGCCGAACGGCAGACTTGGACGCAAGGTATGGATCTGCTCGACAAAAGCGATCAGCTGTTCGACGCCGGTGACGATGGTTGCCTCACTTCTGGCGGCAAACCCGAGCCCGTTGAGCCTGGCTAGGATCTGGCTCTGCGATTCAGCGAGTCGCCTTCCCTCACTGAGATCCACCATTCCGACCCCGTACGTGAAGAAATTAAGCTTTCTCGCCGCAGTAAGTCGGCTGTCCAGTTGCCTAAGGCCGCCAGCAGCAGCATTGCGCGGGTTTGCAAACAACTGTTCACCCTTTTCTGCGCGAGCTCGGTTCACCTCGTCAAAAGAGCTTTTCAGCATCACGACTTCGCCACGAATCTCAATTCGTCCCGGCAACGTTTCTCTGAGGCGAAGAGGAATACCGCGAACGGTTTTCGCGTTGTGCGTCACGTCTTCGCCGGTGGTGCCGTCTCCACGGGTTGCACCGACTTCTAGGATGCCGTCGACATAGGTCAGCGAGATGGAGGCTCCATCAAATTTGAGCTCGGCGAAGTACTCGACATCGGAATCTGTTTCGAGAGCCTTTCGAACTCGCTCGTCAAAGGCGCGAAGTTCCTCGTGTCCGAACGCGTTATCCAACGAAAGCATCGGGATCGCGTGGCGATACGATTGAAACGCATCGATTGGAGCGCTACCGACGCTTTGAGTGGGACTGTCTGGCGTCAGAAGGTCAGGGTGAGCTTGCTCAATATCTTGGAGCTCACGAAACAGGCGATCGTATTCCGAATCGCTAATCTCTGGCGAATCGAGAACGTGATACCGATAGTTGTGGTGCTCAATGAGCTGACGTAATTCCTGAACCCTGGAGGCAAGTTCCATCCACCAGAGATTACCGCCCATCCAAAGGCTAGATGGGCGACAATAAATTAGTGCGGCTACTCGTGCATTGCGGCTTCGAGGATGCCGTCGGCGACAAAAATCGGCGCTTCGAATCGCATTGCCAACGCGATGGAGTCGGAAGGTCGCGCGTCGATTTCAATCTCGTCTTTGCCGTGCCGTAGATACAGCTTGGCGTAGTAAACCGAATTCCAGAAATCGTCGATGACGACGCGATCTAGGGTTACGTCCGTTCTCAACATGATCGTCTTGATCAGGTCGTGGGTCATCGGCCGATCGGCGCGCTTCGCTTCATGTTCTGAAACGATCGCCTGGGCTTCGAAGGCACCGATCAGAATCGGGAGTTTCCTCTCTCCGTCTGTGACCAGCACAAACCTCGAAATACTGCCGTTGTTCTCAGCTTGATAGACGCCATCAACTGAGACCTCGATGAGTTCACCCATTGCGCCAGGCTCCCTTACGGGTGCCGCGTCGTCAAATGGGAAAAACGGAGGTGGCTCGTCAAGATTGTCCGGACGATCCGGCCCGTCGTACTCTTCTGGCATCAGAGAAAGATACCCGTCCCTTTTGTCATCAGTCGCTTCGTCAACATCAGACGCTTGCCTTCGTTCGAGCGACAACACTCTCCAAGAATGCCGCATTGGTCGGCGTTCTCTTGAGGAGTTTGATGAGCGATTCCGTAGCTTCGACCGAATTTGTCTGGTTCGCAAGAAGTCGGTGAAGCTGAACAACTCCTTCGAGGTCCTCTTTCTTGAACAAGAGCTCCTCGTGGCGAGTCGAACTCCGCTTAACGTCGACGGCTGGCCAGATTCTTCGCTCGGCAAGTTCACGATCCAACACGATTTCCATGTTGCCGGTACCCTTAAGTTCTTCGAAGATCGCGTCGTCCATCTTGCTGCCTGTATCAACGAGCACGCTGGAAACGATCGTCAACGATCCGCCTTCTTCAATGTTTCGAGCCGCGCCAAAGAACCGACGTGGTCGATACAGAGCGCCGGGGTCCAAACCTCCCGAAAGGGTTCTGCCCGAAGGATTGATGGTGAGGTTGCTTGCACGCGAAAGTCGTGTCAGCGAGTCGAGAAGGATAACAACGTCACGTCCGCCTTCGACAAGTCGCTTTGCCTGCTCCAGACAGAGGTCGGCAACGCGCATGTGATTTTCGGGTGGCTCATCGAACGTGGACCAGATCACCTGACCGCGAACCGATCGCCGCATATCCGTAACTTCTTCAGGTCGCTCGTCAACCAATAGCACCATGAGATAAACCTCAGGGTGGTTGGCCGTAATCGCATTGGCGATCGTTTTAAGCATCGACGTCTTACCTGCTTTAGGTGGCGAGACGATAAGGCCGCGTTGGCCCTTTCCGACCGGAGAGATCAAATCAACGATTCGCGCCGGAATGTTCTCTGGAACGGTCTCTTGGACGAGTCTTTCGTTCGGATAGAGAGGTGTGAGCTCGTCGAAATTCTTGCGCTTCTGCATCTCTGGGGCAGCGCTACCGAAGCCGTTGACGCTTTCAACGCGCAACATGCCTTGGTACTTCTCACCTTCTTTGGGAAGGCGGACTTGCCCGAGAACATTGTCACCTGGACGCAATCCAAATTTCTTAACCTGCGACTGAGAGACATATACATCCTGAGGAGAAGGAACGTAGTTCTCACGTCGGAGGAATCCCCAACCATCGGACATCAATTCAAGGATGCCTTTCGCGTAGACGGCGTCAGGATTTGCTGCAAACAAGAGCTTTTCTACAAGCTCATGGCGCAAATGCGTCTTGGGGTCGATTTTAGCGGTTTTGGCTTCTTTGAGAAGACTTGCCGGCGGCATCTGGTCGAAATGGTTATAGTCGATTTCGGGCAGAAGTTCTAGGTCGGTCTGCGGGTCATTCTTCGGCAAACCTTCGCGGTTACGACCGCGTTGCCGTCGCATACCGTTATTGTTACCATTACCATTACCGCCGCCGCCTTCTTGCGACTTGCGAGGTCGAAACTGATGGGTCATATAGCTCCTGAGGCTGAATTCCTGGCGTGGAGACAGGCTAAGATGGACATAGCCTTGATGGGAGAAGAACTAATCTTCGCGCAGGATTGCGATATACGGGAGGTTTCGATACCGTTCCTCGTAATCTAGACCATATCCTACCACGAATTCATTAGGAATCTCAAAGCCAATGTATTCCACTGACGGGTGAACTTTTCTCGAGCCCTCTTTTGAAAGCAGTGCAACTACTTTCAGAGATTTTGGCTTTCGAGTGGAGAGCAGCTCCCTCAAGTGGTTCAGGGTTATCCCTGTATCCACAATGTCTTCTACAATGATGACGTTCAAACCCTCGATATTGATGTCCAAATCTTTACGAATTTGAACGACGCCTGTCGAGGACTTGCCACCATGATAGCTACTTGTTTGGAGAAAGTCTATCTCGGTGTCGGCTTTTAACTCTCGTCCAAGATCGGAGAGAAAGTGAATCGAACCCTTCAATACTCCAATGAGGACAATCGGTTCTCCCGGTAACTCCGTCTCGATCTGCCGAGCCAACTCTGCGGTTCTCTTCTGAATCGCTTCTTCGGATATCAAAACGTCTAGGTGGACGGGCATCGACAAAACAATTTACCTCTCTGAGGTCCCTGCGAGTTGGAAACGCAACCCGATGCACTGACAGTCGGTATATTTAGATGATTGGCTAATTATCTTCCAATCTACGACAATGGCTATTGATGAAGTGTTCAAGGCGATGGCAGACCCGACCCGACGTCGGATCTTGCGCATGCTATCCAAGGGCGAGCTGACCGCAGGGCAGATGGCCTTGGAGTTTGATATCAGCGGCCCTTCCATGTCGCACCACTTCAATGTTCTCAAACACGCGGACATGATTCGCGGCCGTCGAGATGGTCAGCAAATCATCTATTCGCTCAATACCACTGTCGTTCAAGACGCGATGACCCTTTTCCTGGATGTCTTCGCGAAGGATGAAACCCAGGAGGCTCCTCATGAAGATTCGAACTAGCGTTTATATCCAAATCGGATTGCTTCTCATTTCGATTGTTTTAAGCATTTATTACAACGGGAAGCTCCCAGAAACAGTCCCGACCCATTGGAACATCCACAACCAGGTGGACCAGTACGGTAGCAAGCTCATGCCGGTTCTGCTTGGACCATGCATGTTGCTTTTCTCATTGCTACTGACCGTCGCCTTGCCGAAGCTTTCACCCAAGCAATACGAGATCGATAAGTTCGAGTCCACCTTTGCCTACGCCATGGTGCTCGTTGGCGGGCTGATGTTCTTCATCAGCTTCTGTATCCTCAAAGCCACCGACGGCGTGAAGATGGACTTCGGATCGTGGTTCATGGCCGCCATGTTCATCTTCTTCGCGCTTCTGGGCAACGTGCTCGGAAAGGTCCGCCAGAACTTCTACATGGGAATCAAGACACCTTGGACGCTTGCAAGTCCGCAAGTGTGGGATGCCACCCACCGCATGGCCGGCAAACTCTGGTTCTTCGGTGGAATTCTAGGCGCAATCGTCTCCATTGCCGGCGTCCCGATGGGATACACGATCGCCTATATGATGATCATCTCTCTCTTCCCCGTCGTCCAGTCGTACTTCATCTACAAGAAGATCGGATAACGACCTGATCCCGAGAGCCCCACGAATACCTCATGCGATGATGCCTCCAGCCGTAACGAGGAGCCTGGAGGCTCAAATTGTACAGGCATCGACCACACCACCATCTGGTATGGCAAAGCCATTCCTCTCCAATTAGTGAAGGGATGCGACGTCGACGGCGCTTCCCTGGTACTTCAAAGCCAGCGAATTCCTACGCTGAAGAGGAACTGACGAGGGCGAATCTAGAGCAGTCGGTGTCACCAACAGCCCTATCCGGTATGGCAAAGCCATTCCTCTCCAAACAGCGAAGGGATGCGCCGTCGACGGCGCTTCCCTGGTACTTCAAAGCGAGAGAATTCCTACGCCGAAGGCGTTGCGTCTGGAAACTTTGCGATTCTTCTAACCTCAATCGCCCCACGATTCATCATCAGGATCGAAATTGGCACTCCACCACAGCCAAACGGTGATGAGAAAGATCACGAAGAACACCAAGTACAGCAGCCGGGCATTCGTCACCAAAAACGCATCGAGACCAAATAGGTTCGAGTCATCCGGCGCTGACTCCCTGGGATGAACCCGATTGAGCCACGAATCCGCCGGTGACAGTGCAGACGCGAGGACTGTAACCACCCCGAGGGCAATCGTCACTCCACCTACGATGATATATTTCCGCTCAAAGATCACGCGTCACCGCAAACCAATTGATGCGGATGGGTGACCTACTCACCTTGAGTCTCCGCTCATCTCATTCTTGATAGACTTAACAGGCTGGCAAAGGGAGTCGTGGTCTGGATCATCGGTTGGGCCAAAGCGTCCTGGCTCGCTATACCAAGTCGCAAAATACCCACAGTGAAAAATCGACCACAGAAATGCCGCGGTTGACAAGATGATCATCCCCATCCCGGAAGTACGGTCCTTGCCACCGAGTTTCATCAATCGAATTCCGTTGACGAACACAAAGATGACTACAGACAAACCGAATACCGACGCCCCCCAGCAAGTGATCATCCATAGGACTCCCGTCGCGTCACTAAGCTGATTCCAAGCGGGGGCCGAATGAGCCCTTACCATCGGGTCCAACTGGTCGTGGGCCAGACGTGGACCCTTGACGACCAGCGACATGAAGAACCATGGCCCATGGGTGAGCCACCACACATACGCCAATGCTAAGAAGCAAAACATCGGCGAATAGATGCTCATACCAAAGAGTTGGTACGGTCTTCGACCTTCACGATGACTACTTTCAATGTTGCGATTCAGCATTTTACGCGGTGTAAGGAGGTTAGCGCCCCTTCCATTTGAGCAGATAAAGGTAAAGGTAAACTGTTGCTATGACCACCCAGATCCAGGCCATGAATGAGTTATCGGGGCGGTACCAGTTCGACCAAAGCGCGACAAATATCGCCAAAACTACGAGCCCGAAAGACAACAGCGCGTTTCGCTGATCTTTGTTCTTCACAAGGACCTTCCATTCGTTCGCCGGGGGGCCTGGCTTGGCGTCGACCGATGAGCGACGACAAGTTTCGCCGACAATATCCCACGAATTATTCGATAGAGCGCTATTTCCGATGGAGATCCCATCGTTGGCGGTCTGACCAAGGCACAGAACGGACACATTGCCATAAGCAATCCTCAAGTCCGCAATCGAGCGCTTCGGATCCTGGCAAGATGGGTTCTTGCGACAGGACTGTGTACTTACTAACACTATAGGCGCATATACACTAACCCAAGATACTTTTCCTCGAAGCTTTTGCCTTTTTCGGCGATTCATATGAATGCTGACGTGATGACTGTTGCGGAGCCCAACTGCAGGAGAATCTACCAACCAGCTGATGAGGATGGATAACTCTCAGCCGTCTTTTGCGATGATGCCTCCACCCGGAGTGAAACGGAGCGTGGAGGCTACCCATAGACTGCTCGGAGGGCCATCATGCGTTCGCACTCGGCAGCAAGCTGTTCAAGCCTCCAGGCTCCGCTGTCGCTCCGGCTGGAGGCATCATCACTGGATGTGCTCCGATGGTTGCATTCCTGATCTTGTCCATTTTTAGCCTCACGGCTGCGGCGTTGCCTCAGGCGTGAGGCAACACCGCAGGTGATTCTCCTCCGGTCGCCCGCGAAACCAGGCGGTTACAGATTCAGAATTCTCGCGGCGGATTCCATGTCTTTGTCTCCGCGACCGCTCATATTTACGAGGACTCGGGTTCCGGCGGGGAGGAGGGTTCTGTCCTTGAGCGGCGCGAAGGCGTGGGCACTTTCGAAGGCGGGGATGAGGCCCTCGGATCTTGCGACCCAGGTGAGGGCGTCGAGCGCTTCATCATCCGTAACGGAGATGTATTCGACCCTGCCGATATCCTTGAGATAGCTGTGCTCGGCACCGACCCCAGGATAATCGAGCCCGGCGCTGACGCTATGGGTTCCGAGAACTTGGCCATCAGCATCCTGCATCAAATAGCTATAGCTGCCGTGCAAAACTCCGGGGGAGCCGGCACTTAGCGGTGCGGCGTGCTGGCCGCTTGCCAAGCCAAGGCCACCGGCTTCCACTCCGATCAGACGCACATCCGCGTCGTCGACAAAGGCTGCGAAGAGGCCGATCGCGTTACTGCCACCACCAACGCAGGCAATTCCTACATCTGGGAGCCGGCCGTATCGCTCGAAATATTGGGCTCGAGCCTCATCACCGATCACGCGCTGAAATTCGCGGACCATATATGGATAAGGGTGGGGTCCGGCGGCGGTTCCAATGATGTAGTGGGTGTCGCCCACATTGGTGACCCAGTCGCGCATAGCCTCGTTCAGGGCGTCTTTAAGGGTACGTGTGCCGCTCGTAACCGGGTTCACTTTCGCGCCGAGGAGCTTCATGCGGAAGACGTTGAGCTGTTGGCGGGCGATATCGTCCACACCCATATAGACTTCGCACTCAAGGCCGAAGAGCGCGCAAACGGTCGCAGTGGCGACGCCGTGCTGCCCGGCGCCGGTCTCGGCGATGATACGTTTCTTGCCCATTCGCATCGCGAGAAGGCACTGGCCGAGGGCATTGTTGATTTTATGGGCACCGGTGTGATTCAGGTCTTCTCTCTTGATCACCACGTGGAGTCCGGTTGCTTCGCTTAGGCGCTTCGCTTCCGTAAGGGCGCTTGGACGTCCGACGTATTCGGTCAGGTAGTGAGTGAACTCACTTCGAAAGGCTTCATCCGCCCATGCCTTCTCGAACTCACGATCCAGTTCGTCCAAGGCAGGAATGAGTGTTTCTGGAACATATCGGCCTCCGAAGGCACCGAAACGTCCCTTGGCATCTGGGTGAATAAGCATGGGTTTTAGATTCTACGGTATTCAAGCGCACATGATCCCGCAAGAACGGCGAGATTCCTAACTGTTCACGCGTGATATTGGCCACAATGTGCGGGTGAGCGAAATCCTCATCCTGGCGCGTGTAAGGCTTGCTGAGTTTGATCTGCCGACCATCGCGGATTACTATTTTGAAGTCGGCCAACGCTTGGCCAACGTCGAGGGCTGTCACGGCATTAGCGTGTGGCGCGATCCCGATAACAGCGAATCGTTCCTCGTCATCTACGAATACGCGGATGACGATGCCGCCGCCAGAGGATTAACGGCGATCGCCGAGGTGCGAGTTAAGTCCGAATCCAAACTCGTTGAATTCAATCCCGCCGACGTAATTCGGGTGCGAACACATCGTCAAACGGACAAACGCGTGAGCGAATCCCACCGGTCGTCCTATCTCTCGATGAGCGTTCGCATTGCAGATCCCGGCTATGGACCAGAACTGCTTGAGGAAATCGGTCGCATTTTCGACGAACTCCACCTTATTCCCGGCTGCCTCGGCTCCGTCTACGGCCCCAACGCGGCGCTCGAGGAAGAGGTGGTCGGAATCGTGACATGGGATAGCGAAGACGCCTTCATCAGCTCCCTTCCCCCAGGTTCCAAATACGTCCGCCAAATCGAATTCTACAGCCGCTTCTTTTAGGCGGCTACTTCGGCTCAACGAGCCGACGATGACTTCGGTACATCCACTCCGGCCCAGGCGCGAAGTCATTCAGACTTCCATTGCCATCGACCCCGTTCGACGTCCATGGCATAAAGCCTTGCCAGCCTTTAGCGAACGCATTCCGATAGTTCGCTTCGATCGTTTGGCCCGCTCCACCCTTCGCGGGAGCCTCGCCGACGAGGGCTGGCTTACCAGTCAGCCCCATCTGCTCGGGCGACTGCTCGAACGGGCTTGAAAACCACTGTCGGACCCAATCGTAATAGTGAATATTGTAGAAATCGACGTGAGCACCCGTTTGCTTTGAACTCAGCGACGCATCCGAGAGGCAGTTCCCGTTGTACTTGGCACTCAAATATTTGGCGGCCGTGCCCATCCCCTGGCACACGAGGGCTTGACTGTTCTGATGGACAGCGTTTGCTACACGGGCAATAAGGTCAAGGGAATCGGCTTGCTTGAGCCCCTGGTTATCCCAATGCCAATCAAGCTCGTTACCGACATCCACGGCAAAGAAATAGGGGTTCTTCGCGTACCTTTTCGCCAGCGGAGTCACGTATTGGCTAACGAATGAGGCGCGATTGCTCGCGCTCTGCTGCATCTTCCGCCAGGCCGCCGCATTCTTGTTGCCCGCTTTGGTGTGATCGAAAGATATAAGCGCGAGCATTAAGTAGATGTGCTCGGACTGGGCAATTTGAAACAGCCGATCGAGGTCGGTCCAAAACTTTGCGGTCGGTGCCGTGACCGTGCCATCTGAGAGAATTCCTGGCGAACTGTTCTCGCCACTGCATGAGATCCAGACTCGGGTCGCGTTCACATGATGCTGATGCATGCTGCGGAATTGGGAACTCCACCATGACGCGTCGAAATTGCCACCGAAGTCGTTCCAGTGCTGCCACGGCGTATTCGCACCGCTGATCCAAATCGGCTGACCGTTGACTTGGAAGTGAGTTCCTGAGACACTAATTCGCTGGGCCGATGCTGAGCCGATTGCTGCCGCGATCATTGCGACTGAGACCAGAGCTTTCATGGTGCTTCGAGGTTAGCACCAATACTGACCACACACAACCTTATGCAGGATATCGGCGATCAAGAATCTCTTTGGAATGTTCGAACACCATTTTCGTGAGCGGATTCCAGAGGTGATAGATGTCTGGCAATTCTTCAAGTGTCGCCAATCGCCGCCCCTTCGACTCCTCTTGCATGCCGATCTCGACAAGTTCGGCAATTCGAGCGACATAACAGTCGGCCCAGCGGATTTCTTGCCGCTCACTGATTTGATAGCAACCGATGTATTGAATGTCCGACAGTAGAGCACCAGCTTCTTCTTGGGCTTCTCTTCGAACCGCGTCGAGCGACGTTTCTCCAACCTCGACGCGCCCAGATGGAATACACCAGCCACGCCCACAGATATCGGCGATGAGCACCTGCTCACCTTCCCAGGGAAACACTAGGCCAATGAAGGCGCGTAAAGGGGCGTGAAACGGTGCAGGATAAAACTGCAGCCGTTGCCTCCCATATTCACCACTAGGAAATCGCTTCACTCTTTGCCAGACACCCTTGTCGAACTCATTTTCGCCAGAGCGTCAACGTTTTTTAAGAACGAGCACTTTGCCCAAGATTGTGTTCACATCGACGAAGCCAAACTTTCGGCTGTCCTCTGAAACAGGTCGATTGTCACCTAAAACGTAGACGTGCCCGTCAGGAACGATGTACTTCGAACCCTTCCAAGGTGCGTCTACGGGGCGCCAATCTGGATCAACATCTTGGCCAGCCGTCCACTTCACGCGCTTGATGATATATCCAGGTCCACCCGGGTCCTTAATCGCCACGATATCGTTCTGCCGAATCGGTCCCACAAGCCAATAGGCCTTCGTAATCAAGACCCGTTGGTGGTCCTTCAAAGTGTCTTCCATCGAAATCCCAGAAACTTCGATCGTCTTGAAATTGATGAAGAAGAACACCGCGATGATCAACATCAAACCAAGGAAGACACTGAACCCTGTTACTGCGCGTTTTTTTCCTTTCTTCAAACTTTCCTCTTTTGTTCCAATCCTAAGAACTAACCGGCGAGCGAGCCAACGTGTTCCCTGTCCGCTATACTAAAGTTCGCCGTCCGGGCGCATGACCCATGGATGTAGTCCTCCAAAGCTTAACCCAACACAGCAGTGAGATACTGCTGTTTTTGCTCGTCGTTGCTGTCGTGTTTGCGATCCTTGTGTTTAGGTTAACCCGTCTACAAGCTCGTAGCCAAGCCCGATGGCGCACTTTGCTGTCTGGCACTAGTGGGGACAACCTCGAAAAAATGCTGTACGACCACCTTCGAGAGAGGATGCGGATGGAAGAGGAGATCGAATTGCTTCGCAACCGCACCAAGGATCTCGAAAAACGTTTGGCAGAAAACAAAGGGCATCTTGGCCTCGTTCGGTACGACGCATTTGAAGACGTTCGAGGGAACCAAAGCTTTGCAATGGCGATCTATGACGATCAAGGGAATGGCGCCGTACTGAATAGTATCGTTGGGCGCGCGGATTGCCGTGTGTATTGCAAGCCGCTTCTGAACGGCAGGTCTGAACGGGATCTATCACAGGAAGAGCAACGCGCGATCCGCGAGGCACAAGCAACAGGACCTAAAACGATCATCTCACCCTAACGCAACATGAGCGAAAGCTACCTCGACGACCAGATGCTGATCACCCGCGCCCAAGGCGGGGATCGAAGTGCGTTTAACGCTCTTATCCGGAAGCACGAAACTCGAGCGTATCAGTACGCCTTCCGACTCACACGAAATCCCGAAGAAGCGGCAGACATCGTTGCCGATGGTTTTGTTCGCGTCCACAACGCGCTAAAGAATTTCAAAGGGCAGAGTGCCTTTACCACCTGGCTCTATCGCATCCTCACGAATTGTTACCTGGATGCCCGCAAGAAAGAGAAAAACCGGGTAACGACTTCCCTTGAGGCAGTGCTTCAAACCCCCGATGGCGATGTCGAGCGACAGATCGAAGATACGAGCCCCTCGCCTTACGATGACTTGGAACGGACTTCCCGCGAGACCACTATCGAGGATGCCGTCGGCCTGCTTCCGGAATACCAGCGTGCGATGATCGTGATGTACCACGCGGAATCGATGACTTACGAGGAGATCGCTGCGGCTTTGGACCTACCAGTCGGCACCGTAAAGAGTCGCTTAAATCGGGCAAGAATCAGTTTGCGTGAACTTCTTGTAAGGGACCAGGAACTTTTTAAGATATAAGCAGTCGAACACCTAGAGCCCAGTCGATGAACCAAGACAAAGCAAGAGAATTATTTTCAGCATATTACGAGGGGATTCTTGAGGGCGGCCTCAAGCAGTCTCTTGAGCAACAACTCAAGTCGGACGCAACCCTTCAAGCGGACTACGCCGCTTTCACCGAGACGGTCCTTTCGTTGGATTCACTCAAGCACGAAGAGATCGAGATCCCTTCGTATCTGAGTGATCGCATCGCGACCCGACTTGAGCAGGTGCAAAGCAAGCAGAAATTCGGCTTGCCGGCCTGGACCATATGGATCAAAGGCGTCGCCTTCGCTGGATTGGGTGTTGTCGCCATCGCATTTGCACTTCCCCTGTTCCACACCGATAAGAGCACTTCAACCGCCGGTTTGGCTCCTGTCGCCGTCGATCAAATAGTTTTCAAGGCAGATGGCTCGGAAGTTGTCCTCAACTACCAGGCAAGCGGGAACAAGACAGTTGTCGTTTCTTCACCTGTGACGGGTAAAGAAGTTCAACGGTTCCGGCTGGAAGGTCAAAGGTTGCAGAGTCCCATCCAGAACACGATGGACAGCCCTGCCATTTTCAAGGTTGAGGTCTTGGGTGACAAAAACTCCAGCCTGATCGCCGTACCTGGCGTTGCCACCTTGAAAGCGAAGTCGGGTGAAGGAACCGTGCAGGATTTGGCCGTTTCACTCGCGGGTCGCTACCATGTACCCGTCGTGGTTGAAGCTGCCGACGTCACGCACCACGTTTCGTGGAACTTTGCCTCTGCCGATGTCCTCGCCGCCGCGAACCAAGCCGTGACAAACGTTGGTTTCTCCGTCGATCAAAGATCTGACGGTCTGATTAAAATCTTAGACCGCTAATCCATTTCTGCGACCACCCCTGAAAAGCCCGCAACCTCACGGAAGCGGGTTTTTCATTTTGAGGTAGTTCCTTCGCGCCTCCTTCGCGTCCTTTGCGCGATGGTTCTGCTACCGGCATCGCGAAAAGCATCACGCAAAGGTCGCCAAGGTCTCGCGAAGGGGAGACTAGCGTGCCTCTTGATCTGGAGCTATGCGTAGAAACCGGTAATTCCCCAAAAGTCTGCCTTTGCGCGAAGCCTCCTTTTCGGTAGACAGCCGCGCGTCAACGAACGGACGAGCCAATTGTTCCATCGGTAGGACCTCCGACCTACTGATAAGAAAACATCTTCAAAAGCACCTCCAGACTCAAATGTCAGGGAGTTGTAAAGAATTTTTCTCAAATATTCTAAAACGACCTTTAATTTTTCTTAAACCGTGTACAATGTTTTTGTCTCGAATTGAGGAGATAGTTAAAAGAAATGAATACAAGCCGAGTTCTGAGTTGGGAATCACATTTGATCGTTCGCGCGGCAAACGGCGATCAGGTAGCTTTCGAGTTGCTTTCCGACATGTACCGGCCGATGCTTATGAGCCTCGCGATGAGGATGCTGCGGAATGCCGATGATGCCAACGACGCAGTTCAAGATACGCTGCTCAAAGCGTTTCGAGCGATACACGATTTTGATCCGGAGCGCCCGCTGAAGCCGTGGCTGTGCCGGATATGCGCCAACTGCTGTGTCGACGCAGTCCGATCGCGAAAGCGAGACGGCGATTCGCTCGATCAGCACGAATACATGCTCGCCGATTCGTCTGAAGTAGACGGAACGGCCACAGGTTCGATCCGGCAGGGCCAGGTCATCGAAGCCATTCATCGCCTGCCTGACAAGTATCGAAGAATCATCTTCATGCGCCATTTCAAGCACATGGACGTCAACGAAATCGCCGTCGCGCTGGATAAGCCCGAAGGCACGATCAAGAGCTGGCTCTTCAGAGCCCGAGCACTACTCAAAAAAGATCTACATCTAGCACTCAATTAAGCAGAACATTAATTCGTCATAGGGTATCCGTGGAGCCAACCGCCCCATGGGTACCCTATGTGCTATGCCAGTTACCGAAACCCAGGTCCTTGATGCCCTTAGGGCCGTTCAGGACCCCGACCTCCACCGCGATATCGTTACCCTTGGGTTCATCAAAGAACTCACCATCGACGGCGGCGAAGTTTCGTTCAAAGTGCAGCTCACCACTCCCGCCTGCCCTGTCAAGGAACAGCTTCAGTACGAGTGCGAGGGCGTCGTCTCCGCCATCGAAGGCGTGACTGCGGTCAAAGTCGAGATGACCGCCCAAATCCGACAGCGTGAGATGAAACAGGATGACCTCATTCCCGGAGTCAAGCACTGCATCGCGATCGCGTCTGGAAAGGGTGGAGTCGGAAAAAGCACCTGCTCTGTGAACCTCGCGATTGCGCTTGCCCAGGCGGGAGCGCGAGTGGGTTTGATGGATGCCGACGTTTACGGCCCTTCCATCCCTTTGATGATGGGTGCTCAGGATGAAAAGCCGTACACTCAGGGCAACAAAATCATCCCAATCCAGCGCTACGGCATCCATATGATGTCGCTCGGCTTCCTCCTTGAGGAAGGGCAAGCTGTTCTGTGGCGAGGCCCGATGGTTGCTGGCACCATTCGTCAGCTACTCGCCGACGTCGAGTGGGGCGAATTGGATTACCTCCTCGTCGACCTTCCTCCTGGAACCGGCGACGCACCGATGTCTCTTGCTCAGTTGGCGCCAGTTGCAGGAGTCGTCATCGTGACGACACCGCACCACATTGCCGCGAATATCGCTGGCAAGTCTGTTCAGTTGTTCCGGCGACTCAATGCTCCCATCATGGGTGTGATCGAAAACATGGCCGGATTTGCATGTCCCCACTGTGGCGAGGTGACTCAGATCTTTGCTGGCACGACAGGTGAAGAGCTCTCGCAGCAGTTGAAAGTCCCCTACTTGGGCTCAGTGCCGCTCGATCCAACCGTCAGCGAAGCAAGCGATAAGGGCGTTCCTTCGATCATCGCCCAGCCGGATCGCCCTCAGTCGGCAGCGTTCCGAGAAATCGCGGGAAGACTCGCGCAGCAGGCTTCGATCATGTCTTTGACGCGTAAAGACCTCATTAAACCGGGCGACGTACCTACGATCCCGAAGTTTACACCTGCAGAATAGAAATACCGGGGTTTGAAGGGCAGGTATCTGCGGTAACCTGCCCTACCCATGGACGACTTCGGCATCGATCGGCAAGAGCTGACTGGCGCGCTGATCTCAATGGAATTTGGGCCAGGCGGTCGCATCCAACAACTGTGGGCGAGTGACCCTTCGGCACCCGACGACAGCGAGGAATTTCAGTTTGTTGCCCCTCCTCTGATGATGGGTGAGGAAACCACCGAGGACTACTTTCCAGGCACGATCCTGCTCGGCGCACGTACACATCCCGATGATCCATGGATCGTCAGCCGCAATGCCCGGGCCGAACCGATCAGCGACGAAGATGATGCATCGGTGGTCGCCTTCGAATACGAATTCAGTTTTCTTGAAGAGATTCGTGCCACCGGCAAATACTACGAGATCCCGGGTGTGGTGCCCCAGATCGCTTGGGACGTCGAGATCACGAACCAAAGCCGCCGAAGCATCGAGATCGGTGAGCTTGGCTTCCCGCTAGCCCTCAACAACGTGCTGGAAGGGTTCGCGACAACAGATCGAGGCATACGTGAACTTTACAACGACCGAGTCTATGTTCATAAGTGCTTCGGCGGAGCGGCAAGCTACGTTTTTGCCCAGCGGATGACCGGACGGCCACCTGGCCTTGCCATCTTCCCTGGTGGCGACACGCGATGGGAGTTCTTCAACCACGTGCCTGCCTCACTCAACACTCCGTTCCGGTGGGAGGGAATCCCGGTGGTGTATGTCCACAGTCAAGCCGCGATCGAGAGAGAGGGTTGGGCTGAGTGGTTTAGCGGACATACCGCCCTGGTTTTGGAGCCGGGAGAGTCGCGAACCTATCAGATGCGATTCGCGCCTGCTGACCGACATTTTGCCGATAACTTGAATAGCACCCTGGCAGCCTGCGGCAGACCCGCGCTCAAGGTGTTCCCCTCTGCCATCGCCCCCGTCGATGTTGGAATCGGGGTTGAAGTGACAGGGGCGACTCCGACCAGGTTCTTCACCGACATCGAGATGGAACTCGAAACCGATGCGGACGAAGAGGGCGGATTCTGCTTTCTTAAGCCCACTTCACCGGGTGCGGTTCGCCTTGCGTTCGAAGACACCCTCGATCGGGAGACGGAAACCCATCTGCTGTTTATCGAACCAATCGCGGATCTGATCCAAAAACGGGCGACATGGATTACGGAGCACCAGCTTTCCACCGATGTCGTATCGCTCAACAAGGCGATTCTGCCCGCAGACATTGCTACCGGGTTACCTATTATCGACCCCGAAGCTTTCGTGGGCCCGTTCGGTATCGAGAGCAGCCTTGCTGACGCCCTGTTCCTTGCCGAGAAGAACACGATCTATCCGGTCAAAGCTGAAATAGACATCCTTGACGACTATCTCAGCGATTTCATCCAAGACAAACTTCAGAATCCCGGTGATGGCAGCGTTGGCTGCAGCCTTCCAGATAGCAGCGGCGTTGCGACCAACACCGGTCGTCCGCAGGTCTATCCACTCGTGTTCTGCCTGTACCATGCGATGGCGCGCATCGCACAGACCTACAGCCTTGCGCGGCATGAACCCAGTGAGTACTTCATGCGAGCGGCTCGAACCGCAAGTGCGATGTTTGCGTTTGCGAATGAAGCGTCTTTCCACGGGACCGGTATCCCGCTAATGTCCTATCTGCCCGACCTCATTCGCGACCTCCGCGAGCACGGATTAAAGGCGGACGGCGATGCCCTCAGCAAGTTACTCGATCGCCGAGACATCGAACTCAGCCGACGACGGTATCCCTATTTCTCCGATGGCCAATGGAACACGACTGGATACGAAGAGGCGTACGCGGTGGCGCGTCGACGCGGAAACGAAGAACTAGAAGAGCGCACGCTCCGTTGCGCCTATGCAGCTCGTTCACTATCGGTTGATTGGTGGTGGTACGGCAGCGATAAGCGATGGATTGAGGACAACGACGGCGGTAATCCTGGCGTGTATGACAAAGGTGAACTTTGCCTCGGTCCTACCTCGACCGCCAACTCACTGATGTTCTTCAAAGCTCTCGATCGCGACTACTCGAATCTGCAGGAATCATCAATGCGCCTTGCCTTCGGAGGAATGCTTGGGTCATGGGCTTTGGTCCGCTCCGATGGTGCTGCCAGCATGGCGTTCTGTCCAGATGCAGCTTCAAAGCAGTTTGGGATGTCCGGCGTCACTGGTGACATCGGCATCAGTCTGTTCCACTATCTTCGAGGGGTCGGAGCCTTTGTTCTCCCCAGCCGAAGTTCAGGTGTGGTCACGTTCGGTTGCCATTTTGAATCGGACAATGAGAGTGGCAACGAGTACTACATCATTCGCCCCTGGGATGGTGTTGGGCGTCGCGTCGTGGTTCGCCAATTCGGCATTGAAGTTTTTGCCGAGGTCGGCCAGATCGTTGAAGTGAAGGTTGATTCCCGAAAGCGGCACGCTTCGGTTACGATGAAGAATAATTCGGATGCGGATCTAATCGCACAATTTCGAGTCAAAGGCATGTGGGGCAACCAGTTTGAGGTTGCCGGGAAGCAGATGCAAGGTCAAAATGGAGAGTTGAAGGCCTCGGTTCTCATCCATGCGAACGCATCGGTCCGAACAGAAATTCTGGTGATGAAATGAACAACGAAATACCGACCCTTTGGCTCTGGATATCCGGCCTCTTCTTCCTCTTCGGAATCTTGGTCTTCGGAGCGACGCTCGTCGTCCTCTTCAAGATCCTGAAGATGGCTGAGGAAATGAAACCCAAGATCGAGTCACTTACGACGAAGGTTGAGGGCCTCACGGTCAAACTTGACAAAGTCGCTGATCGAGTCGAGGAAACCATGACGTCGGTCAAAGAGTCTGTAGACGGAGTCGGTAGCCGCACCCAAGGCATCCTGGGCTCGCTAGAAACGGTCACCAAGGGTGTGACCGGCAAGCTAGAAGGCATCACCCCCATCCTCGCCGGAGCCATGGCCGCCTACAAGATCTTCCTAACCATCAAAGCCGCCCGCCAGCATTCTAAAGCCGCGCCGTCCAAAAAGGCATTGCCCGCGAAGAAGAAGTAGCACCTCTTCCGGTGTAGGGGCAGGGCGCTCCCTAATGTCAAACAGTCTTGGTATTTCAACAGCCGCCGTAGCCGCCGGTTGGGTTGTACCGGCGTTCGGACCGTTCGCCAAGACCAAAAATGGGCTCAAGCCGCGAGCTGGGTGCGCGGCCAAAAACCATGCCGCGGCTACAGAACAAGACCATTCTGCCAAAACTGTTTGACATTAGGGCGCGCCCTGCTATCCCATATTTGGTCGGCCACAACGCACGCAAGAAGCGAGGCACGCCTCGCCTCTACACGTTGCTATTTCAATTTTAAAGCGTAATAAAGCCACTCTGAATTCAAATATCTGCACAAAACGTGCCCAAACCGCCCCTCGCCTTGACTTTTGCCCTCCAAATGAGGACAATGATTACTTGTACCGCGGGGTGGAGCAGTCTGGTAGCTCGTCGGGCTCATAACCCGGAGGTCATAGGTTCAAATCCTATCCCCGCACCCAAATTCGAAGCCTCTCAAGTTCAAATCTGAACTGAGGGGTTTTTTGATGCGTGAATGGCCGTTCCTCGCGGCACTAACATCTGCTTAACTTTTCGCCCGGTATCCTGGATTGTTATGAAGCGGCTCATTGGCCTGATTCCGATCGCACTTTCTGCTAGCGTATTTGCTCAACAACCTCAGTTGGGCCTCAAGCCTCCCAAGCTCGTATTGCTTATCAGCATCGACCAATTTCGAGCCGACTACACGGAGCGATTTGCTTCGCACTACTTGCCCGCGAAGGTCGGCAACAAGGTCGGTGGGTTCCGATTCTTGATGGACACGGGTGCTCGTTATCTGGACGCACACCATAACCATCTCCCGACAGCAACCGGCCCTGGCCACGCCACCCTGATGACGGGATCAGAGCCAGCCATCAACGGGATCATCGGAAACGATTGGTTTGATCGAAAAGGCAATAAGCCGATGTACTGCGTCGATGACCCATCGGTGAAGACGATTGGTGGCACCAGCAAACCGATGAGTGCGAAAAACCTAAAGGTCACGACCGTTGGTGACGAACTCAAGATGGCGACCGAGGGACGTTCGAAGGTCGTCGGGATCTCATTCAAGGATCGCGCCGCGATCTTGATGTCTGGCCACGCTGCCGATACCGTCATTTGGTTTGATGGTGGAACCGGAAACTGGGTCAGCAGCAACTACTACTTCCCTGAGCAAAAGCTGCCGGATTGGGTCCAGAAAATGAACCAGGATCGCGAAGTCGACAAGGCATATGGCCAGAACTGGGAGCCTCTTCTCCCTGCCGACGATTACATCCTTACCCGCAGAGCACCAGGTGAAAAGGTCACGTCGACCACCAAGCCGTTTTCGCACAACCTAGGAACGGGTGGCAAACCGAACAAGGCGTACTTCTCAGCGCTTACGACAAGTGGTCAAGGCCAGGAGTATCTGTTCAAGACCGTCAACACCGCAATTGACGCGATGGGTCTCGGCAAGCAGCGAGTACCCGACATCTTAGTGATGAACCTCGCCACCAACGATTACGTCGGACACCGATACGGCCCCAACAGCCCAGAGGTCATGGACATCGCGGTGCGGACGGATCGATTGCTCAGCGACCTCTTTAATCACCTTGACCGGAATCTCGGCATCGACAATGTCGACATCGTTTTGACGGCCGACCACGGCGTTCTGCCTATCCCTGAGGAATCGGGAGCGGACTATCGAACGAGCTCTACCCGTGTGAAGAACTCACCCGTCACCGCGGTTTCGGCTGCGCTGACCAAAGCATACGGCGCTGGCGATTGGCTTCTCGGAGACGGGCTCTACGAGCAGAACGTGTTCCTCAACCACGCGACTATCGCATCCAAGAACCTCAATCTTGAGGATGTCGAGAGTGTGGCCGCTAAGGCTGCCATGGAATCCGAAGGCGTTTTCGCCGCCTTCACTCGAACTCAGTTGATGAACAACTGGTTGCCTCAGTGGGATTGGACGAAGCTCGTGCTGAACGGCTATCACCCACAGCTCGGCGGTGACCTCATGGTTTGCGAGGCACCCGGAGTATTGTTCGGGGAAGGCACCGGCACAAGCCACGGCAGTGCATGGGCCTACGACTCCCATGTACCGCTCTTGCTGCGCGGCCCTGGGATCACGAAGGGTGTCTACGGACGCCGCGTCCACACCGCCGACATCGCGTCGACGTTGTGTCATCTGTTGAGCATCGAGTATCCGACCGGCAACGTAGGTGAACCCCTTCGAGAAGCCCTCGGCGCGGTTCAGAAGTAGACGTGTCAGGAACGAGTCTCCAGATTTGGACTTCTGAGGCTGGTTTGGGTCGGTGGGTGGTACCCACCGACGGTATATGTCGCCCTTACAGGGCTCTGGTTTGCGTCCGCCCTCAACCAGGCTTTCAGCCTGGGCTGGTATAGGGACGCCCCTCTGGGGCTCTCGGACGGGTCTGGCCAGTGGAGTGATCACCCAGACACCATCCACCCGCAGGTTCCGGAAAGGGAAAGTCCAACTCGTCTCTCCTCAACGTCCATAATCGTCGCCGTTCGCTCGTCGATGGGCAGTCAGCGCGCCACTGTTTGAGGCCGAAGGGCCGAGTTTGGCGCGCGCCCAGCGATGACGAACGATTAAGCGACGGTTCGGGACGTGGAGGAGAGACAGCACCCCAGCGGTGCGAGCGCCCGCACCAGCCATCGAAAAGAACTAAGCTAAGGAACAAGCAGCGAGCCGATCGAAGGTTGAAAGCTGAGAGAAACACGGAGCACCCAGGGCTCGGTGCGACAGATCACACTCTTACCGCTCGCCACAAAGGAAGGCGGCGAGGACGCATACCGAACCGGCCAGCAAGTAGGGCGCGGCGGGCTGCCAGTCGAATAGGGCACCTCCGATGAGGGGGCCGACCACGAAGCCTAGAGAACGGGCGCCTTGGAGCAGGCCGAAGAGTTCTCCCTGCCGGGAGTCGGGCGTAAGGCGACTGCAGAGACTGTTGATTGTCGGATTCGCAACCCCCGAGCCAACCGCATAAAGAGTGCTGGCAACAAACAAGATCGCGAAAGGCGCCACGGCAGGCATCAGCAGCCCTGCAAAAGGGTTCAACGCCAAGCCGATCCCTTGGGAAAGAAAGGCGGTCCGGATCAGCGCAGTCTGAGACAGCTTCTTCGCAATCCATGCAAGCAACACACCCTGAACGACAATTCCCAGGACCGATTCGTAGCCGAATAGAATTCCAAACTGGCGCTGATCGTAATGAAAAAGGTGAGAGATGAGGCGTGCAAACGTTCCCTCAAGTGTCGCCAACGCGATCCAAGCCACTGAGGCAATCAGAACAAGGGGTCGGAGCTTAGGGAGATCCTTCAAGAGGCGCAGGTCGATGGCGGGCACCTTCCCCGGACGTCGCTCCTCCTTAGGCGGAATGTTCGGCAAGGCGAGCATCATCCATCCTGCGCCCACTAGAGACAAACCACCTGCCACCAGACCGATCATCAGGTTTCCACCGGAAGCGGCCAAGAATCCGCCGATTGGCGGCCCGATCACCAGACCAGCCGATATGGCCGCACCAACTCGACCTAAAGCAGCGGTCCGGTCGTCGGCGTCCACCGACTCAGAGATGTAGGCTTGAGCCACCGCAACGTTCGCCGACCCAAAGCCCGATAGAACACGACTCAGCAAAAGGATCCAAAGGCTACCGGCGAGCCCATAAACGAGCATTGCTGCCGCCGACAGCACGGTGCAAGCGATGACCACCGGCTTGCGGCCCTTATGGTCGCTTGCAATCCCCCATCGAGGGGAAGCCACAAGCTGAGTCACAAATGTACTGGCGAGAAGCCCTCCGACGATCAGGCCCGTGGGCCAGCCCTTCGGAACCATGGACTCGGCTCTCAGCTGGATGTCGGCGATGATCATCCCAAAACCTAGAAGGTCAAGGAATACCGCGGCCAAGATAGGGGCCTCAGCTTTTCGAATGACCATGGGTGGAAGTTTGACACGCCCCATCGACCCGAATTTTCCCAAACTCTTAGATTTTGCGATATCGACTGAATCCCTTGGAACCCGCGAACTCTGAGAAGCGTAACACGTCTCAAGAATGTAGGGAATGGATCGCCGAGATTCCTGAAATCCGTGATGGGTGGACGGATATTTATGCGGTCAATAAACTGTTCTTAACATTATTTGGTCACGCTGTATAGGTGCCTATACACTAACTATTTCTGAGATCAACGAAGCTTGTTTCGAGATCTCAGAGGCATTTTTGACCTAATTCTCTGTTAAGGCATTCGAGATTTCAGAATATTGTTGATACCGGGAACAACGGTAAATCATAGAGCCGTAACCTCTATTGAGAATAATTCAGAAACTGAGAACGATTTGGCGACTTAGAACGTTTAACATCCTGGAATATAGAATTCACAACCATAAAGGCACGCTCTGGAGTTTTTGCTCACGGAGGGCCGCAAAGCCCTACTCTGGTAGGAAGTGGCATCGGCTGTCGGGATCAAGCAACCCGGCAGCCTTTTTCTTTATCTGACCGGTGACTTGACGACTTGGCCGGGATAACGCCTTCCGTGGTAGCATCGGAGCCATGCCCTGGCTTAATGTGGTCCTCTTCCTGTATGGAATTCTAGATATCGTAATGGGGTACCTCGGGTACACCAATAAAGGGAGCATCATGTCCCTCGTTGCCGGTGGTCTCTGCGGAGTCATCATCCTATCCACCTTGGCTTGGTACAAGTTCAACCAGAGAGCTGCTCGAATTACCGCACTCGTCGTCACCGTTCTGATGCTCGGCCGATTCGCCCCCAAAGCTTTCGAGAATCAGTTATATCCGGCTGGCATCATGTTTATTGCTTCGCTTGCTGTCACGATCTGCCTCGTTGGCGGACACATCGCTGGCATGAAAGCCAAGAAGGCACGAGCCGGCGAAACAAAGTAGTTGGCTAGCGAAGGATCGGCATCTGCCGAACTTCTGCTTCGACGATTCCTTGGGAGGTGGTCACTTGCACCACTTCCCCGTCAAAAGCGGCTTCATTTCGAAGCATCGCTGCGCCGATATAACCGAAGTCAGGTGAAAAGGCTGCACTGGTTACCGTGCCAGCGTCTGGTCGAAGTCTGTGCCCTACCGTCGCGCCAATTTCCAGTGGTTTTTCCGACGCCAAACCCACCCACGTCTTGTTCGTGTGTCCTCGGCTGTGGATGCGCATCAGCACTTCTTGCCCCATGTAGCAGCCTTTGCTGTAGCTGACGTGACGCTCTTCGAAGGCTTTACCCATTTCTGGCGGGAACGTCTTCTCGTTCATATCCGCCCCGAACAGCGGAATACCGGCCTCAAGGCGAGCGATATTGTAAGCCTCATTACCAATTGGAGGAAACTCCGAAGTCAACACTTCCATTGCCGCCGCCGATGCCTTGGGAACCCATACGTCCCATCCACCCAGCCCCGTGCGATTCGATCTCAGGGCATAGACCGGCATGTCACTTAACGTGGATTCCCCCGCATCAAGGCTAGGCAGGGGCATCAAACGCCCTAGACGAGACGTTGCCGTCGGCCCTTGAACGCTGAACATCTGAAACTGGTGAGAAACTTCTTCTCCAACCACGTCTTCCATGATCACCATTTGCTCGACTCGCTTAAGGACATTTTCTAACGTCGAAGATGGCACGGTAAGGAACAGGGCGTCGCTCAGGGCCCAAACTTCGCAGACGCTAACCAGATGGCCAGTAATGGCGGTGAGACAAAAAACGTTCGAAGCACCAAAATCAAGTTTGCGGAGATCTGCCGTCGCTTGGCCTTGGAGCCAACCCTTGCGATCGTCTCCCTTAAGGGTGACCAAAGAGACGTTTGGCAGATTCAACAGTCCGCAGTCATCACGGAGGAGGTCGTAATCCCTCAGCGCGACGTCGCTGATTTGCGCCGGTATTTCAATCATCGAAGAATCATTCCTGCCCCGCACCAGATGCGGCGCATCCTATTATGGAATACGTTGTTTGTTAACTTAAAGTAGGCGCATTTTAGGGGCCAAGTCTCGATCTCGGGCACCGACAAATCTGAAATGGATCAGAAATACTTCGGAATGCAGGCACAAAACTGCGAACTGTAGCGTTGCTTCGGGAATGAGTCCCGCGGTTACATGCGCGAACGAGTATCCTCACCCAGTCATGCCAATCCCCGGCGGGCCCGAGGTGACTGTTCTCGTTCCTGCGCTCAATGAAGAGCACACCATATCCGAGGTGATCGATCGGGTGCTGAAACTGCCCCTAAAGGTCGAGGTCATTGTGATCGACGACGGTAGTACAGACCGAACCACCGAGATCCTCGCAACCTACGCTGACCGAGTACGTGTGCTCCGAAACGAGAAACCGTCTGGCAAGGGCAATGCAATCCGGCAGGCACTTCCCTTTGCGACGGGGGCCACAGTCATCGTTCAGGATGCGGACCTTGAGTACTCCCCAGAGGAGATTCCAAACCTCATCCGGCCCATTCTGGAAGGCCGAGCGAACGTGGTCTATGGAACGCGATTTTCGAATGGCCTACCCAAAGGCATGGCGATACCGAACAAGGTTGTAAACGTGCTGCTTGCCCTCAGCGTTCGGATTCTGTTCTTCCAGCACCTCTCGGATGAAGCAACTTGCTACAAGGCTTTTCGCACCGATGTGATACGCAAAATGAACCTCACTTGCCGTCGGTTTGAGTTTTGCCCTGAGGTCACGGCAAAGTCGATTCGGCTTGGCGAGAAAATCCTGGAGCTACCGATCAGTTACGTGCCCCGCTCGAAGGATGCTGGAAAAAAGATCAGGTGGACCGATGCCCCCGATGCATTTTGGACCTTATTCAAGCATCGCTTCTCTCGCTTCTAAAAACATCCAGCGGTAGACTTGCACGCATGAGCAATGGACGTCGGGCCTATGACCTACTTCGCGGGTATGTCAATCAGGAGTGGGAGCGAATTCGAGGGGTCGAAGACAGAGACGCTGTCAATGAGCTGAACCATTCCCTAAGCATAGATGCCATCGCGTCGAAACGCTCGTCTGCCGTAGAAGAGGACGCCTCCGACCTCAGTCCGAAGGAATGGGCTTACAAAATCTTGGGTGTGACGCCAACCGCTGATTTCACCGAGATTCGCAAGGCGTTCGAGCGGCTCAACTCGCGCGCAGATCCTTCAAAGTTTCCAGCGGGAACTCCTGAAGCTCGTCAAGCATCTGATATCCAGCGCCGTGTCCAACAGGCGTACGCGATTCTCGCCGAAGGTGTCGACACCACCGAGAAGCGGTTCAAATCGCTCGAAATCGACTAGCTAAAGACCCAAGTGCGAAAACACCAGTTTGAGCGCCTTGCGTTGTGGCGCCGGCATTGGGATTTCTAGGATTTCCTGTCGCGAAACCCATCGCAGATTAGGCGCAGCCTCGTCGCATTGCACGAAGCTCACCTCAATCGTGATGCGATGATGGGTCACCGAGTGCTTAACGGTGCCCACGTCCTGTTTCCAGCCCTGTCCGACCATTTCGCGCAATTGAATGGGCTCCAGAGTGCCGTCCGCGTCAACTCGCGGAAACTCCCACATCCCTTCCCACCATTGCCCGGCCGGAATCTGCTTCACCCCGAACTTGTCACCCAACATCGGGACCCATACGACATGCTGAAGTTTGACTGTCGTAACCTTAGCCGCCTTCCGCGGGAGTTCATCGACCCGCCAAGATTGGAACGCCACGCACTTGTCTGCGACGGGGCATCCCTTGCAGTCCGGTGCAACTGGCCGACAAACCGTCGCACCAAGTTCCATCAACGCCTGGTTCCAGTCACCCGGTCGCTTTTTGTACAAGTTGCGCTTTGCCCAAACCCAGGCAGAATCGTGCAGTTCCTGACCAACGCCGGTATCGCCCATCAGGCGAGCAAAGACCCTCTCGACGTTGCCATCCACGAGTGGTGTGGGTTGATTGAAAGCGATTGACGCTATGGCACCCGCTGTGTATGGTCCAATACCAGGCACTTTGAGCAGTTCCGCTGCCGTGTTTGGCATCCCATGCTCGGCGACCCACTGTGCCCCTTGGAGTAGCAGTCGGCACCGCCGGTAATAGCCCAGCCCCTGCCATAACGCCAACACCGCCTGCTCATCGGCAGCCGCCAATGACTCGACGGTCGGAAACTGCTCCATCCAGCGGTGCCAGTATGGAATGACCGTCGCCACCTGCGTCTGCTGGAGCATGATCTCGCTCACCCAGATCGCATAAGGGTCGCTGGTTCGCCGCCAAGGCAAATCCCGCCTGTTCTCGTCGAACCAAGCCAACAATTCCCCGCCATCCCGCCCCGAAAGCGACGAAAGCCCCTGGCTGCGGTCACTGTTCAAACGTTCTTCCCCAGCCTACGCATCGCGCTTATTGTAGTCTCATATTGCCACGGTCCATCCACAGCCCCCGTCGACGGTGATCGTACCGGCGTCCGGAACGACCGGGAGAGGCGTTGTGGATGTTGTTCGCGATACGATACCGAACGGCTGCTACGGCGGTACGATCACCGCCGACTACGTGGGCTGCGGGTGACTACGATGTCACTAGACCGAAGGCTTCTAGCGTCTTTTCCACGTCTGGACTGCCGGTGAGGGCTCGGCCGATGACGAGGTAGTCGGCACCGTTACTGAGGGCGGAACCGGCGTCGCCGACTCGCTTTTGGTCGTGCGTCTCCGTGTTGGGCAGGCGGATACCGGGGGTGACGATCACGCCGCGCGAGCCGATGGCTTCTCGGATCGGTTTGACTTCTTCGGCCGAGCAAACCACACCGTCGAGATCGAACTCCATCGCCAGAGACGACAGGTGAACCATGTGGTCGACGATCGTGCGGTTCACACCAAGGTGGTCGGTGAGCACGTGTTGGTCGAGCGACGTTAGCACCGACACACCCACGAGGAGTGGTCGAAGATCTTCGCCGGCTGAACGGGCCTCTTCAACTGCCGCTGTCATCATCGCAGGGCCGCCGGAGATGTGGAGCGTCATCATCCAGACGCCACGCTTTGCTGCTTCCCGAACCGCCAATGCGACGGAATTCGGAATGTCGTGGAATTTCAGGTCGAGAAAGATGCGGGTTGCGCCGGCATCTTTGATCCGGTCGATGACGTCGAGCCCGTGCGGCAACGTTAGAGCATGACCGATTTTGAACGCGGCAACATGATCCTTAAGTTGCTTGACTGTCGCAAGCGCCTCCTCAAGATGCGGAGTGTCGAGTGCACAAATGACCTGTCTATTCAAACTTTTCTCCCGAAGCGATTTCTTCCTTATTGTCCTCTATCCAACGACGATTCGAAACCTAGGGAGTCAAGGCGAGCAATTACTTCGCTCGTTTGAAGAACCTTTTATTTACGACGGTTCCCGGCTCCTGTTTGCCTCGCACATCAATCGTGCAACTCGTGCCCAAGGCCACGCTGCTGTCGATAAACGCGAACGCTACGCCTCGATCAAGAAGGGGTGATACAACGCCACTCGATACTTCGCCCACTTCTTGACCGTCGACGAATACCTTCATTCCAGGTGTGATAAGCCGCTTAGACTCCAGTCGGATTCCCTGCAATTTCTTGGGCGTCCCGCTTTGGCGGGCTTGGTTAATCGGTTCACTGCCGATGAACACTTTGGTCTTCGACACAACCCAGCCGAGACCTGCTGCGATCGGATTCAAATTCTCTTCAAGCTCATGCCCGTACAGTGGTAGACCTGCCTCCACTCGAAGCGTGTCACGTGAGCCTAGGCCACACGCGGCAACGCCTGCATCAAGCAATGCCTGCCACAAGCCGGGGGCATCAGTCGCCTTGCAGATCAATTCGTAGCCGTCCTCACCGGTGTAGCCGGATCGGGCAGCAAAGCACTGAAACCCTGCGATCTTGCAGTCCACGATGCCGAAGGCACCTGCAGACTCAAGCGCCTCGGGGGCCGTACTCAGCTTTGCGAGAATTCCGACCGCCGTCGGGCCTTGGACCGCTATCATCGCCGTTTCGTCAGTGTAATCCGAGATTTGGACACCTTCGTCGTTGTTCTGCTCAAGCCAAAACACGTCCTTTCCGTGGTTGCTCGCGTTTACGACCATCCGGTACTCGGTCTCGTGGATTCGGTAAACGATGATGTCGTCGACGCATCCGCCTTCACCATTGGGGAGCAACGAATATTGGCCAGTGCCGTTCGTAAGCTTGGAGACGTCGTTCGCGGTGACCTTTTCGAGAAATTCGAGAACTCGATCCCCTTTCATGAGGAGCCGCGCCATGTGGCTGACGTCGAACATCCCGGCTCCTTCGCGAACGGCCTTCGATTCCGCGATGATGCTGGCGTACTGGACGGGCATCTCATATCCGGCGAATGGAACCATTCGCCCTCCGGATTCAACGTGCTTATCGTAGAGGGCGGTGCGAAGGAGTGTGTCACTCATACAAGGATCGTACCCGCGCAGTTGGGTACTACTTTGCTGGAAACAGGAACTCAAGGATCAACGGCATTCTATGAGCCCACGCATCTTCATTGTGCTGGGCACCTTTATCAACGAAGAATGTGATCTCTTTGCCCGAACGCCAGCCCTTCTTGACAAGTTCATCAAATAAGTCGGAAGCATCCTTTACAGCTTCTCGGTTTTGCTTTTCGTTCTTTCCGCCCTCGCTGCTCCCTATGTCAATCCAGATTCGTTGCTTCGATTTGCGCTCGATTTTGGCAACTTCCTTAAGGATCACACGGTTGTCCCACCAGACTGACGGCGAAACCACCCCTAGCTTTCCAAACACTTCCGGATGCATCAAGCCAAGGTGCATGGTGACGATTCCGCCGAAAGAAGACCCACAGAGGCCAGTATTGTCTGGCCCAGTTTTCGTCCGATATGACTTGTTGATGTAGGGAATCAGTTCTTCAATAAGCATTCGGCCGTACAGATCCGCTTTGCCGCCCCCCGCTCGATTTCCTGTCCCAACACGAGTTGGGAGGAATTCATTTGCTCGATCCATGCCGGCGTTATCAAGGGCGACAATGATGACGGGTTCGATGAGCTTTGCTGCGATCAATGCCTCGGCAGACTCATCTGCCCGCCACTCTTTGTTTGGCAGAAATGAAGTCATCCCATCGAACACATTCTGTCCATCGTTCATATACAGAACGGGATAATGTCGATTCTTGTTGGCTTCGTAGTCAGGCGGCAGATATACGGCCACGTTTCGGTCATTGTTCAGGACCGATGAATGAAACGGCTTGAGGTGTTGAATATTGCCTGTCAGCGAAGAAACTCGTTGCTGAGCAAGCCCCATGGAAGCAGTCAAGCCTAAAGAAACGAGCAGCAATGCCCGGAACCTAGTCATGGTTCGATTATGTCGTGTAGTCCGCACGGATGACTTTTTTGTTCTGTTCGTAAGAAATTCGCTCAATTCAGACCGTCTGTTCGGTTAGGTCTTGTACATTAACGTTTTAGGTTTGTACCAAGCGGTCCGGTAAAATGCCGGGGTTATACCGCGCGTAGGAGAATCGGACTTTTATGGTCTCGTGTAAGCATTGCTCAACACCGAACAGTTTGGATAGCACGTTTTGCAAACGATGCGGAACGGCACTTCCCGAAGAAGATGTTTTGGCAGCCCAGGAGAAACTAACGGCGCTGATCGCAGAAGGCAATACTGCATTTAATGAAGGACGTACAGATGAGGCGATGGCCGTAGCCGAATCGGCTTGCCTGTCCAATCCGTCGTCTGTCCCTGCACTCTCGCTCAAAGCCCTTTGCCATGAAAGACGTGGTGAGTTGGCCGAGGCCCTTGAGTGCGCCGATACGATCGTCGACCTCAATCCCGATTCAGAACTCGACAAGATCAAGCGAAATCAGCTTCGCACGAAGCTATCGGTGAGCGTTCAACTCGCAACCCAGCCACCAGATCGAAAAACCGCCTTCATCGGCGCGGTCGCGACTGTTGTCATCGTCGTTTGTGTTGGTTTTGGTCTGGCGAAGTATGCTAACCGGCAAGATTCATCAAAACCTGCCCCAGGTTTCGTAAGCCGTGAGCCTGCAAACGTCCCCAATCCGCAGCAATCGAATCCCTCGTTTACCAACCCATCCCCCCAGTCCAATCCACAGCCTGCACAACCACAACCTCAGGCGCAACCACAGTCAACGGACAATACCGGGGCCGATAGAAATCGCCTTCGAACGCCGAACCCCCTTGAGGACTTCAGCAACCCGGGCAATATTTCTGGCCCCATCATCGTCCAAGGGGACTCACCTGTCAAACCGACTACGCCTGTTGGCGTGAACAATGGCAACGTTAAGGTACCAACGGCTCCAGGTCCGGAGAAAGGTTCTGGAGACATTGATCCTGCGCCGAGGCCGGAAAACACCAAGGTCGATGCAACCCAGCCCGTCGAGCCAGGCATCGTAAACATTGAAATTAGTAAGGGTGGCCGAAAGAGCTTTGGCGGTGGCATCGAGACGAATTTCAGTAATGCTGGCGGTGCAACCGCGTACGACAAGGTCGGTCGGCAAAAGTATCAACTCGGTTCCTATGGACCTGCCGCCGCCTCTTTCGAACAGGCTCTTCGATCAGGTGGAGACCCGATCACCCTCAACCAGTGGTTGGGGCGCTGCTACGACAAGTTGGGCAGGCGTGAGGAGCAGATTGAGTCCTACAAGCGGTGTGTCTCGGCTTGTGAGTCGGCACTTTCTAAAGGTACCGGCAATAAGGAACGAGTCCGAGCGATCCTCGACACGTGCCAGCAGGAACTCAAAGTCCTGCAGGGGAATTAGGCCATTTTGAGAATCGCACGCATCGGGCTGCTTTTTGGACTGATGTCGGCGTCGTTGAGCGCCTCTGCAATCCCTGGCCTTCTGATCGTTCAGTCCAAGGTCGTTCACAAAAACAGCAAAGACAAGTCCGATCCCAACGTCGAGGTCGCTGCCTTGATCGGTCAAGAGTACGACACCAATGGCCGAGTCACTCCCGTCGTATATTCGAAATCAGACCCGATCTTTAGCTCAGCGGTTGCCACGGGCCGGCTCAAAGACGCCCCTGCCAATCCTCGAATTGGAGAGGCTCTCGATATCGCCCGGAAGCTTGGAGCGGAGTACACGCTCATACTTGAAGCGGCTCGGGTTGGTAACTTTGTCAAAGCAAAGGTGCATCTTTACAGAGATCACCGCGAAATTTGGAAAGAAGACGAAAACCTCTCGGTTGCGACAACGGACAACTTCAACACGAACGATACGGCGCGATCCCTTGCCCGCACCTTAGTTCTCAAACTCAATGCGGGGCCGTTCAAAGGTTTCCCTGAACATCCCAAGACGGCAACGCCTGGTTTGGAGCGAGGACAGACACCTATCACAGGCGCGACTACCCCAACGATTCGGCCCGAAGTAACCAACGCTCAACTTAAGAAAAATATCGACAGCCTGGTGCAGTCGAACCGACGGGAAAGTGCGGTCCTGCTCATGCGCGATGCAGTTGACGCGGCCCCATTTGATGTCGAACGACGGACCATGTTAATCGACCTCATCCTCTCGACGAGCCCAGCTGATGCAGCGATCGAAGCTAGGAAAGCCGCCGCCCTGATGCCCGAGAAGGTTGAGTTCCGTGTTATTGCCGCAAGAGCGTGGATGAAAGCGGGACGTGCCGACGAAGCGAAGAAGGATCTCAACGAGGCAGTAGCCCGCGACCCGAATGCAGCGTCGACAAGGTTGCTGCTGGGTGAGCTTAGCCTCGGCCAACTTGAGCCCACAAAGGCACTAGCACATTTGGATGAAGTCATCAAGCAAAAGGATTCCGGCCAAGCTAGGTTCCTTCGCGCCCTGTGCCGAGCCCTGCTGGGCGGAGCGGACGGCATGCAGCTAGACTTGACTCAACTTGATAAATTGGAGCCAGCCAAGCTCGGTCCCGACGTGTCTCGACGCTACGCACTTGCTGCCGACATTACCGACCGCGCCCTTGCCCAGGATGGGTCGGATCTTCGGTCCTTACTCACCAAGGTTGTCGTGAAGCCCAAAGATCAGGGAATCCACGATCAAATCGAACAGACGTTGAGGGTTATGCAGACGAGAAGCCAACTTCTCCAAACCATCTCTGTGCCGATTGACGCAAAGTCCTCCAACGACCGAAGAGTTCTCGCCCATAAGCTCGTGATTCAGTGCTTGTCCGAATTATCGAGTTACTGCAACACGCCTGATGACGGGACTCTTGACGATGCCCGAACCAATCTAGGCGAGGCACTCAAGCACCTCGCCGCCGCGAAGGGCCAGTAATCTCAAATGGGCACCCCCGCCGGGGGGCGGGGGCTGAGGGTTTCATTGGAGTAACGCGTCGGGCTCTATGGGTATAGAGCCCTCTGCTTCCGTTTCTTCTGACTAACAACCGCCGGAGGTTGTTCCGGTCCTTAGCAAATCCTTACTCTCCTCTGAATGTTGGGCATGCCCTGTTGACTCATCGTTGGTCTGTAGCCTCGGTAGCACGTAGCGAGAAACGCCTTAGTGTCAAACAGTTTTGGCAGAATGGGCTCGTTCTGTAGCCACGGCATCGTTTGTGGCGGCGCACCCAACTCGCGGCTTGAACCCATTTTTGGTGTTGGCGAACGGTCCGAACGCCGGTACAAGCCACCCGGCGGCTACGGCGGCTGTTGAAATACCAAAACTGGTTGGCGATAAGGCACGCCTCGCATCTACAACGGGCGTGGAGTTGTTGCGGACATTGGATCCTCATCGTATAGCTGGAAATGTGCCAGCGAACCCGGTTCTAGCGTTCCCATCTCGCCCTTGTCGCCGTTTACCTCGGCTCCAGCGGCAGTGTAAGCGATGATCGCTTCGGCTCGTGAGCAATTCTCGGCGGGATCATATCCTGCCGGTCGCTGACTTGCGGTGAGAATTCCATCCCATGGGTTTCCGGCGACGATGGGGCGGTCTGAGTTGAAACTGAGCGGAATCCCGGCATCTAGGACGGAACGACTTCGGATGAGCAACGACGCGCGCTGTTCACCCAGTTGCATACGATAAGCGGGACCGAGCGCCATCAAGAATTCTGGCTGGAAAGTACAGAAACACCCAATCGACTTCATCCGGTCAATTTGGGTGTCGCTTAAGATCATCGCGTGCTCAATCCGATGTCGTGAGGGCTCGTCCGTCGCAGCGATGGCATCCATCACGAGATCTGTCGCATAGTCGCCAATCGCATGGATCGAAACTTGCTTACCATCCTCGTGGGCGGTCTGCACCATGAACTTGAGCTTTTCCGCACTGTAGATGAGCTTGCCATCTGTCTCTCGACCATCCACTGTTGGCAGAGTCACGGAGGGATCGGTCGTCAAGAATCGACCATAGACGGCGGCCGTTGCCGAAGAAATTCCACCGTCCGAAAAAACCTTGATGCCACGCACCTTCAGCGTGGGCTCGGCATCGGCAGCCTGAATCAATTCCTTAAGGCGGTCAGCAGGTACCGCTCGGCGACCATACACATTTCGCCATTGGAGGTAGAGACGCAAGTGAACCGGGCAACCCATTTGTGCCGCCAAAGTGTAAGCCTGCAACTCCTGGTCAAGGTCGTAGAAGCCGGTCATCATGTCGCTAGCACAACCGATCCCCAACTCTGCCATCTTTTGACCAGCGGCGACGATCGCTCGGGCCATCCCTTCGACATCCTCCATCGGAGCCGCCCGATGTACATGTTCATGGGCATGCTCGAGGCAGAGGCCATTCAACTTCCCATCGGGACCACGGCCATACTCCCCGCCCGGCATATCTGGCGTGGATTCATCGACCCGGGCCGCGGCTAGCGCTGCGGAATTCGCTACCGTTGCATGACCGTTTACATGCCTAAGCAGGATAGGTCGCGTTGATGAAATCTTGTCGAGGTCGGCTAACGTGAGATGCGCCCCGCCGTCGAATCGCGTTTGGTTATAGTGGACAGCGAGGAGCCATCCTTCCGGCTGGGAAGCATGCCAATCGCGGACCAACTCCAGAACTTCCTCTTGCGAGTTCGCCTGACCTAGGTTAAGCTTTTTGAGATCCAATCCAGTCGGAAGAACGTGACAGTGAGCATCGATAAATTTGGGGAGGAGGTAGCGACCGCCAAGGTCGACCATCCCATCCCCAGATAATTCGTTCTGACCATCGGACGGATGACGCGAAATGACTCGCCCATTCGCGACTTCCATCTGCTGAATCTCACCAGAAAGGCCCCACCGAAAGTTGACGTACTTGGTACTCATCGCTTTGTGAATTCAGAAACCACGCGCTCTGCGCTCTCCAGCGCGCCTTCGATAAAGCCAGACCACAGCGCGGTGTGCTCTCCGGCAAAGTGGATCCTTCCCTCAGGAGGTGAAATATGCTCCATATGCTCCAAGACATAACCCGGTGCCAAGTGGCTGAAGGCTCCCGGGCTGAAGGGATCTGTGAGCCAGTTATGAGCCCAGCCGCGAACGAAGTGTTTCGATGCATCCGGGAACATCAAAGAAAGCTCATAGATGCCAGCGCGCACAGGATCGCCTAACGCAAGCCACTTAGCTGCTTCGTCGCCACAAATGTATGCCGTCAAAATCGGTGCAGTACCAATCGAGCCGTCCCAAGTTTGTTGAATGGGGCCGTCGCACATTAGGCTGCCTCCCCAATCGAGATCATGCCACCATGGGTGGTCAAATTCCCAGCAAATCTTCGTGGCCCGACTCATTCGGCAGGCTTCAACCGCACAGCGACGACGCGGCGAAAGCGCTGGCTCAAAGACGACGCGCTCTAGGGCGGGCGGCGGCAAGGTGAGGATCACATGGTCGACTTGGGCTTGGCCGTCATCAAACATGAGCGTCACACCGGAGGAATCCTGACGAACCCGTCGCAGAACCTTTTGAAACTGCGGTTCCGCATTGAGCGATCCCAGTATCTTCTCGCAGAGTTGCCGAGATCCACCTGGAATGCGATAGGCGCTCATGACGTCGCCATCACGGTCTAGGTAATGAAGATAACCGCTTAACCAACCAAGCAGCCCAATGTTGTCGAGATCATCGCCCTCGTCGCTGCGGTACTTGCTGTTCACCCACCATAGCCCGCGTTCGCTTTGAGTATGCTCACGGATGAAATCTCCTAACTTCCTGCCGTCAAGGTCCGCAGCATGTGTATTACTCCAAGGAGGCGATGTAAGGTCTCGGCACATCTCCCGAGCTGCCGCTTCGACGCGCAAATCGTCTTCGAGTGCGTCGTTCCAAATCGTGGCCTCGGTGCACTCTTTGCCTCGAAAGATCAATTTTTGAGGCCATTCACCGGGAGTCGTTGGCTCCATGTCAAAGTGCCGCAGCAGATTCAGGACACGGTAATGGTCGGCATCAATCCATTCACCACCTGCTTCATAGATCGCACCGCCACCTTCATCTACACAATGAAGGCGGCCACCAGGACGGCCACGGGCCTCAAACAGTTGAACCTCAACTCCAAGGGCCTCAAGGAGCATTGCCGTCCTTAGCCCAGCGGCGCCAAGGCCCACAATCCCAATCGTCAACGTTTCTTCCTTGGCGGCGTGCCTGCCCGAAAGTAGAAATCAGCACCCAGAAGGAGCAGTAAGACAACACAACCGGCGTCGATGAAAGCGATTTGAGCACCCGACCGATAGAGCGCAACGGTGCCCCCAAAAACAAGAAAACTGACGCTCAAGATGTAACCAGCAGCGCCGCGATGCGCATTTTTGAGCGCATTGAATACGCTCATGACGCAGCACAGGATAATCATGCCGACGAGAAACAGGTCCCATTCACCGTGGGTCATCGAATCCCTTCTCCGGCACGATAAGACTCGATAAACGGCTCCAGCATCGCCCTGAGGCCGGTTGGACGGGTATTTGAGACGCAAGAAATAGCCTGTTCGATCTCGCCCGGTGTTCTCACACCCACCAGTACGGGATGATCCTGAGCTAAGTCAGCAATCACGGCCTGGGCGAGCGTTTGCCCGTAAAACGACTGCGTCAAATTGCGAAGACGCCAATGTTCAGGAGTATCGGTGAAGGATGAACCACCGCCCCAATTGAGTGGGCGCGAAGTTACGATGCCTACCCGCCTTTCATTGGCCATCGGAGCAAGGGTGTCATAGGACTCCGAGTCATAGTGGTTGCGGGGCACGAGCAGAGTTTCAAACGCATCATGGAACTGCCATGCGCCAAGCGTGCCAAACGACGGACCATCGCAACACAAACCGATGTGTCGGATGTGCCCCTCCTCTTTTGCTTGATCCAATGCCTGCAAAGCGCCGCTAATTTGAAATTCCTCCGCCATCTGGCGAACCCGAAAATAGTAAATGTCGATGGTTTCGCGGCCAATCGACGAAAGCACTTCAATGAGGTGGGCCTGAGTAAGGCTGCATGCATGCCCTTCGTCGGTGGCCCGTTCGTAGTCGTCCGAACTGATTGCGACGAGCGTGGCGTCAGTGCCTCGCATTTTGCCACCCCACAATGCCGGTTGGCTCGTCACATCGATCGGAGCCCCTGAACTGAGCGCCGCCGCGACCAATTCGTCTAGTTCGCGACCCTCCCGAGGAAGAGCCAAACTGAGCCAAATGGGTGGAAAGACGCTGTTCGTCCTCCCTAATAGACCGAATGCCACAGTTGAGGATACCCACCGATGTGTTAACGGTCGGGCATAATCTGCGTGTGGCGGAGTATAAGCAGCAGATCAGTGAGTTGGCCGAACTCATGGAAGAGTTTCGATTGGGTGAGGCTCAGTTGCAAACGGACGAGTTGAAAATCGCATTCAAGCGACGTTCCACTGTCAAAACGGTTGGCACAGAAGTTGTTGTGTCAGACGGCAGCTCAATCGTGGATTCAGAAGAAATCACCGAGGAAGTTGTAGAAGTTGCCGCACCTAAGGGGACTCCGATCACGAGCCCAATGAACGGCATCTTCTATGGCTCACCAAGCCCCGGCTCACCCTCTTTCGTCAAAGAAGGTGAAACCGTCCAAGCCGGACAGGTCGTTGGGCTTATCGAAGCGATGAAGGTCTTCAACGAGATCCCCAGCACCGTGAGCGGAACCGTCCTCAAACTCGTAGCCGAAACCGGGGCACTGGTCCAGCCCGGTGACGTGTTGCTGTATATCGGTTAGGCTTTTACGTCTCGCAGAAGTCAGAACTTTCGATTCCACGGGAGCAAAGAGGCTCCGAGGGCATCATCGGCGCCATGCTCGCATGTATCCCGTAGGCTAACGTGCCGGTCTTCGGCCATCCATTGCCGCAAAGACCCGCTCTATAATGGCAATGGTATGAACCTGCGACGAGCGACACTCCAAGATCTTGACCTCATGGTTCGGGTGGACCTAGATGACGAGGGCGTCACGCCGGGCTACCGAGAGGGATGGCAGCGGGAGGATTTCCAAGCACACCGTGAGTTAATCGCGTCGTTCATCTACGATGCAGACAAAGGCTCGATTGTGGCCGATCTCCAAAATGATCCTTCGGTTGGCGTCATTCTCTGGCGATACCGAAACCTGAATGAGGAGCACCTCGAGGATTCCCATCTTTTCAGTCAGATCAGAGCGGTATTGCCGCCCAATGGGATCTTCTCCGAGATTTTTCAGCTTTGGGTGCAACCAACATTTAGGAGAACGGGGATCGGCACTCAACTCAAACTGGCCGTGGAGGATGCCACCAGACAACGGGACATCGAGATGATTTACACGCACACTGAGGCCACGAACGCTCACGTGATCGACCTCAATCAGAAGCTCGGCTACCGAGAAGTTAGGCGAGGCGCGATCTGGGACGACGTGCCTCGCGTTAGCCTTGTCAAGGAGTTGGCATCGCCAGCGGATTCCGGATAGCCGCCAAAATTTGGATTCCTATGCCGATTGAAGGCTAAGGAACGAGAATTCCAGTATCCTAAAATCTCGAATCCACGGAAGCAGATGGTCACCGATGCCCTCCACCGCGACCAGCGGGCGGAGGGTCGGGTGGGGGTTCCGGTTAGTTAATTGCGTCTCGACGCAGTCGAGACACCACCTGTCCGGTGACGACGAGAGTTCCCATAAATATGGAGTCCCGGCTTCACCGGGACACTCCATTCGGACCGGATTTCCCCTCGCCCGACCCTCTCCCGCTTAGACGCGAGCGAGGGCATCAGTGGCCAACGGCTCCGGTGAAACCGCGGTATTAGGCTGCCGATAGTCGGATTAGGGACCGAAGATCCAAGATCGAGAACTCTCGACTAGACAGGGACAATGCCGCAACCTATGTCCCCCAACCCCTGCCTGCCATAATGGTTCAGTGTCTGTTGTAGCTTCACCTCGAACCATTCGAATCGGCATTTTGGGCTTTGGGACTGTTGGGTCGGGGGCTTATCGGATGCTACAGGACAATCACGAGGCGATTACTCGCAAGATCGGATTGGAATTCGAAGTCGTCAAGATCGGAGTCAAGGACGCGAGTAAAGAGCGGATCGCCCCCTCGGAACTCTTCACATGCGACTTGGAGTCCATCGTCAACGACCCATCCATCGATGTGGTTTTGGAGTTGGTCGGTGGCGTCGATCCGGCTGGCAACCTCGTCGAGCAGGCACTGCTCAATGGTAAGCATGTTGTCACCGCGAACAAAGAACTGATCGCGAAGCAAGGATCGCGCCTTGTGCACCTTGCCAAGAGCAAGGGTCTCGACCTTCACTATGAGGCAGCAGTGGGCGGTGGCATCCCCCTCATCCAGCCGCTAAAGCATCAGCTGGCTGGCAATGAAGTGCTCAAGATGATGGGCATCCTCAATGGGACGACCAACTACATCCTCACGAAGATGCAGCAGGAAGGCGCGGAATTCGGCGACGTACTGAAAGAAGCTCAAGCCAAGGGTTATGCCGAAGCGGATCCGACTAATGACGTCGACGGATTCGATACGTCGTACAAAATCGCGATCCTTGCAAGCATCGCTTTCGGCAAGCAAGTTCCGATGGACGGGGTGTACCGAGAAGGCATCCGAAAAATCACGAAACTTGATATCCAATACGCGGATCTTCTCGGATACTGCATCAAACTGCTGGGCGTCGTGGAACCCGTAGGAACTGACCGAGTTTTGACACGAGTTCACCCGACCCTTATTCCAAAGTCCCACCCACTTGCGAGCGTCAATGGCGTCTACAATGCCCTCTGGCTCCATGGCAACTTCGTTGGCGACGTCATGTTCAGTGGACGCGGAGCCGGTTCCGACCCTACTGCATCTGCAGTGGTTGGAGACTTTATCGATGTGGGCCGCAATATCTTTGGTGGCGGTTCAGGCAGTGCCATCCCTTACGACAGGGGGATGCTCACTTCCCCCATCAGCGAGCTTCGGACCTCGTACTATCTGCGCATTCAAGTGACAGACCGCCCCAAGGTGCTTGGTGTCATCGCAACCGTATTCGGAGACTTCAGTGTTTCCCTCGCTGCGATGGAAATGAAGACTCTGGAGGAGGGTCGGGGCGAGATTGTCTTCCTAACTCACCCGTGCCAGGAGCAGAGCTTTATTGACGCACTTGCGGCTCTCCAAGAAAGCGGCACGGTCGAAACGGTCTGCAATTGGTTCCGCGTCGAAGGCGCGCCATAATTCATTCATGCGTGTCGCAAGTGTGCAAAGCAACGTGGTGTTCGGAGATGCTGAGGCTAACGCCGACCGAGCGATCGAAAAGCTGAAAGAACTCAAGGCGCAAGGTGTCGACCTTGCGATTTTTCCAGAAGCGTATCTCACCGGTTACTGCGTCGAGACTTGCGAAGCTGCCGCAGCGGTTGCCATCTCCTCGGATTCGAATGCCATTGCCCGCATCAACCAGGCGTGTCAAGACCTTGATATTCTGGCCGTCGTCGGCTATGCCGAGTCGAACGGGGCAACCATTTACAACACCGCCGTTCTGCTCGAACCGGGTGAACATCCACGATACTATCGAAAGACGCATCTGCCCGAGTTGGGTCTCGATAAGTTTGTCCAAGCTGGTCAGGAGCTTCCCGTATTTGAAACCCGCCTTGGCAAGATCGGCATTCTGATCTGTTTCGACCTGCGCCCACCTGAGGCAACTCGCGTGCTGGCTCTTAACGGTGCCGAGTTGCTCGTCCTACCCACCAACTGGCCGGTCGGAGCAGAGATTTCTGCAGAATTCATCTCTGTGGCGCGAGCAGCCGAGAATCGTATCTTTGTGGCTACCTGCAATCGGGTTGGCGAAGAAAATGGCTTCAGCTTTATTGGCCAAAGTAAGATCATCGACGTCAGCGGCAAGGTCCTTGCCGCGGCGGGTAGCGTTGCGGAAACGATCATCGCCGACATCCACATGCTTGTTGCACGTCAAAAACGCACGGTTGCCATCCCAGGGAAATACGAGACAGAGGTGTTTGCCTCACGCAACACGTCGCTCTATGGTCCCATTCTCGATTAATGTTCTTTTGGCGACAACCCGAACACTCGTCGCTGCAAGCTCGTCTACCTAGCAGATCTATCCGCTCGTTCGTCACGGAATAACACAATGCTCCACCGCTATATGAAATCGTCCCCTCGATCCACCGCAATTGCGGCAGCATCGTTTTTTGCTTTCGCTGCTCTCGTCATCGGCTGCGGCGGAGGTGGCGGTGGAGGAGGAACCTCGACAGGCACCTCTACCGGTACCGTCACAGGAACGGCTACTGGCACCGTGACGGGGACAGCCACCGGCGGAGTTTTCACATCGAACGTGATCGTCTACAGCGACACGACCGACGCATACACGTCGATCAACTACAAGCAAGTGAATCCTGACGGCAGCAGTAAGAAGTTGCTGTACAACATGCCTACTAAGAACTACCAGGGACTTGGTCTGAACCCAGCGGTTCAAGGTCAAACAGTCTTTGGGTACGCACCGGCTGGTGGTGCCAGCCCTGTATTTGGAATATACAAGAACATCGGCGTTTATGGTGGGAGTGCCACACAACTCGTCGCACCGGTTTACAGCGTGATCACTTCCATCCAGATTTCGATTGACGGTGCTTGGATTTACTACATCGCCGCCATCGGAGCCGGCAATACCCAACTCTACAAAATACCGATCACCGGTGGAGTCCCCATCGTGCTCGACTCGGGTGAAATTAATAGTGCATTCGTGGACACCGTGGACGGCACCAGGATCACCTACGACAAGTACTACACGTTCCTCGACGGCAATAATGTCGACTCGATCTTCGTAAGACCGACGACTACCTCCGGAACGCCAGTGCAGTTGACCACCGACTCAAAAGCCAACTATTCAAACCCGCAATTCAGCAAAGACGGTACCAAGATCGTTTTCGTGTCAGACAAGGACGACGCCAATGGTGAGGTTTATTTGATGAGCGCCACCGATGGTAGTGGCATCACGAAACTAACCAACAACCCAACGATCAACAAGATGGGCAACGGAGTCACCATGAGTGCAGACGGCACCAAAGCATCCTATATCGGCATGGACACAGTTGGCACCGCATTTGGCGTCTACACGTCCGGTGCCGTCGGCACCTCCAACCCGTCAACCCTTATCGTTTCCGATCTCACGATTCTTCCTGGTATCTACTGGACATCGTCCAACGGCCGAGCCGTGGCCGGTGCCGCTAGGCTGATGAGTCGCCCGCAGCGACGACGACATATTCAGCCGTGATCTAGGAGACGGATCGGGCAGTACAAGTACGAGAGATGTCGATAAACCAACGAGTTGATCGTTGACGATTAACACCGTATTTGGCAGCCGAAAACTCTCGACTAAACGGGAGCAAATCGCCACCGATGGCCTCTCCAGCGTCTGAGCAGGGGAGGCTCTGTTGGGGGAAATCCGGTCCAGTAGAACGCGTCGAGACGAAGTCGAGACTCCATATTTTCGGTAACGATGGAAGTTTCCAGAGATGAGGAGTCCCGGCTTCACCGGGACACAGCTTGGACGGAGGCCATCCTCACTCCTCCATCTATTTTCATGATATGGAAAGAGAGGGAGATATCGTACTGATCACGTGAAAGCGAATGGCCACTTCGCTGGACGTTGACCATGCCCCGTAAATGACAGGATCCACGACGTCCGAACCTACAATCCACTTAGATCAATTCGTATCGCGTGTTGCGGCGCTTCGCGTTGTATCCAGCGTCACGAATGATTCGCTCGAACTCTTCGGCACTTAGGATGAATTTGTTGCCAGCGGCGGAGACCACGTTCTCTTCGATCATCACAGAGCCGAAGTCATTAGCACCAAACCCGAGGGCGGTTTGGGCGATCTTGGGGCCCTGGGTGAGGATCGAGACTTGGAGGTTGTCGAAGTTATCCAAGAACAAGCGTGAGACAGCAACCGTCTTCAGATAGTCCAAACCACTAGCCTTGTGAGGAATCGGTAGGTTCGTATCTTCCGGCTGAAAATTCCAGGTGATGAACGCCCGGAACGGCGCACACTCGTCTTGGAGGTCACGAATTCGGCCCAGGTGTTCGACGCGATCTTCGATAGTTTCCACATGTCCGAACATCATCGAGGCGGTGCTACGAATTCCAAGCGCAGAAGCGGTTCGCATGCACTCCAGCCACTCTTCGGTGGTGTCTTTGTACGGAGCGATGATCTTGCGAACGCGATCCACCAAGATTTCTCCACCCGCGCCGGGAATCGAGTGAAGACCCGATGCATGAAGTCGCTGCAATGTGTCGTGCAACGTCAGCTTTGAGATGTGGGCGATGTAAATGATCTCAGCTGGCGACAATGCGTGGAGGATAACGTTTGGATACGCCTCTTTGATCTTGCTGAAGATATTCTCGTAGTAGTCGACCTTGAGCTTCGGGTTCAGACCACCCTGAAACAGGATCTCGACTCCACCCTTCTCGACAGTGTCCCGGACCTTTTCCAGAATCGCCTCATCGGAGTGCACATACCCTTCGTCATGCCCAGGCGTGCGATAGAACGCACAGAACTTACAGCGGACCCAACACACATTGGTGTAGTTAAGGATCCGACCAATGATGTATGTAACGGTGTCGCCAGGCACCTTTCGTTGGCGCTGAAAATTCGCCAGCGCGGCAAGATCCAATGGGTTCGGATGGCTGAACAGAAACAATGCATCGTCTGCCGTCAGCCGCTCTCCGGCGTAAACCTTATCCGCGACGGTATCTATCGAAATCCCGCTCAAACGATCCGGTGAAATCGTGGCCATGTGAGCTACAGTCTACTTACTCCCGCGGCCAGATTTCAACTTTTCTTGAAAGTTGTCTTAGCCGCCGTTTCCCCCGCCACGTAGCCAGTTGCAAAGGCCGCCTGAAGGTTATAGCCCCCTACGTCCCCAGCAATATCGAGCACCTCGCCGCAGAAATAGAGTCCAGCCACAATGTCAGACTGCAGAGTTTGAGGGTCCACTTCGTCAAGACTAACACCGCCGGCGACAACCTCGCCCTTCTCAAGCGGAACCGTTCGCACTGGACCTAGACTCCAGCCTTTCAAGACGGTGACCAAGCGATTTCGCGACTTCTTGTCGAGTCGACCCGCCACCAAATCTTTAGGCAGCGTGGCGGCATCCAAAATCCCATCCACAAGGCGACTCGGAACAATCTCGTCGACAAACGTCGCGATGAGCCGCTTGGGATACTGGGAGACGTACGTCAAAGTTTCCGCTGTCAGGACCTCGAATGTCTTGTCGGGAACAAGATCAATCTCAAGAGTCACCTCGCCGTCGCGCATCCGCTCCGCAACTTCCCTACTGATTCCAAGCACGGTCGGGCCCGAAACTCCCTGATGAGTAAACAGGAGGTCGTCTCGCCAACGCGCGAATTCCTTTCCACCGAATCGCGCCTTCAGAACACAATCTCGCAATGCGATGCCTGAGCGGTTGGTAGCTGTTTCGTCGTCAAGAGTCAGATAGACAGGGGCAAGGGCAGCCGTCACCTTGACAATGGAATGACCAAGCGTACGAGCCCACTGCCAACCATCACCTGTGGTTCCACTATTTGGATAGGAGCTTCCGCCAGCACATACGATCACGGAATCAGCCGGTAGCGATTGTTCCTCAGCACCGGGTTTCTGATATCGAACGGCCGACACCCGGCCATCTTTGACGTCAATCCCCTTCACAAAGTGTTCATAGCGAATGTCGACTTCCGCCTCCTCAAGGTAAGTCTTGAGGATTGCGACGACATCTTTCGCCGTTTGATCGACCGGGAAGATCCTTCCATCGGGACGCGTATAAACCTCGAGCCCTTTATCTGTGAGCATCTCGATAACTTGGTCATTCCTAAAGCGGTAACAAGCGGGTCGAATAAACCTGGCTTCGTTGGGACGAAAACCCTTGAGCACGTCTTCAACCGACCCGGCGTGAGTGATATTGCACTTCCCGCCACCCGAGATGAGAATCTTGGTCCCAATGCGAACGGTCTTTTCAAGGAGAATGACCCGCGCCCCCATGCTTGCGGCACGCCACGCCGCAATGATGCCGGCTGCTCCGGCACCGACCACAACAATATTGGGGCCCTTAGAACCCATGAGTTTTCAACCAGGCGGCAAGTAGCGCGCGAAAATCTTGAGCACTACCTGGTGCTCCCAGGCCGAACCCGTGGTAGCCACTTTGGATTGCATGCAGCTCAAATGGCACTCGATGCGCGGAGAGGGCCATACCGAACATCAGAGCGTTCTCAATCGGCACCACTGCGTCGTCGACCCCGTGAATCAAGAAGCATGGTGGCGTTTGGAGCGAGACGTTTTTTTCGCTCGACAGCGCATCGATTAATTGCTGGGAAGCATTTTTCCCGAGCAAGTTTTCGCGGGAACCACCATGCCCAAACGGCCCCATGGAAATGACGGGATAGACAAGAATGCCGACGTCGGGCCGGGAACTCACTCTCTCGATTGGATCAGAACTCGCGGAATGCCCCTCATCGAAATAGGTCACCGCTGTCGAAGCAAGGTGCCCCCCAGCAGAAAATCCCATAACGCCGATCTTCTTAGGATCAACACCAAAGGTTGCAGCATGGGCTCGAACATAGCGGATCGCACGATTGACATCACCAATCATCACCGGGTGGTGATACCGTGGTCCAAGGCGATACTTTAGGATAACAGCCTTGATTCCAAGCGACTCCAGCCACTCCGCGATCGGCTTCCCCTCATGATCGGCCAATCCTCCATACCCTCCACCCGGACACACAACGACACACGGCCTCGCTTCGCCGCTCTTGGCCACGCTGATTTCCGTTATGCTGGGAATATCTTCGGGGGTAGAACCCAGCGCCCCAGGTGCTTCGCCTTCCCAAAGGCGGTGTACGGTTAGGTCTTCGATACTTGCAGAATTACTCATTGGCTTTTGGTATGCGGCCACCGATCGGTTCGAAACGGAACAGTTGGTAGCCCATCGACTCCACAGAGGTTGCAGTCGGGGTTATCCGCCCAACCATACCGAACCGCGACAGGGTTCGGAACCTTTTCACTTGAAAGAACCACCGAAGCCCCTTGAATCTTGGCGTCCGCCCAATAAAATTTATGGTCCTCTCCAGCGATGGCGAATCCGGTAGGTGCCTTGCTGTCTGAAGTCTTGAGACCATCCTCGGCATGCTTAAACAAGATCTTGATCGAGCCGGGTCCGACAACAACCCTGTTGAACTCTGGTCCTACGTAGTTCCCTTTAATCCCGTAATCTTTGGCCAACGCGATCAAAGATAAACGTCTTCCGACTTCACGCTTATTGGTTGGGTGTATTGTCGCCGCATCGCCGATATCAATCGTCGTTGCCATCCCTGTGTGGGATAGCGCCAAAGACCATGATTGCGCCTCACGAAGGTCCGCCCAATCGCTTTCGCCAGGTGTCTCCTGCCTTGCGTGAAAATTCGCCAGTTGCACGAAGTAGAACGGCAATTCTGGCTGCCCCAACTTCTGACGCCAATCTCGAATCAAAGCAGGAAACAACAACTTGTAGCGGTCCGCCTGGCCAACGTTCGATTCACCTTGATACCAAAGGATTCCCTTAACTCGGTACGGAATGAGGGGGGCAATCATGCCGTTAAAGAGTCCACCGGGAGCACTCGGGCTGCCAGGACCCAAAGGCATATGCGGGGCAGGATCGGTGGCCTCCACTTTGCGCTCAATCTTTTCCATCCAGGTACCCGATAAAGAAACCGGCTCGGCAGGTTCACCTTCCATCGGAAAGATACGCATCTGTTCAGGGAAGCCAGTAAAACCGCAATCACCTTGGCCGGAGAAGATTCGAATCGCGATCGTATTCACTCCGTGTCTGGGAATTCCGGGAGAAATCCGATACGACCGGTTCGCCAACCCTGAATCCGACGAAGCATCCTTTGTGGAGCCGACCTTGTTGCCGTTGACATAAGTGTCGTCGTAATCGCGAATGGGTCCTAGCTCAATTCGTAAAGCTTTGCCTTCCCAAGCTTCAGGTAGTTCAAAGGTGCGACGGAACCAGACCGCCCCTTCAAATCGCTTACCGTCTGCTTGAGGTTCAATCGTATCCATCATTGCAGGAAGGGTTTCTGGCTTCCAGTCGGTTTCGTAGACTTTAGGCTGTGCCCATCCTTGCAGGTATCCCTCGTTGCCCTTGTCAGACCTCGAGGCAATCCAAGTTTTCAACTCAGCGTGGTAAGCCTCATTCTTCGCCGGAAAATCCTTGATGTTGCTGAGATAGGTGTCCAGGGTTGACTTCAGGGCTTCGCTGGCGGTCAAGGCATCTCTGCTGATCCAAGCTTCCGCTTTGGTTCCACCCCAAGATGCGTTGATGAGCCCAATCGGAACGCCTAACTTATTGTGCACTTCTCGGCCAAAGGCCAGTGCGACTGCTGAAAATGCTCCGATCGTCGTTTTCGACGACGGAATCCAGGCGCCCTTCACCTGACTGGCGGGTGCCTCTCGCGAGGACTTCGAGACGGTAAACATCCGAATCGCAGGATCGGCCTCGTCAATGGCTTGGGCATAATCTCCGGCGGCAGATTCTGGGCGTTCCATGTTGGACTGGCCCGAGCACAGCCATACTTCCCCGACCATTACGTTCTTGATGCTAACCGTGGCGTCCGCCGAACGAATGGTCTCGACGAAAGGTCCACCCGCCTTCATGGCGGGCATGGTCGCGAGCCACTTTCCGTCGTCACCGACCTTAGCAGTTGCCGAGAATTCGCCAACCGTGACCGTAATCGTTTGGCCCGGCATGGCCGTTCCAAAGATCGGGACCGGTACCTCACGTTGAAGCACCATGTTGTCCGAGAACAATGAGGAGACTTTAAGCGGTTGCTGTTGAAAAGTTACGAGTGTGAGTAGGCAAACGATCATGGACGCAATGTGCTCTGGACGGTGACGTAACCTAATACCGGGCCTTCTATCCCTGCGTGTTCCGGACCCTTCATTAATTGCTTCTCTTCAGGTGCGGAGAAGCGTCCCCCGTATTTCGCGCGAAGGGCTGCGATATCCATATCCGGCAGTCCAATAAACCGATTCGCCATGCTACTGAAGACGTGAATTTCGAGTCTATTGACTCCCTGCTTCACGAATTTGGAGATGTCTAGTTCATATGGCGGGAGCCACACCGAACCGGCTTGCTTTCCGTTGACCGTGACCCAAGCCGCGTGATGAACAGGTGGAAGGCGCAGTGTGATTGGTTTTACGACCGCGTTAAATTCTGTGGAATAGATTCCTTCCCCAGAAAACTTAACGCAATCGGCGAGCCCCTCCCAGTAAACGGGGTCTTTTAAATGCTGGACGGGAGGTGCATCGGGGCCAACGAACCGGAGCGTCCAGTCGGACCCGATGGTATCTAGCTCCTGTTTCAGCGGGAATGGGCCAAAGTGAGGTGGACCCGCTGGCGGATTATCTGAAGTCGTAAAATGGTCCCTGGCCACAATGAACTGAGACCCTCTTGCCGGAAGTCGCGAGTTTAGTAGTCGCCCAACAACCCGAGTTCGCTTTCCCGTCAGCGGATTCCAAGTCTCGAGGGCCCGACGGTTTGGAACTGGCTCAAGGCTGTAGTCAACCGGAGCGTCGGTAGGATTGGCGACAAAGTATATTTCACCATCCTTCAGGTCTCGTCGCACAACCGAGGGCGAGATATCCTTACAGATCAAGTGAGCCTGAGATACTCCCAAATATCCAAGCAAGAAGAGGTCAGCGTCTCCTGGCAGGTAGTAAGCCCATCCCGTCCCAGTTCGCTTCGGCACAAGGCTAGCTTCTAGGGAAAAAATGCGACCAATAATTCCACGGACTTCAAAATCATCGCTGGCTGCACCTTTCCCGCTGGCCTTCGATGGCAAGAGGCCGGTCGCCACCAGCGTGCCGCCCGCTTTCCAAAAGGCCTCAAGTTTCTTTAGTGACTTCAAATCGATCGACTCGATCCTTGGTAGCACGACGACTTTGTAGCTCATCGACCCAACCGAGAGTTCGGTGTGATCGGCGGAACGAACGACCTTGCCAAGCTGGTTCAACGACCAAAAGTCGAGACCATCAAATCCGATCGCCTCACGGTTCAGTGCCTCAACAAGGTCAGAACGGTGCGTCATTGCCTTCTTGAGACCAAATTCGCTCGTCAACGGCCCTGTCACAAAGTGATCTCGAACGGCAAAGTCAAGAAGCAATTGCTCAGTACCGCCTTTGGCCATCCCATCTTCAATGGGCAGGTAAACGGCGACCTTGGCGGCCGGTTTGCCTTGCCGTAGCATCCACGAACAGCGGTTCAGGTACTTCACCAGCTCTGGAAAAACAGCCCACTGCGGGTTGTTCTCACCGATAGAAGGGCCATAGTAAGGGAGCCAGCCGGGAATGCCAGCCGCGGCTGGTGAGTAGGGAAAATCGACGCCGGTAATGTCGTTTACTCCACTCAAAAACGACATATCACTCATCAGTTTCAGGTCGCTGAGGGTGTCTGTCAATCGATTCGGAATCGCACCCCATGTCCATGCCTCGGAGCCAATAACGTTCTTCCCTTCCTGGTGCGCCGCCGAAGACACATACCGGCAAACATTGAATCCACGCCACTCGTAGTGCTCGGCTGTCGGCATATCAATATATGCCGACGAAGTCATCGGAAGAGGTGGCGTGCCGTACGGCTGCAACTCAGTTTGAAGTTTGTGCTGGTGCGACCAGTCGTTGAGCTTCTTGACATATCGGGTTTCCGCCAATTCGGCGACGGTGCGCCAGAAGTCTTGCCGGAGTTTTCCGGAGTCCGGGTTCTTATCGTCGAAAAGGCTATTAAGCTCAGGAATGAGGTCGTAGCCTCTTAGCTTCTCAAACTCTTCTGGAAAATCGTGCGTCCAATTCTCTCGATACACTTCGAGGCTATCCGAGAAGATCGACTCGACCTTTCCTATGTTGCCTTGCAGCATCGGTTCAACGGTGGACTTCAGATATCGATCGAGGGCTCCTTCATTGAGGTGATCGACAACCAAACCTTCGTTACCTAATGAAGCCCGCTTGACCTGCATCCGGGTCGGACTCTGCACGAATGTCACGACAGGTCCATCAGTTGGCTCCTTCACAAGCTTGCCGTTTTGAAAAATTGCGATCAAGCGATCGCCCGCTGAAGGTGATAGGGGTTTGGCCAATTCGAGCTTCCCGCCTTTGGCTACGCCCTCCACCTTCTTGAGCATCTGAGCGCTATCCGCTAAGGACACTTTGCTCCCACCAAAGGGCCAACCGGTACTCCCGCACACCCCAAATCTTAGGCCCAGTTGGTTAGCTCGCTTGATGGCGTAATCCATGTTCGCCAGGAACTCAGGGGAATCAAAGACTTGGTTGTGCCACTTCCCCGGCTCGTCGAGCGCGAACGGATACATGAAGTACGTCATGACGCCGCCCACACCGGCTTTCTTCACGATCTGGAGTTGCCGATCAATATTCTGTTTGTCCCAAGCAGGCCCAAAAACGCGCCAATACATCCGCGTCTTGGCATCATTCGGCACGTCGTTCCAGCCTTGGAGCAAGCTGTCGTTGGCAGCTACTGGACGAGAAGTGAGAACAGATAACGCGATCAGCGTAAGCATCGATCTAGAGTTCGATACCGGAGGGCCGTTTCCTTCTGCGAACAAGTCGCCAATTAGCGATGATTCTCTCATCCTTCCCCTGCGATGATGCCCCCAGCCGAAGCCATCGGCGGAGCCTGGAGGCTCCCCATCGAGTGCTCGGAAGGCCACGGTACTCCCGGCTACCGAAGCATGTGATTCGAACCTCCAGACTCCACTTCGTTCCGGCTGGAGGCATCATCGTTCGCGATCTTCGTTCGGCTTTCCTCGGTGCACTGGTCGGTATCTTAGCCTCGCGAGTCAAATCAGAAACCACCGACGGCGCTCACAACCGATCGCAGGTAGGCGACCTCGGCTTTCAGCTTGGCATCGCGGGCGTCGCCGTTATCTTCCTCGTAGAAAGGCATGAAAACTAGAGTGCCATCGAACTGGTTCACCTTCAAGGCTTCCATAACCCGATGCCAGTTCGTCACACCTTCTGAGATTGGTGCGAATGTCCGTCGCCAACCTTTGTCGGGATCGGTTGCCAGAGTCTTTTCTTGCCAAGTCACCGTGTCTTTCACGGCAAGCCAGGCACAATAGTCGCCGAGCAGACCAACCGAGAAGTCCCAGGGCTCAAACCCTTGAAAACTCTGATTACCAGGGTCCAGTTCAACACCAATCCACTGCGAAGGCAGTCCCCTCACCAGGTTGTAGGCCGCACTGGGAGAAGTGATCAGAGTGTTGTGATGGATCTGATAGATCGCACGGATGCGATGCTTCTGGGCTGCTTCTGCTACTCGATCCATGTCTGCTTTGGCGGCTTTCAGAGCCTCGTGAACATCGCCGGTAGCCTTGGGAAACCATCCCATTCGGAACTCTTTGATGCCACAACCCGCCATTGGTGCCATTGGGCTTTGGTCAGACGCCAATACGTCGGCGGAAAATGTCGTTGAGGCACATGTGATCGTCAACCCAGCCTGAGTCGCCTCGTTCATAAATCGGGAAAGGTCTGTGGCAACGAACTCCTCGTCCACCGGATAGCCCTTACGAATGACGACGTTGGTGGTATCCAGCCCAACACTCTGCACCAAATCCGCAAGCTGGCCCGCGCTGAAATCTCGATACAACTTAGGAAACAAGCTCCAGACCGCGCGCATGGAGAGGTTTTACCCTTTGCGCACGGTCTTGGCTCGGACGACTAACCAAGCGTTGAATGATGAACCCTTACAAGCCGTAGATGTCCGAATACTTCGCCGTGGCATAGGCCAACCAATCGGTGGGCTCCATCGGACGACCTGTCACTTGAGTGACAAGTTCTCGAGGCGGAATCGAACGTGCATGCTGATAGACCTTGTCGGTGAGCCATCCCAAGATCGGCGCGAACTCGCCCTTCGCCATTAACGAGTCGGTATCACCGAGATCATGCTTCACGCACTTCCACATCTGACCGCCGATGAGATTGCCCATCGAATAGGTCGGGAAATACCCAACGGATCCGCGACTCCAATGCACGTCTTGCAGACATCCAAGGGTATCGGTCGGCGGCGTAATTCCTAGGTAATCCGTGTACTTCGCGTTCCATGCTTCTGGAAGGTCTTTGATTTTCACTTGACCTGTCAAGATTTCAACTTCAATTTCGAAGCGCACGAGGATGTGTAGGTTGTAGGTCAGTTCATCCGCGCCAACGCGAATGAAATCGGGTTCGACTTTGTTAAGCGCACGGTAAAAGGAATCAACATCCAGTCCACCGAGTCGAGGAAAAGAAGCCTGAAGCTTTGGCAAGAAGTACGTCCAGAAGCCACGTGACCGCCCCACGATATTCTCCCAAAGCCGCGATTGGCTTTCATGAACGGCCAACGAAATGCCACCTGCCAATGGCGTCCGATCCCACTTTAGGGGTGAATTCTGCTCGTAAAGTGCATGGCCCATTTCGTGCAATGAGGATGAGACAATCCCCTTGAGGTGTTCGCTCGCTCGGGTGGTCATGCGAATGTCGCTGCACGACGTTCCCGAACAGAATGCATTCGGAGCCAGGTTGAGGCGACCTCGATCGAGGTCGAATCCGATTGCTGAAATCGTTTGCTCTGAGAACAGACGGAGTGCCTCTTTATCCCAATCGCCCACGAGGGCGGCGTCATCAACGGGCGTCCCTTCCTCACGAATCTTCCGCACCAAATCGACGATCGGTTGCTTGATGCCCTGGAACATCGCCTCCGCATCCGAATATGTGGCGCCCTGCTCGTACATATCGATCAGCGGATCGTAAATGTGGTTGGTGTAGCCGAGCAGCCCCGCCGTTTCACCAGCGATATCAAAAAGCTGCTCGTAGAACGGTGCCAGCAGAGGAAAATTGTTCGTCGCTTTCGCCGTCTTCCAAGTCTCGTAGGCGTCGGAAGACACTCGCGAGTGGCGCTTTATCAACTCTTGGGGAAGCTTCGTTTCGATATCGACTTCGCGTCGCAGCGCCGCAGCCATCGCCACATCTTCAGAACCAGGCTGAGCCTCAGCTTCGAATGCTTCTAGCGCTCGCGCAAACTCATCGCCAGTAAACAACGCATGAGCTTTTGAGGTGAGAATCCCCACATGCGCCGTTCGGGCGGTTGCTCCGCCGGGCGGCATCAGGACCTGGCGATCCCAATTCATGAGGCTGATCGCCGACGCTAATGCGTTGTGGTCAGCAAAGAGTCGAAGTAGATTTTCCTTCGCAGTGGACATGGCTTAAATCCATTCTAGCCGGATCAATAACACGCAAGAGGGGCCACCTTCTCTTTGAGAAAGCGGCCCGTTCGTCTTGCTTGGTGATGCTGAAGTGTCTACAAATTGTAGATCTCTGAATATTTGGCATTGAGCCCGGCCAGATAGTCTTCAGCGCCCATCGGCTTGCCTGTGACTCGCTGGATCAGTTCCTTGGGCGCATAGCGCTTGCCCTGGGCGTACACGTTATCTCGCAGCCAACCGAGAATCGGTGCAAAGTTTCCGCTTGCCATCAGTTCATCTGTGTTCGGAACGTCCTTCTTGAGTGCGTTCCAAATCTGGTAGCTCAGGAGGTTGCCCATTGAGTAGGTCGGGAAGTAGCCGATCGAACCCATCGACCAGTGAACATCTTGTAGACACCCTTCTGCATCATTTCGTGGGGTGATGCCGAGATATTCAGCATATTTGGCGTTCCATGCTTCAGGGAGATCCTTGACCTTCAGCTTGTCGGTGAGCACATCGAGCTCAATTTCGAACCGTACGAGCACGTGCAGGTTATAGGTAAGTTCGTCGGCTTCAACACGGATATATGACGGTTCAACCCTGTTGATCGCTCGATAGAACGTGTTGAGATCATAAGACGCGAGTGCTGGGAATTTCGCTTGTAGCGCAGGCAAGAAATGGCTCCAGAACGGCTTGCTGCGCCCGACAATGTTCTCCCAGGTTCGAGATTGGCTTTCGTGAACTCCGAGCGATACTCCGCCAGCCAGCGGCGAACGATCCCAACTCATTGGCGAGCCTTGCTCATACATACCGTGCCCGGCCTCATGCAGCGAGCCGAAGATGGCACTGCCAATGTACGGCTTGTATCGTGTGGTCAACCGAATATCGCCGACCGACCATCCCGTACAGAACGGATGGGGCGCAGTATCTTGTCTTCCCCGTGCGAAATCGAATCCGATTGCTTGCACCAACATCTCGGTGAATTCACCCTGGAGCGTTTTGCTCCAGTCACCATAAAGCAAGCTGTCGTCAATCACCGGTTGGGCAGCAATCGACTTGACCAGAGCGACCTGCGGACCCTTAATAGCATCGAACATTGCTCTCGCATCTGCGGCCGTCGCACCTTGCTCATATTGATCAAGCAGTGCATCGTAAATGCTCTCCTTGTAGCCAAGGAACTGTGCCTCTTCACGCGCGATCTCAAACATTCGCTCAAGGGTTGGGGCAAAGCTGGCGAAATCGGATTTAGCGCGCGCTTCCACCCAGCGCTCATGAGCGATGGCCGAGAGTCGAGATTTTTCCTCGACGAGTGAGGTTGGCAGCTTTGTAGCCAGGTCCAAGTCTCGTCTAACAACTCTAAGCATCGCTTCGTCATCTTCAGCCTCAGGTGACGAGGCATCGAGCGCTGTACGCGTCTCATCGGCTACAAACGTTTCGTGAGCCATTCGACTCAAGATCCCGATATGCTCCGCACGGGCCGTAGCACCACCCTTCGGCATATACGTCTGCTGGTCCCAATCCATCATGGTGAGGGCAGCATGCAACGCATTGACATCGGCAAGCCGCGATTTCAGGGTCTCTAGGGCGGAAGGCATAGAGTTGAGTTTACTCTGACAAACTATTTTGTAAAGCCATTGGTCCCTGCCGGTGTTAAAGGACGCATGCTTACACCCAAACAGGGTTACCGTTCGCAACAAACGAAATAACTTCCTGAATCACCCGCAGGGTCGCTAAACGAAAGTCCAACTCGTCTCTCTCCGATGTTGCACCCCCGAGAGATGGCGAGAAAGGTAAACAAATTTTAGACTCGCTTTAGGAAATCGAATCAATTTCTCGAAAGAAGTCCTAAACTTCTTAGATATTTCCGCAACGCTCTGTTCAAATTCTCGTAATATTGGTTGATGGGCAAGGACAAATACCATAAGGTGCCCGCTCAAGACCCGGTAACGGGCGGTGAACTGTATATCAGTGAGGTCGCCAGCGAAGAGAGCGGAATCACGATCCGGGGGAAATTCGAAATTCCTCGATACGCTCGATTGGAACCGGAACAACAAAAGTTTCTGGAGACTTTCCTGCGATGTCGCGGAATGCTCAACAGTGTTGAGCGGGAACTGGGGATAAGTTATCCCACCGTCCGCGCTCGGCTTGATAGCCTTCTTGACGCGCTAGACTTGACGCCACAGAAAGAAGAACCTGTAAAACGCGACAAGTCGACGGAAAAGCGACGTAAAGTTCTTGAAGAGCTTGAGAAGGGCGAAATTACAGCAGACGAAGCAAAGGAACGGCTAGGAGTTTTGAGGTGAGGGAAGAAGTACAAAGAATCAGCAAACTTGTGGCAGATGGCAAGCTGAGCCCAGAAGATGCTGCGGCGTTAATCGATGCGTTTTACGAAACGGATCGAAGCGAGGAGCAGGAATCGGCCACCACGCCTCCACCGCCACCTCCTCCTACTGAAGAGGCGAAAAAATCTGGCGCACGAGATCCCTTCCGATCTTTGATTGAGTCCATCGAGAAGATGACCAAAGAAGGCATGGAGACCGTCGATTGGAACGAGGTTTCCAAGCATGCTCGCCAGTCTGCGAAAAAAGGTCTTGACCAACTGAAGGCCGGCATCGAAGACCTAAGCAAGGGCAAGGTGAACATCGGTTGGCTGCTCACCAGTGAAGAGCGAGAAATTACCCTTCCTCTGTCCATTCCAACTGGGAAGACACTCAAGATTGACAACGCATCGGGTGAGATCAAAGTTGTCGGTGGTTTTGAAGTCGGAAGCGTTACCGCGCATGCTCGGTTCAAGGGCGCGACGATCGAAGAAGCCAAGGCCAAAGCTGACGCCTACACCTTGATAATCGAAGAGAGCGATCACATTGTTGAAATCCGCCAACCGGACGTCAACGGTCTGACCGTCGATATCGAAATTCAGATGCCAGGCCACGGAAATGTGAACATCCATTCGGAATCGGGCAACATCCAGTTACTCGATACTCAAGGTGGATGCCGCGTTGACGGCAAGTCGGGGAATGTCGTCCTTCGAGGACTGCACGGCATCGTCGAGGTAGCCACCGCAAGTGGCAACATCTCGATCGAAGACACAGAGGGTGCTTCCTTATCGCTTGAAAACCGATCCGGAAACATTCGAGCCGCTCGCACCAAGGGCAACCTCAAGGCGAGAACCGCATCGGGAGATATCACGGTGACGAATAGCGGTGGAAAGGTCATTTCGATCGAAACTGCCTCGGGCAACGTCAGCGTGGATCTTGATGAACCTGTCACCGGGACCCTGAACATACGAACTGTGGACGGAAACGCACTTGCATCGCTGCCAGATGGAAGCGATTGCCGGGTCAGCCTTTCGACGCTCCGAGGAGTCGTTCAGTCCGGAATCGACCTTGAGGACGAAGCACGCGCAGAGTCGAGAATCACGGGTCGCCTCGGTGGAGGAACCGGAACCCTGGATATCAGCGCCGTGACCGGCAACATCACCCTCGAACTTCGAGACCAGACTAACTTCTGATAAACATAGAGCAGGGCCTCCTCACCAGCCAACCGGCGCTGTGAGGGGGCCCTTTGCATTTGAACGATGCCTCCCGGCCCGGTCCGGACTCGCGAAAGGCCTCCGATGGCGCAACGCTCCCGTGAAATCGAGGATTTTCGGCTGCCGAATTTGGGTTCGTTGCGGCCGATTGGCACCTCCGCCTTTCGAATTCAAGGGAGCATTGTTGGAACTTGAGAATCATCCTTCGCCCTTAGCGACCGACTGCGTCCTTGGCATGAGTTATCCGTTCGTTCCGGAAGTTGCCACGGAGACAACGGCTACGGGTCTGGGAGGTATTCCTGCGGTTCAACCCTCAGTAGCCGTTGCATCAGCGATACGGCTATCATGTCTGGGTCAGAATATTGACTTCCCCATGGCTGAATCCACTGAACGAGATTTTCAACAAGCGTTGAGCTTTCATAAGGCGCGCCGTTATGGCGAAGCCCAGGCGATGTATCGCGACCTGCTGGCGGACGATCCTGGCAACCTGGATATCACTCTTCTTCTGGGAATTCTCGCCGCACAAACCGACCATGAGGATGAAGCCTGCGACTTACTTGCTGAAGTGATCCACCGAGATCCGCTCAATGGCGAAGCCCTCAAATGGTATGCCGGGGTTCTGTCGTTCAAGGACCAGCATGCGGAGGCTGAACACTACGCTGTCCGAGCGGTTTCCCTCCTTCCGCAGGATTACGATGCTCGGCTCAAGCTCTCAACTGCTTATTTTGGGCAGCAGAAGTTCAAGGAAACCGTCGACACGTTTTTGGGTGCCATTCGCCTCAATCCAGTTGAGAAGGACGCCTACTATGGTTTGGCAACGACCTATCTGCGGATGGGTGAGCCTTTTCTAGCGCGCGACATCCTGCGAGACGCTGTTCACATTCAAACAACTCCTGAAAGTCTTCTCAAACTTGGAGAAGTTTGCCTCGCATGCGAGGATCCCCATCAGGCAATTCTGTGTGCGCAGGGCGTGTTGGCGAGAAAGCCACAAGACACTGAGGCGCTTATCTTGCTCGTGCGTGCCTACCGTAACGCCCAAATGGAGCATCAAGAGGACGAGGCACTTCAGCGGCTACGTTCCGTCAGTCCGGATGACCAGCTTGGGCACACGCTATTTGGACGACGACTCCAATCCTTGGGCCATTTCACGGATGCCGAGAAAGAATTTCAGCGGTCGATAGAAATCAAACCCGAACAAGGAGTCGCTTACTATGGCATCACGGCCGGTCGACGAATTGCAGAGGCGGACCGTGAACTGGTGCAACAAATGGAACGGGTTGTTAACGATGGCGATATGAACCAAGATGAGCGCGCCCACCTTCACTTCGCACTCGGAAAGGCATATGACAACCTGGGCCAATACGGCGATGCGATGGCTCATTTCGACCTAGGCAACAAGCTTATGCGCGAACTGCGTATGGGTGTGCGCAAATTCGATCGCGAAGCTGCGGTCGAACAAGTCGACCGAATCATCGAGCTTTTCACGGCTGACTTTCTCGATATTCAAGCCGAGAAAATGGCCAAGCAGCCTGCACTCACACCTCAGCCAATCTTCATCGCTGGCATCATGCGATCGGGAACCACGCTTGCCGAACAGATCCTGTCTTGCCACCCGATGGTGGGTGGCGGCGGCGAGCAAGGATTTTGGCGTCCCGCCGAATCCGAGTGTGTGAATTACAGCAAGCACACTGTGTTTCGCGACACCATCCGCACGAAAGCAAAGCAGTACGTGGACCTATTGGCCAAGGTAGCTCCAGATCGTCCCTATGTGACGGATAAGAACCCCGCAAACCGAATGGTTTATGGATTGCTGCACATTGCCTTTCCGAACTCACGAATCATCCACATGCGACGAAACCCGATAGACGTGGCGATTTCGATCTACACGACACTCATTCGGACAGGCGCTCCTTTTGTTGGAGATCAAGACGACATTGTCTTCGCGCTTAAGGAACACGAGCGCTTGGTAGCCCACTGGAAGTCCGTCCTTCCCGAGGACCGCCTCATCGAAGTTAGGTATGAGGAACTCGTCCGAGATCGTGAGGCACAAACACGCAGGATCGTCGAGTTCTGCGGTCTGCCGTGGGATGAAGCATGTCTCCATCCGGAAGATAATTTGAGGACGGTTGTCACACCAAGCTTTTGGCAGGTCCGCCAACCCGTCTACTCCGCCTCCGTTGAGCGGTGGAAGAAGTACGAACCGTGGTTGGGGCCATTTGCCGAATTGGCCGGCAATTAAGCTCCGAAACGAAGCGTTCAAACAGAAGCGCCTACTTGAAGAATCAAGTAGGCGCTTTTCCCGAATTAGCATCTCTCGAGGCTATTTCGTCGCGGTTGGATCTGGACCGGCTAGTCCGCCCCCACCTTTCTCTGCTCCTGCATTGCCTGCGGCGTTCGCCGCTGCGGCAGCCTCTTCAGCTTTTTCAGCAGCCTTCATGCCATGCCCAGGGGTACCGTGACCAATCTCTTTTTTGATTTCGGTTGGGCCCATCATGGCTTCCTTACCCATGAAGATCGCGGCCGCCACTGCAAGAATGACGATCACGATCAAACCAATTTTCTTCGTAGTGTCGTTCATTAGTTATGGAATTGTGAGTCCCAGTGAACGAGGTTCTTTGCGTGGTTAGCAATCGCCTGTTGATAGTTGGTTGCCCACTGGCGGTCCATGATCTGACTTCTTGGCATCGACTTGGCATGGCTATCTGTAAAGAGCCAGTTTGTCTGACCATTGAAGTTCTCCATAGTGAGAGCATCTCCTGGGCAGCACCAACAATAGGGGCACGTATCAAGGACAGGATAGCTGTCGATCCCACCAGGAATGGTCGCGCTGTCGAATGCCCACTCGCGCTGGTCGGTTCTCTGCTGAACGATGTCTGACCAATAGCTCCAGGAAATAAACATCGGCCCGATGTCGATGGTTGTACTTGGAGCGCCGAGCTGGGTCAATGACAGCGATCCGTAAGGATAGCCACTGGGTGGATCGTAGTAGTTGGACGTGCCCGTTCTCTGTCTTGCATATCCAAAAACGCCAAACGTTAACGGGTTGCCATTGGCGGCGAGATAAGACGTTGCAGCCGCATCAAGGGGATTACCTTGGGCGTACTCGGTTGGTGCATAGCTAACCGCACCGCCAGTTTGCAAGTCGGTGCATCCACCTGGCTCAGCACTCGAAGAGCTGTCGCAGTGGGTGAGTGTATCCTGCGGTGATTTCCAAACCGCATGGCTTTTAACATAAGGGTCAAGTCCTTCAGTAAAGCCGCCAGCCTGGTGACACTGACCGTAGGGGGCCTTGCAGTCTCCGTAGGGTGGGTGATGCGTGTATCCAGCACGAATCAGCGGGAATACGTCTTCATTATCTCCCTGGTACATGGCAATCGCGATTCCGATCTGTTTCATGTTCGACAGATCCGCGGTCTTCTTAGCCGCTTGCTTCGCTTGGGCAAATACTGGGAATAGGATGGCAGCCAAAATCGCGATGATGGCAATCACAACCAAAAGCTCGATCAGGGTAAATCCCGACCGACGAGTCCTCGTGGACGAATTAACAGTATGCATGAGAGGTCCTTGGGCTCCGGCCGAATTCTTATGATTCCGTGGCAGGTCCTCGGGTGGCATTATACGACGATTCCTAAAATTCGTCTTAAAAGTGCGAACATTCCGCAATTTTAGGCGTCGTCGATTTACGTCCCTTAATTCACAGCCTGAAGGCGCAACGCGAGATATCATCTGGGCGTGAGATATTGGCTGATGAAGTCCGAGCCGGACGTCTATTCGATTGATGACTTAGCGGCGAAAAGCCCAGCGATGTGGGAAGGCTGCCGCAACTATACGGTTCGCATCTTCTTCCGCGACCAGATGGCGATTGGTGACCTAGCCTTTTTCTACAGCTCCAATGCCGACCCAAGCGGCATCGCTGGCGTCATGCAGATCGTGAGCGAAGCCTATCCCGACCCCACACAGTTCGACCCTAACAGCCACTACTTCGACCCCAAAAGCCCCGTCGAAGCCCCCCGATGGGTCCTGCGAGATGTGGCATTCCTCGAGAAATTCAAGCGCGTGATTCCTCTCGCCGAACTCAAGGAACATCCCGGACTTCAAGAGATGATGGTTGTGAAAAAGGGGCAACGCCTAAGCGTGATGCCGGTCACACCGGAAGAGTGGGGCATCGTGATGGCCATCCCCGGTATTCGGGGGTAACAGCCATCTGGGTGCCTTAACCCCCAGAAGAAGTAGATTTCCTGCTGCACCCACAGCCCTCGTAGTCGGCGGTGATCGTACCGACGTCCAGGAAACTCGGAAGATATCCTACGGTGGCACGCAGGATGCGCCATCGGCACACTGAAGCTCATCGGCTGCAGCGTCGGTACGATCTCCGCCGACTACTGGGGCTTCATTTTACGTACGGTTGGTTGATGAATCCCGTCCGAGGCTGCTGGTGATCCCTCGATTTCAAATGAGCCAGAGAATAGTGATGCCGCTGGCTACTTCTTTGTCGGCTTGTCCGCCGTCAAATCTCGCAGTGTCCGAATTGGCATTCCGATTGCGGTGGATAGCTCAAGTAACTCACGAAGATAGGTGAGTTTCGGGTCGAGTCGGGCGAGGACCTGGGGGCGAACGGGCAGGGTTAGGCCGATATTTCGGCTAGCGGCTTCGCGAAGATGGGTTTTCGTCGCCTCGACCCAAGCTCGACTGCTCACGCCAGTTCGAGCGATCTCTCGAACGGACTTCCCTTCGACAGGAAATAACTTCAACCCAGCGGGAACAACACCCGGTGGGCCGCTGACAAACTTCATCTGCTCGATGCCCGCAAACGTTTTCACGTTCGCGGGCCAAGCTGCCCTCAGGGCAAATCCAGTGGGTTCGTGGCCGAGGGTTTTGAATTCGATCTTGGCGTCGCCAAAACGTGCATCCGGAGCTTCCGGATGCTTGCAGAACCAGTCAAGGTCGTGTCCATCGTTCAGTACTGCGTCTGCGTTCGTTGGAAATGCGCGAAGGACTCGGTTGGACGCAAAGAAATGGAACTTGAACCCGGTATGCCGGGCAAGTTCCAATATTCGGAGCAACATGGCAGGTTCCCCATGCCCAAACTCCTTCGCGTCTGGAGTGTCCCAAGGAACGTAATCCAGATCAATTCGCAGACAGAAGTACATCGATTTTACGAGTGATCTTGTAGTGCGGCAATCCCGGGAAGTTCCTTACCTTCCAAGAATTCAAGGCTTGCGCCTCCACCCGTACTTACGTGGCTCATCTTGCTTGCGACTCCGAATTTTTCAACAGCAGCGGCAGAATCTCCACCGCCCACGATTGAAAGGCAGTCTGAATCAGCCAACGCCTGCGCGACGGCTCGCGTTCCTGCTTCGAATGGCAGCATCTCGAACACACCCATCGGTCCGTTCCAAAGCGCAGTGCCCGATTCTGCGATGATCGAAGCAAACAGCTTCTGAGATTCAGGACCGATATCGGCACCAATCACACCGGCTGGCATGCTATCTGCAGCGACGACACTCGTCACCGCGTCTGGACTGAGCGACTCTGCGATCACGATATCAACTGGAAGAACCAGTTTGTCGGGATACTCCTTGATCAACTTGAGCGCGTATTCAAGGCTTGCTTCATCCAAGAGCGACTTGCCGATCTCATAACCTTGTGCTTTCAGGAAGGTAAAAACCATTCCTCCACCAACAAGCAGACGATCTACTTTCGGCAGGAGATTATCGATGAGAGCAATCTTGTCTTTGACCTTGCTACCACCCATGATCGCGATGAACGGATGCTTGGGGTTCTCAACCGCTCTGCCAAGGTACTCAATCTCTTTTTGAATGAGAAATCCGGCAACGCCAGGAAGGATGTGGGCAACGCCTTCGGTCGAGGCGTGAGCGCGGTGAGCCGTGCCGAACGCATCGTTGACATAAATATCTGCCAGCGACGCAAGAGCCTGCGCAAACTCCGGTACGTTCTTTTCCTCTTCAGGATGGAAACGTACATTTTCCAATAACAGCACATCGCCCTTGGACGCAGCATTGACGGCCGCCGCCACTTCGTCCCCTGTACAGTCCAGAAGCAGAGGCACGTCCTTACCCAAAAGCTCACCCAGCCGCTTTGCTACGGGAGCAAGAGTAAATGCTGGAGTCACGCCCTTTGGCCGGCCAAGGTGGCTTGCCAGGATCACGATTGCTCCATGCTCAATCAGATACTTGATTGTGGGAAGTGCTTCGGTAATTCGACGGTCGTCAGTGATGTAGTCACCATCGAGCGGTACGTTAAAATCGCACCGAACTAGCACCTTTTTGCCTTCTACGGCGATGTCTCGAACGGTCTTCTTATTCAGACCCATGTGGTCCTCCTCTTAAGCCTAGAGTCTACCGAGCCGGAGCCATAGATTCGTGACAACATCAATACGAACCTGCTTCACCTGACGTAGAATCTTGTAACTGCATGAGTCTTCAGCCGCCACCTGTTCTCGTACCTCCTGTCCAAAAATCTCATAGGGAACCACCACCTCAGGCGAAGAAAGAAGTCAAGGGTCCTCTTGGTGCCCTATTGGCCTTCTGTGCTGTCGCCTGGAAGTTCATTCTTCCCGCGCTGAAGCTCCTGAAGGGAGCGAAGTTCTTGCTCACTGGCGCGTCGATGATCGCCAGTGTCTGGGTGTACTCCATCGCCTTCGGCTGGCCATTTGCCGCAGGATTCGTGCTTTGTATCTTCGTTCACGAGATGGGGCATGTGGCGATGGCAGCACAGCAAGGCGTTCCCGTCACCGTACCGATTTTCATCCCTGGCTTTGGTGCCCTCATTCTTCAAAATAGGTGGGCCAAATCCGCTTGGGGCGAGGCTCTTATTGGGATTGGTGGGCCCATGGCGGGCACTTTTGCGGCAATGGTCTGCTGGGGCTGCTACTTCGTTACGGGGCAAGGGATCTTTCTGGGACTCGCCTTTTTTGGGTTCATGATCAACCTGTTTAACATGATTCCCATCATGCCGCTTGATGGAGGATGGATTGTCAGCGCAATCTCGCCCTTTCTGTGGCTGATTGGGGTAGTGATCATGGTGGTGATGGCCTCAATGGGGTTGATCCGCAACCCGCTGATCTGGATCCTCGTCCTCCTGTCGCTGCCACACCTCTGGAGCGGATTGAAGCGTGGTACAGCGGATCCAATGGGAGGCGAGGTGACGACGAAAACCCAGAAACTAGCAATGGGAATCGCTTACTTAGGCCTATGCGGCTTGCTTGTAGTTGGTATGACTGCCACTCATGACGGTCTCCTCGAGATCCGAGCCCAAAAGCGGGCACTCATCCGAAACGTACCCGCGCACTAAGTCCTAGAAGCTGAACCGTCGCCCGAGAATCATCTTGATGATCGTGCCCTGCGAATCTTGCGAATCGCGGTTAAGACCGATGCCGACACCAAAGTTGAACTCCCAATTCTCACCCATGTTCAGGTCGATGGATGGGAACAGCTGGTGTGTTTGATTGGCCGCGGTGTCCCACTCTGAAATCGGACCTACCGAGCCGTAATACTCCAGGCCAAGCGTGACGGTCTTCGATACGTCGTAACTCACTTTGGCGTTGGGTGAGAAAGCAAATCCAGATCCCGCGTTTTGGCCAACAAACGATTTCTCCAAAGCGGGATTGATCGCCACATACCACCTTCCGAATTGCTTGTCGATGACCGGGCGAAGTTCCAGGTTGGTTGTATCTTCGGAAAATTGTCGTCGCTGGAGTCCAAACTCCACCGACATGCTTGCGCCAAAAGGCCATTTCCAGCTTTCAGGAACTCGCACCCTTGGTCGGATGTGACTACCGACGTAGTTGTATCCCTGATCGCTTTGGTAGCTCGTGAAGAAGTAGAAACCCGTCTCAAAGGTTTCGGTGAACCCATGAGTGATCTCAAGTGTTTCGTGCAGGGTGCGGTAAGTCGGAAGGACGCCGTTGCTCGAAGTTTTAGGACCATTTAGGTTGAAGTTGGAGTGCAACTCAACCATGGTCGTTCCCTTCTTTACGGTTTCGGAGCCGTAAACCTGTATTTCATAGTTTTCTTGCGCAAAGGCAACGCAAGTGGCAAGGGCAGTAAGTGTGGCAAGTATCGTGCGGATCAACACGCCGCAGATACTTGCATAACACCAGTTCTTTTGCCTAGCCCATTTTCATTGGCTTGCCATCAATCGTGGCTGTTCGCTTATTGACGGTCGATGTCGTCATCTGCCAGGTCTTGCCCACCTTCTGCCAAGTATCTTTGGCAAAGGTTAAGAGCACAAGCGCATGCGGCTTTTTATCTGGGCCGGATACCGTGGCTTCTAACTTGCCTTCCACTGTAGCGACATAAGAACTGCCCTGGGGCGCTACTGACTTGATCTTGCGTGCCCACTTGGGATTCGTCATCATTTTGAGCTGAGAGGCATACCCCTCGATGACTTTTGCACGATCAGCCGATTGCCCGTTTTCGAGGTGCGCCGAAAACGTCGGTCCGAAGAAGTTCGAGATCGCCTTCACATCTTTGTGCTGAAAAGCGGTCGACATAGCCGAATAGCTTGCCTCGAGTTGCTTCGTAACGTTGTCGGCACTCGCGACGGCAAGGAGCGATACAAATGCAAGAGCGAAGGCAACACGGGAGGTTTTCACGCCCCATATTACCGAATGCATCCTTTGTCGAAGCGAGGCGTGCCTCGGTGGCGTTGCTTTGGGCGGACGTCAACCCTCCACCCTGGGGCGCCGAGAACGCCTTGCCCCACAGGGGCATCAGTTTTTCGCCCAAACGGGGATGATCACATCTTTTCGTCTCGACTTGGGGATGACTTCCAGACTGACTAACTTGCCGCCTTTCAAAACTCCCTGGATGGTCGTATTGCCTGGAGCGTGGAGTTTGAAATCAACGTCCCACTTAGCTGGCCAAGATGGCAACACACGAATGGCTCCACCTGCCTCAATCGGCTCCGATTGCAGCAACATGAGATTCGCCGTATTCAACAGGTTGCCACCGTGATTCTGATCTGGCAACCAGTCGAAGTTGGGTCCCCATGTGGCCGGCCAACGATAGGCGGGGTTTGAGTTGGCACACTTCACGCGCAGGATTCGGGCCGCTTCGTCGGTAAGTCCCAACAAGGCCGCCACGTTGCCATCATAACCCCACCCAACATCAAGATGGTTGTGCCGATTCGCATAGGCGACTTTGGCCTCGGGAAGCAACCGGGGATTGCCAAGACTTACCACGCGCGAAGGCCACACACCGTACAGTTCGCCATTCTCAACGTTCGAGACATCCGTGTTGTATTTCTGAGCTGGAGCAAGTTGCCTCGACGAGGCTTTTGTCTCAAGCGGAAGTTCGGGGCAGGCAGCCTTCATTTTCTCAAAGAACTTACGACTGATTCCGGGCACTGACTTGGACGACAGCGCACAGAGTCGATGGGTTACGGAAATGAGCCCTGATACCGTCGGCATGTCGTTCACCACGCCATGCCAATATGTCTCGACAACCTGAGTTGGATCAAGAATGATCCTTCCCTTCAAATCCTTCTGGAACCGAGTGTCAAAGTAGTTGAGAACGGACGTCGCCATTGGAATCAGGCGCTTCTTGAGGAAAACGTCATCCCCCGTGTACTCCCAGTAGTCGAGCATAAGATCCAAAAGTTCTGGACCCTGGTTCCAGGCATATTGCCAGTACTGGCAGTCGACATCTTTCGGTTGTTTCCCGGTCCGATCCCACCCATAGTCGCCGCCCGAGTAGGTTCCGAATACGGTCATCGTCTCTGGGAAATAGGCACCCTTCGCTTGGTGATATTTCTGAGTTCGTGATTCCGCGAGCGGCCTTGCCGCCTCGTAGAGTTGAAAGAACGGCTGCATCATCTCGAAATCGCCCGATTGTAGCATCGGGTGGTACATATGCCGTACGTTCTGAAACCAATGGGAGTCGCCCCAATTGCGCCAATCCGGATTGAATGGCCGGCCCATTGCGGTAGGCTCTACCGTGTAGGTGCCTCCGTTGAACTTGATCGGATACTGACCTCGTCCCTGGCATGCCTGGACGTATCGTTGCAGGACATAGCCGCGAGTGACAGCCGAGCCTTTGGGCTTCTCTGAGCCGAGCACGATTTTGCCGTTCACGTACAAGACGGCACTTCCCGTCTCCGAGTCGTAAGTGGCAGCAACGTGCTGCCATTCGCCCGCTTTTAAGCAGTTGGGGGCCACCCAAATCGTCTCACCGACGATCAAGCGAAGGGTGCCTCCCGGCTGCATGTCAAACAGTGTGCCATCCGACCGCCCCGCCGTTACCTTGTCAAAGATTCTCCCTGCCCCAAAGTGGTCCGGTCGGATCCAAGCGGCAAAGGTGAACCCCTCGGTGAACTCCGGATTGCCTGGGGGCAATTGGTACCCACGACCGCGATCGATTCGGGCGACTGCCCGTACGCTAGCGGCTGGCTCCGGTCTTACCTCGACCCATGGATCGTCCATCTGGCCAGGAAAGACGTTCTGACCATTGGAGTCGACACCTTGGCGCAGAGGAAAATCGTTTTTTGGAACGTCAAATCCGGCCTCGTCACCATCTACAAAGACCCAGGATCTTGCCCAAAAATTGTTCCACCACAACTGCGTGGTCTGCGGAGAGGGCTTCGGGGTCGATTTGATTGCCTTCAGCCATTCGGACGCCGTCGCGGTTTGCGCGGTGTGCGTCACCAGCGTCAAATCAAACTGTTTGACTGGATTCCCCGACACCAAACTCCGATCTCCCGATCGGACAAATCCTGTTCCAGTGAGACGCCCGCCAAAGGTCCGATGGAGCAATGGATCGAACGCTCCTGCCAAACCAGTCAACGATTGATTGGCTAAAAGTTGGGGAACAACGGTCGATTCATTCCGGTGGTACCAAGTAACAGCGTTGGCATCTTTCGTAACGAAAACATCGGCAGCTTCCGCCAATTCGAACGGAGCGTCGTGAACCGACCAAGCCGAATGTTTTTCACCTTCCGGCAAGACTCTGCGCGCATTCCGCCAGCACTCAATCTCGGCCGTCACCGTCGTAGGCTGTTTGGTTGTCCCCGATACGGCGATGCTATTTGAACTTGAATCGACAAAGACGCTGAGCTTCGACCCCGGCCCTGAGATCTCAATTCTGCCGTCTCGCAGGTGAAGGTGCTGTCGAAAGGACTTGCTCGCTTTGAATGGGCTCGGGCTCAGGTGGACACGAACACGTCCAAGTTTGAGAACACGTGAGATCTCGGACAACGAATCCGTCCTGCCAATAAGGAACAAGACATCGCCAGTTTTATCCTCTACCCACACATTGAGGACGACTTCACCGTTCCCAATCGGCATAGAGCCAGCTGAATCTTTCGAGGGAGAATCCCATATCACATCATAGGCGTCGAGGGTCTTCGGCGCTGGGAGCGTATTCAGATTCGCATTCGACATCGCAATCACCGCTGCAGCAAGTATGAACATGGCCTAAAAGTTATCCATTCGAAGGAAGCGTGCCCTGGGCAAAAGGAACATTGACAGGATTCGCGCCATCGTCCAATCGTGATTCAGAGGCAAAACCATGGCTTCGGTGTCCTCAACGTTCGGCATCGTCATGAACAAGCCTTCACAGGCCTGGCGTCCGGCAGAACGTAGTGGAGCAGAGATCACAAGCGTGTGGAGCCCCTCTCCCACCGCCCATCGAGTGGCAGCAATGAGCAGCTCCCGAAAGCCCTCTATCGTGCGCTCCAGCATTCCCCACTCTTCGAGCACGGCGCTTGAATCAACCTTGCGCACGATCGCATAGCTGTTCTCACCGTAAAACACGGCTTTGGACTTGATACGCTCTGGGATCCGAATTTCCCAGTCCAAGTCACCCCGAATTCTCGATAGCGGTGTCTTGAAGCTGTGCTCGTGGATTTCTCGAACATGGACGAGATCGGGTTGAGGATAGTACGCGACTGAAATTGACTCGTCAGGGACCGTCGATGCGGAAATTCGCGCCTCGACGAAAGAGCGATAGATCGTGCGCCAACCGAGTCGCTCATAGAAGGAGTTCTTGCCGGTCAAGAGCATTCCCCACGCATACTGCCTTCGCAGCATCTCATCCTTCGCGGCATTGACGAGTTGAGAACCCAACCCTTGACCACGAAACTCGGGCAGAGTACTGACATTGGCGAGGCCACCGATCATGATCGGCAACTTGTCCTCATCCCGAATTGGAATACCAAACAACTGAACTGACGAAACGATTTGGCCATCGATCTCGGCAACAAACGTTGGCCGAAGTTCGGGTTGCACCGAAAGATATTCACAGGTGAATACCTCCGGCGGTGCATCGAACACCTTTGTCCATAGCCCTAACAGATTCTCAAACTCGCCTTCTTCGGCGATGCGCACAATAACTTCTTTGCTCAAGTGATTTCCAATTTCTGAATCACGCCCCTCGGACGTTGACCTGTTTAGTGTCGAAATGCCGATGTTGGGATGGATACGGGGTTCGATGAACCCGTTGTCCACTTCAAGCCCAGGGCTGCGTTTCCTGAGTTGTTAAACCAGGCGACTTTGATGGTGTGCGCGCCTTTCTCAAGCGGAGCAAAGCCTGACTTATCGGCGGGCGCATGAAGGCCGTCGTTATCCACAACCACCTTTCCGTCGATCCACAGTCTGGATCCGTCGTCAGAGCGCAATTCAAACTGGTAGAGACTTGATTTCGGAGCAACCAATGTTCCCGAGTAGATACGGCCTATTCGTTCGGGAGCAACCTTCCATGCTGGATCCAAACCGACTTGAGACGCGGTAAGAAGCTTGGAGGGAACCTTCTCGAGAAATTCGGAAACGGAGTTAAAGGCTCCCTGATATTCTTGAACGTCGAGACCAGCTGTCCCTGCAGGCGTCTTCGTTGCAGGCCACGGTGTCAATTTGTCGAAATGCTTTGTCACCGTACCTGTCACGAGCTTTCCGTTAAAGAAACCCGCTGCAGAAATCGTCAACGGTTGAGTGATGTGAATTGGTTTTGTGTAGGCGACAGAACTGGCGCGGACCGGCGAGCCATCCGTTGTGTAGCGAACCGTCATCCCGGTGGCAACCTTGATCGGAACGTCAATCGACGACACGAAGCCAGGAGTCCCCGTCTCGATGGTTGGCGACTTGAAAACAACCGGCTTTCCAGCAACCGTAAGTTCAACTACCGTATCGATATCACTGTGCGAGCCCGCTGGAAGAGCGATAACGACGTTGCCACCGGACTTCTGAGCTGCCAACTTCGAGCCACCAAGGATACGGGCACCTTTCAACTCGTTGCCCACACCGGGAACGACAATCTTGCCGTCCTTGGGCCAATCGAATACGTGCAGGAATAACTTGGAATTCTTGGCTCCACTTCGAACGGTACATCGCCCCCAACTCAGTGAGTCAAACAGCGAGGCCGAAGTGTCATAGATCGAGTCGTGGTTCACCTTCATCCAGGCACCAATCCCCTTTAGGTGGTCGATCGCTTCTGGCGGGAACGTGCCGTCTGCCTTCGGCCCGATGTTCAATAGGAAATTGCCACCTTTGCTCGCGATATCGACGAGATCGTGAATCAACACTTTGACCGACTTGTAGTTGTGATCGGCCTTGTTGTATCCCCAATGATCATTCATCGTCATACACGTTTCCCAATCGACACCAGGGAGGCCCGTCGCAGGAATTGTCTGTTCAGGTGTGGAATAGTCGCCCAACTCACGGTCGCGACCACTTCCCACGCGGTTATTCACGATGACTTTCGGATCGGTCGTACGGCAAAGGGCATAAAGTTCTGAGCCGAGCGGCTCCTTCCAAGTTGCTTCCCACTGTCCATCGAACCACACCACGCCCGGCTTGTAGTCTTGAATGATCTGCCGGACGTCGTTGCGGAGGTACTGAACGAACTTCGTAAAATCGGCCCCGGTCGCTGGTCGATCCTTTCCTTCCCAACCTCTGCGAGGTAGGTAGTCGGGGTGGTGCCAGTCCATGATGGAATGGTAGAGGCAGAAAGTCATCCCTTCCGCTCGAACAGCCTTGGCAAGATCCTTGATCGGATCGTGGTGGTACGGCGTATTCGTCACCTTGAAATCGGTGTACTTGCTATCGAACATGTTGAAGCCGTCGTGGTGCTTCGAGGTGATCACGAGATACTGCATGCCCGCGTCGTGAGCCATCTTCGCCCAAGCTTTCGCATCGAACTTCACCGGGTTGAACTGCTTCATGAAGCCGTCGTACTGCTTGACGGGAATGTGCGCTTCCTCGCGAATCCACTCGGCGTAGCCGGTCTTGCCATTCCACGCACCTGCTGGTACTGCATACAGGCCCCAGTGGATGAACATTCCAAAGCGCGACTTGCGCCACCAAGCCATGCGCTTATCCTTCTGCGCCTTCGTTTCCGCCGGAATCACCGGCGTCGGAGGAGCCTGCGGAACACGAATATCCGAGTTGGCGAGAGCCAAGGAAGCAAGCAGAATAACCATTAATTCGGATTTTGACTGAATAACCTAATAAACGGCTAAAACCGATCGATTTCGACTGCGAAGGCAGGGAAACACGACCGGCGTCTAGAACTTTTCCTCCTTCGATTGTCCCCCGAACGGCTGATTCTTTCAGCCCCGGTTCTGTTCTCTACGATGTCTGGGTAATGCGCTCACACCGTTGGGTGCTGTCTCTCCTTTTCCGGAACCCTGCGGGTGATCGCAGCATAGTGGGTTTCAACTTGCTGCGAAATCGTCCGATAGCCCCAAGGGGGCGACCAATAATAGCGAAGGGTGAAACCCTGGAAAACCGGCAGCCACCAACCCCAGAGTCCTGTAAGGACGACATATTTTGTCGGTGGGTGCAACCCGCCGACTTACTTTCAACGCCAACAGTATTTATTCTGGGACTTCAGGTGATCTCATGCCCCCTAGATAGAACAACTTAACGTTTTCCGCATCCGAACCGTCATCGGCTCGTATCCTGTGGCCCGATATAACTCGATGGCAGATTCGTTGAAACTCCAGACCGTCAATTCAACCGACGTCAAACCCCTTGATCGCCCCCAGGCTTCAACTTCAGCCATCAATGCCTTGCCGATGCCGTGACGGCGTGCCGTGTCTATGACCACCAATGCGTCTACGCTGAGGCAATTTCTTTCGCGCAGGACACCAAGCTCCGGACGCCTTTGAGCAAAAGCAGTAACGCATCCAACCACTTCGTCATCAAGGAAAGCGACGAGGGTCACCGAGTCGGGATTCGAAAGCGCTTCCCGAACGAACTCTTCACTTCTTCCCCAATGCTCCTCACCACGGAACGCATCGAGTGCACCGCGATGATGTAGTTCATCCGCCTGGCGAAAGAGCTCATTCAGTGCGTCGTAATCCTCAATCGTCGCGACACGAATGTCCATCTTTTCTGAATTATGGCGACAACGTTGGACAGGTCAGCTACGTGTAATATGCATACGATGGCCGAGAAGTTCTACTCTGACGAGCAGGCGCAGGAGATTTTGCGACTGGCTGCCCAAGGTTCGGCCGGGGGAGCCGGGATAAGCCGTAGCCAGCTTTTGGAAACGGCAGCGGAACTCGGTATACGCCCGGAGGAAGTCCTCCATGCCGAGCAGGCGCTTGCAGAACGCCAACAACTCGATGAGGATCGCCTGGCTTACAAAAAGCAGAAGCAAAGAAAACTCCAGCAAGAGGCTTCGGCCTGGATAAGCGGTGCCATCTTGCTCTACGGCATTGCCTACGTCACCAGAGGATTTCACATTGAGGGGCTGCTCGCCACCTGGCCCAAATGGCCAGTCGGCTTTTGGACCCTAAAAATGGTCAAAGAGAGCGTCGAGTTCTTCATGGACATGACCGTGAATCGAGAGTCCAACTTCGAGCACTGGCGTCAGAAGCGAAGGAAGGATACTGTGTCCGCCGATTCATTCGGCATAAACACTACTGGGCTTAACCTCACTTTCACTGGTGACATCAAGCAGACGGATTCGCAAATCGAAATCAACCAAGTCCGGTCTTGAGATTCATATCCATTTCGTTTATGATTGTCCGGTAGTTGTGATATCAACGAAGCCCTATGCCAACTCTTGAATCTATCCTCGAAGAACTGAAGTCAAAAGGGAGTGAGAAGACCCGGATCATTTATGCGCGGCATGGGATGCCGATTGACCGGATGTTCGGTGTCAGCGTTGCCGACGAGAAGATCATAGCCAAGACAATCAAGGGTCAACAAGCACTCGCGCTGGAACTCTACGCCTCCGGCAATTTCGATGCGATGTACCTCGCTGGCATGGTGGCTGACGGTGCCAAGATGACACGCGCAGAGTTGGAATCGTGGGCGGAAGGCGCAAAAGGCATGCCGATGATCTACGAGCACACCGTTGCTTGGGTGACAGTGGAGCATCCCGAAGCTCATGAACTCGCCCGACAGTGGATCCAATCGGATCAAGAACATATTGCCTCAGCGGGTTGGGCCACCTATATGGGATTGCTTGCGACAAAACCCGACTCGAATCTCGATCTCGACGAGATTGGTCGCATGTTAGAGACCATCGCAAACACGATCCACACCGCTGACAACCGAGTCAAATCCAAGATGAACAGCTTCGTCATTTCAGTGGGCAGTTATGTCAAACCATTGTCAGAAAAGGCTAAAGCCGTAGCCCAACAAATAGGAGCCGTTTCCGTCGATGTCGGAAACACTGCATGCAAAGTGCCCCTTGCGACTGAATACATCGCCAAAGTCGAATCCGCAAACAAGGTGGGGCAAAAGCGAAAGACGATTCGCTGCTAGCCCACCTAATTCTGTAGAGGTTTGATCGTAAGAATTGCAGTCCTCGAATAATCACCAAGCGAACCGGTGATACCAGCCAAGTTCTTGGCACGAACCCGCGTAGTTTGAATGGTAAAGGTCGCTGATCTGCTCCCGCCAGGAATAACCACACTCGCAGGTACGGAAGCGGCGTTACTGTTTGACGAGAGAGTCACCGTGACACCAAGCCCAGGAGCAGGTCCACTGAGAGTGACCGTGCCCGTTGAACTATTTCCTCCGTACACGGATTTCGGAGCAACACTAATAAACGCAAGCCATGCGGGATTGACGGTCAGCGTAGCCGTTGCCGACCGGCCTCCGAAGCTACCCGTGAGGGTAACCGTCTCAGCCGACGTGACCGGCTTCGTTGCGATGTCGAACGTCGCGGTGGTTTGCCCTGCTAAAATGCCAACCGATGCGGGTACAGATGCCGTCCCACTCGAACTTGAAATTGTTACCGTGATTCCCTCTGCTGGTGCGGGGCCACTAATCGTAACTGTTCCCTGAGCGGTATTTCCTCCAACGGGGTTGGCTGGACTGACCGTCATCTGGGTTAGTTGAGCAGCAAGGATCGTCAACGATGCGGCTTGCGAAGAACCAGCATAGCTACCCCTTATTTTTACAGATGTTAAAACATTCGTCGCGCTTGTCGATATGTTGAAATTCGCAGAGGTCTGGCCTTCCGGAATAATGACAGTGGCAGGAATTGTGGCCAAAACACTATCCGCTGACAGCGTAACAGAGGCACCACCCGGGCCAGCCGGACCATCGAGAGTCACGGTTCCTATTGCTTGATTTCCCCCCGTCACCGTCGTTGGATCAACAGTTAGCGATGCGAGTGTGCTTGGGTTGATCGTCAAAGTGGCAGTCTGGGATACCGACGTAAGTGTTGCGCCGATTGCAGCAGTCGCCGTCTGGGAAACAGATTTCGTGATGACCGTAAATACTGCATACGATTGGCCGGTCGGTACAACTACTGAAGCGGGCACGCTTGCCGCCGAGTTCGAGCTACTTAGCGTTATCTTTACTCCAGGACTCGGAGCGACGCCATTCAGCGTTACCGTTGCGGTAGAAGTCATGCCGCCCTGCACATTGGTTGGTGCCAGAGTAATCGAAACGACGGCCAACGGAATAATTCTCACGTTGGCCTTCTGCACCGCGACAAGATATTTGCCCTGGACTTGCCCCTGAATCGACCGGACAACTTTTGCAGTCTGAACAATAAAGGTATTGCTACTCCGCCCGGCAAGAATCTTTACGGTTGTAGGAACAACAAGTGCCTTGACCGTACTTAGCAACTTGACAACGGCTCCACCTACTGGCGCAGCCCCATTGAGACTTACCGTACCAATCGCTGCCCCTGGGCCAATAATCGTATTGGGGGCAATTTGAATCGAGGCGAGATCTGCCGGCACCACCGTAAGATTTGAAGCTTGAGTTACTCCTCCAAAACTGGCCGATATGGCAATCGTGACGGGAGAACTCACCCCGGAGGTGACGATCGGGAAATTGCCACTCGACTGCCCTGCACTCACCGCGACTCTGGCACCTAAAGATGCAACCGAGTTGTTTGATGAAAGGTTCACGGTGATGCCGCCAGCCGGTGCGGGTCCACTTAGGGTCACGACGCCATTCGTACCATTGCCACCCACAATGTTCGATGGGTTGATGGACAGCGAAACGAGGCTTGGTGGAGTGATAGTCAGAGTCGAAGCCTTTGTGACCCCGTTCAACGTGCAAAGAATACTGGCGATCTTTTGTGCAGAAACCGGGGACGTCTGGACGGTGAAGGAAACGGATAGCTGACCGGCAGGCACAACAACCGCGCTTGGCGTGATAGCGCTAGGGTCGCTGCTACTAACGGCTACCTTTACCCCTCCAACTGGAGCTGCACCGGAAAGATATATAGTGCAAGTCGACGCTTTGCCACCCACCACTGTTTGGGGATCCAAGGTAACGGAGTTCGGAAGGACGCTTGAAAAAGCCACAACAGCGCTGGAAACCCCGACGTACAGCATCCCATTTGCTCCCAAAGCAGGTGAAGAAGCCGATGGGTTCGTAACGTTGACCTTCCAGTTCACTTGGCCAATTGAACTCAACGCGTAGACGAATCCATCCGACGGGCCAAGATAAACCGTGCCATCCGCACCGATGGCAGCAGACGATTGAATCGCATAGAGGCTACCTACACCAGACTGGCCCACTTGGAATTTCCAGTTAAGTTGTCCCGTGCTACTGACTGAGTGAAAGTCACCTGCGAGCGTTCCAACGTACACAGATCCATCTGGCCCAACCGCCGGGGAAGACACGAGCTGTGGCGAGAATTCCACCGTACTACCCGTGTTGTAGGTCCACTTTAGGGACAACGCGGAAGTGAGTGAGTACAGATATCCGTCTCCGGAACAGAAATACACTGAACCGTCTTGGGCTATGGCGGGAGCAGATTGAATTTCTCCGCCAGTTTGGTAGCTATTGACAACTGTGCCGTCGGATGGATTAAGGGCATAGAGATAGCCGTCGGTCGAACCAACATAGACGATGTCACTTACAGCCAAAGCTGGCGAAGACACAATCGGCGCCGATGTACGCGACCATTTCAATGTTCCATCAGATCGGACTGCATAAAAATGGCTTGAGATATCTGAAGCACCCACATCTCCAAAATAGACCGTGCCATCCGATCCGATGGCAGGAGAAGAAAAAATCGTCCCCAACACCGAATAGGACCATTTTGCTTGGCCCGTCGAACCTTGAAGTGCGACCATTTTGTGGACCGAGCCGATGTAAACCGTTCCGTCCGATGCAAGTGACGGAGACGAATAGATCAACTCGCCCGCGTCGAACGTCCACTTGATCACCCCAGACGATCCATCCATAGCGGCAAGGACATTCCCGCCCGCCATATAGACCGTCCCGTCGGCTCCAATGGCGGGAGATGAAACATTAGTATCCGCCAGCGGCGCCACAAACTTGATGCTGCTGGACACTGAAGAGCCCGAACTCAGTCCGTTGTTCAGGGCATTTCCACGGAACTTTGGCCATCCTGAATTTGCCAACTGCCCATGAGACAGCACAGCAGCAATCCACAGGATTAACGTGAATGCAAACCGACCATTTTTCAATGCGTATCCAGTGCGAACGGTATTCAAGAAGCCTCCGGCTTGTGGAAAGCAGGCAAATCTCGACAGAATTATTCAGCCGAAAAAATCAATTGAGTGGGATCAGTAGGAAATCCTAGACAGGAGTCTGAGCGGATGGTGCGCTCATCGGAAGAATTTCGATGTTGGCATGCATCGACACTCCCGAACCACCAACGACATAAACGTTTCGTCCATCGGAAACAACGGAATGGTCGTATCGGGGTTGCGCAAGAGAACTCACAACCTGCCACATGTCTGTATTAGGATCATAAACCTCTATCGACGCGGTCGGACCGTGATTAAATCCACCGATGACGGCAACTCGACCGTCATTAAGTTGAACGGAGGCATGACGTGCACGAGCATGGTGCATGGGTGCCACGTCCAACCACTCCCCAGTGGCAGGCGTGTACAGCCAAACTGAGTTCAGCGGGCGAGGAGGCTTACCCTTATTCCACTTTTGGCTATAACCACCCGAAATGAGAAGTCTGCCATCACCTAGCACGGCACATGAGGCCATATAACGCTTAGATGGCATCGATTCGATGGATCCAAATGATTGGCCACTAAACCCAAGCCCAGCTGCTTCAAGTTTTTCCGGCTGGCTGGCTAATGCGGCCGGAAGGATTGCCGCAGCCGATGCCGAAGCAACTCCAACAATAACCTGTCGGCGTGTGAGTTTAGTGTTCAATGGCGTCTCCCTTAAGTCGAATAGACTTATGCGCGAATCTATCACTGGAAAGCAAGTTTTGATTACGGTGACTAGATAAATTAGGCCCAATCCGTCAGCAATGAGCCAAATGCACTATTAATCTCAGTATTCCCGCTGGTTTCCGAAAATCTATTGAGTTTCTTTGGGTGTCCCGGTCATGCTCTCCTTGCGTAATTCTAGATGTACGCTCGTAGGGGCAACGCGTCAAGTTACACTTGTGAGGACCTCAAATGGCCATCGATTGTTATTTACAGATTCCAAGCCTGAACAGCGAATCCCTGTCGAAGGATTTCCTAGGTCAGTTTCTACTAGAAAGTTTCTCGTTCGACGTTGCAACTTCCGTGAATAATAATGGAAGCGTCAGCGCGCCAAATTTCAGTTCACTCGCCATCACCATCGCTTACGATTCGGCTGCTCCAATCCTATTTTTTGACGTCTGCGCGGGTTCCAATCTTGGAACATGTGTCATCACGATGAGAAAGAGCGCGGGAGCAGCAAAATCGGGCTTCGTCTTTGCGAAATGGACCCTAGACAATGTAATCCTTACTGAGATGTCGATGAACTCAGATCCTTCGCAAATGGCTATCAATCTGTCCCTTGCGTTCAGCAGATTTACATTCGAGTCGGATACTCAAAAGCCCGACGGCACATTAGGAAGGAAGACTGTCCGATACTGGGACATTTCTCGCAATCAGGGCGGCTAAGCCTTTTAGCTTCTCCGATCTAGCAACCTTTAGTCGCTCATAACGCCGAAGCGGAGTACGTCGAAGACCTCGGAAGCCAACTGCTCCGAGGTCTTTCCACGTTCGCTTCGGCTCCATTGAACGGCAGCGCCAAATATCGCCCAACTCATAACCGAAGCTGTCGTCTCAACGTTCTCGCGTTTGGGAGCATCCTTCTTCAGCCAGTTGAGAAGGAATTGATTCAAAGTGTCTTGCGCTGTGGACTCCACCAAAGGGTCCATCCGACGATCCTGCTTTCGACATCGGCTGTTCAGTTTGCCCATGTACTCAACCACAGTTAGGATCAGCAATCGAAGATTCTCGGAATTGAGCGAACAGTCGGCTGTGAGCCTGCTTTCCAACTGCTCTTGAAATCCTTCGCGAATCAGGCTCTCGAACATCGCGTATTTATCTTCGAAATGGGCGTACACGGTGGCGCGGTTAACGGTCGCCCTCGCGGCGATATCTTGAACGCTAAGGGATAAGAAACTCTGCTCAGACAGCAACTCTGCCAACGCCTGAAGCAACAGGTGCCGTGTGCGTTTGACCCGAGGGTCGGTTTCGTTATGCGCGGTTATCATGAATCTTTTCGATACTCGAATGAGTCAAAAACCGACATTTCTTTTGTTTTGTCGTTTAAGCGACATCCGATGGAAATTGATGGTTGACTGTCGGGCTTGAGCCACGTACTATTATACAACACCCGTTGCCTAAACGACGAGTGATGCCGAAATAGAGAACTACTCACAGAGATCAGCTATGAAAACTCCAACCTCAATCCTCGCCTCCTCTCTCTTCCTCGCGGCTTTTGCCGCCTCCGCCAGTGCCCAGCAGAAGCACTTTGAAGTGGACAACAAGCAGAACAAGTACCGAAACGTCGCTTCGATCGAAAGCGTGGCCGACTTCGAGACCTTCACCGGCAAAACCAACGAAGTCAGCGGAACCCTTGTCTTCGACCCATCGACTCACAAAGGCAGCGGAAAGATCATCATTGACCCTTCAAGCATCGACACAGGAATCCCGCTTCGCAACGACCACATGAAGAGCGAAGGCTGGCTTGACACGAAGAAGTACCCCCAGATCGTATTCGAAGCCGAGAAGGTTCAGCAGCTCCGAGGAGATGACTACAAGGTCACCGGCAAACTCACCCTCCACGGCGTTACCAAGAAGATCACGACTACCGTTCGAGCTCGCTATCGGGCCGCCGACGAAACCACTAAGAAGGCTGGATTCGTTGGAGACGTCGTTCAGCTCTCCACCAAGTTCAACATCACCTTGAGCGACTACAAGATCACAATTCCAGGCATGGCCGCCGGTAAGGTCGCCAAGGACGTTACGATCGGCTTGAATGCATACGCAGTAGGCAAGTGAGATGAGTAACCCCGGCAAGCTTCGTAAGTTCGTTAACATCGTTGGGATCGCAGTCGCAGTCGTTGGCCTCGTGGGACTCGCTGCAGCACCCGTCGTGCGAGTAACCTACAAGGACCGGGCCGTGTTGACTCAGCGGGTTCAAATCGACAAAGCGGGAGCTTCGTTATTCGGCGATGGTACGACGCCGATCGGATCTCCCCAACTCATGATCATCGACGATCCGAAGGCGATCGTCGCCCAGACGGGCTCTGAGAAACAGCCCCGACAGGTCGACGACGCCTACTTGAAGAGCCACGACATTTACCCACTTCAGCTCAAAACGGTCGACTTTTTCGTCCACTGGGCACAACTTGGCTTCATCGCTGCAACCGTAGTTGGCGCTCTCGCCGCAATTGGAACTCGACGCAAGAAAGTAGCGGCATAGCTGCCAACTTGCTCAACTCTCCCCAACAAAACACCTACGTCACGAAGAAAAGCCATGCTTCCAAAAAACACATCCGTCGGTCCTGTAAGCCTTGTCGTTCCCGATCTCAAAAAGTCACAGCGATTCTATGAAGACGTGCTCGGCTTCAAGACGTTGGCGGAAACCGCTACGACCCTCCACCTTGGTGCCTCCGATGACACACCTTTGCTGATCCTAACAGAGAACAAAAATGGGATCAAACCAAACCGCCGCTCTCCTGGATTGTTTCACTTCGCCATCCTCTTCCCCACGCGATCATCTTTGGGCAAGGCCGCGATCCATCTCAGCGAAGCTGGTTGGCACCTGAGCGGGGCGGGGGATCACCTCGTCAGCGAAGCCCTCTACCTTGAGGATCCTGACGGCAACGGAATTGAGCTCTACGCAGATCGACCGCGCGAAACGTGGAAGTTCCAAGGCGGTCAGGTGTTGATGGACACCTTGTCCGTCGATTTACAGTCGATAGCGGCAGACGCGAAGGCGGATCCCACCCCGTACACCGGACTTCCCGCTGGCACGACGATGGGACACGTCCATCTCAAAGTCGCGAATCTCGAGGCGGCAAAGCACTTTTACGAGGACCTCATCGGGTTCGACGAAATGACGAGCATGCCGCAAGCACTGTTTGTTGCCGCGGGTGGATATCACCACCACCTTGGCCTAAACACCTGGATGTCGAGCGGATCCAACCCTCCCGCCGAAAACTCTTTAGGGCTTCTGGGCTTCACCATCAACCTCCCAAGCAACGACGACCTTGCCGCCATCGTTGCCCGGTTGACCTCATCTGGGGTGAAGGTCGAATCTACGTCCAACGGAGCCTTTGTGCGAGACCCATCGCACAATGGCGTTTTCCTGACTGTTGCCGCGTGAGCCCGAACGGCTCACTCGGCGTCTTCAATGAAGGATAACAATATCTGCAGGCTCTCTTTGGTACCGATCGTGACCGGTGATTCCAGCAACACAAGCACACGGGAATCCTGAACCGCCAATTTTGCCTTGATCGGCTTTTCACCGAGGAGGACGACCACCTTTTTCGGTGGCGTCTTTCCCGCATCGAGAGCGATGGTTTGCACAGAGAGCTGTCCATACTTCACAGAAAGTTCTGACTTCTGCACTTGCTTGTTGCGGGCTTGACTAAAGGTGCCCCAGCCTTCTGCCGCGGTAAACGCGGCTCGGAAATTCTCTGGCTTCAAGCGTGGAGTGAATCCAATCGTCTTCCGCTGTGCGTGGTACTCAAAACCACAGATCGAGATAAAGCTGCCGTAGCTTGCCATGGCTCGGGCGTAGTGATCGGAACACTCGATTTCATTCCATGGATTTCGTAGATCGGCGCGATATCGATCGTGAATGGCTTTCGTTATCGCCAACCCTTCTGTGACCAGCCCCTCAGCAATCATATGCGCCGCCGCTTGGTGCTCAAAACCACTCATGCACTCGTTGAAGTATCCGAACTGCCAAGCTGATGGATCGCCAAAAGCGGCCTTATTCCCTTTAGGGTTGGTGGTCATGATCAGTCCACCATCGCCTGGCATGGCATACCAGCGACCTTCCGTGTGAGCCTTGCGCCATGGCCCCACGTCGGGCGTGAAGTTGTACTTGTAAAGTGCCCTAAGCGCGGAGACAGTGTTCTTCCTGTCCATCACGCGGCCCAGACCCACCTGCCACGCCCAACCTTGGCCCATGACTTGGTCGATATGGCAGCAATCGTAGGTGCCAAGTGCGTTCGGCCGCTCGGAATCTCGGGTCTGGATGTAATATTCGCCGTTGAATAGGTCGCGATCGATATTCTTAGTACCCTGCTGAAGAATGCCCTGGCACCGCTTGGCGAACTCTGCATCATTCATCTCAAGCGCCATCATCTCTCCCGCCTTGAGCGCTGCCAAATATAGGGATGTGATCCAAGCAATCTTCCCATACCAAGCCGCATCAAGGGTATTTTCCTGGGGGCCCTGGAGCACGCCTTCCACGTTCTTGTCGGAAGCGATCATGTACTCGATCGACTGCTTCACTCGCGACCAACGCTCCCTCAGGAACAGTGGATCGGTTGTCATTTGGTGCTCACGATACATGCGCAAGATCGATCCCGCTTGTCCGTCCATCGCCGCGCGGCGGTCGTATTCAGCCCTGAAACCTATCTCCCCAGTACGCTCATTAAACGCCAATCCGTAGTCCACACGTGTTCGCAGGATTCGCTCGAGTTCGGGGAAGATCCGACCCATCGCTTGTGCGTAATGCCAAACGTGAGTACACGTTCCCGCGCAGCAACCTACTCCTTCCCAGGCGTAAAACCTGCCCGTTCCAAAGCGATGCGCAGTGGTCGTAGCCAAGATCGAAGTGTTCGCAAATGTTCGATCCAAGAACCAATAAGGCAACGTCGAGTCATACCAAGTGTTATGCCAAAGCCTTGTCTGATGAGCCAACCGATCATGATGGCTGGCGATGAAGCGGACGACCTCGCCAGAATCCCTGAATTTCGTTGAGTAATACTGTCCGGACGTATCGTCTGGAATCCCGAGCCGAAGATTCGGGAAGTGCCAGGCAACGACGGCAGTTACGGTGTGGAAAGCACCGGGTTCCAGGGTGAAAGTTCTCGATACACTCGCTGTGTGTGACGTGTCATTGTGCGACTCGATCACTCCGGCTCCGACAAGACCCAGCGAAAGCGTTCCGTAGTCTGCCATTGCCTCAATCGGAACGGCTGTTACAGGGCTGTCGGTCTGGGTAATACGCCCTATCCCAATGTTCCCCCAGGGACCCGAAACAGAATCAATAATTTCGATGTGCGCTTGCTTGCCAATCAGGTCGGCAACTTGAAAAACCTCCGCACGCATTTTGTTATTGTCGTTTCCACTGGCCGTTCGAACCACCTTTCCCTCGACAACGAGGTTTAGGCATGTTTGTCCGGGGTGATTGCCCCCGCCTATGTAGAACTGGAGGAAGTTCCTCTCAATCTGAAACGACTTGCTCGTAAGCTTGCCGACCGCACCATCTTTATCGGTGACGGAATTGCCGGGAGCAGTCGCATGGGAATTCACGAGGCGATCGCCAACTCCACCGACGTCACCTTGATAGTCGGGGATCTTCGACTTAGCTATTGGCCCTGCACCAAAGGCCGTGCCTTCAACCGTCCAGCCCGCGTAGGTGTCCTTGTCCCAAAGCTCAAATGGCAAGTCGAATCGGTCAGAAGTAGCATGCTTCACCGACTCAACACCATGCTTGAACATAGCGACTCCGTGATCTTGCATCGCCTCATAAGTAAGGCGGTAGGTCCCCTCCAAGCCTCGATTTGTGCCCAGAGGATTCTCCATCCAACCGGCAAACTTGACCTCCACAGCCTTCGTTCCCCTATTCGTGAACGTGTAGTGCATCAAGGTTGCGGGAAGGCTACTATCATCGGCATTCAGAGGAATGAACGGCGAGAACGCCTCAAGTTCAACGGTCACGGTCGGGTGGTCCAAGTACCGGACGTTTGCGACTGGATATTCACCAATGAACCGAATATCTTTGAAACCACGGTGGTCCAGTGGCCTAGCCGGTTGACCATCTATGGCAACAGAAAACCCTTGATCAAATGGCAACACTTGGTCGGGCGGCTCAACGTATGCGGACCCACCGCCTGCGTCTAGCGACTTGCCAAGGTAGGTAATCGGCTTGGGTGAGATTCCGAATTTGTTGGAATTAAAAATATCCCAAAGCCAAAGCCGCCCGTCGCCGCCAATATACAAACCACCCGCGCAAATGCCGCCGATCGGCATTCCGATTTTCGCGAGTTGCTTACCGGTGTACTCCGTTCGCTTTCCACGCGCAGTCAGTGACTTGACCCACTCGGGTCGAAGTTTTTTGTCGGCTGGGATCGCATTACCAAAATCGGCATTCTGAAACGGGCCCGCAAAAACCCATTCAGGCGCCATCGCACCTACCGTCACCACTCCCGCCATCTTCAAAAACTTGCGCCGGGGAATACGATTAGGTTCTACCGAACCCGGAATATCATTACGGTCCACTTGCGAATCCTACCCTTCCGATAGACAATCCTTGCACCCAGAACGATAGAAGTCAGATTGCTGGTGTTCTGGGTACGCTGAGGGCATGGCCTCCCTTGAATTGCAGCGACTCTGGAAGCTCAGCCAAATCGACAGTGGACTCGTGGAGATTCGGCATCGCGCCGCTAACCTGGACATCGGGCAAAGGATCACAGCCGAAATTGAGGCGCTAAAAGCTCAGGATGCTGAAGTGGGAGGGCGCGCTCGCAAACTATCAGCCGACCTCACCGATCTCGAAGTCCTTCAAAAGGGAATCGAAGACAAGCTCAAGAAGATCGACAAGTTGATGTACGGCGGAACCGTCGTCAATTCGCGAGAAGTCGAGAACCTTGAAAAGGAAGTCGCTGCACTGAAGAAGCAGCGGGCAGCGAACGATGAGAAGATTCTTGAACTTTGGGAGGTAGTGCCGCCTGCCAAGGAAGCGGCAGCCAAGATCGAAGCCCAGGTCGCCGCCAAGCAAAAGCAACTCGTAGAACGAAAGAAAGCAGCCGTTGCCGAAAAAGCCAAACTTGAGGCCGATTTTGTACGTCTTACCCAAGCGAGACCAGACGCCCTTCGGGGAATTTCGCCCGGGTTGATGAACAAATACGATAGTGTTCGTCAACGAAGTGGCGGAATCGGGATGGCAGAAGCCACGAAGAAAAATACTTGCGCGGGTTGTGGAACTGTCATCGCCGAGAGAATGGTTCAATCCCTTATAGACGAGAAGGCGGTCACATGCGAATCCTGTCACAGAATTTTGTATTACACGGAAGGCGCGGTCTAAAAGCCGCCGGACTATGCAGCCTCGCGTGGATGTGTGGGAGCTGCGCCAAATTCCCGTCAAATCGTGGTGCCGGAAATTTCACGGCGATCACATTCACGTTCAGCGTGGCTGGGCAGATCAACACCAACGCGCAGTACATCTACGATGTCGCGCTCACAGCATCGCCTCAAGCGAACCCGCTGACGCAGTTCGCACCGCTCCCGGTGCTCAACTCAAGTAATCCGAACGGTCGGGTTGCAGGCTCACCAACTCATTTCATCGAGTTCAACTCGGCGTTACCAAACAGCGCCAACCCGTTTACGCTCAATCGGTTTGCCCTCGCATCGGAAGTGCCCAATCCGAGCGACCCGACGAATCCTATCAATCTTGGTGTTTGGTCGCCAACCAACCGTGGTCAGATTTTCAGCTTCAGCACGCCTCAAACGGGTGGAGACCCGAACACCCTCAGCTTCACTGTCTACACGAACATGCTTGCGGACACGGATGCAGCAGCTCGGCAGCTTCAATCGTTACAGGTGAACATCCTCTCGATGACGCGAATTGCCAACCAAGGCTCGGGATCACGAGTGATTGACTCTCTCGGAGACAGCCGCTCGGTGAATGGGTTGAACCAATTCCTGGTCGTTGATCTTCGTTCAAGCAGGGTCTACAACAATTTGGCGGGGTTCGAACCGACGGGTGACACCTTTGGCGGAACGGACCCAGACGTCGATATTGTCAACTATACGATTACAGTCACCCCTCCTTAGGCGCGTAAGATTGGCGGCAATGCAGGTTTACTAGCAGCGATGCCTCGTGTCTCGATCCTGCTGACCTGCTACAACCATATCCGGTACCTGCCTGCCTGCGTAGAGGGGATTCGGCGCCAGACTTTTCGAGACTTTGAAATTGTCGCAATCGACGACGGCTCGAATGATTTCAGTCGAGAGTGGTTGGCCGAGCAGCCGGATATTCGATGCATCTTCAACGAGAAAAACCTCGGGACGTACGAAACGCTGAACGTCGGCCTACGAGAGACTTCCGGAGAGTTTGTCGCCGTCCTTAACGACGATGACCTGTGGGAACCCGACAAGCTCTTGAAGCAGGTCCAACTCATGGACGAAAACCCCAAGATCGGCTTGGTGCATACCGGTGGTACGTTCATCGATGGCGAAGGCAAAAGACAGGAGGGTAACCCCCTAGGTTTTGCCTTTCCAAGATTCAAAACCGGGGATGTATTGCTTGGTCTCGTGTACGAGAACAAGGTTATCGCGAGTGCGGCTCTTGTCCGACGTGAGTGCTTCAAGGAACTCGGCGAATTCAATCGCGAGTACTTCGGCTCCGGTGATTGGGAAATGTGGTTCCGTGTTGCCGAGAAGTATCACTTCGGCTTTGTCGATCTTCCGCTGACCCACTATCGAGTCCACGGTGCCAACGCCAGCCACAAGCTCGAGCGCATTTGGCGAGACGACGAGAAGCTGCGAACATGGATTGCACCACGGATTGAGAACTTGAATGACCGATTTGCCCTCGGCGAGATCAAGCGGGCGAAGGCGTTCAACCAAGCTGCGCTTGGTACTGTTCGCACCCTCAACGGCAACCCCGCCGCCGGTCGAGCCGCGTACGCGGCATCCATTCGTCTGAACCCCACCCGATGGAAAACCTTCGCAAGGTATTTCGCGACCTTCCTTCCCCCCGCGACTTTCCGAAAGCTTCTGTGAAATTGTAAGTCAGCACCAGCCCGAGATTCTCGTTGCTGGTTCGTTGATTGGTTCTTTTCGAGGGCTGGTTTAGGACGCTCACATCGCTGGGTGCTGTCTCTCCTCCACTTCCCGAACCATCGCTTCATCGTTCGTCATCGCTGGGCGCGCCAAACTCGGCACTTCGGCCTTAAACAGTGGCGCGCTGACTGCCCAGCGAGGAGCGAACGGCGACGATTATGGACGTTGAAGAGAGACGAGTTGGACTTTCCCTTTCCGGACCGTGCGGGTGGATGAATTCTAGGTGATTATTGCTGGCTGCGAACCCGTCCGAAAGCACCAACGGTGCGGCCGATAATAGCGAAGGGTGCAACCCTGGAAACCCAGGGGCCACCAAAACCAGAGCGCTGTAAGCGCGACCCATCATGTCGTTGGGCGTCGCCCATCGACCTTACTCCCGCGCCAATATTCCAAACGCAAGCTAAACTCTAGGGTGTGACTGGCCGAATTTACCTTGACCACGCTGCGACGACTCCGCTCAGCGATGAAGCGCAGGCCGCGATGCTGCCTTGGCTCAAGGATGGGTTTGGGAACCCTTCGAGCTTGCATTCGGAAGGACGGAAGGCCAAAGACGCGATTGACCGCGCGCGAGAGATCCTAAGCGACAAACTCGGATGCCTGTTTGCCGAGGTCCTGTTCACCTCGGGAGGCACGGAGGCGGCCAATCTCGCCATCATCGGCGCGGCTCTGATGAATCAGGGTGGGACCAGAAATCGGATTCTGCTTGGTGCTTCTGAACATCATTGCGTCATCAACACAGCTGACACCCTGCGAGCGTTGGGGTACTTGGTTGAATTTCTACCCGTAGACCGAGATGCCCGAGTCGAACTGAACGCTCTTGAAGAAGCGCTCGATGAAACGGTCCTCCTCGTAAGTTGCATGCACGCCAACAACGAACTGGGAACGATCAACCCTGTACGGCAGATCGCAAACATGGCTCACAAGGTAGGCGCACTCCTCCATACAGATGCAGTCCAGACGTTTTGTGCCCCAGGCCAGAACTGGAAGGCCGCAGACCTCGATGCCGATCTCATCACGGTCTCGGCCCACAAGCTCTATGGCCCGAAAGGCGCTGGGGCCATTTACATTCGCGCAGGGATCAAGCTGAAACCACTCCTTGCCGGAGGGGGGCAAGAGCGGGAAATGCGAGGAGGCACCGAAAATGTCGCAGCGATCGCGGGATTTGGCGAAGCGGTACGCCAATCACCGACGAACTCCGTTCCTCACTCAAATCCCCGGGACGTCTTCGTGACGGACCTACTTTCCCATGGTGCCGCGCAAACCGTAAGTTCCTGGGATAACGTATTGACCACACACGCCCACTTCCGATTCCCCGGAATCGACGCCGAGACGATGCTCATTGTCCTTGATCGCCTAGGCCTGAGCGCCAGTAGCGGAGCCGCATGTTCAAGCGGCAGCATCGAGCCCAGCCACGTTCTACTCGCGGCAGGTTACACACAGGAGGAGTCGCGGCAGGGCCTTCGATTTAGCTTCGGTAGGTCCTCTACGCACGAAGTGGCGACTAAAGCGGCGAGCATTGTCGTGGAAGCCCTGCAGCAAATTCGCAGTGCTGGCTCTCGACTTCGAACACCAAATTAGCTTGCTCCCTAATATTCGGGTTATCATAAAGCCCATGCGAACTCTTGCGAAATCATTCAGCCTGGTCCTTCTAGGGGCAGCACTCACGTTGCCGACTCTCTCGATGGCATCCGGTCCCGCACCTGCAAAAGCCCTTTTGGCAGAAGCTTCGGCGAGGGCCCTCAAGGAGAAAAAGAACGTCCTGGTCATCTTCCATGCCTCCTGGTGCGGTTGGTGCCACAAGCTTGATGACATGCTCGAATCGCCCAAGTTCAAATCCACATTCGAGAAGAGCTATGTCATCACCCACGTCGACGTCATGGAGAATGGCCCAAAGAAGAACTTGGAAAATGAAGGTGGCGCTGATTTGATGGCGAAGTTTGGTGCTGAGAAAGCAGGTCTTCCCTTCTTCGTTGTCCTCTCACCAGCCGGAAAGCAACTCGGAGACTCTTTCCTCCCAAGCAAGGAGAACATGGGATTCCCGTCAGCACCCGAGGAAGTGTCGGCGTTTATGGTCTTGCTGAAAAAGACCGCCCCAAAGATGTCAGCCGGCGAGCAGACGACCGTTGAGAAATTCCTGCGGGCACCCAAAGCCAAGTAACCCAAACGACAAGATCCTTCGGTAGCAAGACTGCCGAAGGATCTTTCTGTTTCTGACTGGCTACTTGTTAACCACGCCCTTTATCTTGGGCAGCGGATAGACATTTCCATAACCAGGATCGGGGCGGAATCGAGTCAATCCAGCAGACTCACCGAGGTGAGAATACTTAAATCGTCGCGTGCTGCGCGTTTGCACCTTGCCTGCGTGCTCGACAGTTTCAGATTCCATGCTATCGATCAAGTGGTTGTCCCTTCGCACAAACAGGGAGACCTTTAGGGACCAAGATGTGATCTCTAGGATGTCGGCTGTCGTTCCCACTGAACCGACCAAGCGAACGGTCGCACCTTTCGGAAAGAGGTCCGCAAACGGCCCTTTGTGAGCAACGATCCGCCGGATAATCGGGTCAACTTCACAGCCAACCGCCGTAACATATTCCGACAGAATCACGCGCATCGCCTTTCCTCGATAGAACTTGCCCGTTTTGCCGTTCTTGATCGTCAACGTGCTGCCATCGTAGGCCCACATAAATCGAGATCGGTTCTCCCGAAGCCTTTTGCCTGCGATTAAGAGAGTGCTGTGTCCATCCACATCCGAATCGACATCAATCGTGCCGTTCTGCAGGGCAGAATAGGCGCGGAGCATCTTCTCTGAGATCGATTTCGCTTCCTTGGTTACGTACTTTGGAGGCGCCTCTTTCTGAGTAAACGCAGTGACTGACCGGGCGTCTGCAGGGACATTCAGGACCGTCTTAGATCCAGGGCGAAAATCGAAATTCCAATGGAACCAAGCGGCCTTGTCCTTGTAACTAACTTCGTGCAGCAAAGGCTTCGCGCCGATGAAACGGAACATCGTTGACGACCCCTTGGGAAGCCGCTGAACCGTCAGCACATCGCCTGAATGGCTCGTTCGCCAATCCGGGAACCTCTTGAATGCCGAGAAGAAGGTCTGCATGTCTCCCGGATTCAACGCAAGACTCACAGAAACATCGAGTCTTCCCAACTGGCTCGAAATTCGCTCGGCGGCGCTCGACCGGGCGTTGACCGTTCGCTGAATTCGCTCGTTCGCAACCGCATCGTAGGCGATCAGTTTGCTTCCCTTCACCAAATACGTACGATCACTGCGGTCCAAACCTTCAGCGGCCGGTTCGCGGACACGCAACATCGCGTCTGGACCATTCACTGCCAAATCGTATTGCGTTTCTTGTCTCTTGCCAGCAGTGGCGCCTTCCACATCAATATGAACGGAGTAGGTTCGGAGCTTGCTGTGGTTGGCCACACACGCGTCAAAGAGCGTGGGAGGCTTAAGTTGACCAATACCGAGTGCCGCAATGAGCAGGATCATCCGCGCAACCATACCCGGTCAAGATAAAATGTCGATGTCATATCCACCCAATGATTAGTGCCGTCCAAGTCCTGCAGGAGTTCGATTCTTTCCAAGAAATCCGGCCAATGCGATGATTGTCACCAAATACGGCAATGCCGCCCACAGCTCGGTGGGAACATGCACGCCCAAGATTGCGGTGCCCTGAAGCTGAACCTGGATCGCACTGAAAAACCCGAATGCCAGGCAAGCTAGCAAAGCTGGCACCGCTCGCCATCCCCCAAGAATAAGCGCGGCGAGGGCAATATAGCCTCGACCCGCCGTCATATTGTCTGTGAACACTCCCGTGTAGGCAACGAGTTCAACACCGGCGATTCCGGTGAATACTCCAGTTGCCAACAGACCAAAGAAGCGCACTCGAATGGGCTGAACCCCCATCAGGCGTGCCTTGTCTGGGTCACTTCCGACCGCAAGCAAGCGAAGCCCACCCTTAGTTTGGCGAGCGTAAAACAAGAGCAGCACAGGGGCCACGAAGGCAATCGTATAGAAGAACCAAGATGGCAAGCTTGGAAGGTTGCCTTTCCGCGCTTCATCTCCAAACTTCAGGAACAGAAAGTTTGTTCCGCCGGCTGCAACAGCGTTGATCGCCATGCCTGAAATAACGTGATCAATTCGGTAAACCTGAGTGACCAACCAATGCAACAGGCTCATGGATGTCGCCGCAACAATTGCGATGAGCAAGCCCCCAACCGGTCCGAATTTTGGTGCGGCCAAAGCGTCGACGCAAGCTGCGGTAAGCATCATGCCCTCAAGCGCGATGTTGATAACACCACCGCGTTCGCTGGTAAACCCACCCATTGCGGCGAGGATCAGCGGTGCCGAGAGCGCAATGGTAAGCATCAAAAGGTTAAGCAACAGTGTTCACCTTCCGATAACGAATGACGGCCGCGATGAGGATGAGGAATCCCAACACGACGGTGGTAATGCCTTTCGGCACTCCATCTACCTGAAGGGCAGTTCCACCCTTGCTTAGGATGCCAAATAGCAGGCTGGCAGGAAGGACAGCAAAGGCGTTGGTACCTGCCAGTAGTGCCACACCGAGTGCGTCGAAACCATATCCGGGCGAGAATCCCGAGTAGAACCTGCCTTCGTATGCAAGCACTTGGACCGCCCCAGCCAACCCGCCGATCGCACCCGAAACGAGCATCGCCATGAGAGTCACTCGCTGGGTCGAGATGCCCGCGAACTTCGCCGCCGTCGGATTGGCACCAACCGCCTGCAGTTCGTATCCCGCGACCGTCTTCTTCAACCACAAAGCCAGCCCGATCGCGACGACAACCCCAAGGATCAGGGCACAGTTGGCTTGCACAGGTGGGTGATTATAAACCCATGGCATTCGGGTTGCCGCATCCACCGTTGGTGTAGCGGTGTCCTGAGAAGTCTTGTCTTTCATCGGCCCTGAAACCAACGCGCTCGTCAGGTAGAGCGCGACGTTGTTCAGCATGATGGTCGTAATGACTTCGTGGCCGTTTCGATACGCTTTGATCAATCCTGCAGGTAATGCCCAGAGAGCTCCCGCGATCATTCCGACAATCAAACCAAGAATCATCCCAAGGGCGTTTGGAATTCTGAGCGCGACAAAGGTACATGCGACGGCACCCATGATCAATTGCCCCTCGACACCGATGTTGAACAAGCCAGCCCGCAGAGCGATGAATACGGCCAGCCCTGCAATCAGCAATGGCGTGGTTTCGCGCAAGGTGCCAGCGATGGCGGCTGGCGAACCGAGGCTGCCATGAATCAAAGTCTGTACAGCAACGATCGGACTTTCATGGGCCACGAGGAGCGCACCCGCGAGGATCGCTAGAGCACCTGTGACCAGCGCGATGACTCGCCAGATCAATGGGCACCAACCATGAGACGCCCAATGGCATCACGATCTTTGGATTGACCATCGAGCGGCTCCAAAAGCTTTCCGCCGTTCATCGCGACCAAACGGTCACATTGCTCCAAGAGTTCATCGAGGTCAAAACTCACGACCAAGGCAGCAGCACCTTCGGCACATGCCGCACGAATCCCATCATAAACCTGTTGGGTGCCCTTCAAATCGAGTCCACGGGCTGGTTGAAAAGCGAGAAGCAATTTGGGTGCCAAGCAAAGGGCGCGTGCAGCAACAAAGCGCTGCTGGTTTCCACCTGATAGACTCGCCATCGGCAAATTCAACCCGCCATGCTTGGTACTAAATCGCTCGGCAATCTTCTGCGCCATGGCGTGGCGGGCTGTGGAATCCACCGTCCCTCCCTTGGCAAAGGGACTGAGCCGTTGGAGACCGAGGGCCGCATTTTCGTCAAGGGACCATTCTTCAACGACTCCTTCCTCATGGCGATCCTCCGCAATAACTCGCACACCCTGCTCAATGCGATCGGCGGCAGAGAGACCGGCAAAGTCAACCCCATCCAATGTGATGTTGCCTTCAGTAGGTTTCACCAAACCGGCTATAGCATGGAAAAGCTCGCGTTGGCCACTACCATCCACACCTGCAATTCCAAGTATTTCGCCTGACCGGACGCTGACCCCGATACCCTTGAGCGCGAGATCTCCCCGAGAGCCCTTCACCGAAAGATCCGTAATTTGGAGGGCAGTCTTCCCGTCACTGATTTGTCGATGGGTCGTCGGTTTATCCAACGCACCTCCCACGATGAGTTGAGCTAGCTCCGAACCTGTCGTGTCTGCAACCGCCTTTTCATCAATTCGCTTGCCACCCCTCAGGATCGTGACCCGATTGCAGTGTTCAAGCACTTCGGGCAGCCGGTGCGTGACCAGAATGATCGTGGCTCCGTCGGCGGCGAGGCGATCCAGACTCTCAAACAGGGCCGACGCATCTGCGGGTGACAGCATTGCCGTCGGCTCGTCAAGAATCATGATCCTTGCTTCGCGCCACAGTAGTTTCAAAATCTCTAGTTTCTGGGCACCAGCAGGGCTAAGAGTCGAGGCATCGCTGTTCCAATCGAACTGAAATCCCATCCGCTTGGCGAGTGCTTCGGCACGTTGGGCGGCAGCCTTGATATTCAGGATGGTGCCACCCTCTGCTCCAAGGATAAGGTTCTGCAGACACGTCAGCGCTGGAATGATCCCGTAGTGTTGGCTGACCATCCCAACTCCAGCTTGAATCGCTTCGCGAGAAGAGCCGAAGCGGACAGGTTTGCCGTCAAGTTCAAGGCTGCCCTCATCGGCGTGCAATGCCCCATAGAGCACCCGCATGAGCGTCGTCTTCCCCGCGCCATTCTCACCGACAACGGCATGGATGCCACCTGCGGCAACATCAAGATCAACGGAGTCCAAGGCCGTCACTGCGCCAAAGCACTTGGTGATTCCCTTCATCCGGACGGCAAAACTCACTCGCTGGCACCCATTGCCAACAGAGTTTCGTAGAGCACGGCCGTCGTAAGTTCGCCCAAGCCTGCTCCGCTGGAAATATTCAAGAGCGACTGAACAAGTTGAGTGCCGGGGACAGCTGCGTCAATATCGTTTGCAGCCTCAACACAGTAAACGAAGTCCTTAAGCTGATTGCTGATGCTAAAGCCGGGAGTCCAATCCTCGCTCAAAATTCTGGGACCGTAATTCTCAAATGCCCAGCTTCCTGCCGCTCCGCCGCCAACCAGTTCGCGCGTTTGAGCTAGGTCCAAGCCTGCTTTCTTGGCGAAGCTCATGGATTCACAGAGTGCCAGCAAAGCTCCTCCGACAGCAATCTGGTTGACCATCTTCATCATCTGGCCCGCTCCAGTATCGCCGACGCGTTCCGCACGCTTTGCGTAGGCTTGCAGGTAAGGCATCGCCTCGTCCACATCCGCTTCGGATCCACCGCAGAAAATGGTGAGTTGCCCCTTTTGGGCGCCCATGCTTCCACCCGTAATCGGGGCATCGACAAAGCGAAATCCCTGCTCCGTAAGCTTGGCTCCAACCTCTACGGATGCCTGAGGGGCGATTGTCGAATGGTCTACAAAAAGAGTGCCTGGCTTAGCGCGCTTCGTCAGAGATTCCAAGCATTGGGTGACGTCTTCGGAACGTGTGACGCACAGGAACACGATATCGCAGGACTCGCCGAGAGACTCAAGATCTGCCGAAACTAGGGCACCTTTCTCGATGACAGGCTGTGCCTTGCTCGCCGTCCGATTCCAAACAAGGACTTCATATCCTTTGGAAGCAAGGTGTCCAGCCATCGGCCCACCCATCACACCTAGGCCAACGAATCCAAGAGTCTTAGACACGGGTTCAAGGGTACCGCAACCATCCCTTATGGGGCGACTTCCAAACCAGCTAAGGATTGAGCCGAATTGACGCACCACGTCCATGGATGGGAAACGACTCCATTTCCCCGAATGCCTCAATCACAGGAATCAAGCCTTTCAACTGATCAAAGCTTAAGTTACTCACGCTCTGAATCTTCAAGAAATCCAGCACGTTGACTGGGCTGCCAAAACGAGCGGCACCTCTTGTGGGCAATGTGTGAGACGGCCCCACAACAAAATCACCCGCGCTTTCAGGCGTGTAGTCCCCTAACAAAATGCAGCCTGCATTCTGAATTCTTTCCACGTGCGACTCAGGATCTTTGACAGACAACGTAAGGTGCTCGGGGGCGATGGCGTTGACGATCTCAATCGCCTGCACCATGTCCCGGGCGACAAAAACGCAGCTTTCGTCAGCCAGCGCTTTCCGCATCGAGATCTCCCGTGAGGAACCCGTGAGATGCCTCTCAACGGCATCGAGCACGCTTTGGAGCTTTACGACGTCAGTAGAAATCAGAAAGGCAGCATTGTCGTCGCTGTGCTCGATTTGGGTGAGTAGGTCGAGGGCAGCGTATTCTGAATTCGCCGTCTCATCGACCAGCACACAGACCTCGCTCGGCCCTGCATAGCCGTCTAGACCAACTCGCCCCCAAAGTTGCCTTTTGGCCTCGTTTACGAAGCGATTACCAGGTCCAACGATCTTGTCAACTCTCGAAATGGACTCGGTGCCAAGTGCTAAGGCTGCGATTGCGGCGGCACCGCCAACCTTGTACGCCCTATCAACACCAGCCAGTTTTAGGGCGACAAGGACAGCCGGAGCCAAGGTGCCGTCCGGACGAGCTGGCGTGGTAACAAACCGCTGTTGCACCCCCGCCACTCGGGCCGGAATCGAATTCATGAGAACAGAGCTCGGATAGGTCGCCTTTCCACCGGGAACATAAACCCCCACAGTTTGAAGCGGCAAAACACGCTGACCAATCCCTTCCCGTCGCCAGCCAAAACACCCGTCTTGTGCTTCCAAACCTTCGGTGAAATGCGCTAACTGCAGTTCGTGAAATTGCTCAATCCGTGCCATCGCCTTTTCAAGCGCGACGGCGTACGTTGTTTCGAGGTAGGCACCCTCAAGTTCCTCGTCCGAAACCAGCAGCGACGTGAGGCCGGGCGCATCGTATTTTTGACCGCTCTCTAGAAGCGCCAAGTCGCCGCGTGTGCGTACGTCCTCAATGATCTCGGCAACAATCTTCTCGGTTGCCAAATCACGCCCAATTTGCCTTCCGTGAAGGAAGGCAAAGGGATCTTCGGTGCGTGCGTCAATGACGCGGCATAGGCTCATCAGGCTATTTCAGCATCTCCTTCGCTCTTAGAAGGCGTGCCTTGATTCGAGCAGGGCCAAGAACCGCCATCAGTTCAAACAAACCTGGTCCCGTCGGTTTCCCTGTGAGGGCAACTCGGGTGGGGTGGACGATTGGCCCGAGCTTCTCGATTTGATGGGTCACCTGAAATTCCTTCAGTGCGTTCTCGTAGTCGACAGGATCCGAGCCGTCAATGAATGTCGTCCCACAACCGGCGATAAGGGTGTCGAAAAGCTGGCCAACATGCGCCTGACCAAACCACTTCTCAACGGCCTTCGGATCCATCTCGGGCAGTTCAGCAAAGAAGAACGCGCAAGCTTCCCCAAAGTCAGCAAGAGTCTGAACTCTCTGTTGCTCAAGCTTGATAACCTCCAGCGCGTAGGGCTTATCCTTCTCGATGGCACGATCAAGATCCAAAAGCGCCTTCTCAATCTTCTTCGGATCCACCTTTGGATCGTCGGAAACCAACTGATTAAAGTAGTCAAGCGTGTAGGGAGTCCGCAGATAGTCGGTGATCTCATCCAAAAGAGCAAATGGCTCCATCGCGCGAATGGCGAGGCCATTGAGCCATTTCAGCTTCTCGAAATCGAACTTGCCGGGTGACGGTTGCACCCCACTGATGTCGAAGGCGTCGACAAGTTCCTGCTCCGACATCGCCTCACGATCATCTCCAGGTGACCAACCGATGAGTGCGATAAAGTTCTTGAGCGGCCCAGCCATAAAGCCTTGGGCTGCGTAATCCAACACTCGCGTCGCGCCGTGGCGCTTTGAGAGCTTCTTTCCATCGAGACCGACGATGAGTGGACAGTGGACAAACACGGGACGGTTCCAACCGAACGCATCAAATAGCGCGGCATGCTTGGGTGCCGACGATAACCACTCCTCCCCGCGAATGATGTGGGTGATATCCATCAGGTGGTCATCGACCATGGAAGCGAAGTGGTAAGTCGGCATCCCATCTGCCTTAATCAAGACGGGATCGTCGATGGTGTTACTGTCCCACTCGACGCGACCACGAACGGCATCATGGATGCTGATCGTGATGTCTCGAGGAATTCGCTGTCGAATAACGTAGGGCTTGCCTTCTGCTTCAGCTGCGGCGACCTGCTCCGCTGTCGCATCTCGCCAAACGCCGCCGTAGTAGCCTGTTGACTGCTTATTGATTGTCTGGATCTCGCGCATCTCCTCAAGCTCCTGAGGAGTGTCGAACGCCTTGTAGGCGTGACCGAGCGACATCAGCTTCTCGATCCACGGCTGATAGACGCCAGCTTCCTTGCGCTCGCTCTGACGGTAAGGAGCATTGGGGCCTCCGATGTGAGGTCCCTCGTCGAACTCGATACCAACCCACTTAAGGGTTGAGATGAACTCGGCCTCGGATTCAGGAGAATAGCGCGTTCGATCTGTGTCTTCGATTCGCAGGATGAGAACACCATGATGGTGCCTCGCAAACAAAGACTTGAACAGTGCGTCTCTCAACGCACCGACATGAAGCATGCCAGTTGGACTTGGCGCGAATCGAACACGTACGGACATGCCTATAAGGGTACCGCCCTGCCCGGGCGGTTCCTCTAGCCAGCCTCAGGTTCCCAACTGATTCTCTTGAGGGCTATGACGGCGAATACGACTGAGAACGCCAGGAGCACGGCTACCGATTGAAGCGCTTCCGTGAGGCCACCGCCCCTCCAAATCATGTCATCAAACCCATTAATTGCCCACGTGACAGGGATGGCTTTTGAAATCGTCTGCATAAACTGCGGCAAAAAGTCCATGGGAAACCAAGCTCCGCCTAGCATGCTCATTCCTAGGACGGCCAGGGTCGATAGCCCTCGGCTTTGCTGGGCGTTCTTGCCGAGAGAGGCAACAAGTAATCCAAATGTCGACGTCATCACGGCAGCAGCGAGTGCGATCAACGCAAACCCGACGTAGCACTCGGCTTGAGGCTTGATCCTGAAATGAAACAGTAAGAACCCGGCACCGTATACTCCGACGAGGATTGCCATCGCCCGAATTGTCGAGCTCACTGCCTTTCCTAAGACGAACATCCAGGGCGAAACTGGAGATGCACGCAGCCGCCTCCAAATCCCCATCTTTCGCTCGATCATGATTGTCATCGCCGCTTCAATCGCCCAGAAGAGAAGGCCCTGAAGCCCCATACCGGCAAAGGCATGGGCGGCCATGCTGGTCGCGGGGCTCTTATCACTGGTCTGAAATTCGGACTTCACCTTGAAAGGCATCTGATCGTCTTGCGATGGTGCCATCGAGCCGAATACGACCCCAGGCAGAACTTGCATGGTTGTGCGCATCACGGTTCCCTGCACCATTCCAGCTTGCAGTGCGCGCGTCGGATCAGTGAGAAATCGATACTCAGGTGCCGCCGTATGAGCTGTCATCGCTGACGCCGCGTTCTTGCCAAAGTCGGGTGGAATGACGACTGCAATCGCAATGTCGCCGTGCCGGACCATGGAGGTAGCAGTCTTTTCGTCGTCCTCGGTGATCTTTACGGAGTCGCTCTTTTGGAGCTTTGCCACGAACGCCCTGGAGAAAGTTGACTTGTCCTGGTCAACAACAGACATTGACACTTTCTTGGGTTCTCCCGAACTGCCTTGAGACATCAAGAAACCGATGAAGCAGGCGAGAATGATCGGTATCGAGAATGAGATGATCATCGACCGGCGATCCGCCACGAAGATTCGGAGGTCCTTGCGGACGAGTTCAGAAAGCAGTTTCAACATGTCTTAATCCCTCAATCTCCGTCCGGTGAGGTGCAGAAATACTTCTTCGAGAGAACCTTCCCTTGTTTGCACGGACTGGATTCTTAATCCCAAGTCGGATATCGCTTGCAGTGCTCTCGGTAAATCCTTGGTCAAGTCGTCAATCTCGAGAGTCAGCGTTGCTCCATCGAGTTTGTTGGACAACGCCCCTGGGAGTGCAGTGATGAGATTGGGCGGTGCGTGCTCCAATTCAACCGTGACTTCATTTCTAGCTGGCAAAAGCTTTCGCATTCCGGCCAACGATTCCTCAGCGACAACGCTGCCGTGATCCATGATCGCAACTCGCTGACACAGACGTTCGACCTCTTCCATGTAGTGCGTCGTGTAGAGGAGGGTCTTTCCGGTATTAACCAAAGCAGTCAGTGCATCAAAAATCGCATTTCGACTCTGGGGATCGACGCCAGCCGTTGGCTCGTCCAGAACGACCAGTTGGGGCTCGTGCAAAAGAGCAGCCGCGATATTGAGGCGACGCTTCATGCCTCCTGAGTACACAGCGACAGGCTCTTTCGCCCTGTCCGTTAATCCTGTTAATTCCAGGCCATATTCGATGCGATTGAGCAAATGCTGCCCTGTTAGGCCATAAAGGGCGCCGAAGAACCGTAGGTTGTCGATGGCATTGATTTCGGAATAGAGGGCAATCTCTTGGGGCACGTATCCGATCTTGTTTTTCGGACCCGGATTATCTGATGAAACGAGTTCGCCATCCAACATGACCTTGCCGCCATCGGCATCGACGGTTCCGGTGATGATCGAAATAGTGGTGGTCTTCCCTGCACCATTTGGGCCAAGGAGCCCATAACACATGCCTGGGCCGACGGAGAACGTCGCATCCTTGACAGCGACAGTATCTCCAAACGTTTTGCGAAGCGCGATTACCTCTAGCACGTCGGAGGATACGGTTTGGCTAGGCTATCGGGTTGCAATGGTCAGCAACGCAAAAGCGGCGACCGGATTATTGATCCGATCGCCGCTTTAGTTTTGTAATTAGGTCGACTAGATGTCGTCGTGATCTTCGATCTCGATGTGACCCTTCTTCTGATTGGCCCGTCGCCGAACCTGACCGTATGTTCGACCGGTTTCAGATGACTGAACATCCGGTTCCGAAATACGAGTGGTGATGACCTGATGTCGGAGGTGCTCCGCAGTTGCCATTCCAACCAGAGTGTGATCCTCGCCCTTGCTCTTACCGATCGCCTTGTCCCATAGGTAGAGAATTGGCGATGCATTGTAGATCGAGGAGTAGGTTCCTGAGATGATTCCGATCATCATCGCTAGCACGAAGAACTTGAGGTCAGGCGTCGGCGTTCCGAACACAACCAAGATCAAGAGCGTCGCGATAACGGTGGAGGAAGTGTTGATCGATCGAGCGAACGATTGGGTAATCGAACGGTTGATCAAGTGACCAAACTCTTCACCTGGCTTCGGTCTTCGAAGGTTCTCACGAATTCGGTCGAAGATAACGATGGTGTCGTGCACCGAGAAACCGATCATGGTCAGCATCGCCGTAAGGAACAGCGCGCTAACTTCCCATTTGAAGATGTAACCGACGATAGCCGCCGTACCGATGACCACGAAGATATCGTGGACCAACGCGCCGATAGCGGATACGCCAAACCGCATTCCAGGTCCGAAGCCACCAAAGCCCGTTCCGAATCGAATTGCGAGATAAAGGACAACCAACAGCGAACTGATGATCACGCCTTCGATAGCATTCGTTAAGGTTTCGGCCTGGATAGCTGGTCCAACGGACGAGTAGCTGAGCGCAGTGGCATCGGTCAAACCTGCCGACGTTGCAATCAACTCTTCTCGCTCTACGTCTGTCTTGAGAGCAGACAATCTCTTGTCATCTGGAACCGTAATGTAAGCGACTTTCTCGCCATTCTGTCCAGTTCCAACTTTGACGTTGCCGCCCTTGAAGCCTGCCTTCTCGAGATTTGCAGACAGTGCATTTGCGTCGATCGTAGCGCTCTTGACCTTGTAACCGGTTTCGTAGCCGCCACGGAACTCGACGTTCAGCTTGAATCCACCCATGAAGAAGAATGGAATGCTAATCACGATCGTAAAGATCGAGATTCCAAACCACTTCTTAGATTTCTGTACCACAACGAGTGGCTCTGCGGAAATCGGATCGAACTTCTTGCCGAACCAGTTTCTGTTGACCGCATACCAAGACTCGTGGTCGCCGATACCGGAACCAACGAAGAACATCAGCAGCGATCGGGTAACCGTCACGGCAGTGAACAGCGAGATGAGGACGCCGATAATCAGGGTCGTTGCGAATCCCTTAACCGGTCCCGTTCCCAAGTTGTACAGAACCAACGAGGTCAAAAGCGTACAAGCGTTAGAGTCGATAATCGCAGGAAGTGCACGTCGGAAACCCAGCTCGATGGCCGCTTGAAGCTTCTTACCGGACTTGATCTCTTCCTTTAATCGCTCGAAGACCAGAATGTTCGCATCGACCGCCATACCTACCGACAGGATGAATCCTGCGATACCAGCGAGGGAGAACGTTGCTCCCGTCAGCTTCAAGACCGTCAAGGAGAACAGAACGTACAGTCCAAGAGCGATCAAGGCGACGACGCCGGGGAATGAGTAGTAAAGCAGGAGGAACGCGGCAATGAGGCCAAAGGCGATCACGCCGGCGGTGATCATCTTTGTGAGTGATTCGCCACCGATCGTCGCATCGACCTTCTCGCTGCTCAGTTCCTTGAGGTTTACAGGGAGGGCGCCACCGTTTAGCAAGTCGCAGAGGTTCTTTACGTATTCGTGGCTGAACGTGCCTTGAATGACCGCCTCTTCGCTAAGCCGTGCGTTATCAACGACATTCGCTAAGCTAAGAACTTTGCCGTCAAGAACAGCTGCGATACCTTCTCGGCGATTTTCATGGGCTGTGCTCCACTTGAGCATCTTCTGAGCACCCGTCGTCGAAAAGAGCATTTCTGGCTCTTCACGGTCACCTTCGATATGGCTTTGTGCTGTTTTGAGTTCTTCACCCTCCAGAATCAGCTCCCAACCGTCGATGACCTTCTTGTACTCAGGCGTGCCGAATTTAATCGTAGCACCGCTGCCGTAGGTCGACTTGAAGTTAACTGTCGGATCCTTCGGATTCTTATCGTCTTCAACAGTGGTGTATGGACGATAAGTCGAAATCGGATTGGTGACGTTCTTTGCCCAATAGAATTGGATTTTCGCGCTGGTTCCGATGATTGACTTCGCTTTGTCAATATCCGAATAGCCCGGAAGTTCGATGACGACTTCGTCAATTCCTTTGGCGACGACCGGGGCTTCAGAAACGCCTAGGTTTCCAGAAGCACGGTGACCAAGAATCCGGATAAGGCGACCGCGAAGATCGTCAATTTGGCTACGTTGGGCTGGAGTTAACTCCATTTGGTACGCCAAACGTACACCGCCTCGAACGTCAAGACCGTAATTGGGGCTGGTCTTGCTAAACAGAAAAGCAGAGACAACGCCTAAGCCGAGAACAAGTAGAAGAAAGAGATAGCTTTTAGACCGCAAATCGGTTACGCCTCCTGGCGCGTGGTAACAACAGGGCGATAGTATACCGGCAGAGTGCCCTGAGGGGTTCATTGTGGGCCGATGGCGCCCACAATGAACCTAGTTGGTTAGTCGCGTGCCCAGAACATCGGTCCGGAATCTTCGGAAATAACCGATTCCTTCAAGACGCTGACTGCCTTTCGCAGACCTTCCATCGACGACATCAAGCCATCTTCATGCTCAATGCTGAGGACATAGTCGTAGCCGACCATTCTCAGATTCGAGCAGAAATCTTTCCACCAAGCGGTGTCGTGGCCATATCCGACGGATCGGAACACCCATGATCGCTTGAGGATGTCGCCGTAGGACTTGGTATCGAGGTTGCCGTTTCGAGCGCTGTTGTACGGATCGATCTTGGTGTCTTTGGCGTGAACGTGATACAAAGCACCTTCGGCACCCAACTCTCGAATCGCAGCGATTGGGTCGATGCCCTGCCACCAAAGGTGAGAAGGATCAAAGTTGGCACCGATTCGATCGCCATTTGCACCGACGGCATGTCGCAGCTTTAGCAACGTGTCGTTGGAATAGCAAACGAACCCTGGGTGCATCTCGATGCAGAAGTTGACATTGTTCTCTTTGAGGAACGCCGCTTGCTCGGTCCAGTAAGGAATGACGACGTCTTTCCACTGGTACTCAAGGATGTCGCGATACTCATCTGGCCAAGCGCATGTGACCCAGTTTGGGTTGATGGCGGTGGGGCTATCGCCGGGGCAGCCGCTGAATCCGTTGACGCAAGGGATGCCCATGAGGCCAGCCAACTTAACCGTCTTGACGAATCCTTCGTGATGTACTTCCGCGATCTTCTTGTCCGGATGGATCGGGTTGCCATGGCAGGATAGCGCCGAAATCGTTAGGCCACGGCTTTCGACCTCGTGAATCACGCGATCGCGCTCCGCTTTGCTATCAAGCATTTTGTCGATGGGAAGATGCGAGGTGCTCGCATATCCACCCGTTCCAAATTCAACGGCCTCGATCCCCTCGGCCTTGACGATGTCCAGCGACTCAGTAAAGGTTTTGTCCCCAAACAACGCCGTAAAGATTCCAATCTTCATTTGTCTCCCTCCGCTACTTCGCGTATACGGGATTATGGGCATGTCGTTGCGGACGGAACAAGGGGCAAATGCCAGTAATCGGAACCGGAGAGCAATTGTGATCGTGAGATCGGCGATTGTAGATTCGAATTGGCCTTCGAGCCGCCATGGTTCCAAAACGCAAGTGGGGTCATCTCGGCAAAAGTCCTACCGCGATGACCCCAATATTTGAGTGACGATGTGGTCGGGTTAGAGGCTGGCGAGTGCCTTTTCTACTTCTGCGAACTGAGGCAAATCTCCAAGGGTAGGAGTCTGCTCGGCATACTGAATCACACCCTCTTTGTCGATGACGAAAACTGCTCGTGCCGTTCCCGCGCCGAGTCCGGCAAAGTCTGGCCAGATGACGTCGTAGGCAGTTGCAACGGCCTTCTGGAAGTCGGACAGCAAGGGGAATCCAATGCTGAGTTGCTTGCTCCACTCGGCAAGAACAAAGGGCGTGTCGTTGCTGACACCGTAAACCTGAGCGTTTGCATTCTGGTAAACGCCGAGCCCACTAGTGACATCACACATCTCTTTGGTGCACACACCAGTGAAAGCGCCGGGATAGAAAAGGAGAACGACGTTCTCTTTGCCGAGGTGCGAACTGAGGGTGATGTCGGCGAGTCCTTCAGCTGTTTTGGTCTTGAGTGTGAAATCGGGAGCCTTAGATCCTACGGGTAGTGGCATGCGTGAAGTTGTACCCGCCGAGAAAGGCTATTCGCTGTCAAACACGGCTCCACTACCTTCCAAAAGCCACGAGAGCGGTTAAGCTTTGATCCATGGTCACGATCCGAGTCGAAACCACAATTTCTGCCCCGATCGAAAAGTGCTTCGATCTCGCTCGGAGCATGTCTGCTCATACCAAGACGACGGGCAAATCGAGGGAGACCGTGGTGAGTCAGCACGACCACGACCTGCTTGAACTGAACGAAGAGGTCACTTTCGAAGCGACCCACTTAGGGGTGCGTCAGCAATTGTCGGCGAAAGTGACTCAGTTCGACTTTCCGAGTTCATTCACTGATGAGATGACAAAGGGCACCTTCAGATCGCTGAAACACCGACACCTTTTTGAAACACTGCCCGATGGGAAGGTGAAGATGACCGACGAGATGACGTTCGAGTCTCCCCTGCCACCCTTCGGTCGGCTCTTCGACCTTATCTTCATGCGCGGATACATGGAGAGATTCGCCCGCGCAAGAGGACTAGCCCTGAAACAACTGGCCGAATCCACATTTCCAATTCAAACACCACCCGCCCCGTAGACGGCGGTGATCGGACCGACGCAGCAGCCTTTGGAATTGACGCGAATTTCGATGCCGCTGTGAACCAAGGCAAGGAGGATTTTGTGACAAAGGCGAGCACGGAGCCCCCAACAATCACGGGAGCATGTCGCCACCGATGGCCTCTCCAGCGTCAAAGGAGCTGTAAAAGAATTCACTGGAGGCTATTCTTGTGTTAGCCTCTGGCGCGCTCTTTTTTTTGCGCACCGAGATTGTTGTCGGACTCACTTTCATCGATCCAATCGCGCCATGTGGGCTTCTGAAGGTCAATTTCCAC
>CAILEM010000165.1 GCA_903833215.1 uncultured Armatimonadota bacterium
AATCTCAACCGTACGAGACTCCTCGTTCAAAACCACCGAAGACACTGACCATGAAGATGTCAGACCCAACAACGAAGAGAAAAGATCTGTGTCACGCACGCAAGAAGATTACGCGAACCCACACGATTCTTCATAGACCCAGAAAATCTGGGCGCATACTTGCGTCGTGGCCCACAAGGGGCCGCAATCACATGGAGCAAGGAGTGCTTAACAAAATGACAAGAATCCAATCTCGAAGGAACGGGAAGGGCTTTACACTGATCGAACTTCTCGTCGTCGTTCTCATTCTGGGAATTCTGACGGCAATTGCTTTGCCGTCATACCTGAGTTCGGTGAATGCATCGCGACAAGGTGCCGCTAATACTAACGCGCGTGCGTTGTCAACTGCTGTGCAGAGCAAAGCGATCGTTGCTGGATCGTACGACACTACGCTCGCCGACTACGCCACCGATATGGGAGGCTCACTTCCCAATAACCCTTGTACCGGCACAACGACCGGCTACACCATCACGGCGACAGCCAGCCAGTGCATCGTAGTCGCAGCAGTGGGCACGAGCTGCGGAACGTGGACTCCCATTACGTACACGCTCGGTTACTCAGGAGAGTAGCCTTACCATCGACAAAGCGGACGGATGCGCTCTGGGGCAGATCCGCTTTGTCGATATCTAGTAGATGGCTAGATCAGTTCCAATCTCTGTCTTCCCATTGAATCCACCTTTGACGATCTCTTCGAGAAGCACTTTATCGGTGCCACGTCGGTTGAGGACGTGAACCAGTAACAGCAGCTTGGGCTTGCATCGAGATGCCATCGCACCGAGTTCCTCCGCCGACGTATGGTAGGCGCGCATGTAGACGGGCCACTCTTCACCGCCTGGGCGATTCTCGGGGGCAGCTTCAGCCGAGGCATAGACCTCGTGTACGAGGATATCCGCGTTCTTGGCCGCCGATTCTAGTTCCGTGCTAGGAGCCGTATCGCCGGAGAACACGATCACCCGATCTGCAGTTTCGAACTTGTAGCCAAAGGCGTGCTTCCATGCCCCGTGCTTTACCGGAATCGCCGTGACCGTCACGTTCTTGTCTTTGAATATCAAACCGGACTGAATTTCGTGAACGTTAACTTTGTAGCCCGTCATGTTTCCGCGCTCAAGGCCACGGGTTCGAAGCTCGATATCTTCCGAAAAGGCGCTTAGGAGGTGACTTGTCATCGTCGCCAGTCCCTTTGGGCCAAATGCCTCTAGCGGTTCCTTTCGCCCGACAACCCACGGCGAAAGGATGAGGTCAGGGTAGCCGAGGGTGTGATCGGAGTGGAGGTGGGTAATAAATACGTGCTTGACCTTGATGGGTGCCAACGCATCGACGCCAGCTGCTCTAGCGGAAGAGGCGCGTCGAACCACCCCTGGACCGCAGTCCACCAAGTATGCCTCTCCATTGACGACTACAGCCGCGGCAGGGCCAAAGCGTTCAGGATCGGGTCGTGGCGTTCCAGTCCCCAAAAGCACGAGCGTTGTATGGCTGGTGCCCACAACCGACTGGGCCGCAATCGCCGTTAGGAGCATGCTGAGCATGGATGGATTCTATCAAAGTCGGGGCTATTGCCTGATAAGGGGTTAGGTGTCGCTCAAAAGCGGTACCCATTACTGAGGGCCACGTAACTGCGACTGGTGCAGATTTTCGAGGCAGACCACCATATTTCTACTTGCTTAGAAAATCCTCAGGAAACTCTAAGAACCCATTGAAAGGAACAGCACCGAATCATGAAAAACATCCAGTCTCGTCGCTCTAGAAAAGCCTTCACGCTCATTGAACTTCTCGTTGTCGTTTTGATTCTCGGCATCCTCTCCGGAATCGCGCTGCCTGCATATTTGAGTTCGGTTTATAGTGCGAGAATGGGTGCGGCCAACGCAAATGCCCGTGCACTATCGACGGCTGTGCAAAGCAAGGCGCTCATGGCTGGCGCTTACGATACAACACTTGCCAACTACGCTACAGACATGGGTGGAGCCGTTCCTCTCAATCCATGCACGGGGACAACGACGGGATACACGATTACGATTGTTGGAACCAAGGCTACGATCCAAGCCGGCGCAGGAACCAGTTGCGGGACATGGACCCCAGCGATCTACACCGTCGGATACTCAAACGGCTAATACCCGCGCAATCAACGGGTTGGCCATTCATGAGGCGAACCCGTTGATCTCTTCTGCCTTCCTAATTCCACCGCGATTTTACGTACTGCAATTCCGCTACCCGATACTGACGACCCATTTCTTGTGACTTGAGGCTTTGTACCCACTGCTGCAATCTGTAGAAGACAGCCGCAAGGACTGCAGCAAAGAGAACGAAGCAAGGAATGCTTAGTCACATGAACAACATCCAGTCTCGAAATAACCGAAAGGGTTTCACCCTTATCGAACTTCTCGTCGTCGTCTTGATCCTCGGCATCTTGACCGCTATTGCCCTCCCATCCTATCTCAGCTCGGTTAACGCGAGCCGACAGGGATCAGCAAACGCAAACTCGAGGGCTCTCGCCACCGCGGTGCAAAGCAAAGCGATCGTCGCCGGTGTCTACGACTCGACTCTGGCCAACTATGCGGTAGATATGGGTGGATCTCTGCCCGTCAACCCTTGCACGGGTACGACCACTGGCTACACGATTACACCAACGACCAGCCAATGCCTTGTCGTCGCTTCCGCTGGAACCAATTGTGGTACCTGGACGCCAATAACGTACACGCTTGGCTACTCAGGAGAGTAACGAATTCTCCCAAACCGGGAAGGGCTACATGGCCCTTCCCGGTTTCCATTTTTCGACGTGCCTGGTAGAAATGCGTAACGAAAATCCGTTACCTAATGAAAATGACCATCTAAAAGCGACTTGAGTCGTGGTTAAATGTAGTTCATTCTTTTAGCAACAGACCGCAAGGACTGCGAAAGAATAAGCAAGGATCGCTGAATCACATGAAAAACATCCAATCTCGTAACCGAAAGGGTTTCACCCTCATCGAACTGCTCGTCGTCGTCTTGATCCTCGGTATCTTGACCGCCATCGCTCTTCCTTCCTACCTCAGCTCGGTTAACGCCAGCCGACAGGGCGCAGCCAACACCAACGCTCGTGCACTCGCAACTGCAGTTCAGGGCAAGGCTATCACGGCTAACGCATACGACACGACACTCGCTAACTATGCAACCGACATGGGCGGCTCATTGCCATCCAACCCTTGCACAGGTACCACCACGGGCTACTCGATCACCGCTTCCGGCACAACAGCTACTGTTTCTGCCACCGCTGGTACAGCCTGCGGAACTTGGACTCCAGCAACCTTCTCGCTGGTTCTCTAAGAGCTACAGATTCGAAGTTCATGAAAAACGAAATCCGGGAAGCAACTGCTTCCCGGATTTCGTTTTTTGTCAGACGTCCCCTCAGCCTGCTACTCAGATAGGTAGTCTCCTTGTTAACGTGCGATTGCTTACGGTTGTCCAAAGGTTGAATTCCGTTTCCGAGCCCTGGTTGGGGCGAATGATTACGGGGTTTGGATCTGGGTGCGTTGGTGTGGCGGGCCGAACGATCGCGGAAGGGGGATCTCACTCGCTTGATGTGCCGTTTATGCGACTGCGGTCGCGAAACGTCGTTCACCGAGTCCTGCCGAAGCCACTTCGGAAATTCAGCCCAGCCCGGCCAGCCGCATTGCTCCAACGATTTGCGAAGACCGTCAATGCGGACCGAATTCTTTGTCACTACGGAACCGTTGCTGTGGAATACGGTGAGGCTTGGAACCTGATCGACCTCCCTCTTTTCGTTTACTTTCACGGGTTTGACCTGATGTTCGACCTCAGAGAACAGGATGAAGCCAGAAAGCCTATCCATTCCCCAGACTATCGAGACCGAATCGTCCGGCTGAGTGAACGTGCGACCTTTATTGCCAACTCTGAATTTTCGCGAGGACGCCTGATTGAAGCTGGCGTGAGGCCAGAAAAGGTGAAGGTCAACTATCTGGGAGTCGTGGCAGGCGAACCACCCATCGAGCGCCATTTGAGGCGCGCCAACATTCTGTTCGTTGGACGATTTGTCGACTGCAAAGGGCCCGACCTAACCATCAAAGCGTTTAATATCTTGCGGCAAAAAGGAGTCGATGCCTCATTGACGATGATTGGCGATGGGCCACAGCGCGAGCGGTGCCTAAAGCTGGCTCAAGAGTCTGATTTTGCCAGCGACATCCTCCTACCCGGCTCTGAAAACCATGCAACCGTGCAGACTCGATTTGCGGAAGCCTCAATGTTCACGATGCATTCCATCAAGGGGCCGTTCAGTAATCAAGAAGAGGCATTTGGCGTCGCATTCTTGGATGCGATGATCAAGGGCCTACCTGTTGTGTCAGGTAAGTCAGGTGGAGTTCCCGAGATCATTTTGGATGGGATCAATGGTTACCTGGTTGAACCCGGTGACATTGAAGGCCACGCAGATTGCATGGCTCGCCTCATTGCAGATCCTGATTTGGCCAAAAGAATGGGAAGAGCCGGTTGGGAAATGGCATCATCGAAATTTAGCCAGGAAAATTCGACACGAGGGCTGCTCTCTGTGCTGAATCGCCTATAGTCAAATCTCACTTTCCAATGATCAACAAAATAAGCCAACTCACCGAGAAGATCAAGTCGTTGTCAACTCGAAAAGATAAGAAGAAGTTCCGCGAATTCAAAACTTCCGACACTTACTGGGAGACGCGCTACGCAGCAGGTGGCGATTCAGGGGCAGGTTCCTATGGTCGACTTGCGTTGTTCAAGGCTGAAATCCTCAACGCATTTGTGCAGACAAACGCCATACGATCCGTCATTGAGTTTGGTTGTGGTGATGGAAATCAGCTCTCGTTGGCCAAGTATCCGAAGTTCATTGGAATCGACGTATCGCCGACGATTCTCAAGAAGTGCTCAACGAGATTCCGTAAGGATGCCTCAAAAACGTTCTATCTGTACGATCCTCAAACTTTGTCAGAGAATGCGGCGGCACTCAAGTCGGACCTTGCTTTATCGCTGGATGTGGTCTACCACCTCGTTGAGGACGAGGTTTTCGACCGGTACATGCAGGATGTCTTTGGCGCAGGAATGAGGTTTGTGATCGTGTACTCATCCAATGTGGACAAAGAACCGGATTCACATGTGCGCCACCGAAGGTTCACGAAGTGGGTTTCGGAAAATGAGCCTGGGTGGCAGCTAAAAGAAAAGATTCCGAATCGATATCCATTCGACCCGGAATCTCCCCATGAAACATCACACGCAGATTTCTACGTGTTTGAAAAGCTGAACTAACAGAAGCCGAAACTTACTCGGCTTCGATATCGAGTTCGATTTCTGGTTCTGGATCTGGCTCAACGATGCCCTTTGCTCGGCTCGGTCGCTTTTTCGGCGTGCCAAGTCCCATCTCGATGCCAACGGCACCTTCCGTGAAGCTTGCCTTGACTTTGATGCGGCGACTAACATCATTTCCGCTGATGGTGTTCCAGTTCGCACGATCGAGAGCCCACTGCCAACCAATGTCGGTGCTAGCGTAGACAAATTCAACGCCTTCCTGGAGGAGATCGCTCAGAACTGCCTTGAGATCATCTCTTCCGACGAGAACTTGCTCGCCCGCCGTAAGATTTGGCATCAGACCCACGGTTACGATCACAGGCTCTTCTTCGACGGCCGTCTTTGAAACGCGCTTGGGAGCGTTGTGCTCGATGGCTTCATTCACCATCTCGATCTGGCCCACCATGGAATGAGTGAGGCGCTCATAATCATCTGGCCAAACAAACTGCTCGCCTTCATAGATCGCGATGGCATGTCGGCCAGTCACTGAAAGAGCAGTGGCGATGAGGGCAGCGTCAGCGGCGAGAAGTTTTGGTTGTGTCTTTCGAATCTGGTCGAGAGCGCTTTCAAGTTTCGTAAGTTGAATGGTAATCAAACGGGCGGTCTCCTAAATCAGGCGGCGCGGGAATTGGACATGTGGCGTCCATGCGCCATAATCACGCAGTTTACCCCGCACGGGGAGCTTCGTTCTTACGGAGCGGTTTCTATTGGGAGGCTATGTGGTGAAGTTAAGGAATCTTGGTTGGGTTGCGGCAGGGCTTTTGCTGGCTGGATGTAGTGGCGGAGGGGATGAAAAGAAGGCGGGAACAGGTGACGCTGCCACTGGAAATGCGGCTCCCGCAGGCAAGAAACTCCTTGCTGGCATCGTTTTTGATAGTGGTGGAAAGGGCGATAAGTCATTTAACGACAGCGCCTTTGCCGGCATTCAGCGCGCCGTAAAAGAACTTGGCGCAGACGAAAAAGATGTTGATAGCAAAACGGAAAAGGACTATGAGCCAAATTTGACCGCGCTTGCTGAGAAGGGTTGCGACGTAATCTTCGCGGTCGGATTTGCCCAGAAGAATGCCTTGGCGACCGTGGCGCCGAAATTCCCAAATATTAAGTTCGCAATTATCGACGATGTTCTCGATCAGCCAAACGTTCGATCTCTCGTCTTTTCGGAAGAGCAGGGAAGTTTCCTCGCTGGATATCTGGCCGCTCTCGTAAGTAAATCTGGAAAGATTGGCTTCGTCGGAGGAAAGACAACTCCTCTCATTAAGAAGTTTGAAGCCGGCTATGTTGCCGGTGCTTTGTCGGCAAATCCGAAGATCGATGCCACAGGTGTGAAATACACCGAGAGTTGGGATGACACTCCCCTTGGGAAAGCGACGGCGACGGTGCTGTTCAACAGCGGCTGCGATATCGTATTCCACGCTGCCGGACGATGTGGCCTCGGCGTCATCACTGCCGCCAAGGAAGCAGGCAAGCTTGCGATTGGCGTTGACTCCGATCAAGATGATCAGGCTCCTGGATTCGTGCTTACATCGATGGTCAAGCACGTTGACGAGGCCGTCTTCGCCACGATCAAAGACGTTCAGGACAAGAAGTTCACTGCTGGCACGAAGGTCTTCGATCTCAAGTCGAAAGGTGTCGGACTTACTGAGTTCAAGAACACCAAAGACAAGATCGGTGATGCTAACATCAAGAAAGTCGCTGACATCAGCCAGCAGATTGTGGACGGCAAGATTATCGTTCCATCGAAGACTGAAGATGTGGCAGCTTTTGTTGCCAAGCTCAAGAAATAGAGCATAAGGCTAAAGCAAAAATTCGGGGTCTGGAGTTCTCTCCAGGCTCCGTTTTAGTTTGCGGACCGGCGGTAGAGGGGCGAGGCGTACCTTAATGTCAAACAGATTTGGTATTTCAACAGCCGCCGTAGCCGCCGGGTGGCTTGTACCGGCGTTCGGACCGGTCGCCAAGACCAAAAATAGGTTACAGCCGCTAACTGGGTGCGCCGCCACAAATCATGCCGCGGCTAC
>CAILEM010000166.1 GCA_903833215.1 uncultured Armatimonadota bacterium
AGGCTAGTACGACTGGGCGAACTTTGTATTGTTACGACGGTCAAATGTCGTAGCGGAGCGAAGATCCCGCCGAAGGGAAATGAGCAAAGCGAATCGGGAGGGAATGGAGGACATCGAATATGATGGCTCGCTTGTTTGGCAAAAGACGTCCGATTATGTGCTTGGCGCAAGAGGAATTGATGCCATTTCGGTGACGACTGGAACTGGCACGACAATTTCCTATCCGATATACGACGCCCACGGGAACATGATATCTACCCTGTCCAAAGTGGGAGCAGGTTACACCTTCACCGCCGAGCGCTCGTTTGATGCTTGGGGAGTAATCCGACTTGGTGCGCAGTCTGGTGATCCCAAGGGGCGATACTGCGCGAGCTTGGGGCATAAGCAAGACGACGAATCTGGGCTCGTATATATGCGGGCAAGATATTTCGAGCCTGGGAGTGGGAGGTTTGTCTCAGAAGATCCAAAACATGACGGCATAAATTGGTACGTTTACGCCGGTGACAATCCGGTCGGTAAGGTAGACGCGTCTGGGAAAGATGCGATAGACGATTTTCTCGGGGGAATGCTAGTAGGGTTTGTCCTATCTCTTTACATCGACATGCAAAAGGGTGAAGCGGACTATTGGACTGAATTCAAGGGCGCGGTCGCAGGTGGAGTCGGCGGCGCAGCAGCAGGGTGGCTCCGAGACGTGCTCATGAAGGTCGTCAGGGAAGTAGGCGCAAAAGGATTAAACTGGGCAGGAAGAGCCTTGACCTGGAGTTTCGGAATTCTATCTGGGATTGCAACTGCATATGGATTGGAGCAAGGTAGGATTCTGGCCGAAATGTATGAGGACTCAATGGACGAAGCTGGCGCGGCTGCCGCAGAGCTTTTGGGAGGATAGCTGTTACAAGGAGAAAGCCCATGCCATTTCCGAATATGAAACCGCTTGTAAGTTACTTAGCTTCGTCGGATAACGGCGAAGACAACGTTGAACAACTTGGAAAGAACTCTATCGCGCTACTCGAGGTGATCTCATATGCAGTAGGCATTATTGCTGGTGTGGTTATTATTGAAGTGAGTGATTTCTTTGGGAAAGGAAGGCTGATGGAAACCTACACAGTGGCGGTCGCGACAATGGTAAGTCTGATGGTGAAGTCAGAGCTAGCGAGACTGCTGCGCAAGAAATGGTCCGGCACTCCCAAGGGCCAGCGGCGCAAGATTCTCTAGGATTATCAAATGGCAGGCGGCAAGTCAGGCTGAGCGGCAATTGTGGTGGAGCGGAGGGCATCGACACCTTGACTGAGGCGCCTACGGGTGGATTTGACTCTGGCAGGTCCAGGGTTTGGTCTCAAGCGGAACCAAGCACCCATTTTGACGAATACACTGGCGCGCACTATGGTTTTAAAACGACTTTATGCATATTTCTTTATCCTGTCTTGTGTTGGGGTAATGCTGGCAGTGATTGGATTCCTGATAACGATGAACAATCCGCTTCTGTATAACCTTCGTTCGCAAACGACTGGGTGCATAACAGTGGCTACGATGAATAGGAACGGAACTTTTCATATCGAATATGCCTATTGGGTCGACGGCAAACCGCATGTGAATAGTGAAGACACTCGAGATGACTCAAAGACCGCTGGCCGTCCTGTCAACGTGGTGTATATGGTTCAAAATCCGGGATCCGCCACGATTAGGTATTCAAAATTAAGGGCCAGTCGAGATATTGCCGTGTGTGTTGGATTGGCCTTCTTCGTGTTTGGGATATTAATGATGAGGGTTGTCGCATCTAGATCTCGAGCGATCGTCTCAATTCAATCGGCTCATGAGGCTGAGGCCGATCACTAGTTGATAGTTTTTACTCAAGCAAAGAAATATGGCTGAGTCCAATATCCGAGTCCGCGCGGTGGGCTTCCGAAAAACGCCTCGACGTTGTCCTACGATCCAGCCGGGAATCGGACCGATTCGGTTTCGACAACTTGAACTGGGCGACTTCGATCGGTGGCGTGACTTGCACGAATGATGTGCTTGGTAATCGCCTCACGAAGGGAGCGACGAGTTACACCTGGGATGCGATGAACCGCATGACGGCGCTCAACAACGGCATGTCAACGACGAACTATCTGTACCGCGCCGATGGGATGCGG
>CAILEM010000167.1 GCA_903833215.1 uncultured Armatimonadota bacterium
TCTTATCTTTCGATTTGATTTCCGTCAGAACTACTTATCTGAACGTTAATTCCTCTATTTCGCTTTCAATGTTCTTCGCTGCCCTTGTCAGGCAACGAGGAGTATTGTAGCCATATTGGACGGCTGAATGTCAAGGCTTAAGACGCCTAAATAGGTTCAACTGTTGATTTCATAGTGAACAGCTGATTACCCAAAACATTGGGACAGAAGCCCTAAGAGGGCTTTGGAGCGTCGTTTCTCACGAAGTTGTAATCCTATATGTAATGTCCTTACGTTCGGAGACGGCGAAATGATGCGTGCGATCTTCATGAGGTGTCGGCGTTTGATGTTGAGCTTTAAGAGACTGTTAAGACACCTTCGGTGTTCATACCGACGTGCGATCCCACAGCGGATTCACTCTCTGGGCAGTGGCCAACTCAGCGAGGGATTTGCCGACTCCATTCTGTCAAGAACACCAAACAAATCAGAGTTGGAGTAGATGAGAATCTTCCTTCCCTTGGCAGGAATCATCTTTGGGAGCCTCCTGGAGGCTGACAGGGTCTTATCTTCCGTGACTGAATCGGTAGCCAAGCTGGTCTCAAGAAGGATTCCCCAGAATTCATTCATCTTTGTATCTGGCAGAGTTGCACCGGCTTGCACGCAGTTAGGAGATCTTCTGCAAGGGCCAGTGTCGATCGCATATGGCTATTTTCCTCACCAAGACACCAGGCAGACTTGCTCTTGGTTCGATCGCTTTACGAGTTGCATGTGCGATGCGATCTACATTTGGGACGTCTAGTGGTGCTTTTGATAATCTGTATGACAATGGCCAATTACGGATCCTGCACGAATTTCGTGCAGTTGAAAGGCGATCACAGTTCCTCAAGCGAGACTTCGTCAAGTCGTAGAACGAATCCGTCTTTGCGTTGTTCAAACCGGCCCATAGTTAGGACAGGTACACAGCCCTGTCGTTAGAACCGAACTTGCCAAGAAACAGAGCGCTTGACTGTGGGCTCGAGGATTGCTTATGACAATGATGTCGGTGCTTCGTTTTAAACGATTTGCAGCGCTTGCTATCTGGAGGTGGGGGAATGCAATCAACATATTCTTCGCGCCGGAAGCGACGAGGCTGAAGGCCTTTTGGCTGGCCCTGGGCATAACCGATCTCGGCGCGTTCTTTTGGCGGGATGTTATGGGCGGAATGCCCTTCTACTTCGTCTCGGTGAATTTCTATACGGTTTTCAAGCTGTTGGCGCCCAGATACGGAAGGCGGGCTGCCGGAGTAATCACGACTACCCTCGTGGTTCTTCATTTTGGCTACCTGGTATGCCTCGGCATGAGGCGGTTTGGAGGTTGAGATCGATCCAATGAGACTTGCGGTAGATCGAAGACGGACGAGAGGCTGCTGCGTGGGTACGATCACCCACGACTACGGTGGCCCCTGGTGATTGAGCGAGGGATGAGCAATCAACGGTTGCCAGCAAGCGCCGCGACCTCTCGGGTTGTCTGCCACCCCCCAATCACCGACCAGACCCGTAGTCGGCGGTGATCGTACCGACGTTCGGACCAACCGGCGGGTCCTTGTTTGGATTCAACGCGATACACCCTAAACGGCTGCTGCGTCGGTACAATCACCGCCGGCTACGGGTTTGGTTGGTGTTTGGCCAGAAATGGCCGTTCAAAAACAAAAATAACCCGATCTTACGATCAGGTTAAAATTCGCATTAAAAGCGGATAGAGGCGTTCAGAAAAGCTTCGACCTGGATTTGTCGACTCTCGCTTGGAGAATCGAGTGCAGATCCTTTAAGGAGGTGATCCACCCACACCTTCCGGTACGGGTACCTTGTTACGACTTAGTCCCTCTTACTCCCCTCACCTTCGGCCGCTCCTTCCTTGCGGTTAGGCCACGGACTTCGGGTGAAGACAATTCAAGTGACTTGACGGGCGGTGTGTACAAGACCCGGGAACGTATTCAACGCAGTATAGCTGACCTGCGTTTACTAGCGATTCCGCCTTCATGCAGTCGAGTTGCAGACTGCAATCTGAACTGGGGGCGTATTTTTGGGATTTGCTCCACCTCGCGGTATTGCTGCCCTTTGTTGCGCCCATTGTAGCATGTGTGAAGCCCCAGACGTAACTGCCATGCTGACTTGACGTCATCCCCACCTTCCTCCGGCTTACACCGGCGGTCTCCTGTGAGTGCCCATCTTTCATGCTGGTAACACAGGACGAGGGTTGCGCTCGTTGGCGGACTTAACCGTACACCTCACGGCACGAGCTGACGACAGCCATGCAACAAGTGTCTTCACGTCCCCTTGTGGGGGAGGAGCCCATTTCTGGACTTTGCGATCGATGTCAAGTCTGGGTAAGGTTCTTCGGTTAGTATCGAATTAATCCACATGCTCCACCGCTTGTGCGGGTCCCCGTCAATTCATTTGAGTTTCAACCTTGCGGCCGTACTCCCCAGGCGGGATACTTAATGCGTTAGCTGCGGCACAAGAGGGGTCGATACCTCTTACGCCTAGTATCCATCGTTTAGGGCGTGGACTACCAGGGTATCTAATCCTGTTTGCTACCCACGCTTTCGCGCCTCAGCGTCAGATGATGCCCAGTTTGCTGCCTTCGCCATGGGTGTTCCTCCTGATATCAACGCATTTCACCGCTACACCAGGAATTCCACAAACCTCTGCATCCCTCTAGCTCGCCAGTATGTAAAGCAGTTTCTGGGTTGAGCCCTAGAGATTTCACTTCACACTTAACGAGCCGCCTACGCGCTCTTTACGCCCAGTAAATCCGGACAACGCTTGGACCCTACGTCTTACCGCGGCTGCTGGCACGTAGTTAGCCGGTCCTTATTCATGGGGTACCGTCCTAAGTCTTTCCCCATAAAAGGAGTTTACAGGCCTAGACCCTTCATCCTCCACGCGGCGTCGCTGCATCAGGGTTTCCCCCATTGTGCAAGATTCCCAACTGCTGCCACCCGTAGGTGTGTGGGCCGTGTCTCAGTCCCACTCGAGCGGATCATCCTCTGAGACCCGCTACCCGTCGTCGGCTTGGTGAGCCATTACCTCACCAACTACCTGATAGGCCATGAGGCACTCCTGAAGCGAAAAACCTTTTAGTGGAAACTTGATGCCAAGTCTCCGCCACATCTGGTATTACCCGTCGTTTCCAACGACTATCCCAGTCTTCAGGGCACGTTCCTCATGTATTACTCCGCCGTTCGCCACTGGGGATTGCTCCCCCGTTCGACTTGCATGTTTTAGGCACGCCGCCAGCGTTCGTCCTGAGCCATGATCAAACTCTCCGAAGAAAGTTTATACCAATTCCACCGAAGTGGCTGGTTGACTTACTAATTTGGTGTTTGAACCACTTGCGTGGAGTCCGTCTGCCACCGAGACTAGCTCGCAGGCTTCAGGCCACCGCCCAATGACTTTGTCATCGGGTAACTTAACGGGATCTTATCTTTCGATTTGATTTCCGTCAGAACTACTTATCTGAACGTTAATTCCTCTATTTCGCTTTCAATGTTCTTCGCTGCCCTTGTCAGGCAACGAGGAGTATTGTAGCCATATTGGACGGCTGAATGTCAAGGCTTAA
>CAILEM010000168.1 GCA_903833215.1 uncultured Armatimonadota bacterium
ATCTCAACCGTACGAGACTCCTCGTTCAAAACCACCGAAGACACTGACCATGAAGATGTCAGACCCAACAACGAAGAGAAAAGATCTGTGTCACGCACGCAAGAAGATTACGCGAACCCACACGATTCTTCATAGACCCGTTTTTTGCTTTGAGTTGCACGAGACTGCCTTGGCTGCAAATCTCACAGTTGGCAAAACACGTAGAAGTCGGTAGACTCCGCTGACTCATTCAATTCGCTATGTTGATATTTACACGCAACGCGTTTATCTCGATTGTCGATCACCCTCAAGATGATCGCTTCTTGGTAGTTCGCGGGAGAATCTCCGGCGATATTGAGAGCATGTTTCCAGAGGCAGAGGTCTTTGAAAGACCAGGTGCGGACTATCGATTCCAGGCCAACATCGCCAGAGACCGTGTTTCGCAACGGGTTGCGGCTCAAGTGAAGGAAGTTCACTATGAGTCGTTTGAGTCCTCTATTGAGGATAGCGATCGCAGGCAGTCGTACATTCAGGTGTGGAGCGCTATGTACGAAGAGCAGGCCCGGCGGGTTAGTGCCGAGACTGCTCGATCAGGACATGAACATCATTCAGTCCGAGTTTCGCTTGAAGACGCCTAAGACGTTTGAGAAGTCATCGGTCCAGGCCAAAGTCTTCTGCTGAGGGTCCAGCGGCGAGAAGGCACCGTTCTTATTCAGTCCTTCGAAGTCGGCTTTGTCGCGCGCGATCATCACCCAGATCGACGCATATTCCCCATGGAGCGCTTCGTCCGAAGTTTTGCCTTCATCCTCGTCGATAATGGCAGACAGCCCAAGCTCTTTCGAAATGGCGTACAGAACGGGGTCCAGATTGAGATACCGGTTGCTGATGTGAACAGCAAGGACGCCGTGCGGTTCCAACTTCGTCAGGTAGAGCTGAAACGCCTCTTTGGTGAGCAGGTGGACTGGAATGGCATCGGAGCTAAATGCGTCCAGGACGATCAAACCGAATCGGTTGTTGGGTTGATCGGCAATGGTCAGACGTGCGTCGCCTAGCACGATATCAACTGCAGCTTTGGAATCGCGCAAATAAGTGAAGTACTTGGGGTTCGAAGCGGTTTCTTTGACGACGGGGTCGATCTCGAAGAAAGTCATCGATTGTCCGGCTTCTCCGTACGATGCTAGAGTGCCAACTCCCAAGCCCACAAGCGCAACATGCTTTTTGGCTTTGGCGGCGTGAAACTCCTTGAACACTTGGCCGATGGGGCCAGTGCGAGTGTAGTACGTGAGCGGAACAGTAGGGCGTGTACGATCTTGAAGACCGTGCACTGTCGTCCCGTGGACGAGAGTGTAGAGATTTCCGTGGGCTTGGCTAACGATACGGTGGACGCCAAAGAAGCTACGCGCTGTGTAGATAACCGATCCATCGGACGAGGTGTGCATCGCGAAAGCCGAGAGGAACAGAGCACCGACAGAAAGGCTGAACTTCTTAGGTCGATCCACTGCGAGGAAGCAGAGAACCGCAGGTAAGCCAATGGCTAACACCGTTCGAGTCGTGCCTGGCTCCATCTTTATGGATTTCACAAGAAACGTGAGGCCGATGGTTAAGAACCCGATAATGAGGGGGTAGTACCAGTCCCAAGCGTGCAGTTCGTTGTCTTCGATCTTGCGCGGCTTACGGAGGAAGCAGGCGAGTACTAATGCGAGTGGGTACTCCATCAGGGTGCTGAAGATGAGTGGGGCGATCGCTGCATTAAACAGTCCACCCACAACACCGCCCACTGAAATCCAGAGATAGAACTCGGTGAGGTGCTTCGCATCCGGTCTCGATTCACTAAGTCGTGTGTGGCACATCCATGCCGCAACGAAGAATGTCACTAGGTGGAAGGTCGCCAACGGAATGATCGGCGTGGACGACTCCAGGATCATGGCAAGTGCCAACGGGGTGAGAACGAGAGGGAAGACTCTTGATAAAAGTGTGGCGGAAGCAATTGGCTTTGCGGCGAAGGCGAAGATAAAAGTGAGCAGATACAGGGCGAGAGGCACGACCCATAGAAGGGGAATCGGTGCGATATTGGAAGTTAGATACGCCGTGACACCTAACAACAGGCTGGATGGCACTGCCCCTAACATGATCCACATCGCACGCTGGGAGCTGGTAATCGGCGCGATCGCTACCGCCTCTTCGTGAATGACTTCTTGTGGCTTGCTGCGCCGGTACAAGAAGAACGCGGCGAGACTCATTAACCCAACAAGAGCTGCATAGCCGTATGCCCAGAGTTGAGTTTGCTCGGAAAGTCTGAGCCGAGGTTCAACAAAGGCGGGGTACGCAAGCAAAGCCAACATACTTCCTAAGTTGCTCGCGCTATAGAGGAAGTAGGGGTCCTTCGCGTCGGGATCGTCGGTACTTGCAAACCAGCGCTGAATAAGCGGAGCACCTGCCGAAACGACGAAGAAGACTGCGCCAACCAATGACAGCAAAGCCCAGAGAACTTTGAACATCGGTGTCTGCGCGCCAGTCGCGCCTCCCGACACATGGGTCGCGAACGGAACGGTGATGAGAGCCACCGCCATCAACGGGATATGAATGAGAGCTTGTTTCTTAGCGCCGAGCTTCGCAGTCGAGAAGTGCGCATAGGCGTATCCACCTAAGAGAGCGGCTTGGAAAAACACCATTGAGGTCGTCCAAACAGCGGGGGATCCACCAAAAGCGGGCAGGATGATCTTGCCCACCATAGGCTGTATAAGGAACAGCAAAGCGGAACTGACGAAAAGGGTTAGCGTAAAGAGAATTCGCACGAGTTAGGTTCAACCTTAGCACCTCAAAGGCCTTTAGAGTGAGGTTGTCCAAAAGAATCAAGACGATGGGGAACCTAAGAAAGAATCGCTGTTTCGAAGAAACTTAGGTTAAGCCTTGACATTCAGCCGTCCAATATGGCTACAATACTCCTCGTTGCCTGACAAGGGCAGCGAAGAACATTGAAAGCGAAATAGAGGAATTAACGTTCAGATAAGTAGTTCTGACGGAAATCAAATCGAAAGATAAGA